>CAVBJS010000031.1:0-30536 GCA_963596015.1 Bacteroidaceae bacterium
ACTATAACGATTTTTTTTATAATTTACGGGTGTTCGGATCCATAGCAGAACGCAAGACCTAATGCACCGGGCAACGCTAAAACCTGCCGGCCAAATAAAAAAGCGGGATTGAATCGCCCCCTAAAATGGTTTATCATAGACTATAATTGCCATTAGGGCGTGGGGTGTCGGGAGACAGAGTAAAGACAGAGGTATACAGATTCATGGAAAATCAGAGAGATTTAGACAGCACACAATATTTTAAGGTAGAGACAGAACAGGAATCCGGTGTCAAAAAGGTACTGTCTGTAGTCTTCGAGGCACTTTCCACAAAGGGCTATGATCCGGTGAATCAGATCGTGGGTTATATCATGTCCGGAGATCCTACCTATATCACCAATTACATGGGCGCCCGCAGCCTGATCATGAAGGTGGAACGGGATGAGCTGGTAGAGGAGATCCTGCGGGATTACATCCGGAATAATCACTGGGCAGAGTAGGACATTGCAATATTTATGAGAATCATGGGATTGGATTACGGCTCCAGGACAGTGGGGGTTGCCCTCAGCGATGAATTGCTGATGACGGCGCAGCCCAAGGAGATCATACGCCGGGAGCGGGAGACAAAGATCAGACAGACCCTGACCAGGATAGAGACATTGATCGAGGAGAATGATGTCAGACTCATCGTCATGGGACTGCCCCTTAATATGAATGACACAGAGGGCGAGCGGGCAGAGAAGACCAGAGAATTTGCGGAGCACATAGAGCGCCGCACCGGTCTGCCGGTGGTCTTTTCAGATGAGCGCCTTTCTACCGTAGAGGCCGATGAGATCATGGACAGAATGGGCATCCGCTATCAGGATCGCAAGACCTATGTGGATATGATCGCAGCCAATGTGATCCTTCAGGAGTACATGGAGAGTCACAGAGAAGAATTGGAAAAAGTATGGAAAAGCTGATTTTTACCGCCGCCGAGGGTGAAGAGGCGGCAGAATTGTACATTTTGGATCAGGCAAAGCTGCAGGGCCATACCTATCTGCTGGTTACAGACAGCGAGGACGGAGACGGCGAAGCCATGATCCTGCGCGAAAATGACCAGACCCAGGGCAAAGAGAGCCTCTATGATATCGTAGAGGACGACACAGAGATCGATTCTGTGCTGGTGCTTTTCAAGGATACCCTGGAAGAGCTTGGCATTTTGATCGAGGATGACGAGGAAGAATAGAGAAACCGGGGAAGTGCAGAAAAACGGGCTTCCGTGGGAATGAGAAAAGCAGTCCGCTGCGGCAGGATATCACAAAATCCCGCAGGACAGCTTTTTGTGATGCTTTTTTTATGGATACTATACTGATCTGGGGCCATTTCGGAGAGCAGATCGTAATGAATAGGAATAGTAATCAGGCATAAGGCCTGGTTTTATTAAAACTGGTTCGCCAAATGGAAGTTTTCTGCCGGAAGATCGAGATTTGGACGAAACAGTTATAAAATTTAAATATTTGTCAGGTCTTTATCTGTTTTGTTGAGCAAGTGGTTACAGAAAACAGGTTGCAGAAAGCAAGCAGAGCACAAGGACCTGCAGAAAGCAAAGAAGAAACAAAAGAAAACAACTAAGAAACGAAAAATAACTAAGAAACAAAAACAATTAAGAAACAAAACAATTAAGAAACAAGAATAGCTAAAGAAAAAAGAACAAAAAAACAAGAACAAACAGGAAGCACGGCGGTTAAAGCACGGAAGCAGAACTCTGTTGGGCTCCTTTTTATTTGTTGCGCGCATATAGTCATAAAGAGCTCCTAAGACCCATGATAAGAAATGAAGCATGAAGATCATGGCAGGAGCTTTGGATGGAGCGAAGTGCAAGAATAAAAAGAGAAGCAGGGAATCTTTTTGTGTGTCTGTAAATGACTGCGTGTTGACCTGAAACAGACAACACAAAGGAGAATGAGTTTGAGGAAAAACAACAAAGAGGAAAAAGACGTACAGCTGCAGCAGACAGCCGCAGCGGAAAGCACAACCGCCGGCAAAAAGAAGCATCCCCGTCAGAATAACAGACAGAATGGCTCAGCCAAGAAGGAAGAAGGAGAAGAGAAGAGCAGTAAGTTAAAGATCATTCCTTTAGGCGGATTAGAGCAGATCGGTATGAATATCACAGCTTTTGAGTATGAGGACAGTATTGTAGTAGTAGACTGCGGACTGGCTTTCCCGGAGGATGAGATGTTCGGCGTGGATATGGTTATCCCGGATACTACCTACCTGCAGAACAATATCGATAAGGTAAAAGGCTTTGTTATCACCCACGGTCACGAGGACCACATCGGCGCTCTGCCCTATGTACTGCGGAAGGTCAATGTGCCGGTCTATGCGACTCGCCTGACCATGGGCATCATTGAGAATAAGTTAAAAGAGCACCAGCTCCTGGGTACCACCCGTCGCAAGGTGGTGAAATTCGGGCAGACTGTGACACTGGGCAAGTTCCGGGTGGAATTTATCAAGACCAATCACAGTATCGTGGATGCGGCAGCGCTGGCCATCACTTCTCCCGCAGGCACGGTGGTGCATACCGGTGATTTCAAGGTGGATTACACCCCGGTATACGGCGATGCCATCGATCTGCAGCGTTTTGCAGAGCTGGGCAGAAAGGGCGTATTGGCGCTGATGTGTGACTCCACCAATGCGGAGCGCCCCGGCTATACGGCTTCGGAGCGGACAGTTGGTAAGACCATCGATGCCCTTTTCCAGGAGCACAAGAGTACCAGGATCCTGATCGCTACCTTCGCTTCCAACGTGGACCGTGTGCAGCAGATCATCAATACGGCATATAAATACGGCAGAAAAGTAGTGGTGGAAGGCCGCAGCATGGTGAATATCATCGAGACGGCTTCCAAGCTGGGCTGTCTGAACGTGCCGGAGAATACGCTGATTGAAGTCGACCAGCTGAAAAACTATGCGCCGGATAAGACAGTCATCATCACCACCGGCAGTCAGGGAGAGAGTATGGCAGCCTTAAGCCGTATGGCAGACGGCACGCACCGGAAGATTTCCATTACCCCTGGCGATACAGTCATCTTTTCCTCCCATCCGATCCCCGGCAACGAAAAGGCGGTTACCAATGTCATCAACCAGCTGTTGATGAAGGGAGCCAATGTGGTGTTCCAGGATGTACACGTATCCGGTCACCCCTGCCAGGAGGAGATCAAACTGATCTATACCCTGGTGCAGCCTAAGTATGCTATTCCGGTGCATGGTGAATACAAGCATCTGATCGCCCAGTCCAGGATCGTGAAGGATTTAGGATATCCCAAGGAGAGGATCTTCATCCTTAAGTCCGGTGATGTGCTGGAGCTTAACAAAAAGAACGCCAAGGTCACCGGCAGCGTGCCGGTGGGCGACATCCTGGTGGATGGCCTCGGCGTAGGCGATGTAGGCAATGTGGTATTGCGAGACAGACAGCATCTGGCAGAGGACGGTATCGTCATCGTCAGCATTGCGCTGGACAGTTATACCAACCAGCTGGTGGCCGGTCCGGAGATCACCTCCAGAGGCTTTGTTTACATCAAGGAAGCAGAGGAACTGATGAACAATGCCAGAGCGGTAGCCTTCGATGCCATCGATGAATGCCTGACCCATAATGTGACAGACTGGAATAAGATCAAGAATTCCGTCAGAGACAGTCTGGGTGATTACTTCTGGAAGAAGACCAAGCGGCGTCCTATGGTTCTGCCGATGATTTTGGAGACCTGAGTATGAATGGGAAAGAATCTGTACTGGATATAATCGGATCCATTGCCAAATATGTGGTGATCATCATTATCGTTCTGTTCTTTATCAGCATCGCAAAGCGAGGCTATGAGACGGGCTACAGCATCTTTAATCAGACAGCAGTGGATGAGGCAGGAACGGGCCATGAGGTTACGGTGGAGATCACCCAGGGCATGTCCGTCAAGGAGATTGGCAAGCTGCTGAAAAAGAACGGACTGATCAGTGATGATACCATCTTTGCGGCCCAGGAGTATTTTTCCTCTTATCACGGGGAACTGATGCCGGGCACCTATACCTTCTCCACGGAGATGACGCCGGATGAGATGATGGCCATCATGGCTGAGAATTACAGCGAAGATAGTGCCGGAGACGAGGCAGACACTGACGCGTCAGCCACCACTTCCGAAAGCAGTGAAGATGCTGCATCTGCAGACAGCGCAGAAAGTGCCGCAGAGAGTGATACAGATGCAGCTTCCCAGGACACAGCGGAGGCTGGGGAATAAGCGTGACGCCGGAATATGCAGTAGGAACATAGTACAGGAAAAGTCTCATGAACATGATGCAGAGAGATGCATAATGAACGAGACGCAGGAAAAACGCATGAGCTTAAACCGGGAAGAGACAGAAAGAGCCCAGGATCAGCGGGAGGAGAGACTGACAGCTTTTATTGAATCGCTGCAGGTCTCCAACCCGCCCTTCCTGCGGGAAATAGAAAAAGAGGCCCTGGCGGATGGGGTGCCCATCATACGTCCCCAGACCCAGAGTCTGCTGCAGTTTCTGCTGCAGCTGAAAAAGCCGATGCGCATTCTCGAAGTGGGAACAGCGGTTGGTTTTTCTGCTTTATTCATGCATACCTTCGGGGCAGAGGGGATGGAGATCACCACCATTGAGCGGGATCAGGAGCGGATCCGGAAAGCCAGGGAGAATTTCCGGAAGGCCGGACTGGCGGAAATGCCTTGTGAAGCAGAGAACGGTTTCTCCTATCATGATGCACAGGGCAGAGAGGTGTTGTGGCTTCTGACAGGAGACGCGGCCGATATTCTCCCTTCTTTACAGGAACAATACGACTTCATCTTTATGGATGCGGCTAAGGGACAGTATATCCGCTTTCTGCCGGAGACAGAGCGCCTCTTGCCCGAGGGCGGGGTGATGCTCTCTGACAATATCCTGCAGGAGGGAGAGATCCTGGCCTCCAAATTCATGGTCACCAGGAGAAACCGCACCATTCACAAGCGGATGCGAGAGTACCTCTATGCACTGACCCACAGCAGCCAGTGGCAGACCATCGTGATCTCCAACGGAGACGGGGCCGCCATCAGCGTGCGAAAGGGACAGCCTGCAGAATAGGCAGGGACAAATGATCGGAGCGACACGGTGTAGCGCAGATCATGCTTTTCTCCGAAGAGATATGGTGGAAAAAGATAAAAGAAAAGACCGAAACAGATAAAAGAGAAAAGCTAGCTAAGCTGCAGCAAAGACGGAAGATAAAGAGTCTGCGGTAAAGAAGAGACAGATAAGCGTGCAGGAAAAGGAGAAGGGCATGAGAAATAAAAAACCCGAGCTGCTGATCCCGGCCAGCAGTCTGGAAGTATTAAAGACGGCTGTGCATTTCGGGGCAGATGCGGTCTATATCGGCGGAGAGGCCTACGGTCTGCGGGCAAAGGCCAAGAATTTTTCCCATGAGGACATGGCAGAGGGCATTGCCTATGCCCATGCCCACGGGGTGAAGGTACATGTCACTGCCAATATCCTGGCTCACAATTCGGATCTGGCGGGCGCAGCGGAATATTTTAAGGAACTGCGGGAGCTTGGACCGGACGCCCTGATCGTCGCCGATCCCGGTATGTTCATGCTGGCTAGGGAAAATTTTCCGGAGGCAGAGATCCATATCTCCACCCAGGCCAATAACACCAATGCCGGCACCTTTTCCTTCTGGGCGGCCCAGGGGGCCAAGCGAGTGGTCTGTGCCAGAGAATTAAGCCTTTATGAGATTAAGGACATCCGCAGCAAGGTACCGGAGGATCTGGAGATCGAGGCCTTTATCCATGGCGCCATGTGCATTTCCTATTCCGGCCGTTGCCTTCTTTCCAATTATTTCACGGGAAGAGATGCCAATCGGGGAGCCTGCACCCATCCCTGCCGCTGGAAGTATGCGGTGATGGAGGAGACCAGACCGGGAGAGTACCTTCCCATAGAAGAAAATGAAAGGGGCACCTTTATTTTTAACTCCAGAGACCTTTGCATGATCGAGCACATCCCGGCGCTGATAGATGCCGGTATCGACAGCTTTAAGATAGAGGGAAGAATGAAGACCGCCCTGTATGTGGCTACGGTGGCCAGAACCTACCGGAAGGCCATCGACGACTGCCTGGCGGGAGAAGAGATCTACCGGGAGAACATGCCCTGGTATCTGGAAGAGATCAAAAAGTGTACGTACCGCCGTTTTACCACCGGCTTTTATTTCGGAAAGCCCAACGAGGACTCTATGGTCTATGACAACAATACCTATGTCAATGAGTCCGTCTACCTGGGCATTGTAAGCAGAGTAGATGAACAGGGGCGTGGGTGCTTTGAGCAGCGCAATAAGTTCTGCGTGGGAGACCGGATCGAGATCATGAAGCCGGACGGCCGGGATGTGCCGGCACTGGTGACGGGACTTTGGAATGAAGAAGGAGAGGCAGTGGAAAGTGCGCCTCATTCCAAAGAAAAGCTGCGGGTAGCCCTGGAGGCAGAAGTACTGCCGGAGGAGGGAGACTTGCTGCGGATGCCGAACCGTGCCAGATGATCAACTGCGAAAAGGAGCAGAGAGGCGTCCCCAAACCCGGATACCGACCACAGGATCCGCCACTCGGCCGGCGGCTGAACCCTGGCGTCAACAACGGGGGCAGCTGACAATACCGGCACAAAAATATCGGCTACACAACTTGTACAATAAGTCTGACTTATATCAAAAGTTTTTTAGATAAAAATGTGCTTGCATTTTCACATGGTCTGCGTTATCTTAAAAACCAAGTGAAGAAAATAACGACTTACGGCTGAACAATGGTGTTCCAAAAGGGATTTTGGGGCACCATTTTTTGATAAATCAGCAAAGAAGTCCCGGCGGAAGCAAAAAAGTCATCAGTTGCAGCCGGTGTCAGATCCCGGCACAGCCGGCGTAAGAAGGGAGAAAGCATGAGCGAAAAAGTGAACGTAGAACAGATCTTTTCCGAAGACGTCTTTACTCTGGGTACCATGAGAGAGAGACTGCCCAAGAACGTCTTCAAGAGAGTCAAGAAGATCATGGACCAGGGCGGCGAGCTGTCTTTGGCAGACGCAGACGTAGTTGCCAAGGCTATGAAGGACTGGGCTGTAGAGAAGGGTGCAACCCATTACACCCATTGGTTCCAGCCGCTGACCGGCATCACTGCTGAGAAGCATGATTCCTTTATTTCCCATCCCGATGAGAATGGCCACATGCTGATGGAGTTCTCCGGTAAGGAACTGATCAAGGGCGAGCCCGATGCATCTTCCTTCCCCTCCGGCGGTCTGCGTGCTACCTTCGAGGCAAGAGGATATACAGCATGGGATATCACTTCCCCCGCTTTCTTAAAGACCACAGGCACCGGCGTGACCCTTTGCATTCCTACCGCATTCTGCTCTTACACCGGTGAGGCATTGGATAAGAAGACCCCTCTGCTGCGTTCCATGGAAGCAGTCAGCGAGCAGGCTCTTCGTATCGTTCGTCTTTTCGGTAATACCGAGGCTACCAAGGTTGTAGCATCTGTAGGTCCCGAGCAGGAGTACTTCCTGGTAGACGAGGAGAAATATTTAAAGAGACCCGACCTGATCTATTCCGGCCGTACCCTGTTCGGCGCTCCGGCTCCCAAGGGACAGGAGATGGAAGATCACTACTTCGGTGTTATCCGTGAGCGTATCGGCGCTTACATGAAGGATCTGAACGAGGAGCTGTGGAAGCTGGGCGTGACCGCTAAGACCCAGCACAACGAGGTAGCTCCTGCACAGCACGAGTTAGCGCCCATCTATGAGACCGCTAACATTGCCGTAGATCATAACCAGCTGGTTATGGAGGCTATGAAGAGAGTAGCTTACCACCACGGCCTGCGCTGCCTGCTTCATGAGAAGCCTTTCGCCGGTGTAAACGGCTCCGGTAAGCACAACAACTGGTCCCTGGGCACCGACAACGGCGTAAACCTGTTAGAGCCCGGTGAGTCCCCTGAGCAGAACATCCAGTTCCTGCTGGTACTTGCCTGCATCCTGAAGGCTGTAGACAAGCATGCAGATCTGCTTCGCCAGAGTGCATCTGACGTAGGTAACGACCACCGTCTGGGTGCTAACGAGGCACCGCCGGCTATCATTTCCGTATTCCTTGGCGAACAGCTGGAAGACGTAGTGAAGCAGCTGGTAGAGACCGGTGCAGCTGACCGTCATATCGAGGGCGGCGTATTAAAGACCGGCGTTTCCACTCTGCCTGATCTGAAGAAGGATGCAACCGACAGAAACAGAACCTCTCCGTTTGCTTTCACCGGCAACAAGTTCGAGTTCCGTATGGTAGGTTCCGCTGATTCCATCGCAAGCCCTAACACCACCCTGAACGCTATCGTTGCAGAGGCATTCTGTGAGGCAGCTGATGTACTGGAGAAGGCTGATAACTTCGATCTGGCTGTACATGATCTGATCAAGGAGTATCTGACCGAGCACCAGAGGATCATCTTCAACGGCAACGGCTATTCCGATGAGTGGGTAGTAGAGGCTGAGAGAAGAGGACTGCCGAATATCAAGTCCATGATCGAGGCAGCAAGCACTCTGACCACCGACAAGGCTGTTAAGCTGTTCGAGAAGTTCGGTATCTTTACCAAGGCTGAGCTGGAGTCCAGAGAAGAGATCATCTACGAGACCTACGCAAAGACCATCAATATCGAAGCTCTGACCATGATCGATATGGCCAGCAAGCAGATCATTCCTGCCTGCATGAAGTATGACAAGGCACTGGCTGATACCGTTATCGCACTGAAGAATGCAGGCGTAAGTGCTGAGGCTGAGCTGGCAAGACTGCAGAGAGTAGCCGGCAAGGTAGATGAGGCACAGAAGGCACTGCTGAACCTGGAAGAGGTAGAGAAGACCGCAAGTGCCATCGAGGATGTAAAGGAGCAGGCATTCTACTACAAGGATACCGTGAAGGCAGCTATGGAAGCACTGCGTACTCCTTGCGATGAGCTGGAAATGCTGGTTGATAAGGAAGTATGGCCGATCCCTACCTATGGCGATCTGATGTTTGAGGTTTAAGATTTAAGATACAGGTAAATCTGTCCTTCGTTTCATAGAAATAGAATTGTTTTCGAAATCATAAGTTCTCTGTTGCAGAGAACGAGAAAATCCCGAGGATGTAAGTCCTCGGGATTTTTTTTGTAAAGCTTTTTTGTAAAGCTTTTTTGTAAAGCTTTTTTTGTAAAGCTTTTTTCTGTAAAGTTTTTTTCTGTAAAGTTTTTTCTGCAAAGTTTTTTTATCTATGTTCACAGTATGTGTTTCGCTGCATATTTGGGTCATCAGAGCCTTAATAAGAGCATATAGATGGCTGTTCCTGCGGCAATGGAGAGCAGGGTATTGTGCTTCCAACGGTAGGAGTGGATAACAGCGGCCGCGGCCACGAGGCAGGGGATACCGGTGTCGCCGGGATGAAGGATGCCGTCCTTCAGACAGTAGATCACCAGCACGGCCATAATGGCGGTAGGCAACAGATCGCCAAGCCGCTCTAACCATCCGGGCAGCGGCTTATCGCCTCGGAAGATCAGAAAGGGCAGCGCCCGCAGCAGATACGTGCACAGTGCGGAGAGAATAAGAACAATAATGATATATTGAGATGATATTGTAGTTGTATTCATGGCTTTTGATACTGTGTGGTTTTCAACGATAGGTGAATTGTGCAGCAGCTGATCTTTAATTACAGGTGACTTGCAACAATGGAGAGCTTTCAATAATAGCCAACCTTTTGTGCAGGCGCTTTATCATTAAAGGGGCTGTATCCTAGGAAAAGCGCAGGCCGGCAGATCGGAATAGATAGCTATTCGCTACGCAGACTTGCGCTGCTGCCACAACAGCAAAATGGCGGAGGTGATCAGCAGGGCCGGCAGCATGAAACGGCTGGCGCCGAAAAGAAACAGGCAGACCAGACCAAGGCAAAGCCCCAGCAATGCCGGGAAATGGGCGTTCAGGAGGTCGATGAAAAGCTGCCATTTGTTTTTTCCCTGCGAGGGTGCAGTCCCTTGCTTCTCTTTCAGGTCAGCCTGGGCCTTTTCCCACTGATCGACGAAGATGATCAGGAACAGGGCCGTCATGCAAAAGTCGATCCCCTCCAAGTCGAAGGGAATGAGCTGCCCCAAAATGCTGCCGATGACGGAACCGGCGATCCAGTAGGACTGGCAGAGAAGGGCTAAGATAAACATAACATCTCTTTTTTCTTTGCCTGTAAGTGTCAGGGTGCAGTTGATCGCAAAGGTCTCATCCGTCAGAGAGTGGATCATATAGGGAAGCCGTTTTCCGGTTTTCCTGAATTCCGGCAGAAAGGTAATGGCGTAAAAAATCTGCCGGCTGTTCATCAATAGTGCCGTCAGCAGTACCGTGGCGATAGAGGCACCGGTGGAAAGAAAAGTGATCAGCACGAACTGAAAGGCGCCTGTATACACAAAGGCACTGGCAAAGAGGGAATAAAACCAGCCAAGACCGGCATTCTGCATCATCAGGCCATAGGCGATACTCAAGAATATATAGCTGCACATGACCGGAATGGACTTGGTAAAGGCCAGCTGAAAAATCTGTTTTTTGCTCATAATGGTTTGTACAATGAAATTATCTGCAATTGTTTGGATTAAAATTTCGCAATGTGAGAGAGTTCCATAACAAAGACAGTGACGCCGCCCATATCCTCTTCCACGGGGACGGCTGCCATACCCACCGGGTAGCGCTGTGCAGTAAAAAGAGAGGGATTGCGGTAAATGGTCTCTTTGCGGTGCCCTGCGGTGGACTTCAGGATGTCCAGCACAGACTTAAGGTGCGCCTCATCGGTACCGATCATAACGGTGGTACTCTTCTTTTTCAGAAAGCCGCCGGTGGAGCTGAGGGTTGTGACGAAAAAGCCGTTCTCATTCAGCACGCTGACCGTCTCTTCATAATCATCGTCCTGCAGAACAGCCAGGATCAGTTTGCCATGCTGCAGATACTGCTGCGTTTCATTTCCGGGGATCTTTTCTTTATCTGCCATAAGGATTGCCTCCCTTCCGGTGCGGCCGGGGCCGCCTTATTGTATGCTAAACAGTTACTTTTTTATACATCATACATGATTTTGCGGGAAAGAAAAGAGCTAAGTTAAAAAACCTACAGGAAAACTAAGATTTAAAATCACAAAAATCCGGCTTGCTCGATGGGGAGCAGCCGGATCTCAATTTTTATTTATTCAATTGTATTTAGAATAATACCGGTGATCAGTTACTGTGATTCTTGACCACTAAAATTACATTTGTGACAAGGCCGGCAAGTGCAATACTGAATATAGAGAGACCTAAGATCATAGTATTCTCCTTTCTTAACGTAGGTGATATTGTGTGCGGTTCCTGTGATTCAGGAGGTTTCCGCTTTAATTTTGTTTGTGAAATGATATTTTGTCTAAGAAATAGCTAACAGTGTAATGTTGCCAATCAGACATCCACTAGCAATTACGAGTGCGACGATGGAAAAGAACATATTTTTCCTCCTTTCTTAACTTAGATGATATTGTGAGCGGTTCCTGTGCTTCAGAAGGTTCCGTTTTGGTTCTATTTATGAAATGATGTTTACAGGTGCTTAAGCGAAGATCAACAGTCCGATATTAGCTAACAGGCAAACACATGCGATCGTGAGTTCAACGATGAAAAAGATCACTTTTTTCTCCCTTCTTAACATGGATGATGTTGTGTGCGGCTCCTGCGCTTCAGGACGTTTCCGCTTCGTTTGTTTTCTTTGATGAGCTTATTATGCAGGAGGGGGTGTATCAGAGGGGTAACAGTAAGCACGCATCCGGTTCCTGTGCAGACTCCTGCACCCGGACACTCTCCGCTGCCCTGCCATTTTGCCGGGAGATGAACAGGAACACCATCTGAAAGCCGGGAGATTACTACAAGACAGAATTCTTCAAATAGAGTACAATACAGACAGATACGTCTGTCTGTGGCAGACGATATGCATTGGGGATAGTAAACAAAAAAGGGGGAAAAGCAATGCCGGAAATGAGTAAAGCGGTAATTCCGCCCCATATGGGGGACAAGGAGCCAAGTGAAAAGATATTACAGCTTGGGAAAAAGATCACAGATGTGGTGGCACACAAGATCGGGGGCCTTAAGCCGGAGGATCCGGAATACTGGGGCTTAGCAGAGATCGTTACAGAGGAAATGGCGGACGTAGCGCTGAAGATGGAGCTGCGCCATCACTATAAGATAGAAGAACTGTGGCAGCAGAACGGCATTACGGAAGAGGGTAAGCCGGCTTTCCAAAAGCTGTTGGACGAGATGTGCTATATCGGTCTGCTGGAGTATGATTACGGCAACAATTACGACCACAACGGCGCGATACCGGGACCGAAGGACAGACGCTACTGCCTGCCCATGTTTGTGCCCGGCTCTGCGGAGCTTTTCAATATGGAGGAAGGCCCGGAAGGAAATAAGCGGGTAAAGGAACACCCGGCGGTGGCCAGCTTTTTTGAGCGCATGACCTTTATTCCTCTGGATGGTCTGACCCAGATGGTGCCCCCCGGCGGCGCCGGCGTAGGCATGCATGTCATCCCGGTGGAAAAGGCCATCGAGATGGAGAATACCACCATTGACTTAGAGCACATCTCCTATTGGCTGAAAAAATACGAAGGCCACATCGGCGTGGGACAATGTTCCTGCCGCGTCAGCCGGGAAGCTTTGGGAGAGGGCTGCGGCGACGATGAGCGAAACTGGTGCATCGGCGTGGGCGATTTCGCAGATTATTGTCGTGAGACCGGCAAGGGACATGACATCACCTACGAAGAGGCCATGGAGATCTTCCGGAAGGCGGAGGACAATGGCTTCGTGCATCAGATCACCAATATAGACGGGGAAAATAAGATCTTCGGTATTTGCAACTGCAATGTGAATATCTGCAATGCCCTACGCACTTCCCAGCTTTTTAATACGCCCAATATGAGCCGAAGCGCTTACACCGCCAAGGTGGAGACGGATAAATGCGTAGCCTGCGGCAAATGTGTGGAGTACTGTCCTGCCGGTGCCGTAAAGCTGGGTCAAAAGCTATGTAAGAAGGACGGCACTCAGGTGGAATATCCCAAGCATGTACTGCCGGATAAGGTGAACTGGGGACCGGATAAGTATGATGAGGACTACCGGGACAATAACCGCATCAACTGCTACGAGACCGGCACAGCGCCCTGTAAGGCAGCCTGTCCCGCCCATGTCTCCGTGCAGGGCTATATCCGCAAGGCAAAGGAAGGTAAGTACCAAGAGGCGCTGGCGCTCATTAAAAAGGACAATCCCTTCCCGGCTATCTGCGGAAGAGTCTGTAACAGACGCTGCGAGGCGGCCTGTACCAGAGGCACCATCGATGAGGCTGTGGCCATTGATGACATTAAGAAATTCATCGCAGCCCAGGATCTGCAGGCCGAGACCCGCTACGTTCCGCCGGTGGTGATCGCCTCCAACTGCAGAAGCCAGTGGGACCAGAAGATCGCCATCATCGGCGCAGGCCCCGCAGGACTCTCCTGTGCTTATTACCTGGCAGAAAAAGGTTATAAGCCGGTGATCTTTGAGAAAAATAAACGCCCCGGCGGCATGATGACCTACGGTATTCCTTCCTATAAACTGGAAAAAGATGTCATTGAGGCAGAGATCGATGTGCTCCGGGCACTGGGGGTAGAGATCCGCTGCAGTGTGGAAGTAGGAAAAGATGTGACCCTGCAGCAGCTGCGGCAGCAGGGCTTTGCCGCTTTCTATGTGGCCATCGGCTGTCAGGGCGGAAAGATCCCGCCTATTCCCGGCAGCGATGCAGCCGGCATCGAGACGGCAGTGGAATTTTTGCATAAAGCTACAGAGGATCAGACCAGAGTACTGCAGGGAAGCACCGTGGTGATCGGCGGCGGTAATGTGGCAGTAGACTGTGCCCGGACCGCTATGCGTTTCGGCGCTGCAAAGACCGCTATGTATTGCCTGGAGTCCCGAAAGACCATGCCCGCTTCCGCAGAGGAGATCAAGGAAACGCTGGAAGAAGGCATCGCCATCGAAAATGGCTGGGGTCCTGCCGAAGTGTTAAAGGATGCGGAAGGCAAGGTGACCGGTGTTGTCTTTAAGAAATGTCTCTCCACTCTGGATAAGGATGGCAGATTTAATCCTGTCTATGAGGAAGATACCAGGATCACCGTGCCCTGTGAGCAGGTGATCTTTGCCATCGGACAGGGCATCGACTGGGGAAATCTCCTGGCAGAGGAAAAGGTGGAATTCTGGCATGGCGATTACCCGGTGGCAGATCCCCTGACCTATCAGACCGCTCAGCCGGATATCTTCGTAGGCGGCGACGTCTACACAGGCCCTAAGTTTGTCATCGATGCCATCGAGGCCGGAAAGAATGCCGCTGTCTCACTCCACCGCTATGTACATCCCGGTACCAGCATGACCATCGGCAGAAACCGCCGGGATTTCCATGAACTGGATAAAGCGGATATCCGCATCGATACCTATGATACGGCAGGCCGGCAGGAAGCTGCCATGAATGCCTCCATAGACAGACTTCACTCCTTCCGGGATGCCCACGGTACCCTGACCGAGCAGCAGGTGCACACAGAAGCGAGCAGATGTCTTGGCTGCGGCGCTTCCGTGGTGGATGAGAATAAATGTATCGGCTGCGGCATCTGTACCACCAAGTGCGAATTCGATGCCATCCACCTTCACCGGGATCATCCGGAGATGACCAATATGATCAAGGCAGAGGATAAGCTCAAGGCCATCGGTCCCTATGCGGTAAAACGTGCCTTCAAGATCGCTTTTGCTCCCAAGAATGAGGCGGAGAAGCAGTCCCAGAGAGAGCACAAGGAGTATCTGAAAAAGCAGAAGGCGCAGAAAAAATAGATCATGCATGAATTAGGAATCGTATTTCATATAGCCAAAACCGTGGAAGAGGTGGCAGTGGAAAATAAGGCGGCCCGGGTCAACAAGGTGGTACTGCAGATCGGGGAGGTCTCCACCATCATTCCCTCCTATCTCACAGACTGCTGGAACTGGAAATGTTCTAAGAGTGAGATCATGAAGGGGTGTCAGCTGGAGATCGAGACCATTCCCGCCATCACCTTCTGCGAGGATTGCAGACAGACCTATGACACGGTGCCCCAGGGGAAGATCTGTCCCTACTGCGGCAGCGAGCATACCTATCTGGTGCAGGGCAATGAGCATCAGATCAAGGAAATAGAAGTTTGTTAGAGCAGTGAAAAAATGACCGTCGGCGAGGAAAAATCGAAGATCCTCGCCGACGATTTGCAGCGTAGCTGCTGGGGAACAGAGAGCAGAATGGGGAATCCAATGAGTGAAAAGAAGGATTTTAAGATCATAGAAGTAAAGAGAAGTATTTTTGCAGACAACGATGCAGACGCACAGAAGCTGCGGGAAGAGCTGCGCCGGGAGGACACCTTTTTATTAAACCTCATGTCCTCCCCCGGTGCCGGCAAGACCACGACCTTAAAGCGCACCATCGCCATGCTGAAGGATGAGATGAAGATCGGCGTCATGGAGGCGGACATCGACTCCGATGTGGACGCAGATGCCATCTCCAAAACCGGAGTCCGGGCTATCCAGATCCATACCGGCGGTATGTGCCATCTGGATGCGGACATGACCAGACAGGGGCTTCACGCTTTTGGCACCCGGGACCTGGATTTCGTGGTGCTTGAAAATGTAGGCAATCTGGTGTGCCCGGCGGAGTTTGATACCGGCAGTACCAAGAATGCCATGATCCTGTCCGTGCCGGAAGGGGACGACAAGCCTCTTAAGTATCCGCTGATGTTCACCATCTGTGACGTGGTGCTCATCAATAAATGTGACACCCTGTGTGTCTTTGATGACTTTGACAAGGAAGCGGTAGTAGAGCGGATTCATCGCCTGAATCCAAAGGCAGAGGTGATCTTTGTCTCCGCCAAGACAGGAGAAGGGTTTGAGCAATGGGCGGATTGGATCCGCAGACAGATGAAGGAATACAGATAGATGCTTCCTGCGCGGATGGCCGGCCGTTTTTGCGTCGGACAGATAGGCTGATGCTGTGGATATGATATGGAAATAGACGAATGATCGAGTTACAAAAAGATACAAAAAGACAAAGAGCCATCCTGGCGGGACTGAATACAGCACTTTCACCGGAACGCTATGGGGCGGCCATGGATGAGCTGCAAAAGCTGGCAGAGGCTTGTGACCTGGAAGTGACTTCCAGAGTTGTTCAGAACGCACCCCTTGTGACCCAGAAGACCCTTTTAGGCAGCGGCAAGGTAGAGGAACTTAAGATGGCCATTCTGGCAGATGACGCGGACATCGTCATTTTCCAGGAGACCCTGACCCCCATGCAGGTGCGAAACCTGGAGGATGCACTGGATACGGAGGTACTGGACCGGACCGGCATCATATTGCAGATCTTCGTGGCAAGAGCCCGCACCAGGGAGGCAAGGCTCCAAGTGAAGATGGCCCAGCTCCAGTATATGCTGCCCAGATTGGCGGGTATGCGAAAGAATCTGAGCCGACAGGGCGGCGGTTCCGGCCGTCTGTCCAACAAAGGTGCCGGTGAGGAAAAATTAGAGCTGGACCGCCGGCATATCGAGCGGGAGATCTCCGAGATCCGAAGACAGCTGAAGGAAGTGGAAAAGGAACGGGATACCCAGCGAAGCCGCAGGCAGAAAAGCGGCCTTCCGTTGGTTTCTCTGGTGGGATATACCAATGCGGGAAAGTCTACCCTGCTCAACGGTATTCTTTCCCAGGATGCCCAGCTGGCCAAAAAGGAGCAGCAAAGGGAAGAGAAGGGGGAAAATGGTAAGAGAGTGCTGGAGAAGGATATGCTCTTTGCCACCCTGGATACGGCGGTGCGGCGCATTGACCTTCCGGGATATGCGCCCTTCCTTTTAAGTGATACGGTAGGCTTTATCTCCGACCTTCCCCATACCCTGGTAGAGGCCTTTCGCTCCACCTTGGAGGAGGCCTGCTATGCGGATCTTCTGGTGGAGGTGATGGATTACTCGGATCCGGAGTATCCGGAGCACCTGCGGGTGACCAGAAAGACCCTGGAAGAGATCGGTGCCGGTCATATCCCCACTCTGATCGTTTATAACAAGACTGATCGATGTGAGCATGTGCCCTCCGGCCGGAGCCATCAGGATCATATCTATTTCTCCGCCCGGGATCCGGAGCAGTATACGCTGCTGCTTACGCGGATCGAGGAGGCTCTGGAGGGGGAAAAGGAGCATCACAGCTACCTGCTTCCCTATACCGAAGGGGCACTTCTCCATGAAATGCAGGAGCGATACGCGCCGGACCGTATCAAGTATCTGCCGGAGGGCATCTTCCTGGAGATGACCATCGCCGGAAGGGATGCGAGACGGATGGAGCCATATCTGTATAGTGAGAGTGTACCGCAGTAAATGGTACAGTTCGGACGCCGGCCAGGCGACAAGGTTCTGCCGCCCGACCGGCGTTCGAACTGTAATGATGCTGTAAACGTCATCAATGCGGCATAGAGAGGTAAACATGAAAAAAAAGATTTTAGTACTATGGTTGTCGGCGGTGTTGCTGATGGGATTATACGGCTGCGGCACACAGGACAGCACCGGCGTGGCGGATGCGCAGGCGGCGACTTCTTCATCGGAAGGTGCGTTGGCAGCAGGCGATACAGAGGAAGCAGCAGGAGAGAGCGCACAGTCAGATACGGCAGAGGCTTCCGACGCAGACAGCACTGATTATACCACCGGCAGTCCCTGGATCAATTCCAACATAGCCGGCAATGTGGAGAGCGCCGGTGAGGTGGAGTATAAGGATCACTTTGATCTGGCGGTCAACGGAGAATGGGTAAAGAGCCACCCCATTAATGACGGCGAGCCGTATATGGATTTTGCGGGTATCTTTTCGGTCACCTTAGGGCAGCGTATTCTGGAGATCGTAGAGGATGATACCGATACAGAGGACCATAATGCGCAGCTGGTGAACATTCTTTATACCCAGTTCCTGGACTGGGATGCTAGAGATGCAGCAGGTACAGAACCCTTGATGCCCTATCTGCAGGAGATCCAGAAGATACAGAGCAAAGAGGATCTGGCGGCGTTTATGGGGAGTACGAAGTATCAATTTTCCAATGTGTTTAATCTGTCCATGTATGCTGATCCAAGTGATTCTACCCGGTACATTCTGCTGCTTGATACGCCGTCCTTTTTCCTGAATGATACAGCGGACTATGCGGATTTAGAGCAGATGTCCGACAGTACCAGACAGACCTATGAAGGGGAGCGGGAAAAGGTAGAAACGGTCCTTTCCCGGTGCGGTTATACCAAAGAGGAAGCAGACCAGATCTATGAGGGAGCGATCCGGTTTGAAAAGCTGTGCGCCCAGTGGTGCTATACCGGTGAAGAGGCATATCTTATCGATGTGCAGGAAACCGTAAACGAACAGGTTTATGCGCCGGAGGAGTTAGAGAAGTATGGGTGGTACGGAACGCTGAAGGATGCGGCTGCAGCCGTGGGGGTAGAGGAAATACCTGCTGTGTGGCTGTGTGACAAAATAGATTACTTTGACCATTTAGATGAACTTCTTGGGCAGGAGAACCTTACCATCATCAAGGACTACCTTCTGGCACATACCGCCAGCGAAGCCATGCGATTGCTGGATAAGGAATGTTATTACAAAGGAATAGATGTTCTGAACGCACAAAACGGTGCAACAGGATACAGGGAAGAAAGTGCTTATGCAGTAAGTACAGTGATCGATGTGCTGCCGTGGCCTCTTTCCAAGATCTACTGTGATAAGTACGTCACAGCCCAGGATAAGCAGGCTGTTTACGACATGATAGTGGAGATCGTGGATGGCTACAAGGAAATGCTGCAGCAGGAGGATTTCCTCGCAGAGTCCACAAAGGAAAAAGCAATCGAAAAACTGGACAAACTCAGGATCAACTGCATGTACCCGGATGACTGGAGCAAGTATGACTATGGAGATCTGGAGCTGGGGGACGGGTATTTCGAGTCCATGGTAAAAATAGAAGAGTACGAGATCAAAAAGGAGTTTTCCGCCTTCTATGAACCGATCGATAAGGATAAATGGATCACGGCAGAACCTATTGTAGAAAATGCCTTTTATAATCCGCAGAATAATTCCATCAATATTCTGCCCGGACTGGTGGGAGATACTTTCTATAACAGTGAAATGTCAGAGGAGGAAGCGTACGGCAAGCTGGGGGCTATCATCGGCCATGAAATCTCTCACGCCTTTGATGCCTCTGGTTCTACCTGCGACGCAGACGGAAATTATGTAGACTGGTGGACCGTGGAGGACAAGGCGAAATACAAGGAAAAGACAGATAAGCTGGTCGCCTACTATGACAGTATTTCTATCTGGGACGGCTTCTCCTGCAGCGGCGAGCAGGTTAAGACAGAGGCCTGCGCAGATATGGGCGGCGTGTCCGTATTGCTGCATCTGGCGAAGAAGAAACCTGATTTTGATTATCAGACCTTCTTCAAGGCCTTTGCCGAAAGCTGGGCCGAGAACGCTTCACCGGAATATTGCTATTATATCGGCAGCTATGACACCCATCCTCTGTGCTATCTGCGGGTAAATACCACCGTAGCCCAGTTCCGGGAATTCTACGATGCCTTTGACGTCAAGGAGGGAGACGGCATGTACATCGCCCCGGAGGACCGGGTCAATATATGGTAAAGCCGGAAACAGGTGATCCGCGCTGACCGCCTGCGACAGCAAAGGACCATACATCAAAGGACCACACATAGAACGACAAGGATTCCATAAAGAAGCTACAGATCACAGACAGAAAAAGCCACGAGACAGTAACTCGTGGCTTTTTCTGTCTCTTTTTTCCTGTTACGCTTCTGGTACATACACACTGCTATAGTTAGCTCATCAAAACAAAAACAGATCACCGCAGAGGTGAAAAACAAAAAATAAAAGAAAAGGAGAAAACAAAATGAAATTATTCGCAAAGGAAATGGTTAAAAAGTACGGAATGGAGTATGTTACGAAGTTTTTAAGCTGGCTGCTTAAGTATCTGGAGTTCTAAAAAACAAAGCACTTACGAAAGGATATCAAAATGTCTAAATTCTGGCAAAAAGTATTCGAAAAGATGGTAATCATTGGTAGGTTTTTTCAGCCTGATGATGATACAGACGTTCACACGAAGTTCCCGGTATATTAACTCTCATTGACAAAAAAGTACGTAATTACGGTAAATTTCGGTTTGCAACGGAAAGATAATGCAAAGCTTCGGGCTTGCGGCGTTACCACAACATGGATAGAGTCCACCTGTATTTGTAATAAGCGGGTGGACTCTATTTTATTTACAAAAAATGGCATCTGTTCAACACACATCTCGCTATTATCCAGAAGCTACATCCGCTATCATCATCAGAGAAAATCTCGGTATTAACCCAAAGCCACATCCAGCATCATCATCAGAGAAAAGCCAAATGCAAAGCCGATGGTACCGATGTTGGAATGGGAGCCTTCAGCAGTCTCCGGGATCAGCTCCTCTACCACCACATACATCATGGCACCGGCGGCAAAAGCCAGGAGATAGGGAAGAATGGGCGAGATAAAGCGGTATAAGAGGACAGTCAGCAGGGCGGCCACCGGTTCTACCACACCGGAGAGCATGCCATAGAGAAAGGCGCGGTGGCTGTTCATGCCTTCTGTCTTAAGTGGCAGAGAGATGATGGCACCCTCCGGGAAATTCTGGATGGCGATGCCGATGGAGAGGGCGAAGGCACCGGCTAAAGTGATGCCGCTGTTTTCCGTCAGCATACCTGCAAACATGACGCCTACGGCCATGCCCTCCGGAATATTGTGAAGGGTTACGGCAAGTACCAGCATGGTGGTCTTTTGTAAGGTACAGGAGGGACCCTCCGGCTCCTCACAGCCGATATGGAGATGTGGCACATGCTGATCCAGAAAAAGCAGGAAGAGGATGCCGCAGAGGAATCCGGCCACTGCAGGGAAAAAGGAAAGCTTTCCCAGATCGGAGGACAGATTCATAGAAGGGATCAGCAGGGACCATACCGAGGCGGCCACCATGACGCCGGAGGCAAAGCCCAGAAGGCCTTTTTCTGTTTTTTTCTGAATGCCGTTTTTTAAGAAATAAACACAGCCGGCTCCCAGGGAGGTGCCGGCAAAGGGGATGAGGATGCCCAGCAGGATATTTCCGAAATCGTGCATGGATTTTGTACACTCCTTTCTTTACGGAATGGCATGATCTGAAAAATGCATATTAGTTACTGCTTGGCCACCAGTCAAGTGGCGTGTCCTGTCGGAGTTGTCTGAACAGTAACGCCTATTGTGCTTGATTTTCTGTACTCATTGTACTATATTTAAGAAATTTGGGATATACTAAGAATATCGGAATCAATTGCGACTTAAAAGGAGGAGGTATGAAAAAAAGAGTTTTAGCCTTGTTGTTATCAGCAGTGCTGCTGACAGGGCTGTATGGATGCAGCAATGCATCGGTCAGTCAGGAAACCGGGCAGGCAGAAACAGAAACTGCTGAGGAGAGTTCTGCGACAGAAGAGGCGGATGCCCGGCAGGAAGTGTCGGCGGAGGAAGGTGATGAGGCCCGGACATCTGCAGATGCATCTTCGAAAGCAGATTATACTACAGGATCTCCCTGGATCGACTCTAATATAGAGAGCAACGTAGAGAATGCCGGGGAAGTGAGCCTTAAGGATAATTTTGATCTGGCCCAGAATGGCCAGTGGGTAAAAGAAAACGAGATCAAGTCCGGTGAGTACAGCAACACCTATATAACCTCCTTTACGAATACCCTGCATAAGCGTCTTTTGGACATCATGAAGCAGGAACCGGATGATGCCGATCATGATGCGGTGCTGGTGAGCACCTATTATCAGCAGCACACAGACTGGGAGGCCAGAGATGCGGCAGGCGGAGAAGTCTTACTGCCCTATCTGCAGGAAATAGAGGATCTGCAGAATGGTGAGGATTTGGAGAAGTACATTACGGGTACGGATTATAAATTCAGCAATCCATTAGGCTGGGGAACCATGGTGGATCCGGGGGATGCCACCAGAAATATCCTGGTCGTTGGTGCACCCGACTATTTCCTGCAGGATACCGCCGATTATGACGATCTGGAAAATATGTCGGATTCTATCCGGAGGTACTACGATTACTGTAAGAAGAGGGTAGAGACCGTTCTTTCAAAGTGCGGTTATACCCAGGAGCAGGCAGATGAGATCTACCGGGGAGCTATCGAGTTCGAAAAGCGCATGACAGCATACTGCTATACCAATGATGAGAATGTTCTCACAGAGGTGCAGGATAAAGTCTATGGTCAGGTTTATACACCGGAGGAACTGGAAAAGTATCAATGGTTTTCCCTGCTGAAGAAGGCGGTCGCCTCTTATGGCATTGAGGAGATCCCTGCCGTTTGTCTGGGTGAAAAAATGGATTACTTTGATCATTTGGATGAGCTCCTTGGGGAGGACGATCTGGAGATCATAAAGGATTATCTGCTGGCACATACAGCCAGTTCTGCTATACACCTGCTGGATAAAGAGACGTATTATGCCGGACTGGATTTACAGAATGAGATAATGGGCATAACGGGTTATAAGCAGGAGAGTGAGTATGCGGTGGAGGATGTTACTTCCGATCTGGCCTGGCCGCTTTCCGGGCTTTATTGCCGGCAATACGTGACAGCTCAGGATAAGCAGACTATAAAGGCGCTCATAGAGGAGATCATAGACGGCTATAAGGAAATGCTGCAGAAAGAGGATTTCCTCTCTGATGCTACCAAAGAAAAAGCTGTTCAGAAACTGGATACAATGATCATCAACTGCATGTATCCGGATGACTGGAGCGAATACAGTTACGATACATTGCAGCTTTCGGATAATTATTTTGACAGCTATATAGAAATAAAACAGTATGAGACACGAAAGAGGTTGTCTGAATTTTATGACCCGATAGAGAAAGATGTATGGAGCACTGTGCCGATCGAGCAGAATGCCTTTTACGATTTTTCCTATAATTCCATCAACATACTGCCGGGCCTGATCGGAGATATCCTTTATAATGATGACATGTCCAAGGAAGAGATCTATGGAAAAGTAGGCGCGGTGATCGGACACGAGATATCCCACGCTTTTGATGCCATGGGCGCAAATTATGACGCAGATGGCAATTACAAGGATTGGTGGACAGAGGAAGATAAGGAGAACTATAAGGAAAAGACAGATAAGCTGGTGGAGTATTATAACAATATCACCATCTGGGACGGTCTTACGTGCAATGGTGAGTTAGTCAAGACGGAGGCCTGTGCGGATATGGGCGGTGTGGCAGTCCTGTTGCATCTGGCAGCCGAGGATCCGGATTTTGACTATGAGAAGTTCTTCATCTCCTACGCAAGAAACTGGGCAAGTAACAGCACAACGGATAGAGTAGAATATGCGGCTACCTACGATGAACATCCGGTAAACTATCTGCGGGTGAATGTGACGGTGGCGCAGTTTGAGGAGTTCTACAAAACCTTTGACATCAAAGAAGGCGATGGCATGTATATCGCACCGGAGGACCGGGTGAGGATCTGGTAGAAGGAAGACGCAGCTTGCCTGCGGCTGCATGATCTCATGATAGGTTATCATTCAGGCACTCCCCACAGACTCCGCCGTCCGGCCGGGGGTGAACAGTGATCATGATAGCGCTGATCAGGCAGTGATCCGGCCTGTTACGGTTTTTACACGATCCTGTGATATACTGAGGGGGTTGAAGGATATTTATATTTTTTATATTCAATTATGATTTCCAAGGGAGGAGAATAACATGAAAAAGAAACCGTCGATGAAAGCCATAACCGTGCTTTTCATCTGCTGTGTGGTCTTTGCCGTAGGTTATATTGCTTACAGTGCAAATCTTAAGAAGAACGCGTCGGAGGAGACTACGGCAGAAGCGACAGTACAGGAAAGTACCGGCGAGGAGACAGCAGCGCAGGAAGCAACTGATGCGGAAACTGCCGGGAAGGAAGAGGCAGCAGAGGCTGCTGAGACTGCAGAAGAAACGGACGCCGAGGAAAATACGGCTACTGATGATATTCCCCACGTCATCTTTGATACAGATATCGGTAACTGCACCGATGATCTGCTGGCTATGCAGGCTCTGTTCGACCTGCAGGCAAAGGGTGAATGCCAGATCGATGCGGTAGTATCCAGTGCCAAGCACAAGGGAAGCCAGAAATTCCTGGATTGCGCCATGCATTATTACAAGGCAGACAATATACCGATCGGATTTGTAGAGGGAGAAAAAGATCTCTATGAGCTGACACCCTACTATACATTAGCGGATGAGACCAATGACGACGGCACACCGCTTCTGGAAGGTACCGGCGTGGATATCTCCGAACGTCCCACAGGCTGCCAGGTATACAGAGAGACACTGGCAAAACTGCCGGATAAGAGCGCTGTCATTATTTGCGTAGGCATGGCCACCAATGTGGGTGAGCTGTTGGATTCCGAGCCTGATGATATCTCTCCTTTGACCGGTCGTGAACTGGTAGAGCAGAAGGTAAAGGCCCTCTATCTCATGGCAGGCTGCTTTGAGAAGGTAGAGAGACTGGACAGACCCGGAGAGTATCTGGATGCGGAGTATAATGTGCTGGGAGATATCCCGCTGGCTAAGAAGGTGCTGGAGACCTGGCCGGAGGATCTGTATCTGATCCCCCTGGAGGCAGGCATGGATTTCTACTGCATCAGAGAGGATGTATTAAATGACTATGCAGATCAGCCTTCTTCTCTTCTCTATCTGACTTACAGCAAGTGGGCTGTAGGCGAGGAGACCGGAGATGTGGGCCCTCACTGGTGGGATCCTATCGCAGTGGCTTATGCCCTTGATCCTTCCGCAACGTCTTATTTCGCAGATCCGGTAAGGGGCCGCGTGACAGTGGCGGATGACGGCAAGACCACCTTTGAGGAGACGGCAGACGGCAATACCATCGTGGTAAAACCGCTGAAGGATAAGCAGAAGGAAATGTATCAGCTGCTGCGTTCCTATTCTTCCTATCAACCGTAAGAAGGAACAGATGTAAGGATTAGGCCCAGGGACGTTTTCCCTCCAGCCAGCCTTTGGACTTCCAGTATGCGTAGTCCGCACTGTCGGGTCTTTTCTTGACGATCATAGACATTACAGGAAAAAGAAGCCTTGTTTTCAGACAGGGCTTCTTTTTCTTTCCCTTATCTTTCTGTATTTTGGATGCCAGTGCGGTCATGTCCCGGTCCAGTTTCTCTCTGGTCTCCCGGGTCACACCGTTCCAGTTCATGGCCCGGACCACGGCGCCGTATTTATAGATCCTGGCGGCGCCCCAGAAGGAGGCGCTGTCGGCCATATCCCGGCAGGTGCTTTTCTGGCCGCCGCCGGCAGCTGTGGCGATACAGACTACCTGTTTGCGGAACATGCTTTCTTCGGGACGGTGCAAAAGCCAGCGCCAGCCGTAGTGCTCCAACCACCCAGTTTTTCTGCCAGTGATCGGGCGGTGTGGCATGTGGTGCCGTTGTGGGATTGACCGTGGATGATGGTTATTTTCATGGGTTCCTTTCTGCGGGAGGTTTGGCTGCCCGGCCATTAGGATTGTGGCTGTTCGTGTGATGGGCTGTTATCGCCGGGCGGTGGCTTGGCTGCCCGTCCATGTCCGAGAGCGGGGAAGATGTCTCGCACCATGCCCTGCGCGCCGTTTTGCCGCAGTTTGCTTCTTGTCTGCGGATGGCCGGCCCAAACTCGCATCCCCGCATGATGCGGGTATGCTCAGACATGTTGGGCCTATCGAGCGTGCTCTGAAAGCACGCTCGATACCATCCTTCGTCTGCGAAGCAAACCGGGCAAAACTGGCACGCCGCGCAAAGGATGCGAGCCATTCTTCCCCGTTCCCGGACATTACGATTGTGACAGTGCGTACAATGTTCTGCGTGATTGTTTGTGAATTCTGTGTATACAGGTTGGACTGTAGAATTCTTATGTATTAAAAATAAGATTTTAATTGACGAAGGTCAAACAAAATAACAAAATTGATGCATAAGGAAGAACTGATTGGCCGATTGTAGAAATGGCAGAACAGTGATCGAAATGGAGATTTTTATGCGAACAAGAGAAGAAGCGATAGAATATGGGTTATCATTTCCGGATACTTACATGGAGGCTCCGTTTCATGATGCCAATTGGCAATTGGTGCGGGTGCAGGGGAGTAAAAAGGCTTTTTTGTGGGTATATGAGCGAAATGGGTGTATTCATCTGAATGTTAAGGTAAGCCCGGAGTGGCGGGATTTCTGGCGAGGAGCTTTTGCTGCGGTGGTTCCGGGATATCATCAGAATAAGGAGCATTGGAATACGATCATTCTGGACGGAAGCATTCCGGAGAAGGATGTAAAGCAGATGATCGCGGAGAGTTACGATATCATCACGGACAGTCCCACAAAGCGCATTTATGAGGTGGTGAAGAAGATTCCCAGGGGGAAGGTGGCCACATATAAAAGGGTGGCACAGATGGCCGGAAATCCGAGGATGTCCCGAGCAGTGGGGAATGCGTTGCATCATAATCCGGACCCGGAGCATATTCCCTGTTACCGGGTTGTGAATGCCAAGGGGGAATTGGCGGAAGCCTTCGTTTTTGGGGGAGAAAATGTGCAGGCAAAGCTGTTGGAAGCCGATGGGATAGCAGTGGTAAACGGCAAAGTGGATCTGGATAAGTATGGAATTTGAGGAAGGACGGCGTTTTTTGAATCAGAAAATCTCATGGCTTATCAGGTTTTAGCTGTGCAGAAATGGAGAACATCATGGAGAATTTATATACAAAATGGGGAAGAGAGATAGATCCCGGACATGTCTTGCAGGAGTATCCCAGGCCTTCTATGGTCAGAGACAGTTATTGGAATCTGAACGGATACTGGGATTATGTGATCGTGAAAGAAGAGGAATTGGAGAACAGTCTGCTGAGCTTTTTGGCAGGAGACGGAGAGGCAAAATGGGATGGCAAGATACTGGTGCCTTTCTCGCCGGAAGCGGCCCTTTCCGGTGTTGATCGGACTTTGCAGCCCGGAGAGGTACTGCTTTACCACAGAAAGCTGAATCCGAAGGGATTGCAGTTTGCAGAGAAAAGTACTGATGCAGATAGAAAATACGGTACAAGCGGAGAATTTAGTTCAGACAGAGAATGCAGTACAAACGGAGAATATAGTGCAATAGGGAAAGATAGTGCGGACAGGAAGGAAAATGCCCTGCAGTCGGGAGCAAGGCTTTTGTTACACTTCGGGGCAGTGGATCAGGAGTGTGTGATTTATGTGGATGGAAGGGAAGCGGGCAGTCATGTTGGTGGATATCTTCCTTTCACTTTAGACATCACGGAGCTGATGAATGACGGAAAAGAGGAGCATGATCTTCTGGTGGCAGTGACAGACTGGACGGAGGAGCGTCCTCATGCCAGAGGAAAGCAGCGTTTGGAGCGGAAGGGACAGTTTCCTTCGCTTTTCTACACACCTCAGAGCGGTATCTGGCAGAGTGTCTGGATGGAGAAGGTGCCGGACTGTTATGTGCAGGAGCTTCTGGCAAAGCCTCTTTATGATGAGGCGGCAGTGGAAGTGGAGGTACAGGTTTGCTGTGCAGGCAGAAGCGCTGCATCAGAAATGGTTGATCTGGTGATCTATCACCGTGGGAAAGAAGAGAAACAGATCATCGCACAGGCGACGGCGCATCTGCAAAAGAAAAAAGGTGATGTGCTTTATTATACAGCCGGAATCCCGCTGCCGGATTTTCATCCCTGGAGTCCGGAGGATCCTTTCCTTTATCAGGTGGAGGCATCTCTTTGCAGCGCAGTAAAGACAAAGGCAGGGAAAGAAGACTGTGTCACGGGCTATTTTGCCATGCGCAGGTTCTCTGTGGAAAAAGATAAAAAAGGAATATGGCGTCTCTTTTTCAATAACAAGCCGTATTTTTTCAATGGAGTTCTGGATCAGGGATATTGGCCTGAAAGTCTGATGACGGCGCCTTGTGAGGAGGCGTTGGCTTATGATATTCAGATGCTGAAGTCCATGGGTTTTAATACGATCCGTAAGCATATCAAGGTGGAGCCGGAGCGGTTCTATTATCTCTGTGACAAGCTGGGTATGTTTGTGTGGCAGGATATGCCCAACGGCGGCAGTAAGTATCATATGAAATTTACCACGGTGCTGCCCAATGTGATGGATCGTCTGGTCAGGGGCATCGGGGATGGGCCTAAGATGTACAAGGCCTATGCCAGAGAGGATGCCGGGGGACGGGAGCAGTATTACCGGGATCTGAAAGGGATGATAGGTCATCTGCGGCGGTTTCCCTGCATTGCCCTGTGGACAGCCTTTAACGAGGGATGGGGTCAGTTTGATGCCCGGAAAGCTGTCAGCGTGATCAGAAAGCTGGATGATACCCGATTTATCAATGAGGCCTGCGGCTGGTATGACCAGGGTGGCGGTGATCTGTACAGTATTCACAATTACTGGCGGCGGCTGAAGGTCAGACCGCAGAAAAACCGCGTGGTGGCATTGACGGAGTACGGCGGTTTTGCCTGGCCGGTGCCGGAGCATTTATACAGTCAGGATAAATTCGGCTATCGGTATTGCCGGTCCAAAGAGGAACTGACCGGGGCTTATGGGGATGCTTTGAAAAGAGATGTATTTCCTAATCTGGAAAAGGGACTGAGTGCAGCTATCTATACCCAGACCAGTGATATAGAGACGGAGATCAACGGTCTTATGACCTACGACCGGGCTGTGACCAAGATGGAGCAGGGGCAGCTGGTAAATTTTCATCGTGCATTGCAAAGAAGTTTTCGAGAGATTACAGAGAA
This sequence comes from Bacteroidaceae bacterium, assembly GCA_963596015.1. Lineage (GTDB taxonomy): Bacteria > Bacillota > Clostridia > Lachnospirales > Lachnospiraceae > CAG-791. The sequence goes on from CAVBJS010000031.1 coordinate 28,858, forward strand.
GTAAGGCAAAACATGCAAAAAGCGAAGATTCGGAGGAATCTTCGCTTTTTGCATTATGATCACTATTACTTCGCAGCTAGGCTGTAAAGAGACGATGAGAATCTCGGATTCTCGCTTGCCATCAGGTTTTTTTCAAGTTAATCACTATTGTTTCGCAGCTATGCTTCAAAGAGCCGATGAGGATCTGGCTTACTTTCCCCAGACTTCCTCTGCGATCTCTTTCACCAGAGCCAGCTTTGCCCACTGTTCTTCTTCTGTGAGTTTGTTGCCGATCTCGCAGGATGCAAAGCCGCACTGGGGGCTCAGGCACAGGCGATCCAGAGGAAGATACTGAGCGGCATCATGGATGCGGGCGATGACGGTCTCCTTATCCTCCAGGACCGGGGATTTGGTAGTGATCAGGCCCAGGACCACCTTCTTATCGTCGGATACTTCTGCCAAAGGAGCAAAGCCGCCGGAGCGCTCGTCGTCATATTCCAGATAGTAAGCGTTGACATTTTCCTTTGCGAACAAGGTGGCAGCTACGCTGTCATAGGCACCGCTGCTGGCATAGGTGGAGTGGAAGTTGCCGCGGCATACGTGGGTGTTGATGACCAGATCTGTAGGCTTGTCCTCGATGGCCAGGTTGTTGATGGTAAGGAGTTGCTCCTTGATCTTTTCCAGACCCTTGGCATCGGTGCCGAAAAGTGCGGTAGCTCTGGGATCTACCAACATGCCCCAGGAGCAGTCGTCCAGCTGGATATTGCGGCAGCCGGCTGCATAGAGGTCTGCGATGACCTTCTTATAGCCATTGGCGATATCCTGTACCAGCTCATCGGTATCGGTGTAATACTTGCTGGTATTGAGCATGGCAAAAGGCATGATCATCTGCTCTAAGAACTGGGCCGGCGCAGGAATGGTCTGCTTGGCAACGGTGGTATCGTCCTCTAAAGCTTTGATAAATTTGAAATGTTCCACGAAGGGATGGCTGTCCACAGATACCTTTCCTGTCAGGTAGGTGTCGTCGATCATGGCAGCCTCGCCGTGGAAAGGCAGGCCGGTCTGGGTCTTGCTGTGGCCGACACCCTGAAAGCCCCACATGAAATCCAGGTGCCAGGTGGCGCGGCGGAATTCTCCGTCAGTAATGACGTGGTAGCCGGCAGCCTTCTGCTTGGAGACCAGATTCAGGATCGCTTCATCCTCGGCCTTTTTCAGATCATCGGCGGAAATGGTACCTGCTTCATAGTCGGCGCGGGCTTTCTTTAAAGCCTGGGGACGAAGAAAGCTTCCTACATAGTCATAACGGAAAGGGGTATTTTGTGCCATGGGTGATCCTCCTGCTGTAAGTTTTGTTGTTTAAGATGATGAACGGTTCTGGACTTTTGGCTGTCGCAGCTTTTGCCACAGCTTTGCCTTTTAACGATGGATAGTTTTATCTGTATTTCCTGTCCGACAGCAGTTTTGTATTTGCATAATTCTGTAAGAAAAGTCTTGCAAGCACACCGCTGCCGGACAGTTTTTGATTATAGAGAAGAAAAAGGGGGATGCATAATATATAAAAACAGTGATTGGGTATAGCTTAAAACTATGACGAAATGCAAACGTAATGCGCCGGGGCGCGGCAGAATGGCTCGCATCCTTTGCGCTGCGCGCCAGTTTTGCATGATCTGCATCGAAGCCGCAGGATGGTATCGGGCACG
>CAVBJS010000032.1:0-29273 GCA_963596015.1 Bacteroidaceae bacterium
GATGCAGATCATGCAAAACTGGCGCGCAGTGCAAAGGATGCGAGCCATTCTGCCGCGCTCCGGTGCATTACGTTTTGCATCTGCTATCGATCCGAACCATAAACTGTAAAAAACCGTTATAGTTCAGACTCCTGCCGCCTAGCCGGTTGCTGTTCAGCCCCCTGCCGCCAGCCCGGCTTCTAAACGGCAACCGGCAAAAAAAGCCGGCCTGCAAACAAATTGCAAACCGGCTTTCATATTCTAACTCTTACTGCATTTCCTTAGCGGCCTTGGCTGCTGCGGAGAAGCCTGCGCGCTTACGAAGTCTGGGATCTAAGATCTTCTTGCGGATACGAAGGCTCTTAGGTGTTACCTCTAACAGCTCATCGGTATCGATGAACTCGATAGCCTGCTCTAAGCTCATGATCTTGGGCGGTACCAGGCGAAGGGCATCGTCTGCACTGGAGGAACGGGTATTGGTCAGATGCTTGGTCTTGCATACATTGACTTCCACGTCCTCACTCTTACCGGACTGGCCGATGATCATACCGGAATATACATCCTCACCGGGTCCGATAAAGAGGATACCTCTCTCCTGGGCATTAAACAGACCGTAGGTTACGGCTGTACCGGTCTCGAAAGCGATGATGGAGCCCTGCTTACGGTAGCTGATCTCTCCCTTATAGGGTGCATAGCCGTTAAAGATGGTATTCATGATACCGTTACCCTTGGTATCGGTCATGAAGTCACCGCGGTAGCCGATCAGTCCTCTGGAAGGAATGTTGAACTCCAGACGGGTATAGCCGCCGTTGGCGGTACCCATATTCATCAGCTCACCTTTACGCTCGCCCAGTTTCTGGATGACGCTGCCGGAGAATTCTTCCGGTACATCGATGTAGCAAAGTTCCATAGGCTCTAAGAGCTTGCCATTCTCATCTCTGTGGTACAGCACCTCTGCCTTGCTGACAGAGAACTCGTATCCTTCACGGCGCATGGTCTCGATCAGAACAGACAGATGCAGCTCGCCGCGGCCGGATACCTTGAAGGCGTCCATGGACTCTGTCTCCTCTACCCGAAGAGAAACGTCTGTATTTAACTCTCTGTAAAGTCTGTCACGAAGGTGACGGCTGGTAACAAACTTACCTTCCTTGCCTGCCAGGGGGGAATCGTTGACATTAAAGGTCATGGCGATGGTGGGCTCGGAGATCTTCTGGAAGGGGATGGCTACCGGATTTTCCGGAGCGCAAAGGGTATCACCGATGTGGATATCCTCGATACCGGATACAGCCACGATGGAGCCTATCTTTGCTTCCTGCACTTCTACCTTATTCAGTCCCTCAAACTCATAGAGCTTGCTGACCTTTACCTTCTTTTTCTTATCGGGATCGTGGTGGTTGACAATGACCACTTCCTGGTTTACTCGAAGGGAGCCATTGTCGATCTTACCTACGCCGATACGTCCTACATACTCATTGTAGTCGATGGTGCTGATCAGCATCTGGGTGCCTGCTTCCGGATCACCGGTGGGTGCCGGAATATAGTCCACGATGGTCTCAAACAGGGGCTTCATGCTGACTCCCGGGCTGCCCAGATCCATGGTAGCGATGCCGGCTTTCGCAGAAGCAAAGACAAAGGGGCAGTCTAACTGCTCATCAGAAGCACCCAGATCCATTAACAGCTCTAATACCTCATCGATGACCTGGGTCGGTCTGGCGCCGGGACGATCGATCTTATTGATACAGACGATGACGGGAAGCTCCAACTCCATAGCCTTGCGAAGCACGAACTTGGTCTGGGGCATAGGGCCTTCAAAAGCGTCTACTACCAGAATAACGCCGTTTACCATCTTCAGCACACGCTCTACCTCGCCGCCGAAATCCGCATGGCCGGGGGTGTCGATGATGTTGATCTTAATGCCGTTATAGGAAACGGCTGTATTCTTACTCATAATGGTAATGCCGCGCTCACGCTCGATGGCATTGGAATCCATGACACGGTCTACCACTTCCTGGTTGGCACGGAATACGCCGCTCTGGCGAAGCAGACCGTCTACCAGGGTTGTCTTGCCGTGATCGACGTGGGCGATGATGGCAACGTTTCTGATATCCTCTCTCGTTTGAATCATTGTGACCTCCATATCTCAGGGAGAAAAATTTCTTAACATCCTGCAGTCAAAACTATAATAGTATATCACTCGTCCTTTTTGAATGCAAGAAAGAGACTGCATCGGGATGGCAATACAGCGATATGCTGTCTGCTTCCGATGCAGTCTCTTCTATTTTTATACCTATTCAATAATTGTCTTATTCCAAAACTCCGGCCACTTAACCGATATGCAGGATCACAGTAGCGATCTCAAAGTATACCAGCAGGGAAAGGGCATCTACGATGGTAGTGATCAGGGGACTTGCCATAACAGCGGGGTCAAAGCCGATCTTTTCCGCAACGATAGGAAGCAGGCAGCCCACCACCTTGGAGATCATAACGACGATCACAATGGTCAGACAAACCACCAGAGCCATCTCAAAGCCAATGCGGTCAAGGAGCATAAGCTTGATAAAATTAGCCGCCGCCAGGGATATACCGCAGAAAAATGCCACAGAGGTCTCCTTCAGGAAAACCCGAAGGGTATTTTTGAACTCGATCTCTCCGAGAGAGAGGCTTCTGATCACCGATACTGCTGACTGGGAGCCTGCGTTTCCACCGGTATCCATCAGCATGGGGATATAGGCAGTCAACACCACATAGGCAGCCAGAGCATCCTCATATTTGGTGATGATGGCGCCTGTAAAGGTAGCAGAGATCATAAGTACCAGAAGCCAGGGCATTCTCTTTTTATAAGTCTCGAAGACGCTTACCTTCAGATAGGGCTTATCGGTAGGAAGGATAGCGGCCATCTTTTCCATATCCTCTGTGGTCTCTTCTTCCATGATATCCACCACGTCATCGATGGTGATGATACCTACCAGACGGCTTTCATTGTCCACCACAGGCATGGCGGTAAAGTCGTACTTCTGGAACATCCTGGCAGCTTCTTCCTGGTCGGTCATGGTATTGATGCTGATGACATTCTCATTCATGATCTCGCCGATGATAGCATCCGGCTCTTTGATCAAAAGATAGCGAAGTGCCACTGTTCCCACCAGAACCCGCTGGCTGTCCAGTACATAACAGATATTGACCGTCTCGGAATCCAGTCCGATCTCCCGGATCCTCTCGATAGCATCTGCTACGGTCATATTTTCTTTCAGGTCTACAAATTCCACCGTCATAACACTGCCGGCAGAATCTTCCGGATAACGCAGCAGATGGTTGATATCCGCTCTGGTCTCCGGACTTGCATTGGCAAGGATCTTCTTTACTACGTTGGCAGGCATCTCCTCCAACAGGTCTGTGGCATCATCGGCCATCAGGTTATCAATGACGGAGGAGGCCTCCTTATCGGACAGGGAGGAAATGATATATTGCTGGTCATCCATCTCCAGCTGTGCGAAAACATCAGCCGCCATGCTCTTAGGCAGGATGCGGAACATCTTTAAGGAATCCTCATCCTCCATCTCATCCATAAAAGCGGCGATATCCGCAGTATTCATCTCCGCTGCCGTCTGGCGAAGTCTGGTATACTGCTTGGTGTCAAGAAGCTCCCTGAGGACCTCGAATTCCTTTTCCATCTTTCTTTCTTCCATGGCAAACTCCTTTCAGATATGTGGTTTTTATGTTCTGGGTACTTCGGGGAAGAGGATTATCGGTGCTATACAGCTTGGATTGTCTCTTCATAAAAACCACCTCCTTTGGAGCTTTGTTTTTGGCGGACATCTTCTCTCTTTCTTTTCTTCAAAAGATGTGTTTTCCGCCACAGCCACGACTATTGTATTGCCTGTTTTTGATGGTGTCAACCATAAGAAAAGTAAAGTTTTCGTACAGACGCCGGCACCGGTCGCTGCCAAGCCCCGGCCGGCTCCGACAGGAGCCGCAGCCAGGCCGGGGATATCCGGGGACTGCGCAGTAACAAAAAAAGAAGCCGGGGTCATCCCCGACTTCTCCATGATCATATTGCTATTATGCAACCTTGCTCTTAGCAAGCTCTGCTAAAGCCTTGAAGCCCTCAGCATCGTTTACTGCCAGCTCAGCTAACATCTTACGGTTGATGTTTACATCAGCCAGCTTCAGGCCGTGCATCATCTGGCTGTAAGAAATGCCGTTCATTCTTGCTGCAGCGTTGATACGGGTGATCCAAAGGGAGCGCATGTCTCTCTTCTTCTGCTTTCTGCCTGCGAAAGCGCTGGTCAGTGCTCTCATAACAGACTGCTTAGCAATTCTGTACTGCTTGGATCTGGCTCCTCTGTAACCCTTAGCCAGCTTTAATACTCTATTGTGCTTCTTCTTGGCATTTAAACCGCCTTTAATTCTTGCCATTGTTTCTTATCCTCCATATAGATTGGCCTCTTACGACGCCTTCCGTACGATCTCTTCCGTTCTCCGCCTCCCGACGAAGTCATCTTCATTCTGCTTAGATGTAAGGAAGAACCTTCTTCATGTTCTTTACATTCGTTGCATCTACAACGGCAGGCTGTCTTAAGCCTCTCTTTCTCTTGGTGGACTTCTTTGTCAAGATGTGGCGCTTATTAGCCTTAAATCTCATTAACTTGCCATTTCCGGTCACTTTGAAACGCTTTGCGGCCGATCTGTTTGTCTTCATGCTGGGCATTGTTTTTTCCTCCTGTACTTTCCAACTATATTTTCTAACTGCGTCCGGGAAGTTCCTGTCTCACGTACCCTGGCAGGTCTAGTTCCGTTTTTCAGCTAAAAACATTGTCATGCTTCTGCCTTCCACCTTAGGCTGCTTGTCCACGACCGCTACATCCGTAAGTGCTGCGGCGAAATCCGTCAGGATATGGACGCTGGCACCCATATGTGCCATCTCACGACCGCGGAAACGCAATGTGATCTTGACTCTGTCGCCCCGCTCTAAGAACTTGCGGGCTGCATTTACCTTGGTGTTCAGATCGTTGGTATCAATGTTCGGGGAGAGACGGATCTCTTTGATCTCCACGGTCTTCTGCTTCTTCTTGGCTTCCTTGTCCTTACGGGTCTGCTCATACTTGTACTTGCCGTAATCAAGGATCTTGCATACCGGGGGCTTTGCGCCGGGAGAAACCTTTACCAGGTCAAGACCGGCTTCTTCTGCCAGCTTGCGTGCATCAAAAGCGCTCATCACGCCCAGCTGCTCTCCGTCCTGTCCGATCACGCGAACCTCTCTGTCTCTGATCTGTTCATTAATGAATAAATCGTTGTTATTAATCTTCATACCCTCCGCCATAAGACCGATGATCCTCTTCACCGGTATAAAAAAAGTGGACACGCAAAGTGTCCACTTATACTGCAACATCATCTCCTGCCTGGGCAGGGATCGTCTTTTCAAATATCTGACCGAAATGCTTTCTTTCGAGATCTAAAGTTAAGTCAGATAAGACAGATTCTGTTATGGTATAAACACTGTCTGGCCTTGCCGACAGGTGAGAGTGGAACTCTGCTTGATTGTACCGATACAAGCTCAGGAAGTTCGTCTTCCGCTCGTACTAAAGCAGAATACCACAGTCTATCACCGCTTGTCAACAGGATTTTATATCTTTAAGCCATATCGTAAACACTTCTCACACGATATTCTCCGGCCGGCTTCTCCCCTTCGATCTGCAGGGTGATACTGCCCTTTTCCATATCGAAGAAATTATCGCAAAGCCGCAGATTGCCGTCTGCAGATTCTACCGTTACCCACTTGGCAAAGGCTTTGGATGTCACTGTCACTTCTTTCTCTCCCACCTCTACCTGCAGCTGGGGATCTGCGAACCGGTAGTGCTTGGGCGCGCAGAAAAGGCTGCTGCCTTTGGATACGATCTCGCCGTTTACTTCAAAAGTATAGAAGAAATGCACATCCAGCTGATCCTGATCACTAAAGTCTAACTTAGGCAGCCAGGTGCCACCGTAAGCCGGCACATCGATCTCTTCTTCCCCTTCTTTCAGTACATTGCTTTCCGGATCGCAAAGCTGCCATCTGGCAATGCCGCGGACCACCTGGTCTGTTTCGTTAGCCACATGGAGTGTGGCAGAAATCTCGATGGGCATAGGCTGGGTATTGGGACAAGGCTTCTGGTCGATCTCGCCCCGCTCCTCGCAGGAGATCATGACCGGTGCAAACATACGCTTCTCGGCATATTGCAATGCTTTCCAGCGGCCGTAATAATCGATGCTGGCCCAGGATGCCACCGGCCAGATGTCATTAAGCTGCCATACCGTCACGCCCATGCAGGTGCCCCGGATCCGGCGGAAATGTTCTACACCATAGCGAATGGCATCTGCCTGCAGGATCTGGGAGCAGAAAAGCAGCTGATCGAAATCCTTGGGATACAGATAGGTCATGGACATATAGCTTAAGATCTTACCATTGGCCGCATTGTTGCGCTGATGCATCTCCATGACGCGGGAGAAGATATTGCGGTCTCCGGGATCCGTAAATTCCTCTACACTCTGCAGGCAGGGGAAAGACTGGAAGCCAAACTCGGACAGGAAGCGGTAATGGTGACTTCTGTAAGCGGTAAAAGGCTCACTGCCGTGCCATACGCCCCAATAGTGGGTATCACCCACATTTTCCGCCTGGGGATGATCAAAGTTTCCTCCGGAAGAGGGGGAAGAAGGCCAGTAAAAGCCCTGAGGATCCTCCTGACGGATCACCTGGGGTTCGATATATTCCGCCATATGCAGATAGTCTGCCTTCTGCTTGGGGGTAATAGGTGCAAAGCAGCCGTCCAACACCATGGTCTCTAGCTCATTGTTGCCGCACCATAAGCCGATGCAGGCATGGTGACGAAGCCGGCGCACATTATCCCGGATCTCTGCCCGGATATTTTCATCAAAGCCGGGCATCAGCTCATAGTTGGCGCAGGCAAACATCATATCCTGCCATACCAAAAGGCCCAGCTCATCACAGATGTCATAGAAAAAGTCATCCAGGAAATAACCGCCGCCCCAGACACGGATGGTATTGTGATAACACTTGGCGGCATCCTCCAGCAGTCGCCTGGTGCGCTCCCCGGTCACTCTGGGAAGGATATTGTCCTCCGGGATATAGTCTGCACCCATGGCAAAAATCTGAAGGCCGTTCACTGTCAGGGCAAAATTTCTGCCGGGGATCTCATCCGGGGTCTGCCCTGTCAAATGCTCGTCCCATACCTCATCCGGCATAGGATCTAAATTAACAGTCACGGTACGAAGGCCGATGCGACGCTGCCAGGTATCCAGTACCTTGGCACCTGCCACTGTCTCTTTTCCCTCTGCTGCCTGTTCCTTCGCCGACGCCTTATCTTTTGCCTGCTCCAAAGCATCCTGCAGGTCATCTCCCGATAAAAGGGTTACTTCTATCTCATACAGCGGCTGCGAACCGTAGCCATTCGGCCACCAGCGCTGGGGATCTTCCACCGTGATCTCCAGATCTGCCGTCTTTTTATCCGGTTCTATGAACGCATAGCTTTGCACACTCTCTCCATCCGGGGAGGTCAGCACAGCCTGCACTGCCATCTGCTGTCCCAGAAGGCTGCTTTTTTCCATATTATGAAGAAGCGCCTCCACGTCCGGCAGCGCCTGTGCATCTGCCTGCAGCATAGCAGCCAGCTGTCCTGCCTTAGTTCTCTCGATCTCCGTATGCACCTGCACCTTTACGGCACTGACCTGATCTCCGTGAATGTCATGGCCGGTCACCTGATGCTGCTGGGTCACATAGACCTGTTGGATCCTGGCTTCATCATAAGCCAGCACATATACATCCCGGAAAAGGCCGGCATCGGGCAGACGCGGCCCCCAGTCCCAACCGAACATGCAGGCCGCCTTGCGCAGCTGGGGGAAGCCTCTCATAGACTCAGCGGAGCCCTCCGTAGCATGAGCCTTGTCTGCCATCTCTATAAATTTAGTAGGAGAATGGAAAAGAAGGCGCAGGTCATTGTCTGCTGCGGCTAACTTGGTCACATCAAATTCCCAGGTGCGGTGCATGTTGTCCACACTGGCGATCTTCTCTCCGTTTAAAGTAATATCTGCCAGGGTATCGATGCCTTCAAAGCAGAGCAAAAGTCGCTGTGCTCCCAGCATCTGCTCTGATAAAGTGAACTTTGTCTCAAAAAGGAAATCATTGTCCATGAGCTTTAAAGCATCCAGCTCATTATCCCGCACGAAGGGATCCGGCATCAGACCGTGATCCAGTAAGGTGCTGTAAACCGTGCCGGGCACCTTGGCATCCAGCGGCTTTTCCTCTATTCCATATACATTCTCGCCCAGAACGGTCATGTACCAGCCGTCCCGAAGAAGCATTTTTTCCATGCTGTTTTATCCTTTCCATGCTATACTGACTATACTGTCTGTATTTTTTCGACATACCGGGCAGATCATTCTGCCGGCATCGCCGCCGGGGTTACTGTTCAGACGCCGGCCGGGAGGAAGTTCCCGGCGAAGGTATCCTGACTCCCAGTCGGCGTCTGAACAGTAATCCGCAAAGCAATGCAAGCTTCATGTTACCTTAATAAGACGGCTTTCGCAATGTAAATTTCGTTATGATAATTGTATAGAATGATACTCGGTTGCTGCTTTTCCACCCTGCCACCGGACTGTTATCCGGACAGCAAAAACCGGCAGGTGCTAAACAGATACAAAAAGAAAGGGAAATACTTCATGACTACAGAAACGAAAAACACAGATAAGAAAAAAGACGCTGCCACAGGCCATGACAGCACATCCGGGAAAAAATATCCCTGGACAGCGAAGCGCATCGCGGCCTGGATCTGTATCGCGGCGCTGGCTGCCATGTATCTGATCACTTTGATCCTGGCACTTACGGACAATACGGCGGCAGGCAGTCTTTTTAAGGCCAGTCTTCTTCTGACCATCGTCCTGCCTATCTTTTGCTGGATCTTTATCTGGGCCATCGGGGTACTGACCCACAGGGAGACCATCGCCAGCATGAAGATCCTGAATTCCAATCCCGCAGAGAGAAAGAAAATGGAAGAATCTCTGCAGCAGGCACAAGCGAACAAATTTAGGGAGGAAAAATAAGAGACATGATCGATACTGTTATTTTTGACATCGGAGGTGTGCTGACAGACTTTCATAATAGGGACTTCTGCCACAATTTTGGATTTTCCGAAGAGGTCGCCGAGCGGGTTTTTAAGGCTGTCATGGACTCTGCCCAGTGGGTAGAATATGACCGCGGCATCCTCTCCGACGAAACCATCCTGTCCCTGTTTCAGAAAAACGATCCCGGCGTCGCCGCAGAGATCGCTCAGACCCTGGCCGATACCCACGGCCTGGTCACCAGACGGGATACGGCCATTCCCTGGATCAGACATGTCAAAGCCACCGGCCGCCGGGTACTGGTACTCTCCAACTTTGGCCAGAAGATTTTTAAAGAATGCCAGGATGCCCTGGATTTCCTGCCGGATACAGACGGCGGCATCATCTCCTACATGGAAAAGTGTGTCAAACCTGATCCGGAAATCTATGAGCTGCTCATACGCCGCTATCACTTAGATCCCGCTCGCTGCGTCTTTATCGATGATACCAAGATAAATCTGACCGCTGCCGCCGAGGCCGGCCTTAGGACTATCTGGTTCCGGAGCCTGGAGCAGGCCCAGGCCGACCTGGATGCTATGCTGCAGGAGGAATAAGACCTTCATCAGATCCTCTGCTTTTGGGCATCCTCCCGGATCATTTTTAACAGCTTTTCGCTAGCGGAAGGCAATACGGCCCTGCGGTTTGATACCACATAAAAATCCCGCCGGGGGATCAGCTTGTTAAAGCGCAGTTCAAAGAGCTGTCCGCTTTCCAGGGCCTTTTTGGCGAAATCTCTCACCACGCTGCCCACACCTAAGTTACGCTGGGCGAACTGTACGATCATATCACTGGTGGAGAGCTCGAATTCCGGGTGGATCGTAACACCATTTTTAGACAGGAAGCTGTCCATGTAGCTGCGGCTGGAGGTATCCTTCTCCAGGCAGATCAGGGGCAGCTTTTCCAAATCTTTAAAGTCCATCATCCGATTCTTGTACTGGATAAACTTACGACCGGCTATAAAGGTATCCTGGATCTGCCGCACCGGAATGGCATCGATGGAGGCAGACTGATTTAAAGGCCCCGATACCACCCCGAAATCAATCCGGTCTTCCTGCAGGATCCGCATAGTCTCCGGCGTAGGTGCATTGGTCACCACCACCTTGACCCCCGGATATTCCTCATGAAACCGCTCCAGATACGGCAGCAGGAAGAACTGCAGCGTCATGTCACTGGCGCCGATATGCAGCTCGCCGATCTCTAAATTCAGCATCTGCCTTAACTTCTTCTCTCCCGTCTCGATCTGCTCATATCCCTTGGAGACATAACTGAATAAAAGCTCTCCCTCCTTGGTAAGCTTCACTCCCTTGGAAGTGCGGGCAAAAAGACTGACCCCCATGCCATTCTCCAGCTGCTTCAGTGACTGGCTCACTGCCGGCTGAGAGATGGATAACCGCTCCGCCGCCTGGGTCAGAGAGCCCAGCTTGGCTGCATAATAAAAGACCTTATAATACTCCAGATTTACGTCCATAGTCACCTCTTTTGCCGCAGCTTGTCTGCGACACCGTGAGGAGAATTTCGCGCAGGCGAATTCTCCGATACGATATGCATTGATGGCACGATCATTTCGCGGCATCAACTGAAAAAAAAAGAAAACGACAGTCATGAGCGGCTTTGCTCCTCCTGTCGTTTACTGTTATAACTATATCTGATTTTAAAGCAAATTGCAATAAGCTTTACTGCACCGCCTCTTTCTGATGATTCTTCTCTTTCTCTATATACATCCGCTGATCCGCCATGATACGGATCCGGGCAATGTCCTCTCCCTCACGAGGATATATCGCATACCCACAGCTGACACCGATCTTTAAAACCTTATCGTCGATCTCATAAGGACATAGCAGTGCCTCCCGGATCCTCGTCTTCATCTGTTCGCACCGGAGAGCATCCAATTCCGTCCCGATGATAACGGCGAATTCATCTCCGCCTATCCGGAAAGCATAATCCTGCTCCCTTATGCAGCCAAGAAGACGTCCGGCCACTTCTTTTAAAAGCTTATCTCCCATATCATGACCGTAGGTATCATTGACCGGCTTAAAATGATCCAGATCCAGGTAATACAGGGAAAATGCCTGTTTTTTCTCTTCCTTCCTGTGCAATACTTCACTGAAAAATCTCTCATTGAACAGACCTGTCAATCCGTCTGTATTGGCCAGATTTTTCAGCTCGTACCGCTCTCCGATATCCTGGGCGATCAGCATGATCTTTTCCGGTGTTCCCTGCGCATCCCACTCCACGGCCACTACATTCATGATCATATAGACACTTTCTGTCCGGCCGCCGTACTCAAATTTCAGGATTCCCTTTCCTTTTCGCAAAGTCTTTTGCAGGTATTGTACATTCAGCAGTTGGTTGATCTTGATCTTCTCCGTATCGGACAGCACCAGATATTTGCGGTTAAGCGCCTCCACCAGATCCTGATAGCGGCCTTTTTCCGGATACAGACCTCTCTGACAGAGATTCTCATGATACTCATAGCTGTCATTTACCAGATCTACCATGGCATAGCGGTCCACGGTCCGGCTCATGCCAAAGAAGAGGTAGTCCAGCCGTTGTTTTTGCTTTTCCAATGCAGCACGCAGCTTATATTGCTGCTCTATATCCATCTTTGCATGGATAGTAACAAGACGAACGATCAGAATGATAATGCAAACGGCCAGGACCGTGATCAATAAGGTCGTGACCACTATGATCTTCCTGCCGCCGTCCTCTATTCCCTTATAGATCTCATTGGCGACATACCGCTGATAGAAGGCCGTTCCTGCCAGCATAAAAAGGATCATAAGGATGGTCAGTATGACATTCTTTTGAAACTTTCGCATACGAATCTCCATCATGCGCTTCCTGCGCGGGTAAGATCCTTAAATTGATCTTTGCTGGATCGTGACCGTCCGGCACACAACAGATCAGGATAGGATCAATTCGAAACCGTAGCAGCTCTTTTCAAAACCGTAGTGTTCGTAAAATCCATGGGCACCGGTGCGGGGCAGGCCGGAGTCTAAGGTTATGGCCCTGCAGCCCTTTTCCTTCGCCAGTTTCTTGGCATAATCCAGCAGGAATCTGCCATATCCCTTGCCATGATCCTGCTCGTCGGTGATAAGGCTGGATACGTAGCAGGTCAGCCCGGACATCCAGAAGGTATTAAAATAATCGCCGTGACAAAATCCGTGGTAACTGCCATCCTCTTCTACGGCAAAAAAAGCAAAGCTGTTGTCATCCTCCAGCACTTCCCTGTATACTTTGCGGATCTCTTCTTTATCGTAGGTATTGTAAGTCCAGAGCCTTTCTATATAGGAAAAAGCCACCTCAAAATCTTCCTCTGCTGCCTGTTTGATTTTCATACTCGTTCCTCTTTCAGCGCTATGTTTTTCTGTTTCATTTTTTCTGTTTCGCGATAAACGCGGTTTACCGAACAAAAGGAATGAATATCTCCGACCCCCTTCTGTCCGTAAGCAACTGTTTTATCCCACTCTTCCCATTCTTATGATTCACTCACACCCCGCGGTAACGCTGCCGCAGATAGAGGGAAAATCCCAGCAGGCCAAAGGTCTGCAGCAGCTGATAGAATGCCGAGCTCCACAAGATGCCCACTTTCATGTGAAAGATCGTCAGAGCATGTATCTGTGCCTGTGTGGCGGCCGCAATGAAAAGCACCATTAAAACAGTCGCCGCCACCTTCAGGATCCGATCTGATAAAAAGATGCCCGTAATAAAGATCCCCAGGGCGATAGCCACCAGCATATCCACATATTTGAAGGCATGGGTGTTGCTGTACATCCGCCGGAAAAGCCGCAGGGATTCCTCACTGGTCAGATCTACCGTATCAAAAAGGTTGGATACAAAATTTCTGTAAAGTACCGTAAAGAATACGTCCAGGATCTTGACGCCTACCAGGATGATGCACCAGAGCTGCATAAGCTGGCGCACCATATGATCGGAGAGCACGTATTCCTTTTTGCTGGTTGTATTTTCCTGCAGTTGCCCACTTTTCCAATTGCTTCCCATTATCCTGCTGCGGCGTCTGAACAGCAGATAGGAGTGCAGAAAAAAGGCTGCAAATAAGAAAACCTGTATCCCCGACAACCCCATCATCCAATGCCAATAGTGCTCATCCAACATGTCCGGATTAAGCCTTTGAACCTGCCGCAGTCGTTTTCGCAGAAAAATATTGGCCAGCATGATCATGGCATTGATGATGGCTGCATTCAGCATGGTCCAGGACAAAAAATGGGTATACAGGGATCGATTGTAGCTCTGACGCAGCTTTTCTATCATGGTTTGGTCTGTTTCCTTCTCTGCTTGCCTATGCTGTCTTATTATGCATTCTTCACTTCTTCCAGGAATTCCTTCAGGCAAGCCGCAAATGCATCCAGGCATCCCTCATAGCAATGGTTTGCCCCTGCCACTGTCTTAAGCTGACCATTGGTATATCTCTCGGCGGTTTTTACGCCATAGGAATAGGGAACTGCCTCATCTGCATCACCGTGGATGATGCACACCGGTCCATGGTAACGATCGATCTCATCCTCCACATGAATGGTCTGGGCTACCCGAAGATAATTTCCCTTCAGCCTTTTGCCTTCTCCCATTTCCAGATATTCCGGGATCGTCTCCGGATCAGTGCTTCTTCCCAGTAAAGCACCGCACCGGGCTGCATCCGGGATCATGACTGCCGGTGACATGGGAATGACAGCCTTAAAGGTGTCATTGCACATGCCGGCCAGTAATACTGTCAGCAGACCACCCTGGGAATGACCGCACAGATAAAGGTCTGTCACAAAATCCAGCTTCTTTGCATAGTCGATGACCGCCAGTCCGTTGGTCACCCACTTGTACAGGGTATGATCTTCAAAGGCACCGTCACTGCCGCCGTGGCCATACAGATCGATCCGCAGTACTGCGATACCCGCCTCTAAAGCCGTCTCCATGGCCCGGATGATATGAGCCTCTTCCATATGTCCCGTAAAACCATGAAACAGGATCATAAGAGGCATCTTCTCCCCGGCATCAGCCGGCTGGTCTAACTTGGCATGCAGTCTGATACCGTCATCTGTTATATAGAATTCTTTCATACGTTTCCTTTCTTTTTCGCCTTTTATTACTTTCATTTTATACTTTTTCAACAAATAAATAAACCGACCAGTCGTAAAAACTGGTCGGTTTTTAATAATTGTCATGTCAATCCGCCACCCAAGCAAGTAGCCTGACAGATACTGTACTATCTGTAGTCCTGCTTCTTGGCTATCAAGTATTCGCGATCGGCAGCAACGGTAACTGATACCGGCAGCCTCTGCTCCTAGCGGTAGATGATATCAGAACGGCTGGGGCCATTGCTGATCATAGTAATGGGCATACCCAGGTGCTTCTCGATGAACTCTACATACTTGCGGCAATTTTCCGGCAGGTCTTCATATTTCTTGATGCCGCGGATGTCGCACTTCCAACCCGGCAGTACCTCATAGACCGGCTTAGCCTTCTTAAGCTCGTGGGTCACAGGGAATTCGGTGGTCTGCTTGCCGTCGATCTCATAAGCTACGCATACCGGGATCTCGTCCAAATAGCCCAGTACATCCAATACAGAGAGTGCTACATCGGTGGTACCCTGCAGACGGCAGCCATACTTGCTGGCTACGCAGTCATACCATCCCATTCTCCGGGGACGGCCTGTGGTCGCGCCATACTCGCCGCCGTCGCCGCCGCGTCTGCGCAGCTCATCTGCCTCATCACCGAAGATCTCGGAAACGAATTCGCCGGCACCTACCGCAGAAGAATAAGCCTTGGAAACGGTGACGATCTGCTGGATCGCATAGGGCGGAATGCCTGCACCGATGGCACCGTATGCTGCCAGTGTTGAGGAAGAAGTAACCATGGGATAGATGCCATGGTCGGGATCCTTTAAGGTACCCAGCTGACCCTCTAACAGAATGGTCTTATTCTCCTTTACTGCTTCCTCTAAGAACAAAGCGGTATCAGCCACGAAGGGAGCCAGGAAATCTCTGTACTCATGCAGCGTCTCCAGAAGGGCTGCCTGGTCGATGGGATCTCTGTGATACAGGTGTACCAGCAGGGTGTCCTTCTGGATGCAGACATTGGCGATCTTCTCTTTTAATACCTCGTCATCCTGGAACAGCTCATTGACCTGGAAACCGATCTTGGCATATTTATCAGAATAAAAAGGTGCGATACCGGACTTGGTAGAACCAAAGGACTTACCTTTTAATCTGGCCTCCTCACACTCATCAAAGAGGATGTGATAAGGCATAACGATCTGGCAGCGGCTGGAGATCAAAAGCTTCGGAGCCGGCACACCCTTGCTCTCAATATCTGCTAACTCCGCCTTTACTCTGTTTACATCCAGAGCCACACCATTGCCGATCACATTGGTGATGGACTGATGGAATACACCGGAGGGAAGGGTATGCAGTGCGAACTTGCCATAATCATTGACGATCGTATGGCCTGCGTTGGCACCGCCCTGGAAACGAACGACGATATCCGCCTGATCTGCCAGCATATCTGTGATCTTACCCTTGCCTTCATCACCCCAGTTTGCACCGACTACTGCTTTAACCATTGTCTCTTCCATCCCTTCTGCCGGATTCCCGACCTGTCTGCTTTCCACACTCTGTGCATACGCACGATCCCTGTCCTGCCTACTGCCTTATGCTTTTTTTCCATCTTTCGTAGGAGCACCGGGAGATTTCTCTCTTTTACAGCACTATTATACACATTTTCGTGTTATAAGTAAAATCAATATAATTTATACTTATTATTTACGCAGATTATAGATTGCCATTCTCCTCCAGCCAGGCGGCGGATCCTGTCGGGGGTATCCGGTCACCGGACCGCCTCTTGACTCCGCTTCGTGCCCCATCGACACATATTCTCACTTGCGTCCTTACAAGATCAAATAGCTGATATCTGCATAAGCTCCAGAAAAAGACTGCAGTTTTGATCTGTCCTTGACAGGAAAACTGCAGTCCTTCTTTTTCATTATCCTATTTTTATCCTATTTTGTCCTACAGCTGAAAGACTTAGACATTGATCTCCGCCTTCTCGCCCAGAATATCCTTATTCTCTTCCAGGATCGGGGCAATGACCTCTGCCAGGAATTTCTCTACCTGGTGAGGCGCGCAGCCGATGTAACGCTTGGGATCCATGGACTTCTTCAGATCATCCAAGCTTAAATTAAAGGCAGGGTCTGCGGCGATCAGCTCTAGCAGGTTATTATCAAGGCCTTCCTCTTTGACCCGCTTGCCGGCTTCCATGGAAAGCTCGCGGATCCTCTCGTGCAGCTCCTGTCTGTCGCCGCCTGCCTTTACCGCATCCATCATGATATTCTCGGTAGCCATAAAGGGAAGCTCTGCCATCAGATGCTTCTCGATTACCTTAGGATATACCTTCAGTCCGTCGGTAACATTCAGGCAAAGATCCAGGATACCGTCGATGGCCAAAAATCCTTCCGGCACGGAAAGACGCTTATTGGCAGAGTCATCCAGAGTGCGCTCGAACCACTGGGTGCCGCTGGTCACAGCAGGATTGAGCACATCGATCATAACATAACGGGAAAGGGAGCAGATACGCTCACTGCGCATGGGATTACGCTTGTAAGCCATAGCGGAAGAACCGATCTGGCTCTTTTCAAAGGGCTCCTCTACTTCCTTAAGATGCTGCAGCAGACGGATATCGGTGGCCATCTTCATAGCGGAAGCCGCAATACCGCCCAGTGCATTTAATACAATGGTATCCACCTTCCGGGAATAGGTCTGGCCGGATACGGGATAGCAGCCGGAAAATCCCATCTTTTCTGCGATCATGGGATCTAAGCTGTCCACCTTGTCAAGGTCTCCGTCGAAAAGCTCCAGGAAGGAAGCCTGGGTACCGGTGGTGCCCTTGCTGCCAAGGAGCTTAAGGCTGTCTAACACATGCTCCACTTCCTGCAGATCCAGGCAGAATTCCTGCATCCAAAGGGTAGCACGCTTACCTACCGTCGTAGGCTGTGCCGGCTGGAAATGGGTAAAGCCCAGCGTAGGCTGTGCCTTATAGCTTTCCGCAAACTTTGCCAGCTCTGCCAGTACATTGATCAGCTTTCTGCGCACCAGACGCAATGCTTCCCGCATAATGATGATATCTGTATTATCACCTACGTAGCAGCTGGTAGCACCCAGATGGATGATACCCTTTGCCTTGGGACACTGCAGACCGTAGGCGTAGACATGGCTCATAACGTCATGGCGCACTACCTTCTCACGGGCTTTTGCCTCTTCGTAATTAATGTCATCCACATGGGCTTTCAGTTCGTCGATCTGTTCCTGGGTGATATCCAGCCCCAGCTCCTTCTCTGTCTCTGCCAGTGCGATCCAGAGCTTTCTCCAGGTGGTGAATTTCATATCCGGTGAAAAAATGTACTGCATCTCTTTGCTGGCATAGCGCTCAGAAAGAGGGCTTACGTATTTGGCATTATTCATAGTATTTGTATTCTCCATTTTACAGGTACTGCGGGGCAAATGATCCCTTTCCCGTATACAAAGTGTTCTAACTCGTCCGCTTCTGCGTGTAATTACTGATGGCCTTCCTTGCCCTGACAGGCGTTGCCTCTGTGGAGGCCGTCCCACTTCTCGATCTCGCCCCGGATATCTTCTGTAGGCGGCTCCATGGGATATTCTCCGGTAAAGCAGCCCTTACAGATGGAAAGCTTTCCTTCCACCATCTCTTCTAAGCGAGAGATCTCCAGATAAGCCAGGGAATCGGCGCCGATGATCTGACGGATCTCCTCTACCGAGCGGTTATACGCGATCAGCTGCTCTCTGGCCGGCACATCGGTGCCGAAATAGCAGGGCCATAAAAAGGGCGGTGAACTTACCCGCATATGCACTTCCTTAGCGCCGGCTTCCCGCAGCATGTGTACGATCCGGTCTGAAGTGGTACCTCTGACGATGGAGTCATCGATCATGATGACCCGCTTGCCCTCTACCGCATCCCGAAGCGCATTAAGCTTTACCTGAACGCTGTTTTCTCTGGAGCGCTGGTTAGGTTTGATGAAGGTACGGCCGATATATGCATTTTTTACAAAAGCCTGTCCATAGGGAATGCCGGACTGCATGGCATAGCCTAAAGCGGCGCAGTTGCCGGATTCCGGCACACCTACTACCAGATCTGCATCCACCGGGGAGTCCATAGCCAGGAACTTACCTGCCAGAATGCGGGCATTGTAAACGCTGATGCCGTCTATGAAGCTGTCCGGTCTTGCGAAATAAATATACTCGAAAATACAGGAGCCCTGTTTCGCCTTGGGAATACAATGAGAAGTATCACTCTTTAGACCGCCGTCTGCGGAAATGGTCACGATCTCTCCCGGCAATACATCCCGGACAAACTCTGCCCCTACGGTATCCAGCGCGCAGGTCTCGGAGGCCAGTATCCAGGTATTCTCACGGCGGCCGATGCAAAGGGGTCTGAAGCCAAAAGGATCCCTGGCACCGATCAGTTTCCGGGGGGACATCACTACCAGAGAGTAGGCACCCTTGATCTTCATCATGGCACGGCCCACAGCCTCTTCTACACTCTTGCTGTTCAGACGCTCTCTGGCGATATGGTAAGCGATAACCTCGGAATCAATGGTGGTCTGAAAGATCGCACCTGTATATTCCAGTTCGTGGCGTAGCTCTGCGGCATTGATCAGATTGCCGTTGTGAGCCATACCCAGGGCGCCCTTTACATAGTTAATGACCAGAGGCTGGGCATTTTCGCGGGTAGAGCTGCCGGCTGTGGAATAACGCACATGTCCTACGCCGATGTCACCCTTTAACTTTTCCAGTACCTCTGAATTAAAATTCTCGTTGACCAGTCCCATGTCCTTGTGGCTGATCACTTTTCCCTTGGGACCATTGGTGTCACTGACGGCGATACCGCAGCTCTCCTGTCCCCGGTGCTGCAATGCCAGCAGGCCGTAATAGATGGTTCTGGCTACTTCCTGTCCCCCGTCCAGATCATAGGCACCGAAGACACCGCATTCCTCTCCTAATCTGTCATCCTGCTGCAGCTGAATACTTAATTCTTCCATTCTTACCTCTTAAATGTAATGCCGCGATCAAGGCGGCAGCACGGGGAGGATCACGCCCGGCGCGATTCTCCCATGTGATATGCCGATTAGCTGTTTAGACAAACACAGCGGCCGCCCGGTATAAACCGGACGGTCGCCTGCATCCTCTCAAAGGCTGCCCTGTCAGGCAGCCTGCTTATATAGATTAATCAAGACCAAGTCTCTTAAATACTTCGTTATAGGCCTCTTCCACATTGCCAAGGTCACGGCGGAAGCGGTCTTTGTCTAACTTCTCATTGGTATTAACATCCCACAGACGGCAGGTATCGGGAGAGATCTCGTCTGCCAGCAGGATCTGATCATGGAAACGGCCAAACTCGATCTTAAAGTCGATGAGCTTGATGCCGGCCTGCAGGAAGTACTCCTTTAAGACATCATTTACCTTGAAGGCATACTCTTTGATCTTCTCGATCTCATCCCAGGTAGCCAGATCCAGTGCTCTTGCGAAATAGCTGTTGATCAACGGATCGCCCAGGTCGTCATTCTTATAAGAAAACTCAATGGTGGGCTCAGTGAACTGGGTTCCCTCCGGTACGCCCAGTCTCTTGGAAAAGCTGCCTGCTGCCACGTTGCGGATGATAACCTCTAAGGGAACGATCTCCACTCTCTTTACAGCTGTCTCTCTGTCAGAAAGCTGCTCCACGTAGTGTGTGGGCACACCCTTAGTCTCCATGACCTGCATGATCTTATTGGTCATCTTGTTGTTGATAACACCCTTGCCTACAATGGTGCCCTTCTTCAGGCCGTTGAATGCGGTAGCGTCATCCTTGTAATCCACGATGACGATATCCGGATCCTCGGTAGCATAAACCTTCTTTGCCTTGCCTTCGTAGAGCTGCTCTTTCTTTTCCATCAAACTGATCCTCCTTGAGAATATATGTCATACTGCTCTTACCAGAAAAGCTGATACAGACCATAGTATAAACAGGAATGGTAGCCGCGTCAAACCGTAAATTTACCAATAAATTCCCTTACACGGGCATCCTTTGTGGCAAATAATTCCTCAGGGGTGCCCTGGGCACGGATAAAACCATCCTCCAGAAAGATGATGCGGTCCGATAATTCTCTGGCAAACTGCATCTCGTGAGTGACTATGATCATGGTCATATGCTGGGCAGCCAGGTCCTTAATGACCTTTAACACCTCTGCTGTCAACTCCGGATCCAGCGCGGAAGTAGGCTCATCGAAGAAAAGAAGCTTTGGCTTTAACGCCAGGGCCCTGGCAATGGAGACACGCTGACACTGTCCGCCGGAGAGCTGGAAAGGATAGGCATCGGCCTTTTCGGATAATCCCAGCTTCGCCAAAAGCTCTCTGGCATAGCTTTCCGCTGCCTTGGGAGACTCACCGGCCAGTACCGCCGGCTCTGTGATATTTTTCAGCACCGTATAATGGGGAAACAGGTTAAAGCTCTGGAACACCAGTCCAAAATATCTTCTGATCTCCTTAAGTTCTGCTTTGGAAGCATAGACGCAGTGTCCGTTTTCCTCATGTGCCGCTACCTTATCCAGATACTGCAAGGTGCCGCCGTCCATAGTCTCTAACATGGTGGCGCATCGAAGCAGCGTAGATTTGCCGGAACCGGAAGGGCCGATGATGGAGACCACCTCTCCCTCTGCCACGGACAAAGAGACATCCTTTAAAACCCCTGTGCCGTCAAACGCCTTTTTAATATGATCGATTTTCAGTATATTCATCTGCCTGTTATCCTCTCTATTCCCATATCGGTCGATTCTTCGCCACTAGCCTCTGTAATAAGCATAATGCTTTTCCAGTCTCTGCATTACCCATGCTACCAGCAGATTGAAAATATAATAGAAAAGACCTGCCACCATAAGGGGCATGATATTGGTCTCCTTGGCTGCGATCTGCTTGGCGATGGTAAACATCTCTGCGGTAGCGATAACGAAGGCAAGAGAGGTATCCTTTACCAACGTGATCACCTCATTGGTGACCGGCGGCAGGATCCGCTTAAAGACCTGGGGAAGGATGATACGGAAAAAGGTCTGTGTCTTGCTGTATCCCAATACCTTGGCAGCCTCGTACTGTCCCACCGGAATGCTCTCGATACCGGAGCGGTAGATCTCTGCAAAATAGGCCGCGTAGTTCATGGCAAAGGCGATGATCACCGCAATGAAGCGATAACCGGAGGAGATCCGGATGCCAAATACATAGTAAGGGGCAAAGTAAACGCAGATCAACTGCAGCATCAAAGGCGTACCCCTCATAATGGAAATATAGATCTTCATCAGAAAGGAGAGGATCTTCGCCCTGCTCATGCGAAGCAGCGCCACAGCCAGACCGAGGGGCATGGAGAAAACAAGGGTCAGCACAAAGATCAGTACCGTCGTACCCATGCCTCCCATTAACTGTGCAACAATTGTTCCGAATGTCATAGTTCTCCTTTCCATACCGCGTTTTATCGCGGCAACACCGGGAAAATTACCTACAGGCAAACTCTCCGATGCAGTTCATATTGATAGCATTTACGGTACATTCTCTTTACCGCAAGAATACCCCGCCGGGTTTTGAGGCCCGGCGAGGCGTCAACGGCACATCCGATCTGTGATCATTCTATATCGAATGCGGCCGAAATATGATCTCTGTATATCCGTCCATCACAGGACAGGTTCTGCAGCTTATTCTGCGCTATCCTCTGCAACAGCTTCTTCTGCAACGTCACCTTCTCCGGCAGCCTCTTCAGCGGAAGCTTCCACAACTGCTTCCTCTACGGCGGTGCCCTCATCGGCCACATCGCCTCTGCCTGCTACATAAAGGCTCTCCGGTACGCCGTAATCCGCATACTTCTCAGCGATCTTCTCTACGGTACCGTCATCGAACATGTCGTTTAAGGTATCCTGTACCTTGTCACGCAGCTCGGTGTTGCCAAGCTTAAAGCCGACTGCATACTGCTCGGTGGAAAGCTGCTCAGACAGGATTTCAAACTTATCGGACTTATCAGCGATCTGGTAATTAGCCACGCCTACGTCGATAGCTACTGCATCCAGGGCGCCCTGCTCCAGATCCATGAAAGCGGTATTGTAATCCGCATACTGGGTCAGGCTGCCGAAGCTGGCTGCCAGATCTGCCTGATCACCCTCTAAGGCTGCCAGTGCGCTGGAATCCTTCTGTACGCCTACGTTCTTGCCTGCCAGGTCCTTCAGGGAAGCAATGCCTGCATCAGTGGGCACTACTACTACCTGGGAGTTGTCGATATAAGGCTCTGTCCAGGTATAGGAATCTTCTCTGCCATTCATGGTAAAGCCGTTCCAGATGCAGTCGATGGCACCGGAATCAAGCTCTGCGTCCTTGGCATCCCAATCGATGGGCTGCTTTACCAGGGTCCATCCGTTGCGGTCGCAGACTTCCTGGGCCAGCTCTAAGTCAAAGCCGGTATACTCTCCATTGTCATCCATGTAGCCGTAGGGCGGGAATTCTGCATCAAAGCCTACTGTAAAAGTAGTGCCGTCTGTGCTCTCAGCCTCTGTGGCAGCCTCAGTGGTCTCCTCCGCAGCAGCTTCTGTGGTCTCTACAGAGCCGGTATCTGCCGTGGTATCGGCAGAAGAGCCGCAGCCGGTCAGCATAGTAGCTGCCATGGCCAGTCCCATGAACATAACGATTGCTTTTTTCATAATATCCTCCGTTCCGCAGGCGCTTTACACTTTGTGCTTTGCACGTTATATTTTGCGTCCGCAGCTTTAATGATTTATCAGTTTAGCACACTAAACTGAATTCGGGTATCATATTAACACAGTCGTTAAAAGTTCGTCAACTGGAATCCTTTCGATTTATGATAATTTAGTGTTGCCCGGTCATGTTCCATTTATTCCATGGACTGCTCCTGCCGATACCGTTTCTTCAGATTCTCGATCACCGACAGCATCTCCGACTCATAGGAATAGCTCCTGCCATCCTCCTTATACTGTCGCAGCTGCCAAAGTGCTCTGCCGCCCTCGGATTCCGGATAGGATTTTTCCAGGGCATCCATTTTCTTTTCCAGTTCCATGGAGCAGGAATAGGATTCCGGATGGGAGGCCACGAAGGCGATATATTCCTCTGTGGACATGCTAAGGCGCACGGCCGCCAGGTACCACAAATAGTCCTTGGGATCCTCGGACAATTTCCAGGCGCTGTGGAAGTGCTCTGCCGCCAGCGGGAAAAGGAATCTGCTGCAGGCGGTCATGCCCAGACCTCTCTGGGCACCGCTCCGGAGGGTCCGTTCCGTCACCGGCAGGTGATTAAGGATGCGGCGATACTCCTCTCCGGCCTTGGCAAAGCGGCCGCTCTCCCGCAGGTAATCCGCCCTGGCCAGTCTGCTCTCCCATTCCTCCAGGCCCTCGCCGGCCTGCACGATCTGTTTGGTCTGGCGCTGTTTTTCCTTGGGCACGTAGCCCACATAGTTAAAGAGGGTGGTGACAAACTCTGAGACCGCTTCCGGTTTCTTCAGATAAGGGCGGAGCATCTCTGCCAGGTCATGTAAATTACAGGACTCGTCCAGCCAGTCAAGCAGTGCCGGATCCAACAGCCATGCATCCAGGAACTGGGCACTCTGCACCAGGGAATAGCAAAGTTCCTCTGCGCTGTAGAGATGCCGGCCGATACGGGTCATGTAATATGGCTGCTTGGCCAGCTGTCCTACGGTCAGAAGGATCCGGCCCAGGCTGTGCTTTTCCTGGTCCTCCTCCTGCTGCCCTTCCTCGAAGGACAGCTCTTTATCCCAGTACTGCCCGGAGGCCTGACTGATCTCTCCGAAACCCAGATCCGTCACATGGATCTGCAGCTTGGTGGGCGCACTCATAGTATAGCAGACCCGCAGTCTGGTGGTACGCTCCTGCCGCACCGGCAGATTCTCCAGGGTCACAATGCGCTCTAGGGGCTGCTCTCCCGTTACGGGCATGATCAAAAGCCGCAGCTCATTGCCGCTCTCTAAGATATAGTCCTCGGTCCTGTCCACCTCATACCAGTTCTCACCGGCATCCAGGATGGCATGATACAGTCCCTGTCCCCGGCGCATTGCCTGCATACCGATGTTAAAGCGGAGCTTATTTTTCCCAAGGAAAAAATACTCCCCCACCACTGACGGCGGCTGCAGGCGGATCAATGCTCCCAGTGCTGCCCCCTTAGAGTAAAGGTTATTTCCCTGGAAAGCTCTGCGGTGATAGCAAAGATAGGTCAGGGAGCGCTTCATCCACTCCTGCTTGAAGCCGTCTCCGATCAGATAGACTGCGCAGGTACGGCTTTTTCCGATCACTTCTTCCAGGATCGTCAGGAAAAGAGCATCCTTCTCGGCAGGCTGCAGGGGCTTCGGCGGTACCGTTTCTACCCCTTCTCCCGCATCCGGCTGATCCGGGATGGTGCGGCCGAACACATACTCTTTATCTTCCATAAACGCCACCACCGGCGTGGTCTTCTGGTTGTAAATAAGCCGGTGGGTGCGCATCAAGGGCGGCTCTTCCTTCTTTTTATCATTCCTTTTCTTATTATCCAGCTCCACCAGGCCCAGGGCATCGGCCCCTGCCTGCAGGGCCTGCTGATCCTGCTCGCCATCGTATTCGCACAGCAGTACCTGGCCCTCCCGCAGGGAAGGCTTCTGCATCAGCATGTAATTATAAAAGGAATTGGCATAGGTCTCACAGAACACATGGTCCACCGGCAGTTCCATCCTGGCCTGCACGCCGGCGATCACCTCTGCCGTTTCCTTGGTCATCTGCCTGGCGGTGAACATGACCGCGCTGATCTGCTCCGTGGGTACCTTAGCAGCCAGCATGGTAAAGCAGCGCTTGACAAAAAGTGCCAAAAGGCCGCAGGGATCGTATTCTTCCTCTCCGATCACTACCGTCTTTCCCTCTAAGGCTCTGGAAAAAAGCCGGTCTATCAGCATACCCTCGCCGGCCGCCGCACTCTCTCTGGCCTCCCGGCCGCAGAACCACTGGTTCATGTCCGTCTTTTTGCAAAGCAGGGTGGGGATGTTCATTTCCTGTCCCTGTCCCGGTGCAAAGGTCACCGGCTCCCAGCCGCTGACAGCCGGCTCATCCAGACGGCAATAGGACATCTGACAGTAGTCATCCCGGATATCAAAGCCTACTATATATTTTTTCTCTGTTGATTTTGTAAAGAGCATGCTCGACCTCACTCCTGCGTATTTTCAAAAATGCCCATTACCATATGGGCCAGCTTATCGTAATGCTCCAGCTCTCCCAGCGCCTTATCATACTCCCGCATGGTGGCATGGGAGGCGATCTGATTAAGCCGTCCGAATCTTCCGGCCTCCTCATCGGACATGCGAATATCCTGTCCCAGGCTGCCGCTCTCCACTACATTTTTCTCTTCCGCATCATCGGTGATGTAGTAAAGCAGCTGGTCGCCGAAGAACAGTACGAAACCGGCGACATAAATGCCCTCGTACATCTCCCGCATATCCCGGCACTCATAGGGCGGGATCGTGCCGTCCTCCCGCTCTAAGGCATAGTGAATGCATACGTGGGCCCCCGGTCTGCCCTGGTACTGGGCCATGGTCTGATCGGCATGAGCGGACAAAAGGGGCGTCAGATAGGTAAAGCGGGTAAAGAAGGGGAAGGTAATATCCCGGCGGCACAGATCCTCCAGAAACATCACCGCGCACTCTTCCTCCGGCCCGCTGTATCCCCCTGCCTTCTCGGAAAGAGTATACAGATAAGCAATGCGGCAGATATCCAGAAGAGGTACTCCTTCCACACCGAATTGCCGGATCCTGCTAAGGAATACATCGTCTAAAGGTGTCTGCTTCATAAAGGCTTCATGGGAGGACTGGGCCAGTACCGCCGCCAAAAGCTCCTGGTCGGCGCCCCCTGCCCTGTAGTCCTCCAAAAGCTGGGACTGCTGAGGCAGGATCTGTCCGCTGTAAAGGATCTGCCGCAATATCCGGCCTGCCAAAAAGGAGGTATCCATATCAAAAGCTGCCATGGCTTCCCATACGGTCTCTAACTCTGTGGAAAGTCCCTCCATGCATTTGGCCAGATAGGCCAGCATATTTTCATCATATTTACCCAGCCGGAAGCTCTGGAATACGATATTGGCAAAAGCCTCGTCCTCCATCACTTCTTCTCTGGCCAGTACCCGGCTGCACAGATGCATCAGGGTATGCTCGTCCACGCCGAAAGTGCCGTAGCGGCGAAGCCATGCCACTGCCTTGTCATTAATGCCCCGCAGCATCATAAAGCGTATCAGATCGGCCCGCTCGGAGGCATGCAGCTCATCCGGTGTCAGTTCATTTAAGGCCTTGTCCAGTTCCCGGATGCAGTCGTTGTCATTGTAATAATTAAGGAGCTTTAAGCGGATCTTCTGGCGAAGAGCGGGCTGCAGCAGCGGATCTTCCGTCAGCTTTTTAAAGCGTCCGCAGGTTTCTCCGCTGATGGCAAAGGTATTGCTTCCCAGTTCTGCCAGATAGACCTCAAAATCAAACAGGCCGGTGTCAAATCGGGCCAGATAGGCCGTCATCTCATCTCTCACCTGCGCCCTATCGCAAAAGCACGGCATAGTGGAGGCGTAGCGATTGCCTTTCCCGTCCTCGAAAAAGATCTCCTGTTTATCCCCATACAGCGGCAGGTAACAGCAGCCGTTTTCCACAGGGAATTTCTCCTCTCCCTGCCGGCCTTCATAGACCACCACCACTTGCTTTGGCAGAGAGGAAGAAGTCCGGATGACACAGCCAAACAGCGCTCTGACGGTATCGGCGGCATTTTCTCCGGTAATGGTCTGCACCGTAAGGAAACGCCGATAGAGGTAATTCAGGTCCTCGTTCATCCGCTGTTTTCCCAGCTGCAGCATGGTAAAGCGCTGTATCTCCGGCTCGTATTGCCGGTACAGATCCGTCAGCTGTCCGTCCTGCTGACAGATATAGCGATAGAGTCTGGCATTCTTTTCCCAGGGAAGGGTACTCTGGTAGCAAAAATAGAGAAGTACCGCCTGGGGAAATGCGCCGTCATAATCCTCCGGCAGGGACAGCATATAGTATTCATAGAGCCGGGTGACCTGCAGCTGGGCATCCACGCCCTTCTGATACCAGGAGAACGCACGGCTGTCTGTGATATTGCCCTTGATCAGCAGCATGCAGATGCTCTCTAAGGTCTCTTTCTGCTCCGTCTGCAGCTGATAGCCTGCCAGCAACACCCGCAAAAGCTTGCCGGAAAAGGTCCGCTGGCTTCTGGTCAGGATGTTGATCTGGGTCATGACCTGAGAGGACAGGTATCCCTTTTTGGCTGCATACAGCAGGGTCTGCTGCTCGAATTCATCTAACTTGCTGAGGATGGCCGGATTCATGGATACCAGCTCATAGGCTTCTATATAGAGCAGCGGGCTGCGGCAGCCATGGCCGAACTGCTCCCGCAGCAGCTGCCACTTGGCGGAAGGCCGCTTTTTATACCGCTCCGACAGATTCATCAGCATCCAGGCGATCTGCCAGCTTCCCGGCTTACGTCGTAGCTGATTCTCTAATAATGAGCAGGTGCGGTCCGTATCCTGCCGGTTTTCCGTACAAAGGGCTGACAGATAAGCCTGGTAGCAAAGGACCGTCATATCGTCCTTTTTTCTGCCGGCATCCTCATCTGCCTTCTGCTTTTCCTTAAATTTATCAAGGGTCGCTCTGGCTTCCTTCTTCTTGGCATCGAACAGAAGCAGATGGGCCTGATACAGCAGGGAATAGGGGTTGGCGGGATCGATGATAGCCATGCGCTCCAGCAATACATTGGACTGGGCGATCCATTCTCCGTACTTGATCTTCTTGGCCCGGAAGCCCTCATACTGCAGCATCAGCCGGCACAGGATCTGGCGGCGCTCCTGCTGCCGCAGGGACATGGCCTCTGTCTCTCTTCTGCACAGGACCTCCACCGGGATAAGGATCTTCGTGGTGCCTGTTTCCAGCTGCAGGCTGCCGAAGTTCATGCCCTCGTGCAAGAGGGACGGATCGATATAGAAACGAAGGTCCGCTCCAGTGCCCGGAAATTCCTTATTTTCCCCTGCAAAATCGATATCCAGCAACTCCGCCTGGGGAAGCCGCAGGAAGTTTCCGTCCGATGTGATCTGCAGATGGGTATATCCCCATCCGTTTCGCTGCACCCGGATCTGGTATTCCAAGAGCCGGCCGTCCACTCTGGTGATCTCTAAGTGTACTCTCTGCGCAGAGGGCAGGTAGGTCACCGGTGCTTTTCCACAGGCTGTGATGAGAAACTCTTCCACATTCTGCTCATTGCCTTCCACGCCGGAAAGGCCCCGGTACAGCATATATTCCTTCTTCTGTTCCTGGGTGAAAAGGTCCGCAAAGGCAGGGTCGTAGAAAAGCTCCACGGCTTCATGCCAGCTGGCCTTGGCCAGATTGGAAAAATGGAACAGATTCTTTACCACGCCGTTGGAGGAGCGAAGGGAAGGCTGACGGATCTCCACATGAAAAGGAAGGGAATACTCTCCCTGGTTGGATACAATGCGGAAATACCCTTCCACCACGTCTCCGCTCTCGAAAGCTCTGGCATCAAAGCGATAGCCGATGGCATCCTGGGCACCGGAAAAAGTCTCCGTCACCAGTGTCATAGCCAGACGGGAGGAGGAGACAAAGCCGTTGACGCTGCACTGTGCATCCCCATAGATCATGAAGGAGCCCTCCCGGACTTCCCCCGGCTTTACCCGCAATTGCAGTTTTTCCGTGGAAAAACGCAGTGGTTTCTCTATCGTGTGAAATTGTTCATCGGCCATCATAGAGGTCATTGCACAGGTTCTTTGCATCTTTTTTACTCTCTCCTTTGGTACACCGGTTCTAAAAAGCTCATACGGTATTTATTGTATCACAAATTCTTTCATGACCGCAGTGCTTTCATGGAAAATATAATGGTGGATGAAATGTGACCGATAGGTTACTATGATAATTTTGTGTCACCCGGCCATGCACCGGAACACGGCAGATGTCTCGCTCCGTGCACTTTGCGCCGTTTTTGCTATGATCTGCCTCTCGCCTGCGGATGGCACGGCCCGAACTCGCATCCCCGCCTGATGCGGGGATGCTCAGACATTACGGGCCTA
>CAVBJS010000033.1:0-19506 GCA_963596015.1 Bacteroidaceae bacterium
GATGCAGATCATGCAAAACTGGCGCGCAGTGCAAAGGATGCGAGCCATTCTGCCGCGTCCCGGTGCATTACGTTTCGCATTCTGCCGCGCTCCGGTGCATTACGTTTTGCGTTCTGCTATCGATCTGAATCCCCTATAAATTGCAATCAACATCCACACACTTTGGTTAAAATGCTCAAAAAAAGCATTAAATTTTTCGATAGAAATGGTATTATGGACATATAAAAAAGAAGTCGTGGAAAGGTGAGGAGCCTTAGTGTGAAAAATATAACGGAAGGGGAATGATGATTCTATGTATGACGTGATCATAATCGGCGCGGGCGTGACAGGATGCGCCATCGCCAGAGAGTTGTCAAAAAGGAAGCGAAAGGTGGCGGTCTTAGAGCGGTGCACGGATGTATGTGAGGGTACCAGCAAGGCCAACAGTGGTATAGCCCATGCGGGATATGATGCCAAACCGGGCAGCATGAAGGCGCGCATGAACATTCGGGGCAGTCAGATGATGGAGGAGTTGTCAAAGGAGCTGGATTTTCCTTACCGCAGAAACGGTTCCATCGTGCTGGGATTTTCTGAGGATAACCATGAGATCCTGCAGGATCTGTATGACAAGGGTATAGCCAACGGTGTGGAGAAGTTACAGCTTCTTTCCGGTGATGAGGTTCGCCGGATAGAGCCAAACTTAAGCCGGCAGGTGACGGAGGCTTTGTATGCACCTACCGGCGGCATTGTAGATCCCTTTCTTCTCACCATCGCCCTGGCGGAGAATGCCAATGTCAACGGCGTGGAATTCTTTTTCCGGACCGAGGCAGAGGAGATTGAGAGAATAGAGGAAGAAAAGCCGGAAAAGGGAGAGAGCTTTTATCGAATTAAGACCAATAACGGCATCTATGAAACCAAAATGGTGGTAAATGCAGCCGGCGTCTATGCGGATGTGATCCACAATATGGTCAGCAGCAAAAAGATGCATATTACCCCCAGACGAGGCGAGTATATTCTGCTGGATAAGAAGACCGGCGGTTTTGTTAACGCCACGATTTTCCAATGTCCTACCATTATGGGAAAGGGTGTGTTGGTGACGCCCACCGCTCACGGCAATCTGCTGCTGGGCCCCACGGCAGAGGATGTGGAGGATAAGGAAGGGACCAATACCACCCCGGAGGGGTTGGAAGCTATTCTGGCCAGGACCGGTCTGTCGGCAGAGCACATTCCGTCCAGGCAGGCCATTACTTCCTTTGCAGGCCTTCGCGCCCATGAGGACGGAGATGATTTCGTTATCGAAGAAGTGGCGGATGCCCCGGGCTTTTTCGATGCGGCAGGTATAGAGTCACCGGGACTGACCAGTGCACCGGCCATCGGAGAATATATAGCAGAGCTGATCCAGGAAAAGGCGCCTGCTCCGGCCAAAGAGGACTTTGTGGCCACCAGACAGGGAATTCCCAGTATGGCTCTGGCAGATGAAGAGGAAAAGAAACAGCTGATCGCAGCAAATCCTCTCTACGGCAGTGTGGTCTGCCGGTGTGAGCTGGTGACGGAGGGAGAGATCGTGGATGCCATTCACAGACCTCTCGGAGCCACCACTCTGGACGGTATCAAGCGCAGAGTCAGAGCCGGCATGGGAAGATGCCAGGCGGGGTTCTGCACACCCAAACAGGTAGAGATCCTGGCCAGAGAACTGGGGATAGATCAGGAAGAGATCACCAAGAACGGATCGGACTCTCGGCTGCTGAAGGGAAAAACAAAGTGAGAAGAATCGGAGATTAACATGGACAAAAAAGTAAAAATAGCGATCGTCGGCGGTGGGCCGGCGGGACTGGCTGCTGCCGATGGGGCCCGGAAGGCGGGCATACCGGCAGAGGAGATCCTGATCCTGGAGAGAGATGAGACCTTGGGCGGTATCCTGAACCAGTGTATTCACAACGGATTCGGACTGCATACCTTTAAGGAGGAGCTCACCGGCCCGGAATATGCCGCCAGGTTTATAGAGAAAGTAAAGGAAGAGGAGATTCCTTATCTGCTGCATACCATCGTTGTTGATATAGCAGCAGGGCCAAATGGGGACAAAGTCCTGACGGCCATGAGTAAAGAGGAAGGTCTATTCTGCATTCAGGCAGAGGCAGTGATCCTGGCTATGGGATGCCGGGAGAGACCCAGAGGAGCGCTTAATATTCCCGGCTATCGGCCGGCAGGCATCTACTCGGCGGGAACGGCCCAGCGTTTCGTGAATATAGAAGGCAGAATGCCCGGTAAGGAAGTAGTGATCTTAGGTTCCGGCGATATCGGCCTGATCATGGCAAGGCGCATGACATTGGAGGGTGCCAAGGTCAAGGTGGTGGCAGAACTGATGCCCTATTCCGGTGGTCTGAAGCGTAATATCGTGCAATGTCTGGATGATTTCGGCATTCCTCTTAAGCTAAGCCATACGGTGGTGGATATTCAGGGAAGAGAGCGAGTGGAGGCTGTGACCATCGCCCAGGTAGGTCCGGACAGAAAGCCGATCCCGGGAACGGAGGAGACCTATACCTGTGATACCCTGCTTTTATCCTGCGGACTGTTGCCGGAGAATGAACTGTCCTGGCAGATGGGGGTAGAGCTGTCCCCGGTGACCAACGGGCCGGTGGTCAATGAATCTCTGGAGACTAACATTCCCGGTGTCTTTGCCTGCGGCAATGTGCTGCACGTCCATGATCTGGTGGATTACGTGTCAGAGGAAGCGGCTACCGCCGGACAGTGCGCGGCTGCTTATATACAGGAACAGGCGGCTATGATACAGGAGACACAGGGGATACAGGATAGTAAGGTACAGGCTGATAAGATACAGAAGGCAAATACCAAAAACGAGACTGCAGCAGAAAATATCGATGCAGAGCCCGGCATACCTGTTCTGGCAAGAGATGGGGTCCGCTATACGGTTCCCGCCAGCCTGCGTCTTTCCCACATGGCGGACCTGCAGCGCATCCGTTTCCGGGTGGGCAGTGTCTATAAGGATGCAGCCGTAGTGGTGGAGGCAGACGGACGGAATCTCCGTACCCTGAAAAAGAGGATACTGACACCGGGAGAGATGGAACAAGTGATCCTGAAGAAAAGCGAACTGGAAGCAATACAAGATCTAAAGAGTATCACCATTCGCATACAGGAGCAGTAATAAGATCACATCGGAGAATTCGCCTACGCGGTCACAGTTCAGACGCCGGCCAGGACCTGCCACCTGGCTGGGGATGAACGGTAACCCTACGCAAAATTGCCCCGGGATTCCTCCGGCGCAATGCGCCTGCGGAATGGAGAATAAAATGGGAATAGCTGCTCAGAAAAGAGGATTAACATGGAAAAGAAAACAGAACTGACCTGTATCCGCTGTCCTATCGGATGTCAGATCACAGTCATACAAAAAGAAGACGGCACCATGGATATTTCCGGCAATTCCTGTCCGAGAGGAAAGGAATATGCAGCCAATGAGGTGACCAACCCGGTGCGTACCGTGACCAGCACGGTGCGGGTAGAAGGCGGCGTACTGCCGGTGGTCTCCGTCAAGACCGGGACGGATATACCCAAGGGCGAGATGATACACTGCATGGAAGCGATCAACGCGGTGGTGGTCAAGGCACCGGTACATATTGGGGATGTGCTGGTGGAGGATCTGGCCGGATTGGGCGTGAGCCTGATCGCGACGAAGAATGTAGAAGAGGAAAAGTAACTATGGCAAAATATGTATTGGCGTTAGATCAGGGGACTACCAGCTCACGGGCTATCCTTTTTGATCAGCAGGGGCAGATCGTTACCATGGCACAGAAGGAGTTCAGGCAGATTTATCCGCAGCCCGGCTGGGTGGAGCATGATCCCATGGAAATCTGGTCATCTCAGTATGCGGTGGCCATGGAGGCCATGGCACAGATCGGTGCGGGGGCAAAGGATATTGCCGCCATCGGTATTACCAACCAGCGGGAGACCACCATTCTCTGGGACCGGGAGAGCGGCCGGCCGATCTACAATGCCATCGTCTGGCAGTGCCGGCGCACCGCAGAGCAGATCGATGCCCTGAAGGCACAGGGATGTACAGAGATGATCAGAGAGAAAACCGGCCTGGTGCCGGATGCCTATTTTTCCGGCAGTAAGATCGCCTGGATCCTGGATCATGTGGAAGGGGCACGGGAAAAGGCCAAAGAGGGGAAAATCTGCTTTGGTACTGTGGATAGCTGGCTGATCTATAACCTGACTGGTGGAAAAGTCCACGTGACGGATTATACCAATGCGTCCCGGACCATGCTTTTCAATATCCATACCCTGCAGTGGGATGAGGAATTGCTGCGACTATTGCATATCCCGGCAGAGATCCTGCCGCAGGTGCAGCCCAGCAGTAAGATCTACGGCTATACAGATGAGCATGTCCTGGGGGGAAGGATTCCCATCGCCGGAGCAGCGGGGGATCAGCAGGCGGCCCTCTTCGGCCAGTGCTGCTTTGCCCCCGGAGATGTGAAGAATACCTACGGCACAGGGTGCTTCTTGCTTATGAATACCGGAAAAGAGCTGATCACCTCCGCCCACGGCCTGCTCACCACGGTGGCGGCTTCCCGGGAAGGGGAGGTCCAGTATGCGCTGGAAGGCAGTGTGTTCGTGGGCGGCGCCATTATCCAGTGGCTGCGGGATGAGATGCGGATGCTGCGCCGGGCGGCCCAGTCGGAGGAGTATGCGGTGGATGTGCCGGATTCGGCCGGCGTCTATATCGTACCTGCCTTTGCGGGAATGGGAGCACCCTATTGGAACCAGTATGCCAGAGGTACGGTGGTGGGCATCACCAGAGGCTGTAAGAAGGAACATTTCATCCGGGCGGCGTTAGAGTCGGTGGCTTATCAGTCGGCAGATGTGATCCGCGCTATGGAAGAGGATGCAGGGGTGGCCCTGGCAGATCTTAAGGTAGACGGCGGCGCCAGTGCCAATAACTTCCTGATGCAGTTCCAGGCAGACCTGATCGGCACGACAGTCCGCAGACCCAGATGCATAGAGACCACGGCCTTAGGCGCTGCTTACCTGGCCGGACTGGCGGTGGGATACTGGAAAGACCGGGAAGAGATAAAAGAGAACTGGAAGCTGGGCAGGACTTTTACGCCGAAGATGGAGGAAGAGGAGCGAGAGAAATGTCTGAAGGGTTGGCAGAGAGCCCTTCGGTGCGCCTTTGCTTATACAGAAGAATGATCACAGACGAAAGTCCCTTTTCGGGCAGCCGGTGTGCTGCTTCGAAAAGGGACTTTTTATGTGCAATACAGAAATGTGCTTGTTACGGTTCTTGTACAAATACTGCTGTAAGATAAGCACATCAAAGAACAACACACATAAAACATTAAAGATACAAGCGAAACAGAAACAAATAAAACAGAATAAAAACACATAGAGAAAAGGAGAAAAAATCATGATCAATCCGTTCGTTACAGGTTCCGTTATCGTAGCATTTGTACTGGCTTTCCTCGGAAAACTGGCTAGTACCCTTACAAAGAAGTAAAAAAATATACAGCAGTGTTACGGCTCCTGTACACGCACTGCAGTAAGATAAGCGCAGCAAGGAAACCTTAAAACACTGAAATCAAAAACTGTAAAAGAAAACGAAAACTGAGAAAAACATCGATAATAAAAGGAGAATGAAAAAATGGGACTTAAAGTATTTGGCATCGTATCTTTGTTTACCATAGTTGCAGTACTGTGCGAAGTTGGAAAGCACATGAGCAAAAACTGATCGAAACGCCGGTGACGATCCCGCAAAGAACGAAAGTGCGGGACATGGAAGATACAAGACAGTATCTGCAGACCGGCAGGCACGACATAAAGAGAGAAAGAGAATCGGTGTGAAATAACAGCGAGGATCTTCGATCCCCGTTGTTTTTCACACGACTATTTGTGGCACAGGCATGATAAATAGTCCTGATTTTAGAATACAACCAACGTCAGAAAAGCCTGCCGGTATACCTTATGCCGGCAGGCTATAAAAAGTAGCTAAAAATAAAAGAGTCTATTTAGATAGTTTTACATATTGCAAAAGGCTAATTTTAGTTTAATAATAAAGCTAAAATTAGCCTTTTAAAGTGCGTGCCGCAGAAAGCTGCGGATTAGAAACCGCTTGAAAGAAATGTCTGATGGCTTTTTTTCAAAGTGCATTGATGCCGTAAATGTCATCAATGCATGATCATATCGGAGAATCCGCCTGCGGGAAATTCTCCTCGCGTTGCCGCAGACGCGCTGCGGCATAGGAAGGTAAGAATGAAATATTTAACTTATGAGGAAGGAATGCTCCATGTGGTCTTTGGCATCACCGAGCAGGATCAGATCCGGCTGCTGCATTTTTCCAGTGCGCCTTTTGTGCCCACACAGGAGCCGGAGAATTACTACAAAGAGGGTTATCAGTTCGCTATCCTGAAGTATGCGGGTATCAACAGCCCTTACGAGAAACAGGGCTCTATGTATATCACCGCCATGCCAGGTGCTTCCATGCTCTTTGACAGTATCAAAGAGGAAGAAAATGCACAGGGCAGAGTGCTGGTGATCACCCAGAAGGATCCGGCCTGCGGGGCGAAGGTGGAGACCACCATCCAGTTTTACAAGGGAATGTCCACAGCCCGGTTTGTGAACAAGGTCACCAATGAAGGCGGGGAAGCCCAGACTATAGAGTATATCAGTTCTTTTGCGTACCTTGGTTTTGAGAAGGAAGGCATGCAGAGCCCGGATGAGAAGCTGCGCCTGTACGTGCCTCACAATTCCTGGCAGAAGGAGCTTTCCTGGCAGTCTTACAGTTTTCCCCAGTTAGGCCTTGCCCAGAATCAGCCTCATATCTTTAACAGGACCAGCAAGAACATCGAATTTTCCAATACGGGCAACTGGTCCAGCAAGCACTTTTTGCCTATGGCCTATATCGAGAATACGGATGGAGACACAGGCCTGTTCTTCCAGATTGAGCACAACGGCTCCTGGCACTATGAGATGGGCATGCAGAATGACCACTTCTATCTGAATGTCAGCGGTCCTACCGAAGCACAGTCCCATTTTTCCAAGACATTGCAGCCGGGTGAGAGTTTTACCACTGTGCCGGTGGCTGTGGGTGCATCCCATGCTGATATCACAGAGGCCATCAGTGAGCTGACCAAATATCGCCGCCTGATCCGCAGGCCTAATGCGGATAATGAAAAGCTGCCGGTTATCTTCAATGATTACATGAACTGTCTGATGGGTGATCCCACTGCAGCCAAGGAGTTCCCTCTGGTGGATGCAGCCGCAGCCGCAGGCTGTGAGTACTTCGTCATCGATGCGGGCTGGTATGCACCGGGCGAATGGTGGTCCGGCGTCGGTGAGTGGCAGGAGTGCAGAGAGCGGTTCCCCAACGGTGTCCGGGAAGTGGCAGATTACGCCCGTTCCAAGGGCCTGATCCCCGGCGTGTGGCTGGAGCTGGAGGTTATGGGCATCGACTGCCGGAAGGCTAAGTCTGTGCCGGATGACTGGTTCTTTGTTCGCCACGGAAAGAGAGTATATGACCGCAGCCGCTATCAGCTGGATTTCCGCAATCCGGCGGTGATCGAGCACGCCAACGAGGTCATCGACAGAGTGGTCAGAGACTATGGCGTAGGCTATATCAAGATGGATTACAATATTGAGCCCGGCATCGGCACAGAGCTGGACGCAGAGAGCTTTGGCGACGGCCTTCTGCAGCATGAGAGAGCCTATCTGGCATGGCTGGATTCCATCTTTGCCAAGTATCCGGATCTGGTCATCGAGAACTGCAGCAGCGGCGGTCTGCGGATGGATTACGCTATGCTTTCCCGTTACAGCATCCAGTCCACCAGCGACCAGGAGGATTACATTCACTACTCCACCATCGCTGCCAATGTGGCTACCGGCGTGACACCGGAACAGGGTGCTGTCTGGTCCTATCCCCTGCGGCAGGGCGAGCCGGAAGAGGCCGTCTTTAACATGGTCAATGCCATGCTGTGCAGGATCCACCAGAGCGGCCATCTGGCGGAAATCTCCCCGGAGCGTTTTGCACTGGTGCAGGAAGGTATCGACTGGTACAAAGAGGTAAGAGCAGATATTAAAAATGCCCTTCCCTGCTGGCCCTTAGGCCTGGCACAGGTGACGGATCCCTGGGCCTGCACCGGCGTGCGCACAGAGGATATCTGCTATCTGGCACTGTGGCGCAGAGGCGGTGAGGCGTTCTGCCGCATTCCGTTGGCAGGACTGTGGAAGGATATGGACAATGCCGCCAAGAGAGAAGGCAGGGAGTGTGCCGCAGACCGCTCCATGGAGAACTGGACGGTGGAGCTCGCTTATCCCACCAAGGCTCTGGAGGAAAATTGCCGGTATAGCTTTGATCCCTACAGCGGTGTGCTGACGGTGCAGTTTAAAGAGCCTGTTATGGCCAGGATCTTCACTATCCGGCGCAGATAACAGGGGGATAGTACTGCATGCCTTGGAGCATAAAGGGGGATTATGGCAAAATCGGTTAAATTAGCGGATATTGCGGAGATCTTCGGGGTGAGTACGGTGACGGTCTCCAAAGCCTTATCCGGGAAAAAGGGCGTCAGCGAGGAGATGCGGGACCGCATCGTGGAAAAGGCAAAGGAACTGGGCTATAAGCAGCCTTCTGTGATCCGCAGGGAGCAGCAGGGACGCAGTTATACCATTGCTGTCCTCATGGCCTCCCGGTATCTGGACCAGTACACTTCTTTTTACTGGAAAATGTACCAGGAGCTGGCGGCCAGGGCGGCGGCCAGAGAATGCGTCACCAGCCTGGAGATCATCACGGATACAGCGGATACGCCCTACGAGACGCCAAGACTGCTGGCGGAAAAGCTGGTGGACGGCTATATCATCTTAGGGCCGGTGCAGCAGGGGTATCTGGACAGCGTCATGAAAAGCTGTGACCTTCCCTTTGTATATCTGGACGGCGCCGACAGAGAGCGGGATATCGACTGTGTGATCACGGACAATTTTTACGGCATGTACCGCATGACGGATTATCTGCTGGAGCAGGGACACCGGCGCATCGCCTTTGTGGGCAGCATAGACAGTACGGAAAGCATTCTGGACCGTTACTACGGATATCACAAGGCATTGCATAAATACGGTCTGTCCGTCCGGGAGGACTGGGTGATCGAGGACCGGGATCCCCGCACGGGATTGGCACAGGGATATGACATTGTGCTGCCCACCGGAGAGGATGGTCCTACCGCCTTTGCCTGCAACTGCGACAGAACGGCAGGGGTGGTGATAGAACTGCTGAAAAGGCAGGGAAAACGAGTGCCACAGGATTATTCTGTGGTGGGATTCGATAACTACCTCTACCCGGGGCTGTGCGACGTCCCCATCACCACCTATGAGGTGGATATGCGGGAAATGGTCAGCCGCAGCCTGTATATCCTTCGCAAGAAGATCGAGGGAGAGTATTACAAAAAAGGGGTGTCGGTTATCAGCGGCAGGCTGGTGGAAAAGGCGTCTGTACGAAAGCTGACTTAGATCGATCAGACCTAAATTAGCTTGACTGATCTAAGTGCTTACGTATGCGACTGTACATGTAGCTGTATAGATGCCTACGCATGCGGCTATACATGTAGCTGTATAGATGCTTACGCATGCGACTATACATGTAGCTGTATAGATGCCTACGCATGCAACTATACATGTAGCTGTATAGATGCCTACGCATGCGACTATACATGTAGTTGTATAGGTGCCTACGCAGGTGGTCATACATGTAGCCGCATGGGAGATCACACCGGCAGCCGTATGTACAGTTACATAGTTGATCATGTAATAAGTTATATAACTGGTTGCTCAGGCAACTGTAGGATTGCGGCAGAGAATTCGCCACGGCGAAGCGCTCTTCGCGTCTTCACAGCCAATGCTGTGCAGAAAAAGGAGGAAGAAATGGTAAAAGAAGTCAGAAAGCACCTGGAGGAAAAGATCATCCCCTTCTGGAAAAAACTGCGGGATGATGAGTTCGGCGGTTACTACGGCTACATGGACTATGATCTGAATGTAGACAAA
Organism: Bacteroidaceae bacterium; assembly: GCA_963596015.1. Taxonomy (GTDB): domain Bacteria; phylum Bacillota; class Clostridia; order Lachnospirales; family Lachnospiraceae; genus CAG-791. The sequence goes on from CAVBJS010000033.1 coordinate 10,018, forward strand.
GAAGCAGTTAAGGGCTGCATCTTAAACAGCCGCATTACCTGGTTTTTCTCTGCAGCCTATAAGCAGCTGCAGGATGAGAGTCTTTTGGAGGAGGCAAAGCACGGCTATGCCTTCATGAAGGACCACTGCTTTGACAAGGAAAACGGCGGTGTATTCTGGTCCGTAAAGTACGACGGCACACCGGAGGATACCACAAAGCATACCTATAACCAGGCATTTTCCATCTATGCATTATCTGATTACTACGAGGCATCCGGTGATCCGGAAGCGCTGGAGCTGGCTCTGCAGCAGTTCCACCTCATCGAGGAAAAGTGCACTGACGAGATCGGCTACAAGGAAGCCTTCGACAGAAGCTTCCACGAGGTAGACAATGACAAGCTTTCCGAGAACGGTGTCATGGCAGAGAAGACCATGAATACCCTGCTGCATGTCTTTGAGGCTTACACAGAGCTGTATCGCGTTTCCAAAAACGAAGAGGTGAAAAAGCGTCTGGAGTGGATCTTCGAGGAGTTTGCCAACAAGGTATACAATCCGGCCCTGCACAGACAGGAAGTTTTCTTTGATAAAAACATGAATACCATCCTGGATCTGTATTCCTACGGCCACGATATCGAGACCTCCTGGTTGTTGGATTACGGCGTAGAGGTGCTGGGAGAGCAGAAGTACAAGGATCTGATCACCCCCATCACAGATGATATGCTGGCAAATCTTTACCAGGTAGCCTTCGACGGTCATTCCCTGAACAATGAATGTGACCGGGGCGTGGTGAATACCACCAGCATCTGGTGGGTACAGGCTGAGACTGTACTGGGCTTTGTCAACGGTGCTTTAAAGCATCCGGAGATCAAGGAATACATGATGGCAGCCCGTTCCGAGTGGGATTACATTCAGGAGCACATGATCGATCCCCGAGAGGGCAGCGAGTGGTTCTGGGATGTAGATAAGAACGGCGAGGCCACCGATAAAAAGCCTATCGTGGAGCCCTGGAAGTGCCCTTACCACAACGGACGTATGTGCCTGGAGATCATCAGAAGACTGGGCGATACAGAGATCGCTTAGTATGATGCATTGCGCAGATGCCGGACAGGTGGCGGGTTCTGTCATTTGACTGGCATTTGCGTAGGAAAATACACAACGCAGACATGCAGCAAAAAGGAGAATTTATGAGCTTATTTGAAAAGAACAAGGCCCGTGAGCAGGCGAAGTATGAGGCACTGATCACCCGCCCCAACAAAGTGGACGACAATTTTTATAACGGCATCTATGACCGCTACGAGAATCCGGTACTGACCAGAGAGATGATCCCGCTGACCTGGCGGTATGACATGAACCCTGCCACCAATCCTTTCTTTATGGAGAGACTGGGCATCAACGCTGTCATGAACTCCGGTGCCATTTACCTGAACGGCAAGTTCTGCCTGGTGGCCAGGATCGAGGGCAATGACCGCAAATCCTTCTTCGGTGTGGCAGAGAGCGACAATGGTATCGACGGCTTTGTTTTCCGCAAGTATCCCATTTTACTGGAGGATACCTGCCCGGAGGAGACCAATGTATATGACATGCGTCTGACCCAGCACGAGGATGGCTGGATCTACGGCGTATTCTGCTCTGAGAGCAAGGATACCTCTGTTAATGATCTTTCCGCTGCTGTGGCTGCAGCAGGTATTGTGCGCACAAAGGATTTAGAGCACTGGGAAAGACTGGATAACCTGAAGACCCTTCACTCTCCTCAGCAGAGAAATGTGGTGCTGCATCCCGAGTTTGTAGACGGCAAGTATGCTTTCTATACCCGTCCCATGGATGACTTCATCGAGACCGGATCCGGCGGCGGCATCGGTTTTGGTCTGTGTGATGATATTACGCACGCAGTGATCGACGAGGAGAAGATGACCAGCCTGCGCAAGTATCACACCATCACCGAGGCAAAGAACGGTGCCGGTGCAGTGCCTATTAAGACAGAAAAGGGCTGGATCCACATCGCTCACGGTGTGCGCAATACCGCAGCCGGCCTTCGCTATGTCATCTATGCCTTTGCAACAGATCTGCAGGATCCTTCCAAGGTGATCGCAGAGCCCTCCGGCCTGCTGATCGGGCCCAGAGAGGGAGAGCGGGTCGGCGATGTTTCCAACGTAGTCTTCACCAACGGCGCCATCGTACACGACGGCAAGGTTTACATCTACTACGCATCCAGTGACACCAGAATGCATGTAGCCACCACCACCTTAGAGCAGTTGATGGATTATGTATTCAATACCCCTTCCGATCCCGGAAGAAGCGTGGAGTGTGTGGCACAGCGCTGCGCACTGATCCAGAAGAACCTGGAGTTCCTGGGAGAATAAAAAAGTGGTCAAGGAGCTGTAAAGGAACAGGAGAAAGTGCTGCCGGGCAGAAAGCCGTCTCACAGCCAAAGAGGCGCACAGAGAGCGGCTTTTCTGCAGGTACCGGACAAAAACAGTGCAGCAGTTCCCTCTGACAGCAGAAAGGAGTTTTACCTTGCGTAAGACATATAAACTTCCGGTATTTGTGAGTCCCTACTTTGAAAAGAGGATCTGGGGCGGCAGACGTCTGGAGACGGATTTTCATTTTTCCATTCCGGAGGGAGAGATCGGAGAGTGCTGGGCAGTCAGCGCCTATCCACAGAAGGAGTCTAAGGTTCAGAGCGGCGAAGCAGAGAATGTGGATCTATCGACGTTCTGGGAGAAGGAGCCCGATTTCTTCGGAGAACTGCCGACGGATCTAAGAGAGGGCGGTTTTCCTTTTATCACCAAGATCATCGATGCCAGACAGAATCTGAGCATTCAGGTACACCCGGATGACGCCTATGCAGCCGTACATGAGAATGGCTCCAAGGGCAAAACGGAGTGTTGGTATATCCTGGATTGCCCGGAGGACGGTTACCTGATCCTGGGCCACAATGCGAAGACTAAAGATGAATTCACCGAGATGATCGACCAGGGGCAGTGGGATGCGCTGCTGCGGAAGGTACCGGTGAAAAAGGGTGACTTTATTCAGTTAGAGCCCGGCACCATTCATGCCATTACAGCCGGTGTACTGCTGTTAGAGACCCAGCAGTCCAGCGATGTCACCTATCGTGTCTACGACTACGGTCGCCTGGAAAACGGAAAGTCCCGTCAGCTCCACGTACAGCAGAGCATCGATGTTTCCACCATTCCGGCACCGGCCATGGACAATCTGGTACTGCATACCGCAGACAGCGCCGTTAACGAGCCGTTGGAGATGGTTTCCTGCAAGTTCTACAGAGTGGATAAGCTCCAGGTGCAGGGCGCCTGCAGCTTTGCTAAGGAAGCACCCTTCTGGATCGTAACAGTGGCAGAGGGCAGCGGACAGGTTACCTGCAGCGGCCAGACCTATGCGCTGAAAAAGGGCGAGAGCTTCCTGCTTCCCTATGATTATGAGAAAGCGGATTTCGAAGGGGATATGACCGTGATCTTGTCTGCACCGGTGGTATAGACGAGGAGCGGTATAAACGGGCTGGAGTATCTAGATAAGATGGCATACAATGCAGCAGATGAGCTGCGGCATAAGGTGGCATAAGCTTGAACAATAAGAAGCTGAGAGTATGAAAGGCTGAAAATATAAAAAGCTGAGAATATAGAAAGCTAAAAATATAAAGGGTCGAAAATATAAACAGCTATAAAAGATAAAAGCCCCCAATATTAAACTCCAAAATATAAAAGCCAAAAATAAAAAAGCAGCAGTGTCTTTGAAAAGAGACATTGCTGCTTTTTTATTTTTGACTGTGTCAGGCAATATGACAAGTAGGCAATATGACAGGTAGGCGATGACGTGAAGAAGTAGATCATCACAAGCACCTGTGTTGGGCATGAGGATGTGACAGGACCATGCATCCCCTTTTTATTATTTATTGTACAACAGAAGGATCAGCCGGCACCTGAGTGGTAACAGCTGCTGCGGGATCAGCGGGCTGTGCCGGCACGGCTGCAGCAGGCGCTGCGGCAGATGTATCCGGTGTCGTCGTGGTTGCTGCAGCAGGCGCTGTTGCAGATGCATCCGGTGTCGTTGTAGTTGTGGCAGGAATTGCCCCGGATGCGTCCGGCGCCGTGGTCACATCCGGTGTCTGCACCGGCATGGTGGTTGTGGTGTCAGCGGCGGAGGTACCGGTGCCGGCAGTTTCGCCGCCGCTGACAGTACCGGCGGCACTATTGGTTGTGGTGGTGTCTGTACCCGTACCGGTTCCTGTGCCAGCTCCGTTGACAGCAGTTGCATTAGTACCTGTACCGGTTTCCGCGCCGGCAGCCGGTGTATTGCCTGTGGCAGAGACGGAAGTACCGGCATTTCCTGCGGCAGTGCCTGTTGCCTTGCTCTTTCCGGAGGAAGCACTATCGGCGGTAATATCCCTGGTAGCCTTCTGCTTATGCAGTACGGTCCCTGCATAGTCATACTGGATCATCAGCCGGGCGTATTGCTCCTTGGCGTCAATCAGTGCGTTTACAGTTTCCACATAGTCATCGGATACGGTAATGCCGTCGTTGGCTGTAAAGGTACCGGTTTTGGAATCATAGGTGCCCGCCGCCGTGATCCAGCTAAAGCCTCTGGTGGTAGGCAGGATGACCAGCGGCATACAGCTGGAAGGCAGCGAAGGATCGTAGTTCTGCGCGAAGATATCATGCCCGGACATGAGCCGGGAATCAAACTCCAGACCGAAGAGATTGCTGAGGGTAGGATTGATATCAATAGAGGAGCAGGGGGTATCCACTGTAATGGGTTCCTCCATGCTGCCGCACCATAGGATCAAGGTGTTGCGGTAGCGGGAAATGTCCAGCTCGCTGTCCTGGGTGCCGCTGAGCTCCTGATAATAATCGGCCTCATCGGTCACCAGCGCGTAAGGGTAGTGATCGGCGGTAAGGCAGATGACGGTATCATCGGCAATGCCCGCATCCTCCAGTTGCTGCATCAGGTATTCCAGGGCATATTCCAGCTCCAGATTGGCGGCGATATAACCCTGTACCGGTTGGGAGGCATCAGGGTAGGCGGCCTCGGCCACTTCTCTGTTCTTGGCGGCCATGGCATCAGAGCCCCAGCTCCAGTTGGCGTGACCGCTGACGGTCATGTAATAGGTGTGGAAAGGCGTTTTGTTTTTGACATAATCGTCGATGTAGTCAGAAACCGTCAGTTCCATCATCTCCAGATCCGAGTAGGGCCAGTCCTTACCATTGACGGTCAGATCCAGACCATTGCCCAGTCCGTAGAAATCATATCCCAGATTGGGATGGGTCAGATTTCTATTGTAGTACGTGTAGGAATTGTCGTGGTAGGCCAGGGTCGTATATCCCAGCGCCCGGAACTGGTTGCCCAGTGCAAAAGGCATGTAGTCGTTGGAGCTGACATAAAAGCTCAGGTTGTTATTGATCCAGGTGGGGATGATGCCGGTCATGGCGGCAAATTCACCGCCGGTGGTGGACTGTCCCCAGCCGGGTTGGTAATAATTGTTGAAAACAAAACCTTCGTGGGTCAGCTTATAGAGGGTAGGCGTCAGTTCCTCACTGATCACATAGGGACAAAAGGCTTCCGCAGTGATCTGGATCAGATTCTTGCCCGCAAACATGCCGGTGTATTCATTTTCCCGGCTGGGAGTGATGCTGCTGAAATACTGATTCATCTTCTCCATGGTCTTTTGATCGGCCAGAGAGGAAGTAGCGGAAAAATCCAGATCCATCTCGTGGTAGCCTAATACTTTGGTCTCCTGCTGATCGTCACCCGCTGCGGAGGTATCGGCTGTATCCGTGGAACTGCCGGACGCATCACCATTTTCGCCTGTACCTTCCGCGGAGGAACCGGCAGCACCGGCGGCAGCGTCCAGACTGGATAGATCAATCTCCGGGGCCTCCGGCAAGCCTAGGAGGCTATACTGCAGCTCCAACCTTGTGGTGGCAGACAGACCAAAGAGAGGAACCGCCCGATCTGTGGCGTAGTGGTAGGTATAATCGGCACTGTAGCTGCCGATACGGCAAAGCACAGAGCCTGCGATCTGCAAGACCAGAAAGCCGGCCAGTGCCAGAAGCCTGATCTTATGCCCCATCTTTCTGCCGGGCATTACTTTGCGGCGGAAAATATAGAGCAGCATCGGCGGAACCAGACTGAGCAGGATAAAGGGAATCTGGGTTTTTACGATCTCCAGGATAAGAGAAGAAAAATTTCCCATGACATTGCCGGTCATCTGGGTGATAAAGCCCAGTCCCCAGTAGGTCTTAAAGTATCCCTTGCAGCAGTGCTCTACACAGGTGAACACCGTCCAGAACCAGGTCAGGAAATAGGAAAGGATCCTGGCCGGAGCGGGCGGCAGCAGATCAAGGATGGCCGAAACCAGCAGCCCCGTCCCTGCGGAGAAAAGCAGGATATAGAGAAAAGGAAGGCCGGCAAAAGGCACACTGCCGTCAAAAATGTGCAAAAGCAGTTCATGATAGAGCAAAGCCGCCGGAAAGAAAAGAAGGGGCCACAGAGAACGCGCGGATTTAGCCGATCTTGAATCTGTATCTTCCTCTGTTTCATTTATTTCCAAAGTCGAAGCTGCGTCTGATCCATCGGCTTCTAAAGCCGAGGTCGCTCCCGATCTATCAGCTTGTGAAGCTGAGGTTGCTCCTGAGCCATCTGTGTTCAAAGAGGACGATGGGCTTTCCGGGGCAATATTCTCCTCATCCAGCGCTGCAAACTGTAAAAGCGAGCTTTCTGCCATGGCTTCTGCCGGAAGGCGGTCCTTTTTTTTCTTAAAGAGTTTCATAAATAAAATCCTTTCATTACCGCGCGAAAAAATATTTTCATCTTAGGCGGCAACAAAAATCCTGCTATACGGTCTGATACTGCAAGCAGTACCTGCTGCTGCGAAATGTAAAATTTCGCAACATGTATACTATACCTTCTTTTTACATATCGCAAGATGAGGAAAAGGGGGCATCGCAATTGCCTGACTGGTTGCCGTTCAGATGTCTCCGACAGGACATACCTCTTGGTTAGTTCGGAATAATAACCCTGACTATTATTATTTAAGTTCTGTTTAAACTTTTCCTTTGCGCAACGCTTATAATACCTGCACAGAGAATGCCTTTTTCGTGACGGAATGCATATCCTATGATAGAATACGACTTAGCTGACGGCCACGATCCGGCGGCAGCGGAAAGGAATGTGATATGCTGAATCAACATTATTTGAATATGCTGCAGAACAAATCCGTCATCCGTGACATGGCAGAGTATGCAGCCAGACGGGGACAGGAGATCGGCTATGAGAATGTTTTTGATTATAGTCTGGGGAATCCTTCCGTTCCTGCACCAGAGTCCTTTACCAAAGCGGCGATCCGACTGCTGCAGGAAGAAGACCCGGTAAAACTCCATGGCTACAGTCCCAGCCTTGGCCTGGAAAGCGTGAAAGAAAAGGTGGCGGCTTCCTTAAACCGGCGGTTTGCCATGAATTACAAGGCAAGACATATTTTCCCCGCCTCCGGGGCAGCAGGTGCGCTGGCCCATGCATTGCGGGCAGTGACGGTACCGGGAGAGGATGTGATCGTCTTCGCGCCCTTTTTCCCGGAATATATTCCTTATATCAATACTACCGGCGCCAAGATCCGCGTAGTGCCGGCACAGTTCCCGGACTTCCAGATCAATTTTGAGGCTTTTGAGGAGATGCTCAGCCCCAGCACCGGTGCGGTGTTGATCAATACCCCCAACAATCCTTCCGGTGTGGTCTATACGGAAGAGACATTGGAGAGACTGGCAAAGCTGTTGCAGGAGAAATCTGCAGAGTATGGCCATAACATCTTTTTGATCTCAGACGAACCTTATCGGGAGATCTGTTTCGATCAAAAGACCGTTCCCTATGCGGCGAAGTACTATGATAATACCCTGACCTGCTATTCCTTCTCCAAGTCCCTGTCGATCCCCGGCGAGCGGATCGGCTATGTGGCAGTCAATCCTGCCTGTGAGCAGGCAGAGCAGCTGGTGGCTGTCTGCGGACAGATCTCCAGAGGGATCGGACACAATTGTCCCTCTTCCCTGATCCAGCTGGCCATGGCAGAGGCAGTGGAGGATACGGCGGATCTAAGCGTCTATGAGCGCAACAGAAACCTGCTCTATGAGGCATTACAGGATATCGGCTTTACCGTGCAGAAGCCGGCAGGTACCTTCTACATCTTCCCCAAGGCATTGGAAGAGGATGATCTGGCCTTCTGCAAAAAGGCTATGGAATACGATCTGATCCTGGTGCCGGCGGCAGGCTTCGGAGCACCGGGCTATTTCCGCATGGCCTACTGCATCGATACAGAAAAGGTGGAGAGATCCATTCCGGTGCTTCGCCGCTTCGCGAAGGAAGTTTACGGACTGTAGTGCAGTATTGCCCCGGCATAGCTACTCTAAAATGGAGATCAGTGTGAAAAATATGACCGATATCGTATGAGAATCGGAAATTCGTATTTTTTCGCACAGCCATTTGTTTCTAAGCGAAATAAATAACCCTGATGGCGGACGATAATCTGAAATTTTCGTCGCCTCTTCGCAGCAAAAGCTGCTCAGAAATGGAGATGGATATGATAGAAATCTTAAAAGCAGTTTTATTTGGTATTGTAGAAGGCATTACGGAGTGGTTGCCTATCAGCAGTACGGGACACATGATCCTACTGGATGAGTTTGTAAAGCTCCAGGTCTCTGAGGAGTTCTGGAGCATGTTTCTGGTGGTGATCCAGCTGGGCGCGATCCTGGCGGTGGTGCTCTTATACTGGAACACCATCTGGCCTCTGGGACTTTACAAGCACCGGAAGGTGACCAGAGTGGTATGGAAAAAGGAAACCCTGCAGCTTTGGGCAAAGGCTCTGGTGGCCTGCATCCCGGCAGCAGTCGTGGGATTGGCCCTGGATGACTGGCTGGATGCCCATTTTTATAACTGGATCTGCGTATCCATTATGCTGATCCTCTTTGGTATCGCCTTTATTATAGTAGAGAATCACAATAAGAATGCAGAGCCCCAGGTGACCGAACTGTCCCAGCTGACTTACAAACAGGCGCTGATCATCGGCGTTTTTCAGCTGATCGCAGCGGTATTCCCCGGCACCTCCCGCTCCGGTTCCACCATCGTGGGCGGCCTGCTCATCGGCGTATCCCGTACCGTGGCAGCGGAGTTCACCTTCGTGCTGGCTATACCGGTCATGTTCGGCGCCAGCCTTTTAAAGATCCTGAAGTACGGTCTTAGCTTCACGGGCATGGAAATGGCCATCCTGTTAGTGGGCATGGTAGTTGCCTTTGTGGTATCCGTGCTGGTGATCCGCTTCCTGATGAGCTATATCAGAAAGCATGACTTCAAGCCCTTTGGCTGGTATCGCATCATTCTGGGTGCGCTTGTGATCCTGTATTTCGGACTGATCGCAAGATAGATTACGGTATTGTCGCCGGTTGGCCGGCAGAATGGCCCGCATCCTTTGCACTGCGCGCCGGTTTTGCATGATCTGCATCGAAGCCGCAGGAT
>CAVBJS010000033.1:19516-28293 GCA_963596015.1 Bacteroidaceae bacterium
CAGGCGGGGATGCGAGTTCGGGCCGTGCCATCCGCAGGCGAGAGGAAGATCATAGCAAAACAGCGCAAAGTGCATGGTGCGAGACATCTGCCGCGCTTCGGTGCATGGTCGGGTGGCACTAAATTATCATAATAACCTGTCGGTTATAGTTCAGACGCCGCCGGGCTGGCGTTCGAACAGTTCCCCCCCGGTGGTCATTTTCTGCATAATTGCCGGAAAAATTGACTTTTACGCCGATTTGCGCTACACTGAGGGGCGTATTTGGGGAAAAACCAATGGGGTGTGAAAGGAGAAATCATGAAAGGTAAGAAGGAAAGTGCAAAGCCTGTTGCAACAGTCAAGGCAGCAACCCTGAAGGCTGAGGCAGCACCGGCAGCAACCCCTGCAACCGAAGCTCCTGTTAAGACGACAGCAAAGAAGACCGCAGAAAAGACAACAGAGAATGCAAAGGCTGCAGAAGAAGCAGTAGTAAAGAAGGCCGAAGAGGTCAAGAAGACCGTTGAGAAAAAGGCAGAAGAAGCTAAGAAGAAGGCTACATCTGTAAAGAAGACTGTAGAGAAGAAGACCGCTGCAGCTAAGAAGGCTGTTGCTAAGGCAGCTGTAGAGCAGAGCGTGACCATCCAGTACGCAGCTAAGAGCTACAGCACAGAGCAGCTGGTTGCTTCCGCAAAGGATATCTGGGTATATGACCTGCAGCAGAAGGAAGCAGACTTCAAGCAGGTTGAGCTGTATGTAAAGCCGGAAGAGAACAAGGTATACTATGTGATCAACGGCACAGAGATGGGCAGCTTCATGATCTGATTTTTAATAGGTTTGCAGAGATACTTTTGCAATACATACCGGAGGGACAGCATGGCAGGGATATGCCATGCTGTCCCTTTTTGTATATCTGTTCAGCACCTGCAATAGCTAAATGAGGATTGCCTGCTTGCAGGCAAATTCCCATTTGGCTATTGCAGGCGGCCAAGGCGCGAAGCGCCTCCGGCCGGCCACATCGAGGTTTTCCACAGGAGAGGTTTTCTCCAGGAAAATCGAGACGGGTGCCAGGCAGAGACCGTTTAGATTTATTTTATAATTTTTACGGAATCTATTTGTTGACATACCGCGGGGGTGGTGCTAAGGTATGGGAGTAAAGAGATTAGCACTCAACCATAAAGAGTGCTAACAACAAAAGAGATCGGAGGAAGGAGCCGACACCCGGACAGATAAGGAGGCAATGTATGGAACTGCAGGAACGTAAGATGAAAATATTGCAGGCCATCATTCGCAATTACTTAGAGACCGGAGAGCCGGTGGGAAGCCGCACGATCTCCAAATACACGGATCTGAACCTGAGCTCCGCCACCATTCGCAATGAGATGGCAGACTTAGAGGAGATGGGCCTGATTGTTCAGCCCCATACCTCCGCCGGCCGTATTCCCACGGATGAAGGATATCGCATTTATGTAGACGATATGCTGCGGGAGAAGGAGAAGGAAGTAGAGGACATGAAGAGTGTCCTGGTAGAGAAAGAGGACAAGCTGGAAAACCTGCTGAAGCAGGTCGCCAAGCTCCTGGCCGTCAATACCCAGTACGCTTCCATGATCTCCGCCCCGTCGGTGCAGCGCAATAAGATCAAATTTATCCAGCTTACCCAGATTGATCCGGAGCAGGTGTTGGCGGTCATCGTGATCGAAGGCAACCTTATCCGCAACACCGTGATACCGGTGGAAGGGGAGCTGAGCACAGAGACATTGCTGAAGCTGAACATGCTGCTGAATACCAATCTGAACGGTTTATCCGTAGAACAGATCAACTTAGGAATGATCGCAGCCATCAAGCAGGAAGCGGGCATCCACAGTGAGATAGTCAGCAAGGTCATCGACGCCGCCGCAGAGGCCATCAGAGCCGATGAGGATCTGGAGATCTATACCAGCGGCGCCAATAACATTTTCCGTTATCCGGAGTTGGCAGACCAGAGCAAAGCCAGTCAGATCATCAGTGACTTTGAAGAAAAGCAGGTTCTCGGCAGCATCGTCCAGGAAACCCTGGCGGACAGCAACGAGACCGGCATTCAGGTATATATCGGAAAGGAAATGCCCACCCAGGGCATGCAGGACTGCAGCGTAGTCACTGCCACCTATGAACTGGGAGAGGGAATGAAGGGAACGGTAGGGATCATCGGACCCAAGCGAATGGACTATGACAAGGTGGTAGGTGTCCTGAAGGACATCATGCATCAGTTAGACGATCTATATAAGAAATAAGGGCTTACACCGGAAAGGAAGAATATGCTGGACGAAGAATTAAAGAAAGAAGAGATGCCGGAGCAGGCAGAGGATACAGATACCGCCCAGGCAGCAGAGACGCAGGAAGAACCGGCACAGACACAGGAGGCAGCCGGGGAGGAAGGACCTGCCGAGGAAACCGAAGAGAAAGAAGAAAAGGAAGAAAAAGGCGGCTTCTTTAAAAAGAAAGACAGTAAAGAGAAGGACGCTTTAAAGGATAAGATCGCCGAGCTGGAGGATCGTACCAAGCGCCAGATGGCCGAGTTTGAAAACTTCCGCAAGCGCTCCACCAAAGAAAAAGAGCAGATGTTTGCCATGGGTGAGCGCAGCGTCATCGAGAAGATCCTGCCGGTGGTAGATAACTTCGAAAGAGGCCTGGCTACCATTCCGGAAGAGGAAAAGGGAAGCGCTTTTGCAGACGGTATGGAGATGATCTACCGTCAGCTGATGACCCAGTTAGATGCCATGGGCGTCAAGAGCATCGAGGCAGTGGGACAGGATTTTGATCCTAATCTGCACAATGCGGTGATGCAGGTGGACAGCGACGAGTTTGAGAGCGGCAAGGTGGCACAGGAGCTCCAGAAGGGCTATATGTACCACGATACCGTAGTCCGGCACAGCATGGTCGGTGTGGTGAAATAAAAAGGCAAATAGCCCATACGGTTCTTATACAGCTGTATGGTTTATATATAAGCTATTGATAAAAGAATTCAACTTCGCAATAAAGAAGAAGGAATAGCGCGTTAAGCGCGGGAAGGGAGAACGAATCATGAGTAAGATCATTGGTATTGACTTAGGTACTACAAATAGTTGCGTAGCAGTTATGGAAGGCGGTAAGCCCACCGTTATCGCCAATGCAGAAGGCGCAAGAACCACACCCTCTGTAGTGGCATTCACAAAGAACGGCGAGCGTCTGGTAGGTGAGCCGGCTAAGAGACAGGCAGTTACCAACGCAGAGAACACCATCGCATCCATTAAGAGAGATATGGGTACCGATCACGGCCGCACCATCGACGGCAAGAAGTATTCTCCGCAGCAGATCTCTGCTATGATCCTGCAGAAGCTGAAAGCAGATGCAGAGAGCTACTTAGGCGAGAAGGTAACAGAGGCAGTTATCACTGTTCCTGCATACTTCAACGACGCACAGCGTCAGGCAACCAAGGATGCCGGCAAGATCGCAGGCCTGGAAGTAAAGCGTATCATCAACGAGCCTACCGCAGCAGCTCTTGCTTACGGCCTTGATAATGAAAAAGAGCAGAAGATCATGGTCTATGACTTAGGCGGCGGTACTTTCGATGTTTCCATCATTGAGATCGGCGACGGCGTCATCGAAGTTCTTTCCACCAACGGTGATACCCACTTAGGCGGTGATGACTTCGACCAGAAGATCATCGACTGGATGGTTTCCGAGTTTAAGGCAAAGGAAGGCGTAGACCTTTCCGGCGATAAGATGGCTATGCAGCGTCTGAAGGAAGCAGCAGAGAAGGCAAAGAAGGAGCTGTCCAGCTCTTCTACCACCAACATCAATCTGCCTTTCATCACTGCTACCGCAGAAGGCCCCAAGCACTTTGATATGAACCTGACCAAGGCTAAGTTCGAAGAACTGATCCATGACCTGGTAGAGAAGACCGCTATCCCGGTACAGAACGCTATGAAGGACGCTGGTCTGACCAATGCAGATCTGGGCAAGGTGCTGCTGGTAGGTGGTTCCACCCGTGTTCCCTGCGTACAGGAGAAGGTACAGCAGCTGACCGGCCATGAGCCCAGCAAGAACCTGAACCCTGATGAGTGCGTAGCTGTTGGTGCAGCTATCCAGGGCGGCAAGCTGGCAGGTGATGCCGGTGCCGGCGATATCCTTCTGCTGGATGTAACCCCCCTGTCTCTGTCCATCGAGACCATGGGCGGCGTAGCTACCAAGCTGATCGACCGTAACACTACTATCCCTACCAAGAAGAGCCAGGTATTCTCCACCGCAGCTGACAACCAGACAGCCGTTGATATCAACGTCCTGCAGGGTGAGCGTCAGTTCGCAAAGGATAACAAGAGTCTGGGCCAGTTCAGACTGGACGGCATCGCACCCGCTCCTCGTGGTGTACCGCAGATCGAAGTTACTTTCGATATCGATGCCAACGGTATCGTAAATGTATCCGCTAAGGATCTTGGCACCGGCAAGGAGCAGCACATCACCATCACCGCAGGCTCCAACATGTCCGATGAGGATATCGATAAGGCTGTCAAGGAAGCACAGGAGTACGAAGCACAGGATAAGAAGAGAAAGGATGCCATCGATGCCCGCAACGAGGCTGACTCCTTCGCATTCCAGACCGAGAAGGCATTAAAGGAAGCAGGAGATAAGCTGGATGCCGGCGAGAAGTCCACAGTAGAGGCTGATCTGGCAGACTTAAAGGCTGTTCTGGACAGAACCAAGGATCAGACAGACATGAGCGACAGTGACGTAGATGAGCTTAAGACCAAGAAGGAAAAGCTCATGACCGACGCACAGGCCCTGTTTACCAAGATGTATGAGAATGCACAGGCAGCAGCAGGCCAGCAGGCCGGTCCTGACATGGGCGGCGCACAGAGTGCCGGCAGTCAGCAGAGCGCAGGCGATGACGTGGTAGACGGCGATTATCGCGAGGTCTAAGAGATAAAAAGCAGAATAATTGCAGCGGAAACGGTGAAGACACCACAGAGCAGTTACGCTGACTCATAAACCATAAAGCCCGGGCCGCAGCAGCGACCCGGGCGTTGTGGGTATAGGAGAATTCGCCTCTTCGCGGCAAAGCTGCTCAGAAATGGAGATCAATATGAAAAATACGACTGATGCCGTATTTTTCATACCGCTATTTGTTTCCGGGAGAAACAAATAGCCTTGATGGCAGACGAGAATCTGAAATTCTCGTCGCCTCTTCGCAGCAAGGCTGCTCAGAAATGGAGATTACTATGGCAGAACAGAAAAGGGATTATTATGAAGTCCTCGGGGTAGCAAAGACTGCCACAGAGGATGAGATAAAAAAAGCATACAGAGTGCTGGCGAAGAAATATCATCCCGATATGAATCCCGGCGACAAAGAGGCAGAGAAGAAGTTCAAGGAAGCCTCAGAGGCATATGCGGTATTAAGCGATGCCGAGAAGAGAAAGCAGTATGACCAGTTCGGACATGCGGCATTTGATGGCGGAAGCGGCTTCGGCGGCTTTGACTTCAACAACATGGGCTACGGCGATATTTTTGATGGCTTTTTCGGTGAATTCTTCGGCGGTGGCAGAGGCAGCAGAGGAGCAGCCAACAACGGCCCTATGAAGGGACAGAGCCTGCGCACCAGCGTACGTATCACCTTCATGGAATCTGTAACCGGCACAGAGAAGGATCTTACCCTGAATCTCAAGGATCCTTGCACCACTTGTAACGGCACCGGTGCCAAGCCCGGCACCTCCCCCCAGATGTGCCCCAAGTGTCAGGGTAAAGGACAGGTGGTCTATACCCAGCAGTCCCTGTTCGGTACAGTGAAAAATGTACAGATGTGTCCGGATTGCCGCGGCGCCGGCAAGATCATCAAGGACAAGTGCCCGGACTGCAATGGTACAGGATATACCACCAGCAGAAAGACCATCCGCGTAAAGATCCCGGCAGGTATCGAGAACGGACAGAGTGTCCGCATCTATGAGAAGGGCGAGCCCGGCATCAACGGCGGACCCAGAGGTGACCTGCTGGTAGAGATCATGGTAGATCGCCATGAGGAATTCCAGCGTCAGGGCGATGATATTTTCACGGAAGTGAAGATCTCCTATGCGATAGCGGCATTGGGCGGCTCTGTAGTCATCAATACCGTTGACGGCAAAGTGATTTACGATGTAAAGCCGGGTACTCAGACCAATACCAGGATCCGACTTCGTGGAAAGGGCATGCCCTCTGTGCGGCATGAGGGGCTGAAGGGTGATCATTATGTGACCCTGACGGTAGAGGTGCCCCAGCGCCTGGATAAAGAGGCGAAGGATCTGCTCAAACAGTTCGATGCCCTGACCGGTGATACATTGAACGAGGCATCCCGGGTAGAAAAGGGAACGGACAAGCAGGAAGCACCGAAGAAACATAAATTCTGGAAGAGCTGAGGAGAGCACGGACATGAAGTGGATGCGCTTTAAGATCAGAACAAAAGCAGAGGCAGAGGATATCCTGGTAGGTTCTATGCAGGATATCGGCCTGTACGGTGCACAGATCGAGGATCATGTGCCGTTGACAGCAGCAGAAAAAGAGCAGATGTTCGTGGACATCATGCCGGAGCAGCCGGATGATGACGGCTCTGCCGTGGTAAGCTTTTTCGTGGAGGAGACCCCGGAGGGAAAGCTCCTGATCGAGGAAGAGGAAAAGACCCCGGAAGAGGTAAAGGAAGCCATCGAGGCGGAAATCGAAGAGTTAAAGAGTTTTTCCGATGTGATCGGAGATGGCACGGTGACCATCGAGGAGACAGAGGATATCGACTGGATCAACAACTGGAAGCAGTATTTCCATCAGTTCTGGATCGATGACATTCTGGTGATTCCTTCCTGGGAAAAGCCTTTGGAAGAGGATCGGGAGCCGGCCCTGACGTTCCATATTGATCCCGGCACCGCATTCGGCACCGGTATGCACGAGACCACCAGACTTTGCATTCAGCAGATCCGCAAGTATCTGACACCGGAGACTACTCTTTTAGACGTGGGAACCGGCAGCGGCATTCTGTCTATCCTTTCCCTGATGCTGGGGGCTAAGTATGCAGTGGGTACTGATCTGGATCCCTGCGCTCTGCCGGCGGTAGAGGAGAATCTGCAGGCCAACGGTGTGCCCGCAGAGAAATTCCATATGCTGCTGGGCAACCTGATCAATGATCCTCAGATCCAGAAAGAAGTGGGCGAGGATGGCTATGAGATCGTGGTGGCCAATATCCTGCCGGATGTTCTGATCCCTCTGACGCCGGTAGCAGCTCGCTGTGTGAAGAAAGGCGGCGTCTATATCACCTCCGGTATCATTGAAGGCAGAGAGGACAGCGTGGTGAAAGCCATGGAAGAGACCGGCCTGGAGGTAGTGGATGTCTCTGCCTTAGGTGAGTGGAGAAGCGTTACGGGAGTTCGCAGATAAAGGACGAACGGAACTGCGGATAACAGGCCCTTCACCGCTGAAAATGGGAATTGGCGATGCTGCCTGGTTTATATGTTGCAGTTCAGGAACCGCCGTCTGACGGGTATCTGAACTGCAATACTTATATAATTGTTAATGTCACTATCACTAGTACTATCGCTGTTTGTGCGGCAGGCGTCACAGTAACTTAGTATATGCGCCTGCGGAATGGGATATCTATGCTTCACATATTCGTTGATCCTGCCCAGACGCAGGGAGATGTTTTAGAGATCACAGGTGCGGATTGCAATCATATCCGTAATGTATTGCGCATGAAGCCGGGAGAAGAACTGGCAGTCAGCAACGGCACCGATCAAAAGGAATACCGCTATGGCATCGAGGAATTTACAGAGGACAGTGTGATCTGCAGACTGCGCTTTGTAAAGGATGCGGACGTGGAATTGCCGGTAAAGGTCTACCTTTTTCAGGGCCTGCCCAAGGCAGATAAGATGGAGTGGATCACCCAGAAATGTGTGGAGCTGGGAGTATACCGGATCATTCCCGTGGAGACCGAGCGCTCCGTAGTGCGTCTGGATGAATCCAAAAAGAAAAAGAAGACCCAGCGCTGGCAGACCATCGCGGAAGCGGCAGCCAAGCAGAGCCGCCGGGGGATGATCCCCGTGGTGCAGACGCCTATGTCCATGAAGGAGGCAGTGGCCTACGCAAAGCAGGAGACACAGGCGCAGCTGATCCCCTATGAGCTGCAGGAAAATGACGGCAGCACCAGGAAGATCTTTCAGGATGCCGCAAAGCCGGGAACGGCGGTGGCGGTCTTCATAGGCCCGGAGGGTGGCTTTACGCCGGAGGAAGTGGCACTGGCCAAAGAGGCGGGGGTACTTCCCATCAGTCTGGGGAAGCGGATCCTGCGGACGGAGACTGCCGGTATGACGGTGCTGTCCTGGGTCATCTACGAGACAGAAATAGAGTAGGGAGCGCCATTCGCAAAACGCCCCTGTCGGGGCTTCTTTGCAGCTGCGCTGCTATTTTTGCTCATGAGATGGCGCTCCCTGTAAATAATCCCATACTCAACCCCTCGTGCAAGCACGGCGTGCAATGTCGGGGGTCTTAAACAGTTCACCCGCGCCATTCGCAAAACGCCCCTGTCGGGGCTTCTTTGCAGCTGCGCTGCTATTTTTGCTCATGAGATGGCGCTCCCTGTAAATAATCCCATACTCAACCCCTCGTGCAAGCACGGCGTGCAATGTCGGGGGTCTTAAACAGTTCACCCGCGCCATTCGCAAAACGCCCCTGTCGGGGCTTCTTTGCAGCTGCGCTGCTATTTTTGCTCATGAGATGGCGCTCCCTATAAATAAACCCACCACCAACCCCTCGTGCAAGCACGGCGGTTGGTGGTG
>CAVBJS010000034.1:0-28050 GCA_963596015.1 Bacteroidaceae bacterium
CGCCTTCAGGGACTCGAACCCTGGACACCCTGATTAAGAGTCAGGTGCTCTACCAGCTGAGCTAAAAGCGCTTATTTCTTTGTTTTGTTTGTCGCTGTTTTTCAACGCAAGTGTTATTATAATCACTTCATATCCATTTGGCAACCCCTTTTTTGAAAAAAATTAAAAAAATTGAAAAAAGCCTACAATTCGCGGATTTAAGGCGGTTTGGAACTGTTTTCATCCGGAAAGACAGGGTATAATGGATTAAATTCAGTATCTGCGACAAGGGAGGTGAGCTTGAAAGAAATGCCTGATGGCATTTCTTTCAAGCGTCATTGATGCCGCATGCGGCATCAATGCAGGATCACATCGGAGAATTCGCCTGCGCGAAATTCTCCTCGTGTTGTCGCAGACAAGCTGCGACAAGAGAGGTAAACATGATTTTCGATACCCATGCACATTATGATGACCGGGCCTTTGCGGAGGATCTGGAAGACGTGTTGGAAAAATGCAAAGAGGCGGGCATCGGCCGCATGGTGGATGTGTCCTCTACTATAGAGAGTCTGGAAAAATGCAAGAGGCTGGCCGAGGCATACCCCCAGATCTATTTTGCCCTGGGCATCCACCCGGAGGAGTGTGGGGAAATGTCGGAGGAGACACTGGAGCAGATTCGGGAAGGTATGCAGGATCACAAGGCGCTGGCCATAGGAGAGATCGGTCTGGATTATCACTGGGAAACAGTGGGCAGAGAGGTGCAGAAGCACTGGTTCATACGGCAACTGGAGTTGGCGCAGGAATTGGATAAGCCGGTGATCATACATTCCAGAGAGGCAGCGGAGGATACTTTTTCTATTTTGCAGGCCTACGGACCAAAGAGAGGGGGAAAGACCCCCGGTGTGATCCATTGCTTTTCCTACAGTAAGGAAATGGCAGCTGCCTTTTTGAAACTTGATTATTATCTGGGCATCGGCGGTGTGCTGACCTATAAGAATGCCAGAAAGCTGCGGGAAGTGGTGGAAATGGCACCCATGGACCGACTGGTCCTGGAGACGGACTGCCCTTATCTGTCGCCGGTACCTCACCGGGGAGAGCGCAACAGCTCCGCTTATCTGCCTCTGGTGGCAGCCCAGATCGCAGAGATCCGGGGGATGGATGTACAGGAAGTCATCGCTGTTACGGAAAAGAATGCAGAAAGGCTTTATGGTCTGGCATAGTGAGACGGTGAAGGCAGTGCCTTTTTGAGAACAGTGTGTGTTGTCCTTCGGTGCGGATAGATCTGCAGTAACCGGAAAAACATGGATACAGCGGATGAACTGCCGGGAATACGCGAGAAAAAAGCAGAAAACGAAAAAACAAAAGAAAAAATGAAAAAGCGATTACTGCACAGGCCCCGCCGCTTGGCCGGTATCTGAACAGTAATAAACGACGACAGGAGAAACAGGCTATATGGCAAATCTGGCATCGGCAGGAGAGACCCTGCGTGTATTGGATAAATTCGGTATTCGGGCCCGGAAGAAATTCGGACAGAATTTCCTGATCAATGAAAATGTGATCTTAAAGAGCATAGAGGCGGCGGGCATCGGCCCTGAGGACTGTGTGCTGGAGATCGGACCGGGCATCGGCACCATGACGGGGCTTCTGTCAGAGGCGGCAGGTCACGTGATCTCCGTGGAGATCGATACTTCCCTGGAGCCGGTACTGGCGGATACCCTGCAGGACTGTGATAACGTGACCATCATCTGGCAGGATATCCTGAAGACCGATCTGGCGGCTCTTTCCAAGGAATATAATGAAGGCAAACCTTTTAAGACTGTGGCAAACCTCCCTTACTACATCACCACTCCTATCCTCATGAAGCTGTTGGAAGAAAGAGGTCTTTTCCAGAGCATTACCGTAATGGTGCAAAAGGAAGTGGCGGACCGCATCCGGGCAGTGCCGGGGACTAAGGAATACGGTGCCATTACGCTGGCAGTGCAATACTATGCAGAGCCGGAACTGGTGACACTGGTGCCGCCCTCCTGCTTCATTCCCCGCCCCGGCGTGGATTCTGCGGTACTCTGCCTGCGGGCCAGACAGGAGCCGCCGGTGGATGCCCCGGAGAAATTCCTTTTTGCGGTGATCAGAGCTTCCTTTAACCAGCGCCGGAAGACCCTGGCCAACGGCATTGCCAACGGACTGCAGTACGGCGGGAGAAATTTCACCCGCGCAGAAGCAGAGCAAGCCCTGGAAGCCGTGGGACTGCCGGTGAATGTGCGGGGAGAGAAGCTTTCCTTAGAAGAATTTGCTGCTTTTTCCAAAGCACTTTTGGGAGAATAGCAGAAAAAGTGCGACATAGGCCATATCGTTACAGTTCAGACGCTGCCCGCCGTCCGGCCGGGTGACTGAACTGTGATGCCGTTTTTGCATAGCGGCGGCCCTTCCTTTTTTTGACACGTATAGCGGCGGTATGGTAAACTAAAGGTTGCAAATTTTGATAGAAAATAGAAGAAGCCGGGGCGGAATACCGCTGCCGCGAGGGAGCTATTTTGGATAAATACGAATACAGAGTCTGTGTAGATGAAATTAATGCGCTGATCGCCGAGAGACGGTTCGCAGAGGCAATGGAGATCGCTGAGACCATTGACTGGAAGCGCGTTAAAAATGTAAATATGCTCTGCAAGATCAGCGATCTGTTTAAGATCAACCGTAAATTTGAGGAAAGCAGAGACATTTTGGAGATGGCCCATGACCGCTATCCCGGCGGAAGGTCCATCGTTTATGGTCTTTGCGAATTAGAGCTGCGGCTGAATAATTTTGTCAAAGCGGTAACCTACTACGAGGAGTTCGTGGCAATGGCACCCAGGGATTCCGGGCGCTACATTCTGCAGTACAAGATTTATGTGGCCCAGGGAATAGGCATAGACGAGCGAATCGCAGTGCTGGAAGAGCTGAAAAAGCACGATTACAGAGAAAAATGGGCGTACACCCTGGCATCACTCTATAACCAGGCGGGTATGACCGCTAAGTGCGCTCAGGAATGTGACGAGATGATCGCCGCTTTCGGAGACGGACGTTACGTTATCAAGGCTCTGCAGTTAAAGCAGGAAAAAACACCCCTGACAGCAGATCAGACCACCAGATTGGAGGAACTGACCAGACCGATCCCTGCGCAGGAGATCGAGGAGCAGATACAGCAGCCTGCATATGAGCAGCCGGCACAGCAGGATGCTTATGGCCAGGATGGTCAATATGCCGGCCAACCGTCATATGAGCAGGAAGCGCAGCAGGGCGGCTATGCCCAGGAAGGCCAGTATGCCGGCCAGCCGGCATACGAGCAGGCACCCCAGCAGGGCGGCTATGTGCAGGACGGTCAATATGCAGATCAGGCGGCATATGAGCAGGAAGTGCAGCAGGGCGGCTATGCCCAGGAAGGCCAGTACGCCGGCCAGCCGGCTTACCAGCAGGCCACACAGCCGAATGGCTATGCACAGGAAGGTTATGTCCAGGGGGATCAATACGACCAGCAGTCCCAGCCTTATGAGCAGCAGTATTACGGTCAGGAAGCATACGGACAGCAGGTGTCTTATGAAGGCACTGCGCAGTATGCAGGGGCAGAAGCTTATGGACAGGAACAGCCCTACCCGGCACAGGAGCAAGGTGGTTACGCAGAGAACGCACCTTATGCCGACAACGCCACCTATGGGGATGGTGCACCTTACGCAGAAAATGCATCCTATGCCGACAATGCAGCCCATGGCGCGCCGCAGCAGCAGAACGTTGCAGCCTACGGACAGCAGGGCGGCTATGGGACAGGCAACTTCGAGGAACCTCAGGAAGAGATTCAGGTAAAGCCTTTAGACGATAGTCAGTTTAATACCCTTAACCTGCAGCAGACAGTGGCGGCAGGGGTGAAGGAACTTCTGCAGCAGGAGGCACCCAAGGAGGACGACGCAGCCAAGAGAGCAGCCCGCTCTGCAGCGATCTTAAAAGAACTGCAGGAAAATGAAGAAAAGCAGGAAAAAGAGGAGACAGAGCAGGAGCCGACGGAAGAGCTGATAGGTGCCAGAGAATATGCGGCACAGGAGGAAGCCCAGGAGGCACAGTCTCTGACAGAGGGCTACGGACAGACTTCCAGTGGACAGTCTGCAATGGAGGCAGAGCCGGCGGAGAATATCGAAACACCGGCAGCCCAGCCTGCGAAAGAGAATGTAGAAGAGAATAAAGAAGACGGAATGCCGATCGCGGAGGCAACCGGACAGGAAGCAGAAGCCGTTTATGCACGGTCTTACGCGGTACAGGGAAATGCAGAAGAAGCTATGCAGCAGCCTGTGCAGGCAGAAGCGGTGCCGGAACAGCCAGCTTCTGTAAGAGAGGCTGCGCATAAGCAGCCGACGCCTGTAAGAGAGGCAGTGCAGGAACAGCCGACGCCTGTAAGGGAGGCAGCGCCTGTGGAAGCAGCAGCGCCTGCCGGTGCAGCCCAGCCGGAAGAGGCGGATGATTTTGCTGTATTAGAAAGAGAAGTGGTAAAGCCCACAGGTGAGAACCGGAAGGCATCCTGGGGAGAACTGCCGGGAGAGGCACTGTGGCAGCAGAGCCCGGAGCAGGTAGTCAGCTCAGCCTATGATGCGGTATTGGCGCAGGAGACCGACGGCCAGTATTCCATGTCTTTGGAAGAAAGGGATGTGCCGGAGAAACAGATCACCGGCCAGCTGGATATCGAAGGCATCATGGCGGAGTGGGAAAAGATCCGCAGAGATAACGAAGAAAAGAGAGCCAAAGAGAACCGCCAGCGGGTATTGCAGAATACCGGCCCGATCATAGCCAAGTTCGAGGAAACATCCAAAAAGGGTGTTCTGGAGCATATGGAGCGGGAGATTGAGGCAGAGGCTCGCAGCAGACGCCAGAGAGAGGCCAGACCTGCAGGAAGCGCGCTTTCAGACGGCCTGACTTCCGAAGAGAGGCAGAGCGCGGCAGTGGCTGCAGGACATGTGGTGGAACGTGCCATCTTAGAGGATGATATAGCAGACGAGGCTACCAAGAAGTGGTCACCTTCTGCAGTACTGCGCACCTTGCGTAAGGAACAGGCATTACAGGATCTGCCGGAGGATTACTTCCCGCAGAAAGAAGAGAAGAAGCAAGAGCAGGTGTCTGCAGCGCAGGATACAGCAGAAGAGTCTTTGCCGGAAGAAACCGGCCGGGAAGAAGAGTACCGGGAAGAGTCGTCCCATGCGGAACCTGAGAAGGATACCTATCGTCAGGAAGAAGCTCCCTATGAAGAGGAGCAGGATGATGCTTACGGGGATGACGGACAGGATGAGGCATACCTTCCGGAGCAGGATCCTTATGCAGAGGAACCGCAAGAGCATCAGGAAGACGCAGAGGCATATGAGGATCGCGTTGATCCTTACGGTGAAGAAGAGCCGGAAGACGAAGAAGAAGGCTATGGTGAACAGGAAGAGGAAGATGTTCCCAAAGAGCCGGAACAAGAGCTGCAGGCAGACGACGCCGAAGAGGTCGAAGAGCCCGAGGAAGATGATATGCCTGTGCGCAGAGCCAGAAATACGCCGGTGGAAGCGCTTCACGAAACCCAGGATCTCACAGAATTCGCCAAGGGCAAATACGGTGATCCGGAGCAGATGTCCGAAAACCAGAAAGAAGAGCGCCGCCGCAGCGTAGATGAAAATCGCAGTCAGCGTCAGCATTCCGGTTCCGAAGAGGAAAGAGTGCGGGCTATGACCAGAGAAGAGCGGGCACTGTTCGGACCTTATTTAAGTGAGAAAAATTCACGGCGTCAGATCCTGCAGGCTATCGAGAATGTAAGTCTGGCAGCCTGCACAGGCAATGTGATCGTGACCGGCGATGACGGACCGGGCGTATTGAATCTTGCCAAGGGCCTGATCCGGGAGATCCAGCTGACGGACCAGAACTTCTCCGGCAAGGTGGCCAGATCCACCGGAGAGATCTTAAACCGCCGGGATTTTGCACCGGTGATCGACCGGTTAAAGAACGGTGCACTGATCATCGAGCGGGCAGGCGAGTTAAATGATGCCAGCGTGAAGACTTTGCGCAAGGCACTGCAGAGTGAAGAACGGGGTCTTATCATTATTCTGGTAGATACCAAAAAGGCTATGGATAATTTCCTGGCACAGCATCAGGCGCTGGAAGAGCATTTCACAGCCCGGGTCAACATCCAGGCACTGGACAATCATACACTGGTGCGCTATGCCAAGGCTTATGCCCGTTCCAAGGATTACAGTATCGATGAATTTGGGGTTCTGGCGCTGCATACGAGGATTTCCTCCAAGCAGACCATCGATCACAGTGTGACCATGCGGGAAGTACGGGATATGGTAGACGATGCGATCTACTACGCAAGCAAAAAATCTCTGTCCCATTTGATGGATATACTGTTGCGCAAGCGTTATGATGAGAATGACAGGATCATTCTCAGAGAGAAGGATTTCCAGCACTATTGATATTCGCAAGAGTGCTGCATAATTACCATTACCTAAGGGTACGCAAAAAGCGAGTTTGGGGGAATTGCGATGGCATCAAAAAAGAAAGCAAACAGAGCAAAAAAGAATGCGGCAAAAAAAGTGATCAGCACCAAAGCTGTCACCCAGGATGTGGCTGCTGCAAAGGCATCTTCAATGGAAGAGGCGCAGACAGCATCGTCCGATGCGGCGGTGGCTGCAGCTGAGGCTACGGAGTCGGCAGCACCGGCAACACCTGTAGCATCTGTTTCCGAAGAAGTCGCTACAGTGACTGTTCCCGGTAAGACGGATGCGGTTGACGCAAAGGAAGAGCAGGCTATAGAGCAGCCGGTGGAAGAGGCGGTTAAGGAAGAAAAGAAAGAAGACAGGGTTTTCATCTCCGATGACGACTGCTATCTCTTCGCCCAGGGTACTCACTACGATATTTATGACAAGCTGGGGGCGCATCCTTCCGTAGAAGACGGTGTGAAGGGCTTCCACTTCGCTGTCTGGGCACCCAATGCCGCCGCAGTCCATGTGGTAGGCAGCTTCAATGGCTGGGATGGAAACCAGTATCCCATGCAAAAGATCAACGATGGTGGTATTTATGAGCTCTTTATTCCCGGCGTGGGTGAGGGAGAACTGTATAAATATCTGATCACCACACCGGACGGCAAGCAGCTTTATAAGGCGGATCCCTATGCCAATGCGGCAGAGCTTCGCCCCGGCACCGCTTCTAAGACGGCAGATATTTCCGGCTTCGAGTGGAAAGATGCCAAGTGGGAGAAAGAGCGGGACGAGAAGGATAATACCAAAGAGCCTATTTCCATCTATGAGTGCCATATCGGTTCCTGGATGAAGCATCCCAACGGGGAAGACGGATTTTACAATTACAGAGAGTTTGCAGACCGGCTGACAGAGTATTTAAAGGAAATGCCCTTTACCCATATCGAGCTTATGGGCATAGCGGAGCATCCCTTCGACGGCTCCTGGGGCTATCAGGTGACAGGCTATTATGCACCCACCTCCCGCTATGGCACCCCGAAGGATTTCATGTATCTGATCGACAAGATGCATGAAAACGGCATCGGCGTCATCCTGGACTGGGTACCGGCTCATTTCTGCCCGGACGAGCATGGTCTTGCCTGCTTCGACGGCCAGTGTATCTACGAGGATCCGGATCCGCGCAAGGGAGAGCATCCTGACTGGGGCACCAAGATCTTTAATTACGCAAAGCCGGAAGTAAAGAACTTCCTGATCGCCAATGTGCTCTACTGGATCCGCAAATTCCATATCGACGGCATAAGAGTAGACGCAGTGGCTTCCATGCTGTATCTTGATTATGGCAAGAAGGACGGCGAGTGGGTGCCGAACCAGTACGGCGGCAACAAGAATCTGGATGCCATCAACTTCTTCCATCATTTGAATTCCGTGGTCAGAGGCACCTATCCGGGCTTTATGACCATTGCCGAGGAGTCCACCGCATGGCCCAACGTGACCAGCGATATCGGCGGCGAGGGACTTGGATTTTCCTTTAAGTGGAATATGGGATGGATGCATGATTTCTGCCAGTACATGAAGCTGGATCCCATCATGCGTGCCGGCTCCCATTACGCCATGACCTTTGCCATGAGCTACAATAATTCAGAGAATTACATTTTGCCTCTGTCCCACGACGAGGTGGTACATCTGAAGTGCTCCATGGTGGAGAAGATGCCCGGTTACCAGGTAGATAAGTATTCCAACCTGCGGGCAGGATATACCTATATGCTGGGACATTCCGGCAAGAAGCTGCTGTTTATGGGACAGGAGTTCGGCCAGGAGAGAGAGTGGAGCGAGGCCAGAGAGTTAGACTGGTTCCTGCTGCAGAATCCCTGCAACGCAGGCATGAAGAAATACGTGGCAAAGCTTTTACAGATTTACCGCGAATATCCCTGCCTGTATGAGATCGACAATGACTGGGCAGGCTTTGAGTGGATGAATGCAGATGACAAGGATCGGAGCATTTACAGTTTCACCCGTCGCTGCACTTCCGATAAGAGATGCCTGTTATTCGTATTGAACATGACACCGGTAGAGCGAGAGGGCTATCGCGTGGGTGTACCGGCCAGCGGCAAGTACAAGCTTTTGCTCAACAGCGCCTTAGAGGAATACGGCGCACCGGCAGACAGCGAAGTGCCGGCTGTCATCGGCGCCAAGAAGGGCGAATGCGACCGCAAGCCCCAGTATCTGGAGTTCACCCTGCCGGCCTATGGCGCATTGATCTTTGAGTACTGATTTTTGCCTGGCCCTATCCCGGTCTTCGAAAGAAGATCGGGATAGAGGCCGGATAGCTTATGGGAGGATCCGCCTGCGGGAAATTCTCCCCACGGGCCGCAGATAAGCTGCGGCATAGAGAGGTAAAGATGAACATACATGAATCCGCGGAGGACTATCTGGAGACCATTCTGATCCTGCATGACCGGCTGGGACAGGTGCGTTCTATCGATATCGTCAACGAGATGGAATTTTCCAAACCCAGTGTCAGCGTTGCCATGAAAAAGCTTCGTGAAAACGGCTATATCGAGATGGACGGCAATCTCTTTATCACCCTGACAGATGCAGGCAGAGAGATCGCAGAACGGATTTATGCCCGCCATCGCCTGCTTAAAAAGGTATTGATGGCCATCGGTGTGGATGAAAAGACGGCGGCCGAGGAGGCTTGCAAGATCGAGCATAATATCACCGAGGATACCTATAACCGGATCAATGATTATTACGAAGCCCATATGAAAGAGCAGTAAAAGCGTCTGCAAGGCAAAAGCCGGTTACAGATAATAAAAAGATACAGAAGAAATAATAAGCAAAAAGAAATAATAAGCTTAAAATAAAAAGCTTAAAGTGAAAAGCTAAAAGTAAGAAGCTAAAAGCTAAAAGCGCTAAGAAGCTAAAAGCAGTAAGAAGCTAAAGCAGTAAGAAGCAAAAAGTAGTAAGAAGCAAGTAGCAAGAAGAAGGAGCACCAATCCCATGGCTGAGAAATTACTGGATAACAAGACAATACTCGTGACAGGAGGAACCGGATCCTTTGGCAAGTGCTTTTCAAAGTACGTGCTGGAGCACTATCAACCGAAGAAGATCATCATCTACTCCCGTGACGAGTTCAAGCAGTTCGTCATGGGCAATGACCCCTTTTTCAAGGAACATGAGCAGCAGATGCGCTATTTCATCGGCGATGTCCGGGACAAGGAGCGCTTAAAGAGAGCGCTGGAAGGTGTGGATTATGTGATCCATGCTGCAGCGTTAAAGCAGGTGCCTGCCTGCGAGTATAATCCCGCAGAGGCTATCAAGACCAATATCAACGGCGCCCAGAACGTGATCGATGCCTGCCTGGATACCGGCGTTAAGAAGGTAGTGGCTCTTTCCACCGACAAGGCGGTTAACCCGGTAAACCTTTACGGCGGCACCAAGCTGGTCTCCGATAAGCTTTTCATTGCAGCCAATGCCTATTCCGGCAGCAAGGATATCAACTTCTCCATCGTGCGTTACGGCAACGTGGCCGGCAGCCGCGGCTCCGTCATTCCCTTTTTCCACAGCCTTATCCAGAAGGGTGTTACAGAGCTGCCCATTACGGATTATCGCATGACACGTTTCTGGATCAGCCTGGAAGAGGGCGTGGCACTGGTAGTAAAGGCATTAGAGGAAGCAAAGGGCGGCGAGACCTTTATCAGCAAGATCCCTTCCTTCTATGTCAAGGATCTGGCAGAGGCTATGCTGCCGGGCTGTAAGACGGTGGAGACAGGCATCCGTCCCGGTGAAAAGCTCCATGAGATCATGGTGACCACCGAGGATTCCCAGACCACCTATGAGTACGAAAAGCACTATATCGTATATCCCCAGATCGTATGGAATGAGAGACAGACACCTGACCTCTCCGGCCGCAAGGTGGAGGAAGGATTTGCCTATTCTTCCGGCAACAATACAGAATGGCTCAGTGTGGAAGATATTCGTCAGAGACTGGTAGGCTTCCATTACGAAGAAGACTAACGGGAGATACAGACGAAGCTTGCAATGGCTGCACCGTGAATGCGGAGGCAGCCATTCTCTATGTCAGGGAAGCTGTATCAAGCGAGAAGCCGGAAAGATAAGATTAAAGAAATACCAGGTGTCATTTCTTTTAAACAGCACTTATGCAGTAAATGGCATAGGTGCGGCATAGGAAGGTATAGATGAAACTCAGTGTGATCGTGCCGGTCTACAATATGGCCGGAGAGGGAAAACTGCAGCGTTGTATGGACAGCCTGCTGGCACAGACCGTCAGGGATTTTGAGATCCTGGCGGTAGATGACTGCTCCACGGATGATTCCATGGAGATCCTGCGCCGGTATGAAGAGAAAGACCCGGTCCATGTCCGTGCCCTGCAAGGCGACCGAAACCGTAAGCAGGGAGGCGCCAAAAACCTTGGCCTGTCCAAAGCCAAGGGAGAATGGATCGGTTTTGTGGATGCCGATGACTGGATCACGCCGGACTACTACGAGCGACTGCTTAAGAAAGCAGAGGAGACCGGCGCAGATATGGTGGGATGCGACTATTCCCTTACGGATAAAACCACCATGGAAGTGGGACAGATCGTACACAATAACCGGCCGGAGCAGACCGGGGTCCTAAATGAAGAGAAATATCGCTCCCTTTTGCTGGACAGCGGCTCCCTGGTGGTGAAGATTTATAAAAGGGAGATCATCTTAGGGTGTGAGAGCAGATTTCCGGAGGATATTTTTTACGAGGACAATGCCATTGCCAACACCTGGATGCTGCGGGCCCACTGTTTTGCCTATATACCGGAGCCTTTGTATTACTACTATCAGCATGAGAGCTCCACGGTACATACCATCACCAGAAAGCGTCTGGAGGACCGGATGGAGGCGGGGAGGCTGATGCTGGCGGAGGCGCGCAAATACGGCTATCTGAACCGGTACCTGCCGGAGATCCAGTTTTCCTTTACCATGCTCTTTTATATCAATACCCTTTTTTCCGCCATGCCTTGCATGAAGGAACGGGGAAAATACAGATTCGTCACCGCTATGGGAAAGGAAATGCAGGAGACCTTTCCGGATTTCCGGGAAAATCCCTACTATAAAGAGCGGGTGGGGGCAGAGGAAAAGAAGCTGAT
The DNA here is from genome assembly GCA_963596015.1 of Bacteroidaceae bacterium. Classification (GTDB taxonomy): domain Bacteria; phylum Bacillota; class Clostridia; order Lachnospirales; family Lachnospiraceae; genus CAG-791. The sequence continues at coordinate 11,581 of CAVBJS010000034.1, forward strand.
CGATATGCAGATGAGATCGCCCCTTCTTTTTTATGTCTATTACAAGGCTTTGTGGGCTTACAGAAACGTAAGAAAAAAGTTTTCATAAAACTACTGGGAAATGGAGTTTACTATGAAATTAGCAGCGATCGTCGGCGCCAGCGCCGAATCGGTACATACCATACAGGCCGCCAGAGACCTGGGAGTCTGCGTTACGGCTTTAGACGGCAACCCGCAGGCAGAGGGACTGCAGGCGGCAGATAAAGGAGAAGTGGTGGACATCTCCAGGGAGGAGGAGACCATAGAGAAACTGCGGGAGATCGACCCGGACTTTCTCCTGGTGGCCCCCATCGGCCGATACCTGACCACCATCGGCGTTGCCAATGACGCCCTGGGACTGCGGGGCATCTCCGGTGCGGCGGCCGGACTCTGCACGGATAAGTGGGCATTTCATGAAAAGCTGGCGGCGGCAGGACTGCGCTCCTGCCACTGCAGCCTGTTAAGTGCCAGATTCTGGGAAAAACGCAGTGATCAGGTTTCTCGGATCGGCGCCCTTTTTGCCGGATTGCAGACCATGCACTATCCCGCCATCGTAAAGCCCCGGTATGGATCCGGCAGCAGAGATATCAGCATCGTGCAAAGCTATCAGGAAATGCAGAAGTTGATCTCTTCCATCTGCATACATACCAAGGAAGATTTTGTGGCAGAGGAACTGGTGGATGGTCAGGAATACGGTGTGGACGGCGCTGTGGTGGGGGATCGCTTTGAGTTGATCCTGCTGCGGAAAAAGCTGGTGACACCCCTGCCGGCCAGACAGGCGGTGGGCTATTATTCCGTGCTGCCGGGAGAGATGACGGCACAGGTAGAGAGCTATCTGCAAAAGGTAGTCAGCCTGTTGGGGCTTAAGGATTGTCTGCTTCACGCGGACTTGATCTGCCCCGAGGATGCAGGAAAGGCAGCGAGGGAACCCTTTGTCATCGAACTTTCCGCCAGACCCTCGGGACATTATCTCCATGATCTGTTCACACCTTTGGCTACAGGGGTGGATATGGCAGCAGAGATGATCCGCTATCAGATGGGGGAATCCTACCGGTTTAAACCTGATAGCGTTACGCCCATGCTGATCCGCTATTTTGATTTTACCGGAAAGGCGGCAGGACAGATCCCCTCGGCGGAAAAGGCCAGACAGATCCTGACGGAGCATGAGCTGCCGGTATCACTGCTGCGATACGAATGTCACATTCATCCCCATGAAAAGCTGGCACCGCCCAATACCGGCCATGTGCTTATGGAGCGTGGTTTCTTTATTTTGAAGGCACTGCAGAAGGACATAGGCCCCCAGGAGGCAGAGTACCTGTTGGAGCAAAGTGCAGAGCGGATCCTGGAAGCGTTTCATGTGAAGAAGTAGGCATGAACGGGAAGCGGATCTATATGGAACTTTCGAATCGGAACGGAAGAAAATGCGGCATAGTCGTTGCGGACGACTGTGCCGTTTTTTTGCTTAGCCAGTATCTTAACAGTGGCGGTGGTGGGCTACAGATCAGCCCCCAGCCGGGAGCTGAACTGTAACGAATGGCAACGAAGTTTAAATAACCGGTTATATTTATAGTTGCGAAAATTAGGGCAATGCATATATGATGGAAGGATAAGGATTGAGAGAAAGCGGGAAGAGAAAAGTTGCCGAGGTGGAAATCGGCAGAGAATGACTGCGGAGGGAGAAGTGAGGTATGGATACAGTCAGTATGTTTTTTGGAACCTGGTGGTCCCTGGTGCCGCCGGTGCTGGCCATTGTGTTGGCTCTGATCACTAAGGAGGTATATCTGTCGCTGTTTTGCGGTGTTCTTTTGGGCGCACTCTTTACGGCAAATTTCCAGCCATGGGGCACTTTTGAGACCATGTTCTCTACCATGACATCCAGCATGGATTTAAATATCATCATCTTCGATGTATTGCTGGGTATGATCATCGTATTGATGTCCAAGTGCGGGGGGACAGCTGCGTATGGCAACTGGGCTTCCAAGCGTTTGAAGACCAGAAAGGCATCTTTGTTTGCCACAGTGGGACTGGGTATCCTGATCTTTGTGGATGATTATTTTAACTGTCTGACGGTAGGCTCTGTCATGCGGCCCGTTACCGACAAGCAGAAGATCTCCAGAGCAAAGCTGGCCTATATCATCGACGCCACCGCAGCACCGGTATGCATCATCGCCCCCATCTCCAGCTGGGCGGCTGCCGTCAACTCTTACGTGCCGGAGGACAGCTCCCTGACCGGATTTCAGCTGTTCCTTAGCACGATCCCCTATAACCTGTATGCTATCCTGACCATCTTTATGGTGCTGTTCATCATCGGCATGGATATCGATTTCGGCTTGATGCGCAAGCACGAGTGCAATGCCAAGGCCGGAGATCTGTTCACTACCGGCGGTGAGGAATTTGTCCAGGCTGCCAAAGAGGAAGAAAAAGCAAGAGAGAATACAAAGGGACACGTCATCGATCTGGTGCTTCCCATGATCGTATTGATCGGCTCTGCAGTGCTGGCCATGATCTACACCGGTTTCCTGAGCGGCGCCGGCAATGTGGTGGACGCTTTCGCCAACTGCGATGCGGAGATGAGTCTGATCCTGGCTACCTTAGTCACAGTAGTCTTTATGGCGATCCTGTATCTGCCCAGAAAGGTCATTACCTTCCAGGAGTTCATGCAGTCTCTGCCGGATGGCGCTAAGATGATGATCCCGGCCATCCTGATCCTGACCTTTGCCTGGACCTTAAAGGGCATGGGCGATAACCTGGGCATCGGCACCTTTATCGATTCTACCGTGACATTGTCCGGCAGCGTGGCCATTTTCGTGCCTATGATCATGTTCTGCATTGCCATGTTTCTGGCATTTTCCACCGGCACCTCCTGGGGAACCTTCGCTATCCTGGTGCCCATCGTCATCTCCATGTTCAACCATGTGGATGAGAAGATGATGATCATTGCCGTATCTGCTGTACTGGCCGGTGCCGTTTGCGGAGATCACATCTCTCCTATTTCCGATACTACCATCATGTCCAGCGCCGGCGCACAGTGCCCGCACCTGAACCACGTGCAGACACAGATGCAGTACGCCGCTGTAGTTATGGGCGTCTGCATAGTGGGCTATGTTATCGCCGGCGCTACCAAGAGCTGGTGGATCACCCTTCTGATCTGCCTGGTCATTGAGACAGTAGTTCTTCTGGGGATTAAAAAGAAAGTGGCAGCGAAATACGGCGTAAAGGCAGTGAAGTAAGAGGAAAGTAATTGGAAAAAGAAAAAATCCTGACAGTTCCCTATATTGACCAGACGGCGGACTGGCCCACCGGCTGCGAGAGTGTATCGGCGGTAATGCTGGCAAAGTACCTGGGGGCCAAGTGCAGCGTGGATGATTTCATAGAAAAGTATCTGGAAAAGCATCCCATGCAAAATAAAGAGGGCCGACTCTACGGCCCGGACCCCAACCGGTATTTTGCCGGCAGTCCTTACGATCCGGATTCCTTTGGATGCTATCCGAAGGTAATGGTACAGGCACTGAATCGGCTTTTTGCCCGGGAGGGGATGCCCTATCTGGCGGAAGATGCCACCGGCATTCCCACAGAAAAACTTTTGCGGGAGCAGATCGACGCCGGCATGCCGGTCTTATACTGGACCAGCATTAATTTAAAGCCCACCTACGTGGGACCGGTATGGAGCCTGGAGGATGGAAACGGGGACTTCACCTGGGTGTCCAATGAGCATTGCCTGGTGCTGGTGGGATACGGACAGAAGGAAGGAAAAGCGCTTCTGTATTGCAATGATCCCTGGGAAAATCATGGCTGCATCGGCTATGACAGGGCATTGGTGGAAAGAAGACATGCGGAACAGGCACAAAGAGCAGTGGTGGTAAGAGAAAAGAAGTAATAGCTGCTGCAGGTGAGCTGCGGCAAGAAAAGGGAAGTTTGAAAGAAATACCTGATGGTATTTCTTTCAAACAGCATTGATGGCGTGATCGTCATCAATGCAGGATCACATCGGAGAATTCGCCTACGCGAAATTCTCCTCGTGTTGTCGCAGACAAGCTGCGACAAGAAAGGAAGAGATGAAAACAGATATCGAAATCGCACAGGAAGCAAAAATGGAACCTATCACCGAGGTGGCCGGCCGCCTGGGGATCGCCCCGGAGCAGCTGGAGCAGTATGGCCGTTATAAGGCAAAGCTGTCCGGTGAGTATCTGGAGAGCCTTAAGGAGCAGCCGGACGGCAAGCTGATCCTGGTGACCGCCATCAATCCCACCGCAGCCGGAGAAGGCAAGACTACGATCAGTATCGGTATGGCAGATGCCTTCCACAGACTGGGCAAAAAGGTAATGCTGGCCCTGCGTGAGCCTTCCCTTGGACCCTGCTTTGGCGTAAAGGGCGGTGCAGCCGGCGGCGGCTATGCACAGGTAGTTCCCATGGAGGATCTGAACCTGCACTTTACCGGCGATTTCCATGCTATTACTTCCGCCAATAACCTTCTGGCAGCTATGCTGGACAATTCCCTGCATCAGGGCAATCCCCTGGGCATCGATCCCACCAGAGTGGTATGGAAGCGCTGCATGGATATGAATGATCGCTCCCTGCGCAATATCGTGATCGGCCTGGGCACCAAGGTGGACGGCCCGGTGCGGGAGGATCATTTCGTCATCACGGCAGCTTCCGAGATCATGGCTGTGCTTTGCCTTGCCAGCGACATGGAGGATCTAAAGAAGCGCATTGACCGCATCGTGGTGGCTTACAATTATGACAATATGCCGGTGACCGCAGGAGAGCTGGGTGCTACCGGCGCTATGTGTGCCCTTTTAAAGGATGCCTTAAAGCCTAACCTGGTACAGACCATGGAGCACACCCCGGCCCTGGTGCACGGCGGTCCTTTTGCCAATATCGCCCATGGCTGCAATTCCATGCGTGCCACCAAGGCAGCTCTGAAAATGGCAGATTATGCCATCACAGAGGCGGGCTTCGGCGCAGATCTGGGCGCAGAGAAATTCTTTGACATCAAGTGCAGAATGGGCGGCTTAAAGCCCAGCGCCGTGGTGCTGGTAGCCAGTGTGGCAGCCCTTAAGTTTAACGGCGGCGTAGCCAAGGCTGATGTGCATACGGAAAATCTGGAAGCACTGCAGAAGGGCATCGTAAATCTGGAGAAGCATATCGAGAACCTGCACAAGTACGGTGTGCCGGTAGTGGTGGCGTTGAACAGCTTCGTTTCCGATACCGAGGCAGAATCTGCCATGATCGAGAAGTTCTGTCTGGAAAAGGGATGCGCTTTCTCCAAGGCAACAGTATGGGCCAACGGCGGCGAGGGCGGCCTTGATCTGGCACAGAAGGTACTGCAGGCTATAGAGACCCAGGAGAATCATTTCCATGTTCTTTACGAGGAAAGCCTGCCTTTAAAGGAAAAGATCGAGACTATCGCCAAAGAGATCTACGGCGCTGACGGCGTAAATTATACCGCAGCAGCCCAGAAACAGCTGGCAAGATTGGAGACCCTTGGCTTTGGCAATCTGCCGGTATGCATGGCAAAGACCCAGTATTCCCTGTCTGATGACCAGACCAAGTTAGGACGTCCCACAGGCTTCTCCATTACTGTAAGAGAAGTTTACGTATCTGCCGGCGCCGGCTTCGTGGTAGTCCAGACCGGCTCCATCATGGCAATGCCCGGCCTGCCCAAGCAGCCCGCTGCCGTGAAGATCAATGTGGAAAATGACGGAAGAATCGAAGGCCTGTTTTAAAGTACGGTAGATGAGCCATGGAATAGGTTACTGTTCAGACATTAACTAAGCGGATGGGTGACGGAGTGCGGCAGGTGCTGAACAGTAACCGGAATAGAAGGTAATGTGATCCACAATGTATGATAGAAATGTGGATTGTTGGTGACAATGATGCGACAAAAGGGGGAAAATATGGCAGAGGTATATTTTACAGATTTCAGAACCCATGTGGGGACATCACTTCCGGAAAAGTTAAAAAGACTATGTAAGGTCGCCGGCATCGGCAATATTGACATGGAAGGACGTTTCGTAGCCATTAAGATGCATTTCGGAGAGCTGGGCAATATCGCCTATCTGCGTCCCCAGTATGCCAAGGCAGTGGCAGATCTGGTAAAGGAGCAGCAGGGCATTCCCTTCCTGACAGACTGCAACACCCTGTATCCCGGGAGCCGGCGAAGTGCACCGGAGCATCTGGACTGTGCCAATATCAACGGCTTTAACACAGTCACCACCGGATGTCAGATCATCATCGGAGACGGCCTGAAGGGAACAGACGATGTGATCGTTCCGGTGCGCAACGGTGAGTATTGTAAAGAAGCTTACATCGGCCGCACTGTTATGGATGCGGATGTTTTCATTTCCCTGACCCACTTTAAGGGGCACGAGGCTACGGGATTTGGCGGCGCCTTGAAGAATATCGGCATGGGCTGCGGTTCCAGAGCCGGCAAGATGCACCAGCACAACAGCGGCAAGCCGGTGGTGAACCAGGAACTTTGCAGAGGATGTCAGCGGTGTACAAAGGAGTGCGGCTCCGACGCCATCATCTATAAAGATCACAAAGCCTTTATCGATCCGGATATCTGCAAAGGCTGCGGACGCTGTATCGGTGCCTGTTCCTTCAATGCCATCAGTAATGAGAACTCCAATGCCAATGAGATCTTAGGATGTAAGATTGCGGAGTATTCCCAGGCAGTCTGCGACGGTCGTCCCTGCTTCCATATTTCCCTGATCACGGATGTGTCACCGAACTGTGACTGCCACGGGGAAAACGATGCACCGATCCTGCCTAATATCGGTATGTTGGCTTCCTTCGATCCGGTGGCCTTAGACCAGGCCTGTGTAGACCTCTGTCTTGCAGCCCAGCCGATTCAGAACTCCCAGTTAGGAGACCATCTGGCAGATCCTCATTTCCATGACCACGGGGATCACTTCATGAACAGCAATCCCAACGTGCGTTGGAAGGAGACGCTGGAGCATGCAGAAAAAATCGGTCTTGGCAGTAGACAGTATGAGCTGAAAAGGATAAAGTAGACAACAGCAGCACAGAGAAAGTAAATGAACCAAAATGGCCCAGGTCGTTTTGGTTCATTTTGGGGATGCGGGCAGATTTCATCCTCAGGATCGCATCGGGGGGGGCGCCTGCGGGCAATGCTTCGATGCGATGTTGCGTAAAAACAGCAGCATAAAGGTTATTGTTCAGACGCCGTTCAGGCGGCGGGGACTGTCGGAAGTGTCCGAGTTTGGGAAGCCGCCGGATTTTGCCGCCCGCCGATCTGGTATTGCCTGAACAGTAACGCGTAAAGAGGTGGACATGAGTAATTGGGATAAAGTACAGCTGGTAAAGGAATTTTCCGACCAGGGCGTTGACTGCTACAAGCTGGCAGGAGGAAATTACGTCAATGAGTATTACGTGGTCTCTGAGGCGGAGACCAGAAAACTGATGAACAGACCGGAGGTTGTGGGGTATGAGGTCTATCACTGCCTCATTCCTGCCACTTCCCAGATGCTCTACTATCTGAAGGAGAATAAAAAGGTCACCACGGCCAATATTCTCTCTATCCTGCGGGGGGCACTGAACTATCCTCTGGAGGAAAGCTGCTACCGGGAGCATATCCGGGTACATGACATCAGTTTCCTCTCCAGTGAGAGAGTCTTTACCGATGATGCCATCACAGGCCTGGAGATCAAGTACAGCAAGCTCACCATGGTGCCGGACAGCACCCTGATGATCGGCGATATCATTGCCTCCGGTGCGACCCTGGTGCACTGCATGCGCTATGTCATTGATTTCTACAGGGAGCACGGCGCACAGCTGCGCAATATCATCATCTTTACCATCGGCGGTACCAAGGGCATCGAGATCCTGGAGGACTTCACACAGGAGATTCGGACCTTCTGGCCTAATTTTGAGGGATTCATCACGGTATTTTACGAAGGTATTTTTTCCACCTATCAGGACAAAGGCGTCTCCGGCATCAACCTGCCGGATGTGGACTTCTACTGGAAGGACGGTATTATCGCGCCGGAGTTTCGCAGAGAGACCCTTTCCATGCAGAATCCGCTGTTCGAGAAGTGCATCATCTACGACGGCGGCGCAAGACGCTATGAGATTCAGGAGCATGTAGATGAGGTGCTGGCTTTCTGGCGGGGCATGCTGGAGCGGGCAGACCAGATCGATATGCAGGCCTTGTTGGAGGAAAAGCTGGGATATTCGCTGCCCATCAGCTATGAGGAGTGGATACGGTGCAATCACTATCAGACCATCGAGTCTGCGGATACCAGATGGCTTTACCAGAGTGAGATGCGCTACGCAGACTGCCTGAAGGATATGCAGTTAAAGGATATCGCCAAGCAGCGGATCAGTGAGTTCACAGCAGCGCTGTGCAAATATATGTTATAAGGCTATGCAGAAAATATTTATTCTGTCTGAACGCCTGAGAGAGGGAGAGTAGTGTGAAAGATCTGCTCGATAGCAGATCTTTCACACAGCTATGTGTGCCGCAGGCGTCACAAATAGCCCTGATCCCAAAGCAAATCTGAAATTTGCTTTGGGATTTCTCCGGCACAAAGTGCCTGCGGAATGGAGAGTATTATGAAAAACGAGAAACCGAAAAAAGATGTTGATTTCGCGGAATGCGCGGTGCCGGCAGAGAGCCGTAAGGGCATGCTGACCATGTTCATGATCATGCTGGGCTTTACCTTTTTCTCTGCCAGCATGTGGGTTGGTCAGGAACTGGCAGAGGGACTGGATTTTTGGGGATTCCTGGAGTCTCTGCTTTTAGGCGGCGCGATCCTGGGCGTTTACACCGGCCTGCTGGGCTATGTGGGCGCTAAGACAGGTCTGTCCTTAGATCTTCTGTCACAGCGTGCATTTGGTATCAAGGGCTCCTACCTGCCTTCTGCCATGATCAGCTTTACCCAGATCGGCTGGTTCGGCGTAGGCCTTGCCATGTTTGCCATTCCGGTATCCAAGGAATTGCTGGGTGGCAGCGATCTCGCCATGTGGGCACTGGTCATCATAGCAGGTATATGTATGACTGCTTCCGCTTACTTTGGTATTGAGTCTCTGACCATCGTCAGCTACATTGCAGTTCCGTTGGTAGCTATCCTTGGCACCGTGGCCATGATCATGGCTGTCAACCAGGGAGACGGCACCATCATCGATCAGTTTGCCGCTTCCAGCGGAAGCCTGACCGTGATCGGCGGCGCAGGCCTGGTAGTAGGCTCCTTCGTCTCCGGCGGTACGGCTACACCGAACTTCTCCCGCTTTGCCAAGAGTGCAAAATCCGGCGTGATCACCACCGTGGTTGCTTTCTTTATCGGCAACTCCCTGATGTTCTTCTTCGGCGCTGTCTCCTCCATCTTCGTGGGAGGAAATGATATCTTCGAAGTCATGATCCGCCTGAACCTGTTTTACCTGGCAGTGCTGGTGCTGGGTCTGAATATCTGGACCACCAATGACAATGCCCTTTATTCCGTAGGCCTCGGCCTTGCCAACATCTTCCACCGGAATAAAAAGTCCATGGTACTGATCTCCGGTATCATCGGCACCGTAGCTGCCGTATGGCTGTATTACAACTTCTGCAGCTGGCTGAACGTGCTGAACTGCACCCTGCCGCCGGTAGGCATTATCCTGGTGCTGAGCTACTTCATGCACAAGAGCGACTACGAGACCGAAAATCCCACTTTAAAGAACGTAAACTGGTGGGCAGTGGCCGGCGTCATTCTGGGCGCCGTGGTGGCAAACGTACTCCACTGGGGCGTGGCTTCCATCAATGGTATGGTAGTGGCTGCTGTCTGCTATATTGTGGGACAATTAGTAGAGAAGAAATAAGAAAAGAAGTAAGAGAACAAGGCTGTGTTACAGTATAGCCCTCGGTATGAATTACTGCTGCGTCTCCGGCCAAACAAGCGGGTGGCAGGTTACTGTACAGACACCGGCAGATCAAAAGCAAAACGGCGCAAAGTGCACGGTGCGAGACATCTGCCGCGCTTCGGTGCATGGCCGGGTAACCTAACAACACATGGCCGGGCAACCTAACAACTTCTGTTCCGAAAAAAGAACTTGTAAAAACCACATATTTTTATTATGATGGTTGCATAATATTACCGGCGTACCCATACCCTGGGGACGCCGGTAATGTAGTAATCAGGGAAAAAAGTCATAACTAACCCGGCTCCGATCGGACACTTATGACCATTTGTATTCAAAGGAGGATTTCACTATGGCACACGTAATTAGCGACGCTTGCATCAGCTGCGGTTCCTGCGCATCCCAATGTCCTGTAAACGCAATTTCCCAGGGCGATACTCAGTTTGAGATCGACGCTGCAAACTGCATCGACTGCGGTTCCTGCGCAGCACAGTGCCCTGTAGGCGCTATCTCCCAGGGCTAATAGCAGCAACGGAGGAAGAAAGAGCGGTTATTCGCAGGAATAACCGCTCTTTTTTTGTTGCCGTATGCGTGGTATACTTAACTGTCAACAGGTTCTGCAGACAGTCAGTGTATTGCTGCCCGGACCCGGTTCCATGAGCGGGTGACCACGCAGCAACAGCAGCCTCTGTAGACAGTACTCTGCAGAAAGGAGTAAGCCCTGAAGCCATGAATAATCGAGTTAAAATGAAAGGACGCCTGGCTAATTACTTCAACGCGCCGGTACGTCTGGGCTTCTTTCTCATTCTGGTAAATCTGCTGATTTACATTACAGATCTGACGGCAGGTATCATCCTCTCCTGCTTCGTGGTGGTCTACTACGCCATTGTCCTTTCCATGTATATGAATAACCGCTCCATGCTGATGAATGAGCTGGTGAGTTTTGCCACAGAGTATGGACAGATACAGCGAAAGCTGCTGCGGGATCTGGCACTGCCCTACGCCATACTGGACGACGCAGGCCGGGTCATCTGGACCAATGCGGCCTTCGAGCGGATCGTTCATAGGGAGAAAGGGTATCGGAAGTCCATTTCCACCATTTTTCCCTCACTGACCAAAGAAGTTCTTCCCACCGATGAGGCGGATGTAAAGCTGCAGATCGATTACGAGAGCAGCAATTACATGGTGCACATGAAGAAGATCCCGTTAGATGAGATGGCGAAAAACAGTGACATCATCGATGCCACCGGTTATAACAGCTATCTGATCGCCCTGTATCTCTTCGATGACACCGCTGTACGGCTGGCCATTCAGGAAGTAGACGACCAGAGCGTGGTATTCGGCTTTATTTACATGGATAACTACGAGGAAGCCTTAGACAGCGTAGAGGATGTGCGCCGCTCCCTGCTAATCGCCCTGATCGACCGAAAGGTCAATAAGTATATTTCCGCCTGCGACGGTATCTGCAGCAAGATCGAAAAGGACAAGTACCTGATCCTGCTGCGCAAGAAATCCCTGCGGGCCCTGCAGGAAGAGCGCTTTGAGCTTCTCTCGGAGGTTAAGACGGTCAATATCGGAAATGAGATGGCCATTACCCTGAGTATCGGCATCGGCTTAGACGGTCTGACCTATGCCCAGAATTATGAATTCGCCAGAAATGCCATCGATCTGGCCCTTGGCCGGGGCGGTGACCAGGCAGTAGTCAAGACACCGGAGAATATCACCTACTACGGCGGCAAGAGCCAGCAGGTGGAGAAGAGCACCCGGGTGAAGGCGAGAGTAAAGGCGCAGGCCCTTAAGGAGATCATTTCCGGCAAGGATTCCGTTTATATCATGGGACACCGTCTGGGAGATGTGGACTGCTTCGGTGCGGCGGTGGGTATTTACCGCATTACCAGGACCATGAACCGGGAAGCCCATATCGTGCTGAACGAGGTGACCACTTCCATTCAGCCGGTTCTGGAGCTTTTCAAGAATAATGAAGAGTATCCGGATGATCTTTTTTATACCAGCCAGCAGGCTATCGAGCATGTCTCGGACAATGCGGCGCTGGTGGTGGTAGATGTCAATAAGCCCAGCATCACAGAGTGTCCGGAGCTGCTGCGGCTATGCAAATCCATTGTGGTGTTGGATCACCACCGGCAGGGTACAGAGGTGATCGAGAATGCCACCCTCTCCTATGTGGAGGCTTACGCCTCCTCCGCCTGCGAGATGGTTTCCGAGATCCTGCAGTATACCGGAGAGGATATTAAGATCCGGTCAGAAGAAGCGGATGCCATGTATGCCGGCATTGTGGTGGATACCAATAACTTTGTGAGCAAGACCGGCGTGCGCACCTTTGAGGCGGCGGCATTCCTGCGGCGAAACGGCGCCGATGTCACCCGGGTCCGTAAGCTTTTCCGGGAAAATGCGGCGGAGTACAAGGCAAAGGCGGATGCAGTGTCTCAGGCAGAGATCTACCGGGGCGCTTATGCCATTTCCACCTGTACCAACCAGGATATCCAGAGCCCCACAGTGGTGGGAGCCCAGGCAGCCAATGAGCTTTTGAACATCAAGGGCGTGAAGGCCAGCTTTATCCTGACGGAATATCAGAATCAGATTTTCATCAGTGCCCGTTCCATTGACGAGGTCAATGTGCAGGTCATCATGGAGCATTTAGGCGGCGGCGGACACATGAACATCGCCGGCTGTCAGATGGACGATATGTCTGTGGCAGAGGCCATCGGGGTACTGAAGCACACCATCGATACCATGATCGAGAAAGGAGAATTAACATGAAAGTAATCTTACTGGCAGATGTAAAAGCACTTGGAAAAAAGGGTGATGTAGTAGAGGTCAGCGACGGCTATGCACGGAACATGCTGCTGCCGAAGAAGCTGGGCGTAGAAGCTACTGACAAGAATAAGAATGACCTGAAGCTGCAGAAGGCCCACGAGGAAAAGGTAGCTGCTCAGAAGCTGGCAGAGGCAGAGGCTATGGCCGGTGACCTGAATAAGATCAAGATCACCGTTACCATGAAAGCCGGTGAAAACGGTAAGGTATTCGGCTCCGTTTCCTCCAAGGAGATCGCCCAGGCTGCTAAGGACCAGCACAACGTAGAGCTGGATAAGAAGAAGATCCAGTTAGAAGAGCCCATCAAGAGCTTCGGCGAGTTCACCGTGCCGATCAAGCTCCACACCAAGGTGACCGGCAAGCTGCACGTGGTTGTGAAAGAGAAATAGGGTTAAACAACACAGCGTTAACAGCGCAGCAGCTGGATTTTCCAAAGAAAAAGCCGGCTGCTGAACAAGAACAAATACAAATTGTAGCTATTCAGCCTGCATCTCGATTTTCCGTCGGAAAACCGAGATGCGGCTGGCCAGAGGCGCTTCGCGCCTTGGCCGCCTGTCATATTTCAATGTGAATTTGCCTGCAAGCAGGCAATTCACATTGAAATATGGCAGGTGCTGAACAGTAGAGCATAAAAAAGAGAGGGGAGAATCCTGAGATTCTCTTTCCTCTCTTTTTTGTACCTTAATAAGGATGCTGTACGGGCCCGGCCAGGTTGGCGAACTTGGTGAGCTGGGGCTGCCAGCTTAATTCCACGGTGCCGATGGGGCCGTTACGCTGCTTGGCGATAATGATCTCCGCCACACCCTTTTTCTCCGTATCCGGGTGATAGTAGTCGTCGCGATAGATGAACATGACCACGTCCGCATCCTGCTCGATGGCGCCGGATTCACGCAGATCGGAGAGCATAGGCCGGTGGTCGGTACGGGACTCCACGGCACGGGAGAGCTGGGAAAGGGCGATGATGGGCACATTCAGCTCTCTGGCAATGGATTTTAAGGAGCGGGAGATCTCGGACACCTCCTGCTGTCTGGAGTCGCTGTTTTTCCCGGCGCTGGCGCTCATGAGCTGGATATAGTCGATCATGACCATATCCAGGCCGAATTCCAGCTTGTACTTTCGGCACTTGGTGCGCAGCTCCGATACGGAGATAGCAGGGGTGTCGTCGATGATCAGCTTACTCTGGCCGATATTGCCGGCGCTTTCGATCAGATCGCCCCACTCCTGGTCGCTTAAGTCACCGGTGCGGAGCTTCTGGGCATCCACATGGGATTCCATGGCGAAGAGTCGGTTGGTCAGCTGCTCCTTACTCATTTCCAGAGAAAAGATGGCCACGCAGCGGTTCTCCCGGAAGGCGGCGTGCTCTGCGATATTTAAGGCAAAGGCGGTCTTTCCCATGGAAGGACGGGCTGCCACCAGAATGAAATCGGCGGGCTGCATGCCGGCGGTGCGGTTGTCTAAGTCGGTAAAGCCGGTGGCTACACCGGTGACATTGCCCTTCATACGGGAGGCTTCCTCGATCTTGCTCATGGCATTGAGGACGATCTGGCGGATGGGCACAAAGTCGGAGATGTTTCGCTTCTGGGCCAGGGCAAAGACCTTCTGCTCCGCCTGGTCCAGGATGGTGGGGATGTCCTCTTTTTCCATATAGCAGGTGTTGGCGATCTCCTCGTTGACCCGGATCATCCGGCGCAGCATGGATTTGTTGGCCACGATCTCCGCATAGGTCTTTACGTTGGCGGAGGTAGGCACCTGGGAGACCACCTGGGCGATAAATTCGGTGCTGTAGGACTCCGGCGGCAGATTTTTCTCCCTGAGCTTACTCTGGAGGGTTACCGGGTCTACGGCCATGTCATTTTGAAACAATTCCATAATGGCGCCAAATACCATGCCATATTGTCTGGAATAAAAATCTTCCTGTGTCAGAATCTCCCCGGCGGTCTGGATGGCCTCCCGGTCCATGATCATGGAACCGATGACAGACTGCTCCGCATCCAGGTCATGGGGCATTACCCTTCGAATTACTTCTTCTTCAGCCATGGTTTCCTTTCTGTGCCGCAATGCAACTATTGGTCTGCGGCAGTATCCGGAGAAGCCGCGCAGGCGGATCCTCCGATGAGATCAAAATTCGGTAAAGGTATTTTAGCATTTCTTCACCTGTTTGAGTAGATGGGGATGAGCTTTGTTGCAGTGCAGGCGCCGGCTAACCGGCGCTGCACAGTAATTGTCCTTTCGATAATTATAAAAAAAGTATAAAACATTTGTGCCAAAACCATTAAATTACGGGCTTTTTCTTGACGCGAGAGGTGCCTGGAGTCTATAGTTACGGTACTATAAAAAGAGATTGTCTGCGCAGAGAGACGTTACAGTTCAGATATCGTTCCCTCAACCGGACACTTCCAACAGGCCCCGTCGCATGGCTGACGTCTGAACGGTAACAGAGAGACTGGCGGACATAACCGCCGGGATGAGAAATATCCCCAAATGCGACATAGTATGATATACTAAACATATGTTTTGCATCACCGGCGAAGATCATGTACCGGATACCATACGGAAGGGAGGAAACCTTCATGAAGATAGAAAAAGTCAATGATAACCAGATCCGCTGCACACTGACGGGAGAGGATCTTGCCAAGCGGCAGCTCAAGATCAGCGAGCTGGCCTACGGCACGGAGAAAGCAAAAAATCTCTTTCGTGATATGATGCAGCAGGCTTCTTTTATGTTTGGGTTTGACGCGGAGAATATTCCGTTGATGATCGAGGCCATTCCGCTGAATTCGGACTGTATCGTGCTGATCGTCACCAAGGTGGAGGATCCGGAGGAGTTAGATACCCGTTTTTCCAATTTTGCACCTTCTGTGCATGATGGAGAGGACGATGCAGACAGCGAGGCATCGGCTGCCTATGAGGCTTTGATCAACGCCATCAAAAAGGGTATGGATACCGGAGAGGTGGAGACCGCCAGTCAGCCGGCAGAGGGCGTTCCCACCGAAGAGGAAGCCATAGCCAATGCCAAGCGTTTTATCTATACCAATCGTTTGTATTCCTTTTCCAGTATGAAGGATGTGCTGATGGTCTCCAGGATCACAGGAGAGGTTTACAGCTATCAGAGCTCTCTTTACCGGGATGAAAAGGAAGACAGATATTATCTCTTCCTCTCCATGCCGGATGTGGATACTGTAACGTCGATGCAGCAGGTGCTGTTGGTCATGAATGAATACGGACAGCAGGAGATGAACACCTACGCCAGAGAACAGTATCTGATGGAACACTGCACCGTGCTGGTTCCGGAGAATGCGCTGCAGGAGCTGGCGATGGTCTAGTGGGGAAAAGAATGACAACAAAAAAGGACGACTGACATTGAAGAAAGTGTCAGTCATCCTTTTTTTATTAAGCAGTTAAGACAAATGTTTTACCGGCTTAAACCTGCTTGATCTGCTCCATCAGCTCGTTTACATCTACGCCGTGAACCATAGCAGCCTCTGCCAGTGTCTCACCCTGAGATGCAGGGCAGCCCAGGCAATGCATGCCGATGGACATCAGCACAGGGGCAATGTTGGGGTTGATCATCAGCGCTTCGCCGATCTTGGTATCTTTGGTGATTTCTGCCATTTTTTTCTCCTTATAAGTGGTGTACAAAGCCACAGTGCTCTGCGGCAACTATATTCTAAACAGCGACAGTATAACGTATTTCCGGAAATCACGCAAGGATTGGTGGATGAAGCAGCGGGACGTAAGCTGTGACCATCGCCCGGCCGACAT
>CAVBJS010000035.1:0-27172 GCA_963596015.1 Bacteroidaceae bacterium
CGTGCCATCCGTAGGCGAGAGGCAGATCATAAGCAAAACGGCGCAAAGTGCACGGTGCGAGACATCTGCCGCGCTCCGGTGCATGACCGGGCAACACGAAATCATCATAGCCCCCAGTCAGTCGGCAGAAAATAAAATTATACATAAGCATCACTGCAAAAGAGCATATTATCTGCTATAATGGTTTTATGAAACTGCTAGGGAGCGCCGCAGGCGCCATCCATGGATGCAGCAGAGTCATTTGTGGATGATCGTATCGGAGGACTTGCCTTGGCGAGATTCTCCCCGGATTGCCGCAGACAAGCAGCGGCAAAGAAAGGAAAAGTATGGGACTGATTAAAGCTATCCAGAATGCGGCAGGCAGTGTTCTCGCCGACCAGTGGAAAGAGTATTTCTACTGTGATGCCATTTCTGCCGATGTATTGATGGTCCGCGGACAGAAAAAGACCAGCGAAAAGCGCCAGAGTACCAATACCAAGGGTGAGGACAATATCATCACCAACGGTTCAGTGATCGCGGTGGCTGACGGACAGTGTATGCTGATCGTAGAGCAGGGCAAGGTAGTAGAGCTTTGCGCAGAGGCAGGCGAGTTTACCTGGGATTCCTCTACAGAGCCCAGTATCTTTGCCGGCAAATTGGGAGACAGCATTAAGCAGACTTTCAGCAATATCGGCAAGCGTTTTACCTTTGGCGGCGATGCTCCCAAGGATCAGAGAGTTTACTATATCAATACCAAGGAGATCCTCGGCAATAAGTACGGCACACCGGCACCGGTGCCTTTCCGTGTGGTAGATACCAATATCGGCCTGGATGTGGATATCTCTATCCGATGCAATGGTGAGTATTCCTATCGCGTTACCGATCCTATTTTGTTTTATACCAATGTCTGTGGCAATGTGACCACCGAGTATAACCGCAGTCAGATTGATTCCCAGCTCAAGTCAGAGCTTTTGACAGCCCTGCAGCCGGCTTTTGCAAAGATCTCCGCTATGGGCATCAGATACAGTGCTGTACCGGCTCATACCACCGAGATGGCAGATGCCCTCAATGAAGAGCTTTCCGAGAAGTGGGCGGGGCTGCGCGGTATTGCCATCGTATCCTTCGGTATCAACACCATGAAGGCATCCGAAGAAGACGAGCAGATGATCAAGGACCTGCAGAAGGCAGGCGCCCTTCGTTCACCGGCTATGGCAGCTGCTACCCTTACCAGTGCACAGGCAGACGCTATGAGAGCAGCGGCTTCCAACCAGAGTACCGGTCCTATGATGGCATTTGCAGGAATGAACATGGCAGCCAATGCAGGCGGCATGAACGCATCCCAGCTCTATCAGATGTCTCAGCAGCAGGGAGCGGCTATGCCTCAGATGCAGAATGCAGCGGCTAACGGCGGCTTCGGCACAGCGGCGGCGCCCGCTCAGGCAGCACCCGCCCAGGCGGCACCTTCCCAGACAGCAGCACCCCAGATGCAGCCTGCTTCGGCAGGATGGATCTGCCCGCAGTGCCAGACCCAGAACAGCGGCAATTTCTGTGCGAATTGCGGCACCAAGAAGCCGGCAGAGGCAAAGAGTGCCTGCGCAAAGTGCGGCTATGCCTTCCCGGATCCGGCTAATCCGCCCAAGTTCTGCCCTAACTGCGGTGAGAAGGTTTGATGATCTCAAAGGATGCATACAGCATTCCTGTGAAAAATATGTTCGGCGGCAGATAAGGGATTGCAATTTCCGTTGCCCTATTGCAGCATAGCTTCACAGAGAATAAAGAGTAAGAGAAAAGCACAGCAAACGGTGCGGTCGCGAGGTCGCACCGTTTTTTATGCGCCGCAGGCGGCGCAATTGCCCTGCGGTTACCGTTTAGACATCTCCGACAGAATCCGCCGATGGACCGACGTCTGAACGGTAACGATCTGCGTGCAAAATATGATCTTAAATTTGCATTGCGATCCCTTTAGTGCAAAGCAACTGCGGAATCTGCGGAATAAGGAGAGGTATGAGCATTTACGATACATTAAATAAAGAACAGCAAAAAGCATGCTTCCAGACCGAGGGACCGGTACTGATCCTGGCCGGGGCAGGAAGCGGAAAGACCCGGGTGATCACCCACAGGATCTGCTACCTGATTGATGAATGTAATGTCAATCCCTGGAATATTCTGGCCATTACCTTCACCAATAAGGCAGCAGGGGAGATGCGGGAACGTGTGGACAAGCTGGTGGGTTTTGGTGCAGAGAGCATCTGGATCTCTACCTTTCACTCCATGTGTGTCAGGATTCTTCGCCGGCATATTGATTTGCTGGGATACGACAGTTCTTTCACGATCTATGATACGGATGATCAGAAGAGCCTGATGCGGGATATTTGTAAGGATCTGCACATCGATACCAAGAATCTGAAGGAGAAGACCATCCTTAATGCCATCAGCAGTGCCAAGAATGAGCTGGAAAGCCCTTTGCGGTACAGAGAAGAGCACGGCATGGACTTTACCCATCGGCAGATCGCGGATGCCTATGAGGCTTACCAGAGAGCATTGCATAAAAATAATGCATTGGACTTTGATGATCTGCTGATGAAGACAGTGGAACTGTTTCGCTCCCATGATGAGGTGCTGGCCAATTATCAGGAGCGTTTCCGCTACATTATGGTGGATGAGTACCAGGATACCAACACAGCCCAGTTTGAATTGATCCGACTGCTGGCAGCCCGTTACCGGAATCTGTGCGTGGTAGGTGATGATGATCAGTCCATCTATAAGTTCCGGGGGGCCAATATCAATAACATTCTGGATTATGAGAAGATCTATCCGGATGCTCTGGTGGTAAAATTGGAGCAAAACTACCGCTCCACCCAGAATGTGCTGAATGCCGCCAATGCGGTGATCGGACATAATACCAAAAGAAAGAGCAAAAAGCTCTGGAGCGATCACGGAGAAGGACACAAGATCCGCTTTCGCCAGTTCAATACCGCCATGGAGGAGGCATCCTTTATCGCGGAGGATATCGGAGATGCCATGCGCCGGGACCGTCGGCTTTCCTACAAGGATTTTGCCATCCTGTACCGCACCAATGCCCAGGCTCGTATCCTGGAAGAGCAGTTGGTCCGGGAAAATATGCCCTATAACATTGTAGGCGGCACCAATTTCTATGCCAGAAGAGAGATCAAGGACATGCTCTCTTACTTAAAGACCATCGACAACGGCAGAGATGATCTGGCGGTACAGCGTATTCTGAATGTGCCCAGACGAGGCATCGGCAGGACTACGGTGGAGCGCATCATTGAGTATGGAAGGATCAATGATCTGGGATTTTTTGAGACCATGGAGAGGGCACAGGAGATCCCGGGGTTGGGGAAAACCACGGCAAAGATCACGGCTTTTGTGGATATGATCCACGATCTTCGCAGCTTCGCCGGGGAAAACAGCATGGAAGATCTGATGAAGAGGGTCATCGATGTAACCGGTTACCAGAAGGAACTGGAGGAATCCGACGAAGAGGATGCACAGGACCGCATTTCCAATATCGATGAATTGATCAGTAAGATCGTGGACTACGAGGAGAGCACCCAGGAGGAGCAGCCTACCCTTTCCGGTTTCCTGGAGGAAGTGGCGCTGGTGGCAGACGTAGAGAGATCCGACGAGGATGATGACCGGATCGTATTGATGACGATCCACAGTGCAAAAGGACTGGAGTTCCCCCAGGTCTACCTGGCCGGTATGGAGGACGGGGTGTTCCCGGGCTTTATGACCATACAGGCAGAGGGAGACGAGGAAATGGAAGAGGAGCGCCGCCTTGCCTATGTAGCCATCACCAGAGCGAAGGAAGAATTGACCATTACCTGTGCCAAATGCCGTATGCTGCGGGGCGAGACCCAGTACAATCCGGTAAGCCGCTTTGTGCGGGAGATCCCGGGGAATCTTATGGATGGAAAGCCTGCCGCAGACTACAGGCGCAGAAGAGATGATGAAGATGATCTGCCCTTTGCGGATCAGGACGGACATTTCGGCAGAGATCACTATGACCGAAAGTATGAAGGCTATGGCGCAGGAGGCGGCTTTAATCGCTATGACGACTATGGCAGTGCAGGCCGGGGTGCCTATGGAAAGGGCGCCTATCACTACGGTGCGGGTTATGGCAGCAGCGCCGGCACCACCGCGGGAGGCAGAAGCTATGCCGGCAGTACAGGAAATGCAGCTTCCCGGGGCACAGGCGGACGTCCGAGAGCTGTCTATACCCCGCCTCATACCGACAACACCCGCAAGCCGGCCATTGCCAAGATGGGAGGCGCCGGATTGTCCGGTCTGCAGAAGGGCCTGCCCCAGGCAGGTGCAAAGCCGGATTACGAGGTAGGAGACCGGGTGACTCATGTCAAATACGGCGAGGGTGTGGTAAAGGCACTGGAAAAAGGACCGAAGGATTACAAAGTAACCGTAGAATTTGACGATGCCGGACAGAAAGTTATGTATGCCGCCTTCGCAAAACTTATAAAAAATTCATAAAAACGGTGGATAATTCTGACACAGAATGCTATATTATAACCATTAGTTCCCGGAACGGGAGAAAGGAAAAAGGTATAAATCAATGGACAGAACTTTGGACAGACTTGGAGAGGTTATGGACCTGGCAAAGCTGGGCGCTCTTTTGAACAGACAGGAAGAGGAAGTGGAGGAGAAGAAGACCTGCCGCACTCTTTTGATCGTATTAGCAGTTATCGGTGCAGTAGCAGCAGTAGCCGGCATCGCATATGCCGTATATCGTTTCGTGACTCCGGATTATCTGGACGAGTATGATGATGACTTTGATGATGATTTCGAAGAGGATGACGAGGACGAAGAACCTGTTGCAGAGCCTGTAGCAGCACCGGTAGAGAAGGCAGAGGAGCCTGTAGCAGAGCCCGCAGCAGAAGCTGAGGTTGAGACTGAGGCAACTGAGAAGACAGAGGCATAAGAGACTGTCTGCAGACTAAGAATACAAGCGGTCATGCGCCGCTGCTGGGAGGCAGTATGGCAGAGGGCAAAGTAACCATTTATACCGGAACGGGGCATGGCAAGACGCAGGCTGCCTTAGGCAATGCACTGCAGCGTGCTGCCCAGGGAAAGTATGTGGTGATCATCCAGTTCCTTAAGGGAAAGGGACTGAAGGAGTCGGAGTTCCTCCAGCGTCTGGAGCCGGAGATCAAGCTGTTCCGATTCGAGAAATCCGCAGAGAATTTCACGGAGCGCACCGAGCAGGAGAAGAAAGAGGAAATTTCCCACATCCGCAATGGCTTTAACTTCGCCAGGAAGGTGATCTCCACCGGTGGATGCAGTTTGCTGGTCCTGGATGAAGTATTGGGGCTGGTGGATAATGAGATCGTTACCACCGATGATCTTCGTTCCCTGTTGGATCTTCGCGGTGAGATGGATGTCATCATGACAGGTATCTCCATCAAAGAGGATATCTGCGCATTGGCAGATGAAGTGAATTGCATTACCCCCAGGGCATGCAAAGAGGCTTGAAAGTAGCCTGCTGTATTACGAATCGCATAGGACGTGTCAGGACAGACAGCAAGAGCTGTCTTGTGACATACGAAAGAAAGCGGGATTATATCCCGCTTTCTTTGTATAAAAAGAAAAAATAATGGCTTCACAGATACCTGTTGATAGAATGAGGACGCGCTTGCCGGAAGGAATGCATGATTAGGGGTGGGGAACAAGCAAATCGTCTCGCCGGGAGTACTGCCTGGTTGGGGAATAAGCAAATCGCCTCGCCGGGAGTGATGCCTGGTTGGGAAATAAGCAAATCGCCTCGCCGGGAGTACTGCCTGGTTGGTCAATAAGCAAATTACCTCGCCGGGCAGTACTGCAAGGTTGGGGATCAGGCGAATCACTTCATCGTTTGTTGTATCCGGGTTGAATAGTGTAAGCAGTAGTAAGAGATCAGAATTTAAAAAGGAATATAGATATGTCGGAGCAAACAATGGCACATCCCACAGTCAGCATCATCGTACCGCTGTATAATGCAGAAAAATATATTGCCGAGACCATACATGGAGTAGAAGCGCAGACCTTCAGAGATTGGGAACTGCTTCTGGTGGACGACTGCTCGCCGGATCAAAGTGCGGCAGTGGCACAGTGGGAGATAGACGACTTTGACCAAAGACAGCGGCAGAAAAGGAAGGCTGCAAAGGCAGAGGAGAAAACAGAGAAGGAGACGGAACCGGAACCGGACTATCCCCGTATCCTGCTTATCCGGAAAGAGAAAAATGAAGGGGCAGCCATGGCGAGAAATACAGGCCTGTCCCAGGCAAAGGGGCGTTTTATTGCCTTTCTGGATGCCGATGATCTGTGGGATCCCCGAAAGCTGGAAAAAGAATTGGCTTTTCAGCAGCAGACAGGGGCAGGATTTATTTTTACAGCCTATAAATTCGGGGATGAAAAGGGCGTTCCCACAGGAAAAGCTGTGCGGGTGCCGTCACAGCTAGCCTATAAAAAGGCTCTGACGAGAACTATCATCTTTACATCTACCGTATTGATCGATCGGACCCAGATCGCCGACGAGCTGATTCGAATGCCGATGATTGGCTCGGAGGATACAGCCACCTGGTGGCAGATCCTGAAAAGCGGTGTCATAGCCAGAGGACTTGATGAGCAACTGGTCATCTACCGTCGGCCGGAAAAATCTCTTTCTTCCAACAAGGGAAAGGCTATCCTGCGAATCTGGAATCTGTATAGAAAAGTGGCAAATCTGTCTGTGATAGAAAGCGCCTTCTGCCTGATGGGCTGGGCCTGGCATGCTGCCATGCGCCGATTAGTCAGGGACGATTGGCGAAGCCGGATCTGTGGAAAATGATTTTCGGAGGGACTTTTCATCGGAAACAAAGCTTACTTTGTATTCGGAAGAGAATTTTGTACAGGCAAATATTTTTAAGAGAAAAGTAATGGTGATATAAAAACGCAGCCGTTTAAAAGAAATGCAGGAGAGCGAATCTTTCAAACGGCTGCATTTTTAGGGATCCGGAAAGTTCTTACAGCATAATACGAGCTACCGAATCAAAGATCAGTTCCGGTTTGACAGCAGACTGTCTCGCATCCTCTAAAGAAGCCTCGCCGCTAAGAACCAGAATGGAGTGGAGGCCGCCGTTTATGCCGGCGGCGATGTCTGTATAAAGCCTGTCCCCTACCATGGCAATGGAATTCCGGTTCGTGGTGCCAAGGCGCTCTAAGAGGTAATCCACAATGTCTGTATTGGGCTTGCCGATGATCCGGTCCGGATAGCGGAAGGAAGAGGCATGAATGAAGGCATGGGTAGCACCGACATCCGGGATAAAGCCTGTCTCTGTGGGACAATTGTAATCCGGATGGGTGGAAAGATAGGGAAGTCCTTCCCGGACAAAATCACATACTTTGCACATCTTGGCGTAGGTGAGACTGGTATCAAAGCCCGTGACCACCACATCGGGATGCTCTTCCTCTAAAGGAATGCCGGCCTGGAGGAACTCTTCTTTAAGCAGATCATTGCCCAACAGAAATACCCTTTTACCGGGGAAGTGCTTTTGCAGATACCAGATGGTGGCCTGCCCGGAGGTGAGGATGGCATCCACTGAAACAGTTAGCCCCATGCGTGAGAGTTTTTCTACATAGACGGCGGGATTCTTGGAGGAATTATTGGTCAGGAAGATGTAATCACGCCCGGACGATTTGATCCTGTCCAAAAATTCTCTGGCACCGGGGATCCACTTTTCTCCCAGATAAATAGTACCGTCCATGTCCAGAGCAAAGGTATGGATCTGGGAAAGAATGTGGCCGGGATCTTTATTGACACAGGGGAGTGCTGCTTCATTTTGTTCGTTCATGGTCTTAAAAATGTTCTCCGTTTCTTTTGTATAGGAATAGTTTTGACTGCTGCAAGGATACTGCGTGGGTGACGAGAGGTACCCGGACAGTATGTCTTTTATGGCAGATAAGAAATTTCCTTGGATGTCGTGTTTACAGTGCTGTGACTTTTTAAGGAAACATACCTTATTATGAACGATTGTCCTATTATTGTAAAAGAAAATTTATTGTTGTTAACATGTTAGCCGGTTCCTTGCTGTCCGGTTACATGAGCGCGTGATCCGGTAGTGAAACAGGCTGCTTATGTGTGGCAAAAACTTTAAATAAGCCCGCGAATTGTTACCGGAATGAAGCCCGGGAGAACCGTGATCTGCATCCGTATTTCAGAGATAAATACTCAAATTGATGCATTGACAACAAATTTAAAATATGGTATCACGTAATAAATCTAAATATGATAGAGGTGCGGGAAATATCAGTAACAGCCGGCAATGAGCATCCACTCGCCTGCTGTGAAAGGATTTTTCGCCGAAGGGAACGGATTCTGGATGGGATCGGTTCACCTGGGCTGACGGATAAGATCCGACAGACTGTCACGAACCGGTGGAGCGCTATCATGGTGTATATGATACATAAAGCACAGTTCAGTTGCTTTGTATTTTGCATGTGAACGCGACCTCCACAGGTCGCGTTTTGTATTTGTTCAGCACCTGCCACAGAAAAACGTGAATTGACTGCTTGCAGTCAAATTCACATTTTTCTGTGGCAGGCGGCCAAGGCGCGTAGCGCCTCTGGCCGTCCACATCGGGATTTTCCGTAGGAAAATACCGATGTGGGCTGAACAACTACAGCTTACGTGAATTGACTGCTTGCAGTCAAATTCACATTTTTCTGTGGCAGGCGGCCAAGGCGCGTAGCGCCTTTGGCTGTCCGCATCTGGATTTTCCGTAGGAAAATCCAGATGTGGGCTGAACAGCTACAGCTCTTTTAGTAAGAGAGGAGAGTAAGTTTGAAGGAAATGCCCGATGGCATTCCTTTCAAACGGCATTGATGTCGTAAACGTCATCAATGCGGAGCACAGGGGAGAATCCGCTTTCGCGAAATTCTTCTCACGTAGCCGCTATAAGTTGCGGCATAAGGAGGAAAAAATGAAAAAGTTTCTTGCAGTAACCCTTGCCATGGCTATGGCATTCGGCCTTGTTGCCTGCGGTGGCAGCTCTTCCGGCAGCACGGCAGAGACAACTACAGAAGCGGCTGCAGATACCGCAGCAGAGGCAACCACAGAAGCAGCGAAAGATACCGCTGATACTGCTGCAGAGGCAGACACAGAGGCCGCAGCGGTTGCTACCGGCGTAGAAGACGGCGTTCTGACGGTTGGTATGGAGTGTGCATATGCACCTTATAACTGGACACAATCAGATGATTCCAATGGCGCTGTGGCTATTGAAAACAACCCGGGCAGCTATGCTAACGGCTATGATGTCATGATCGCAAAGAAGATCTGCGAGGCAAACGGCTGGGAGTTAAAAGTAATGGCGATCGAGTGGGATGGTCTTATCCCTGCACTGCAGGCCGGCACCATTGACGCAGTCATCGCCGGACAGTCCATGACAGAAGAGCGTCTGCAGCAGGTAGATATGGCTGGCCCGTATTTCTATGCTTCCATTGTATGCGTTACAAAGAAGGATGCAGAGCAGGCTTCCGCTACCGGCATTTCTAACCTGAGCGGTACCTGCACAGCCCAGACCGGCACGATCTGGTATGACAGCTGCCTGCCTCAGATCCCCGGTGCTGACATTCAGACACAGTCTGAAACCGCACCTGCTATGATCATGGCAGTGGAAAGCGGCACCGTTGATTTCATCTGCACGGATATGCCCACTGCTATGGGTGCCTGCGCTACCTATCCGGATCTGACCATCCTTGATTTCTCCGATACGGATGATAATTTCCAGGTAGACGAGGGTGAGATCAATATCGGTATTTCTGTGCTGAAGGGCAATTCTGTTCTGAAGGATGCCATGAACAGCGTATTGAATGATATGACGGTAGATGATTTCAATGACATCATGAATGATGCTATCGCCGCTCAGCCTGAGATTTAAGTAAATCAGTTACTAAATTGCGTCATCCGGCCCTTTATAGGGTCGGATGACCATTTTGCGCTATAAGCCGTTATGCGAAAAATCGTGCCTGCGCGAATTGCTGTATGACGGCTGATGTCCGACCCGCCCGTGGGCGGAAGGAACAATACGGGCACATCAGGCAGGTATCATCCTGCTTGATCGTATGACGACCCTTGAAAGGAATAATCCATGGAAAGATTGCTCTCTCTGGGAAATGATATGTCCAGGCTGTGGATCGCCTATTTTCCCAAATATATGTCCGGTATCCGCAATACACTTTTGCTGGCCGTGGCCGCAACCCTTATCGGATGTCTGATCGGACTGATCTGCGGTATTTTAAATACCATTCCCTATACCAAACAGGACAATGCGGTAAAGCGGTTTTTCTTAAAGCTGATCCGTGTGATCGTGCGCATATACGTAGAAGTATTTCGCGGAACACCTATGGTGCTGCAGGCGGTTTTCTTCTTTTACGGCATTCCCTATTTTACCGGTGCCAATCCGTTTACCGGAAACAGCGGCATCTGGCTGTGTGCGCTGATCGTGGTTTCCATCAATACCGGTGCATATATGGCCGAGTCCGTCCGGGGCGGCATCATCTCTATTGATCCCGGACAGACAGAAGGCGCCAAAGCCATCGGCATGAATCATTTTCAGACCATGATCAACGTCATTCTCCCCCAGGCGCTGCGCAATATCATTCCCCAGATCGGAAATAACTTTATCATCAACATCAAAGATACATCGGTCATGTTCATCATCGGATTCGTGGAGTTCTTTGCTACCCACCGAAACATCGTAGGTGTCAATCTGCTGTATTTCCCGTCTGCGACCATTGAGATGATCGGCTATCTGTGCATGACACTGCTGGCCTCTTTTCTCCTTAGATGGGTGGAGAAGAAAATGGATGGATCCGACAGCTATGAGCTGGTGCAAAGTGACCAGCTTACCATGACAGCCGGAACATACACCCATCCGAGCAAGCCGGAGGATATACTGGAGAGAAACACCGAGGAGGAATGGAAGTAATGGGCGAGCCGATCTTAGAAGTAAAGCACCTGTCAAAATCCTTTGGTGCACATGTAGTTTTAAAGGATATTGATTTCACCGTTTCCCCCGGTGATGTCACCAGCATAATCGGCGCATCCGGCTCCGGAAAATCTACATTGCTGCGATGCATCAACCTGCTGGAGACCCCTACAGCCGGCGTGATCTCTTTTCATGGAAATGAGATCACAGCCCACGGATTCAGCGCTACCGCATACCGGGCCAAAGTGGGGATGGTATTTCAGTCCTTTAACCTGTTTAACAATATGACTGTGCTGGAAAATTGCATGGTAGGTCAGACAAAGGTACTGAAAAAAAGTAAGGAAGAAGCCAGAATCAATGCTATGAAATATCTGGAACAGGTAGGCATGGCACCCTATATCAATGCCCGGCCTCGCCAGATCTCCGGCGGTCAAAAGCAGCGTGTGGCCATAGCGCGGGCATTGGCTATGGAACCGGAGGTACTGCTTTTTGATGAACCTACCTCCGCTCTTGATCCGGAAATGGTGGGAGAGGTTTTGGCGGTTATGCGAGACCTGGCCAAAGCCGGCATGACCATGCTGGTGGTCACCCACGAGATGGCCTTTGCCCGGGACGTGAGCAATCACGTGGTATTCATGGCAGACGGCGTCATCTGTGAACAGGGTTCTCCTGCGGAGCTGTTTAATAATCCTCAGCAGGCGCGTACCAAAGAATTTTTATCCCGTTTTCACGGGGATAATACCTGATCGCAGGGAAAGAAAATGCAGGTGTTGCGGCTCAGACACCGGCCGGGCGATAGAACGGCCATCTGGCTGAGAGCGAAGTAGTAACAGGCAGGTCGAAACAAGCTGGATCCAATGGTGATCTTTCTTGTTTCGGCCTGTTTTTTTGCCCTGAAACAATAGCAGAAGATGAAACAATAGCAGCAGAGTAGAAGTTGAAGTACAGTCCACAGACAGCCAGGCGACAGGCTCCGCCGCCCGGCTGGGGACTGCACTGTAATAGATAGAACTCTTTTAAAGTGAATATCAGTATCCATGCTTTACTTTTCCAAAAGAAATAGAATACAATATCATGTTGACGGACAGGATACCCTGATCCGGCTGCCGGATATATCAAAGATCCCCCATTTCCAAAGGAAAATCTGTGGGGATATTGCTTTGTCAGCCGCAGGCATTTATGTTAACGGAATCTGATGGTATCATATAGAAGTCGGTAGAAACTACTGCTTTAAAGAAGGATACACCTTGGGGGAAGGTATAAAAGGTTACAGTTCAGAAGCCGTCCGGTTGGTGGCCGAACTGTAGCTGTACAAGCGGCAGCACAGATGCCGCTCCCATACGCTTAAAAAAATGTAATATCCATAATGCAAAGGAGATGCTATGGACAGTATTTCGATAGGAAATTTCTTTATTAATAATTTTGCGGAGCTTATCGGACTGGCTTTTATCTGGATCATTATTAAAGGACAGAATTTCCTGGATAGGGAGGATAAGGGAAGGTTCCTGCGGATCTTTTATTGTGAACTGTTTGAGCTTTTGTTCTTCAATATGGAAAAGATCACCAGTTACTGGTCGCATCCAAGCCTTGCGAGGATCATACTGTCCGCGTTGTCCTATATACTGCGGGCGATGCTGACCTATCTCTTTGTAAAGATCGTATGGAAACGGGAAGGAGATAAGAGAGCAAATGTGATCTTGTTCATTCCGATCGTTATATGTATAGTATTTTCTTTTGGACCCCTCTTTACCAACCAGGTCTATTATTTTGATGAACTGAATATTTTCAGAAGAGGTCCCCTGGGATATATCCCTGTGGCGATCCCTATATGCTATATTTTATTATTCGTATTCTATACGATTAAAAACGCTTTTGGCGGCAGAAACATGAATTCCACTATTTTCTTTCTGATCGCATTCTTTATAATTGTTTCCACCATTGCTTCCACTATCTATGATGTGGAGTGGCTGGGCCGGTTATCCATCGTATATGGAACGGTATTCTGCCTGTTTGCATTGGATGCGGATAAGCTGCAGAAAACCATTTATGTACTTCAGGAAAACGAAGATTTAAAGCATGCGCTGGCAGAGCTTGATAAGACGACGAAAGAACTGGAAGAGGCCAAACAGAAAGCGGAAAGTGCCAACGAGGCAAAGACCACCTTTTTGCTTAACATGTCCCACGATATCCGTACGCCCATGAATGGTATCATCGGCATGCTGGATATAGCCGATAAATTTCCGGAGGACATGGAGAAGCAAAAAGAGTGCAGAGTCAAAGTCAGGGGCGCCAGCAACATATTACTGGAACTGGTGAATGATGTTTTAGACAGAAGCAAACTGGAAAACGGTGAAGTGGTGCTGGAACATGTTTCCTTTGATCTGCATGATCTGATCGGTGAGATCTATCCTTCCCTGGAAAGAAAAGCGGAGGATAAGGGCGTTGCATTGATCGAGAAGGAAAATGAGGTCGAATACGCCGGATTGAAGGGCTCTCCGCTTCATTTAAAGCGGATCATCATGAATATCATTTCCAATGCCATCAAATACAACAAGGAAAACGGAAAGGTTTTTATTTCCTATAAAGAAAGTAAACTGGATGAGAAAAACGTGATGCTGGAATTTATCTGCGAGGATACCGGTATCGGCATGTCAGAAGACTTTCAGACGCATTTGTTTGATGCCTTTACGCAGGAAAACAGGGATGCCAAATCCAGTTATAACGGAGCGGGACTGGGAATGTCCATTGTAAAATCCATTGTAGATAAGATGGGGGGAACCATCCGCGCAGAAAGTAAAAAGGATATAGGGTCAACCTTTGTGGTCAGAATTCCCCTTGAGATCGACACCGTAAACAAGTCGGTGGAAAGTGCCGATCAGTGTCAATATGACTTAAATGGCCTAAGGATCCTGGTGGTAGAAGATAATGACCTGAACATGGAAATCTCCACTTTCCTGTTGGAGCAGCGAGGCGTCAAAACCTTAAAGGCGTTCAACGGGCAGGAAGCGGTGGATATAGTCAAAAAAGACATAGATAACATAGACGTGATCCTGATGGATGTTATGATGCCTGTTAAAAACGGCTACGAGGCCACCATGGAGATCAGAAGTATGGGCATCAATAAGCCGATCATCGCAATGACCGCCAATGCCTTTGTAGAAGAGAAAATGAAGGCAAAAGAGGCCGGCATGAATGGTTATATCTCTAAACCTATCGATGAGGATCTGATGATCAAGACGGTTTATGAACTGACTATGCAATATAAATAGAGTGCGTAACCGGCAGCAGACAAAAGCAAAGGTTACTGTTACGACGCTATCCTGCCACCTGGCTGGCGTCGTAACAGCAGCAAGCCAGGTACTTGACATGGGTATGGTATCATTAGATTAGGATAAGAAATAGGAGATAGGAGTTAGGAAAGATGGAAAACGAGATTTTTGAAAAAATGCCCATACCCAAGGCGTATTTTAAGATCGCACTGCCGGTGGTGATCGGCATGGTGGTCAGTCTGGTCTACAATCTGGCAGATACCTGGTTCATTGCCAGAACAGGAAGCACCGAGTTGGTGGCCGGGGTATCCTTGTGTGCCCCGGTCTTTACATTGATGATCGCCTTCAGTGATATTTTCGGACTGGGCGGCGGGAATCTGATCTCCCGTATGCTGGGAGGCGGGGAAAAGGAGAATGCCGCCCGTGTCAGTGCCTTCAGCATTTATGGTGCGATCGTCTTTGGCATTATTACCGCGGTGGTGATGCTGCTGTTAAAGAATCCGATCCTGGGACTTCTGGGGGCGAGCCGGAGCACCCTTCCTTATGCGTCTGCCTACTATACGTGGCTGGCACTGGGAGCACCCATCATTATTTTAAACGTGGTGCCGGGAAATCTGCTGCGGACAGAAGGGCTGTCCTCACAGGCCATGGTCTGCACGGTCATCGGAGCGGTGCTGAATATCGTGCTGGATCCTATCTTTATCTTTACATTTGGATTGGGAGCGGCGGGTGCAGCTATGGCTACGGTGCTCAGCAATCTTATATCGGACATCCTGCTTCTTCATGCCATGAAAAAGCATGCCGTCCATCTTTCCATTCGGCCGACAGACTGCAGGATAAACGGAACAATGCTGCAGAGCATTCTGTTTATCGGCATACCGGCTTCTACCACCAACATGATGCAGTCTCTGGCAGTTCTGCTGACCAATCGGTGTCTGGTGGAGTACGGCACGGATAAGGTGGCCGCACTTGGCATCGCCATGAAGGTAAACATGGTGAGCATGCTGATCCTGGTAGGCTTTGCATTCGGCGCTCAGGCGGCATTGGGATATTGCTACGGTGCAGGAAATCAGAAAAGACTGCAGGCATTCCTGCGGTTTGACATACAGGTGCTGGTGAGCCTTGCCCTTCTTTTTGTGGCGATAGCCTTTTTGTTCACCAAACCGATCCTGACGGTCTTTATGCAGGATCCGGAGGTGATCGCGGCGGGCACAGGGATCCTGCGCTGGCTGATGATCTCCGCACCGGCGGTGGGCATCGTACTGGCGATGACCACACTTTTCCAGGCAGAGGGAAAAGCACTGCCGGCATTGATCTTGTCTGTCAGCAGACAGGGTGTGATACTGGTGATCTGCCTGTACGGCCTGCGGGCACTTTTGGGATACACAGGTATTCTGGCAGCCCAGGCAGCGGCGGATGTGATCACCATGGGCGTTGCCCTGGGGTTGAAACGGATCTACGCGAAGAAATAGAGGAAAGTACACAGGTATTAGTGAGGCGGAGAGCGATGGAGCTTTATACATCACCCTCCGTCTTTATACGTGTATGAATAACCTGTACAGAAAACAGAAGCAAAGGAGAAAACAGAAGCAAAAGGAGAATACAGAAGAAAAGGAGAATGTATGATGGATGCGCAGAAAAAAACTATAACCGGCACACTTATGACCATTATCGGAGGCATGCTGTGGGGCGTGTCCGGTGTATGCGGGCAATATCTGTTTCAGAATAAAAACGTCACGGCCTCCTGGCTGGTGCCGGTGCGTCTTGTGGCCGCCGGCCTTCTGCTGCTGTGTTATTATATCCTTAAAGACAAAAAGCAGGCGTTTTCCATCTGGAAAACCGGAAAAAATCGGATCGATATCCTGCTCTACGGTCTGGCCGGTATGATGCTGTGCCAGTACAGTTATTTCCAGACCATTGAATGGTCCAATGCGGGAACTGCCACTGTGATCCAGTATCTGGGGCCTGCCCTGATCGTGGTCTGGGTATGTCTGCGTACCAGGAGGCTTCCGGAAAAAAAGGAAGTTATAGGCGTCCTTCTGGCTTTGTTTGGCATCTTTCTCATTGCTACTCACGGCAATCCCACCTCTTTGGCTCTCTCCGACAGAGCTCTGGCCATGGGATTACTCTCAGCCGTGGCGGTAGTCATCTATACCGTACAGCCGGAAAAGCTGCAAAAACAGTTCCCTACCCCTCTGATCCTGGCATGGGGTATGTTGATCGGCGGATGCACACTGACCCTGCTGTTCAGACCCTGGCATCAGACGGTGATCGTGGATCAGCAGATGATCCTGACCCTTCTGGTGGTGATCCTGCTGGGCACCGCAGTCAGTTTCTCACTGTATATGACCGGTGTAAAACTGATCGGTTCCGTCAAAGCCAGCCTCTATGCCTGCGTGGAACCGGTAGCCTCCATGGTACTCACTGCTGCCTGGATGCATGTCCGCTTCACCCTGCCCGACGTCATCGGCACCATCTGCATTATAGCCACCATCATTATTCTGGCACTGCCCGGCAGAGGGAATACAAAGCCGGATATGCAGGAAGATTCTCCGATGGTATAGTCAAAAAAATGGCGGGATTGCTCCCGCCATTTTTAAAATCCTTTTATGAACTGATAAAGATGTATAAGGCTATTACATTTGTAAAGGTTCAGTCTCCTCAGAATATAAAGAAGGGAATGGAATGACGTTCTTTGGCAGATGTTGTGCTGCTTCCCAAAGTGTTAATTTTTGCCGCATTTCCATCCAGCTCTCCGGAGATGTATTCGTTGCTTTTGCAATACGAATGGCCATATCGGGGCTTAACATTGTCTTTTCATTTACAAATTCTGATAGTGCTTTGCGGCTAACGCCCAGCATTTTTGCAGCATCCGTGATGGTAAGATCCAGTGGCTTTATGACGTCTTCTAAAAGAACGGTTCCCGGATGTGTTGGTTTTCTGCTTGTCATATACGTTTCTCTGTTCTAATGATACCTTTCTTGGAACCATTTTCGTAAAATTCTTTTAATCCTTTGTGGGCGAATGATTTTATCATGTCTATATTATAACGTGTAACGTTACAGGTATCAATTGATAAAATTCGAGCACGTATTTGCGCTTTGGTAAAGTATAAGCATAAATGTCAGGATCAAGTTTTTCTTTTACAATCGCAAGATAATCATTCATAATAATGATGCGGCATATGAGCAAGCGTTGACACTGTTTGTATGCTGAACGTGATAAGAACTGATATTGCTGAACGTTTCTGTTAACAATAAAAATATCTTTCTCACTCCCCAAAGAGGAAACCCAATGACCTACCGATTTATCTACGGCGCCTCCGGCTCCGGCAAAAGTCATAACTTAATGGAATATGCCATAAAGGCAGCGGATGCTTCCGGCAAAGAAAGTGTGCTGTATATTGTGCCGGATCAGTCCAAGATGCAGACGGAGCAGGCGCTGGTGACGGCGCATCCGGCCCATGGCATCATGAATATCGATGTGCTGAGCTTTGGACGGCTTTCATACCGGATCTTTGAGGAGCTGGGAGTACAGAAGCGGACAGTGCTGGACGATATGGGCAAGACGCTGGTACTGCGCCGGATCGCCGGCAATCTGAAGCAGCAGCTGCCTGTCATCGGAGGTAATCTGCATCGGGCCGGTTATATCGCGGAGGTAAAGTCTGCTCTGTCGGAGTTTATGCAATATGGCATCGGTCTTGGCGAGATGGATGAGCTTATAGAGTTTGCCAAGGAACAGGGGGCATTGCAGGCTAGGCTGCAGGATCTGCGGCTTTTGTATGACGGTTTTTTGCAATATGAGCGGGATCGGTTCGTGACGACGGAAGAGACATTAGATCTGTTGGCAGACGCCATTCCGTCTTCCGCATTAGTTAAAAAGAGCATCCTGATCTTTGACGGGTTCACGGGTTTTACGCCGGTACAGAATAGGGTGCTGCTGGCCCTGATCCAGCACGCCAAGGAAGTCATCATCAGTCTGGATTTCGGGGAGGACGGGGGGCCTTCCATGGAGCAGGTGCTGGCACAGGATACGGCAGGCCCTAAGGAGTGTATGTTTTACCTAAGCCGCAAGACGGTACGGGAGCTGCATGCCATGGCCCGGGAAGCCGGGGCGGTTATGGGAGAGAACATTGCCCTGGACGGGACAGGAGACAGTCAAGGAAAAGGGGAGAAGCCTCGTTTGACGATGGATGATCCTGCGTCAGATGAGAATACAGGTAAGATCGCGTGTCAAAAAAAGCAGGAGAAACAGACACCGTGGCGTTTTCGCACCAATCCGGTGCTGGCCCATATGGAGGCCCACCTGTTTCGCTCTCCCATCATTCCATGGGCAGGAGATGAGCAGGCACCGGGGGAGAGCATTCATATCCGGGAGTCTTCCAGCAGGCTGGAAGAGGTGCGGCAGATGTGTATCACCATTCGGAGACTGGTGGCAGAACAAGGGTATCTCTACCGGGACTTCGCGGCGGTCTGCGGTGACCAGACGGCCTATGAGGACGCTTTGCAAAAAATGTGCCGGCGCTATGAGATCCCATTATATATGGACAGGACCAGTGCCGTGGTGTCCAATCCCCTGACAGAGACCATCCGCAGCGCTTTGCAGATCGGTATCAGCGATTTTGCCTACGAGCAGGTGTTCCGTTATCTGCGCAGCGGCCTGTCCTCCCTGACGGTGGATGAGACGGACCGTCTGGAAAACTATTGCCTGGAGAGAGGCATCCGCGGCCGTAAAAAGTGGGAGAAGGCCTTTGATGAGGAGATTGAATCTCTGCGAGTTAAATTCCTGGAGGAGATCGCCCCGCTGCAGATGACAGGGGGGATTAGAGAAGATAATAAAGATATCAGAAAAGGGGTAAAAGAAGAGACGGGCAAAACCCTTACTGTGCGTATGCGCACCGAAGCCCTCTATCGATTTCTGGTGCAGAATCATATCCAGGAATCCATGGAAAGATATGCAGATGTGTTTACCCGGCAAATGGATCCGGTGCGGGCCAAGGAATACAGTCAGCTCTATGCCAAGTTCATAGAACTGTTGGATCAGATGGTGGACCTGCTGGGGGATGAGACCATATCCGCCAAAGATTATCTCTCGCTGCTGGAGACCGGTATCGGAGAGATCCGGGTAGGTACCCTGCCTCAGAAGGCAGACCGTCTGGTGGTAGGCGATATGGAGCGGACCAGACTGCACCAGGTAAAGGTGCTCTTTATGCTGGGAGTCAATGACGGCAGCATTCCCAAAGCTTCCACGGGAGGCGGCATCCTCTCTGACCTGGACAGAGAATTCCTGCAGGGATCCGGTATGGAGCTTTCCCCTACCCCCAGACAGCAGATGTATATCCAAAGACTCTATCTGTATATCAACATGACCAAACCCACGGATCTGCTGTATCTTTCCTATGCCAGAGTGAGCGAGGAGGGCAAGACGTTACGGTCCTCTTATCTGATCCAGACTATGCGCCGGCTTTTCCCCACGCTGTCTGTGGAAGTACCGGAGGAGGAGCCTTTGGCCGGGCAGCTGACGGCAGGCCGGGATAGCCTTGACTTTCTCTCCGGAGGTCTGCGGCAGATGATGGACGGCTACTATGACCGGGAAAAGGACAAAATGGACAGTCTTCTGACAGTCTACGGCATCCTGAGCACCGGGGGTACAACCGGGGAGAAAAAGATGGCAGAGGATGCGGAAAAGCTGACCAAAGCAGCCCTCCTTCGCTATCGTCCAAGGCCCATCTCTCCCCAGACCGCCAAAGCTCTCTACGGCCGTTTCCTGCGGGGAAGTGTCAGTCGTCTGGAAACCTGTGCCCAGTGTTTTGGCAGACACTATCTGCAATACGGACTGGGACTGAAAGAGCGGAAGGTCTATGTGCCGGAAACCTCGGATATTGGCTCAGTATTGCATGAGAGTATGGAGGCTTTCGCAGGCAAATTGCAAAAACAGGGACTGTCCTGGACAGACTTTAGCTTTTCCCAGGGACGGCAGCTGACCGAGGAAGCAGTGATGGAGACCGCGGCGGGATATAAAGATCTGCTGCTGTATGCCACCGCCAGAAGCGGCGCGTCCCTGGAGCGGATGAAGCGCATCCTGGGCCGCACTGTGGAAACCCTGCAGTATCAGCTGCAGCGGGGAAGTTTTGTGCCGCAGGAATATGAGCTTTCCTTTGGGACTAAGGCATCGCCCTTGGGGGAGATCGTGATCCCCTTGCATCCCTGGGAGGATGACAGCGAGACGGCAGCCCTTTTCTTAAACGGCCGCATCGACAGAGTGGATCTGTGCCAGACCCCGGAGGGTATCTATATCAAGGTGCTGGATTATAAGTCCGGTCTTCATGATCTGGACCCCAAAAAGATTCGCCAGGGTCTGCAGCTGCAGCTCATGGTCTATATGGAGGCGGCCAGAGCCAGGGAGCAGAGCCTGTATCCGGAGAAACCTACTGTGCCGGCCGCCATGCTTTACTATCGTTTTCAGGATCCTTTTGTGAGTACCTCTGCTGCCGTGCTGCCGGAAAAAAAGAAAGGGCAGGAAGAAAGTGAGAAACAGGAAAAGTACGAACGGCAGGAAAATGACAAAGCACAGGAAGCTGACGAAATATACAATGCACAGGAAGAGGAAATCAGTGGATCAGTTCTGGAGGCCGTGCGAAAAGAGCTGTGCCCCAGTGGGATCGTCAATCAGGATCCCCAGGTGCTGGCTCTCTTGGACAAAGATCCGGGTAACAACGCACACGTGATCCCTGTCAGCTTTAAGAAAGACGGAACCTTACGTTCAGGCTCCAGCGTGCTTACGACCGAGGAGTACGAGGAACTGGCGGAGGCGGCCAGAGAGGTGATGTGCCGGCTGGGAGAGGAAATCCTTCGGGGCAACGTGACCCTTTCTCCGGTGGAGGAGGATAAGATGAGTGCCTGCGAATACTGTCCTTATAAAAATGTATGCGGCTTTGATCCCAAGACACCGGGCTATGAGAAGAGATTGATCTAAATTGCGGCAAAATCTATTGGATAATTCGCCTGCGCGAAATTCATATTACGTAGCCACGATAAACTGCGGCAAAGAGAGGCAAAATAACAGAAAATAACGGAAGCCATTTTCTGTTACCGGCAGGATGCTGCGCATCCTGGCGGAATCATATCGGAGAAAGGTAGCTATGAAATTTACAGAAAACCAACAGCGGGTGCTGGATGCGAGAGATCACAATATATTGGTATCGGCAGCGGCGGGCAGCGGCAAGACCGCTGTGCTGGTAGAACGTATCGTCCGGCTGGTGACAGAACCCGGTAAAGACGGGGCAGAGCCGGCGGATATCGACCAACTGCTGGTGGTGACGTTTACCCGGTCGGCAGCGGCCCAGATGCGGGAGCGTATTGCCGCAGCCATAGAGAAAAGATTGGCCCGGGAACCGGAAAATCTCCATCTTCAGCACCAGGAGACCTTGCTGCACAGAGCCCAGATCACCACCATTGATAGCTTTTGCACCTATCTGCTGCGCAATCATTTCAGCGATATCGATCTGGACCCTTCCTTCCGGCAGGCGGATGAGACAGAGTCGGCGTTGCTGAAAAAGGATGTATTGGGGGAAGTGCTGGAAGAAGCTTACAGCAGGAAGGATCCTGCTTTTATGGCATGCGTGGACTATTTTTGTCCCGGACTTAAGGATGCCGCCCTGGAGGAACTGGTGATGGATCTGTATACCAAAGCCATGAGCCATCCCTGGCCGGAGGCCTGGCTTAAGGAGCGGGAAGAGGATTACCATGTTCTGACGGAGCAGGATCTCTATAAAACTCCCTGGATGCAGTATTTATTTAAGCAGGGCAAGCGCCGCTTTCAGGAGATGGAAGAGCAGTATGATTCCATGATCGACCTCTGCGGCAGGGCGGGAGGACCGTATCCTTATGCGGAATTCCTGGAGGAAGAAAAACGCACAGTCTTTGCAGCCTTCCGGGAGGAGGATCCCTTTGTGCAGGAAGAGATGGACGCCTCCGAAGAGCTCCGGGATATGGAAGCATTGGAAGCGTTTATGAAAATGCGGGATCAGCTAAAGGCCTGCGTCGAGGCCTTTGCCGGTGTCAAGAATCTTCCCAGGGTAGATAAGAGGAAATATCCGGATGTGGATCCCGACCTAAAGAGTGCAGTCCAGGAGATGCGCACCACATGCAAAAAAAATGCAAAGGAAGTGGGGGAAAAGCTTTTCGGAGAGCCGGTCGGTCAGACTTTGCTTAAGATGGAGACAGCAGAAAAGCCATTGCTGACTCTGATAGGGCTTACTATTGATTTTATCCATCGTTTCCATGAGACCAAACAGGAAAAAAATATCATTGACTTTGATGACCTGGAGCATTATGCGTTGGAGATCCTGTGTGATGTACAGGAGGATGGCACTGTACGACCCAGTAAGACAGCTCTGCGCTATCGCCGGCATTTTAAGGAAATCCTGATCGATGAATACCAGGACAGCAATGACGTACAGGAATTGCTGCTCTCAATCATTTCCGGAGAGGATGAGGGGCATTTTAACCGCTTTATGGTAGGGGATGTAAAGCAGAGCATCTATAAATTCCGTCTGGCCAGACCGGAAATCTTCATGGAAAAATATTACCGCTATAGGAGGTCAAAGGATCCTCAGACAGAACGGATAGATTTAGACCAGAATTTCCGCAGCCGCAAGGAAGTGTTAGAGAGCACCAACAGGGTCTTCGAGCGGATCATGCGCTATGAGGTGGGCGGCGTCACCTATGGCGAAGAGGCAACGCTGAAAATAGGGGCTGACTACCCGGAGGGCCGGAGGGACGTGTATCCGGCGGAACTGCTGCTGGTGGATGAGAAGGAAGAAGAGGAGACAGAAGCGCAGGAAACGCAGTCAGATGATTCCTGTGCGGAGAACGGCTCAGCCACCGAGGAAAAGGAGAAGAAGACCAGGCAGCAGAAAGAAGCCCTGGCCGTGGCCCATCGCATCAAAGAACTGGTAGGTATCTTGCCGGTACGGGATGAGGACAGCGGCGCCATGCGCCCCGCCAGATACAAGGATATCGTTATATTGCTGCGGGCTGCCTCCGGCTGGGACGAGGTATTGCGGACTGTCTTTGAAAAGGAAGGCATCCCTGCCTATATCAATACCCGAAAAGGCTATTTTGCCACGGAAGAGATCCGGCAGGCCCTGCAGCTGCTTAGGGTACTGGATAATCCCAGACAGGATATTCCCCTCTATGGAGTGATGCGAGGCTACTTTGGCAACTTTAGTGAAGAGGAAGTGGCCCGAGTGCGGCTGTGCGGCAAAAACCGGGAGCAGCAGATACAGACCGGCGCAGACGAAATCACGGAGAAAAGTTCTCAAAATAAAATTGAGAAGAGTGCTGCGGATAACCTTGCAAATGATTCCGAAGAATATACAGAAAAGGACACTGAAAAAGCGCCTGAAAAAGACAGTCTCTACGGATCTCTGCTGCTTTGCGCCCTGCAGCAAGATCCCTTGGGAAAAAAGGCGGCAGCCTTTCTTGCATTCCTCGGTACCTGGAGAGAAAAAAAGGTCTTCATGACCGTACATACCCTGCTGACCAGTCTTTTTGAAGAGACCGGATATGAGAACTACGCGGCAGCGATGCCGGGAGGGACCGGTCGTCTGGCGAACCTGCGCATGCTCTGTGCCCAGGCGGCAGCCTTTGAAAAGACAGCCTATACGGGGCTTTTTCAGTTCCTTCGCTACATCGATCAGATGCATGAGTATGAGGTGGACTACGGAGAGGCAAATACCTTGGATGAAGAAGCGGACGTAGTGCGCATCATGAGCATCCATAAGAGTAAGGGACTGGAGTTTCCTATCTGCTTTGTGGTAGGCATGGAAAAACGCTTCAACAGACGGGATGCTTCCGGCGATATGATCATTGACAATGACTGGGGTGCAGGTCTTTCCTATGTGGATCCAGACAGACGTATCCGTACAGATACCCTGCGCAGGAGGGCTATCGCAGACAAGATCCGACAGGAGAGCTTAGGAGAAGAAGTGCGCATCCTCTATGTGGCCATGACCAGAGCCAAGGAAAAGCTGATCATGACCGGTTATACCAAAGATTATGAGGGAAAGATTCGGCAGCTTACCAACGCTTTGGCCGGAATCAAGGGATTGATGCTGCCGGTGACATTTATAGAAGGGGCAAGTTGCTATTTGGATCTGCTGCTGGCAGCCCAGGCGGCATCCATGGGACAGAATATGCCCCTGCCCTTTAAGATCAGCCTTCTGAAGGCATCAGAGCTTTCGCTGCAGGAGCTGGAGGAACAGGTGACTTTAGAGACAAGAGCCGGACTTTTACAGCATGCCAAAGCGCAGGCGCAGGCAGGGCATTTTGCCGACGAAGCGCTGGCGGAAGAATTGCAAAGGCGTTTTGCCTTCCGGTATCCTCACGAAAATCTCTCCGGTCTTTATACCAAGACCACGGTCACGGAGCTGAAAAAGGCGGCAGAGGGAGAGCGGGAAGAAGAGAGCAGACAGCTTTTTGCAGAAAAGGAGACTCTTCCCTGTGTGCCCCGCTTTATGCAGGAAAAGGAAGAAATAAAAGGAGCTGCAAGAGGAACGGTGCTGCACCGTTTTCTGGAAGTTTTTGATTATCTTCGCTTTTCGGATCCGGCGCAGATCAGTGCAAGGCAGCTGAAAGACTATGTGGAGGAGCTGATAGATGCAGGACTTTTTAAGAATGAGGAAAAAGAAATTCTGACAGGAAAAAGCGTGCTGATTTTTTTGAGGTCCCCTTTGGCGGGACGGATGGCAGCTGCGAATCGGGAAGGCAGACTTTTCCGGGAACAGCATTTTGTCATGGGTGTGCCGGCTAACCGGCTGCAGGAGGATTTTCCTGCCGATGAACAGGTGCTGATCCAGGGTATAATCGATGCCTTTTTTGAAGAAGAGGATCATATCATACTGGTGGATTATAAGACGGACCGGGTAGGCAGCGCTGAAGTATTGCAGCAGCGCTACCGGGTCCAGCTCTCCTGCTATGCTGAGGCCCTTAGCCGCATACGGGGCAGGAGAGTGAAAGAGCGGATCATTTATTCGACGGCTCTGGGTCAGGAGATTCTTCTTCCTGAGTAAGACGCTGCACCAGGGCCCGCTCCATGCGGTGATCCTTGATACATTCCACTTGAATGTGCATGCCGAAGCCGTCCACGGAAGGGGTGGCACCATCGGAAGGAACCGTGCCGATCAGGGCAAAGACCAGTCCGCCGAAGGTGTCATATTCTTCCACAGGAAGGGAAAGGTCCAGTTGCTCGGCCACGTCCTCTAAGGGAGCAGTACCCTGAATGCGCCAGCTGTTTTTATCACATTTCACGATCATAGGGGCTTCTCTGGGGACACTGATATCGTCCTCTAAGTCACCTACGATCTCCTCTAACAGGTCATTCATGGTAATGATACCGCTGACACCGCCGTATTCATCCAGTACGATGGCAAAGTGATTGCGGGATTTCTGCATATTTCTGAAAAGCACATCGGCTCTGACACCTTCGGGTACGAACCAGGCATGGTGCACGGCGGTGCGCATGACCTCGCTGCGAGTCCGCTGCTTAAGACGCAGATAGTCTTTGGCGCGGAGGACGCCGATGATATTGTCGGGGCTGCCGTCACATACAGGATAGTGTGAGTGACGGGTATCGTTAATGGTCTTTTCCCAGGATGCATCGTCATCGTCGGTCCACAGCAGGGTTACCTCGGTGCGGTGG
This sequence comes from Bacteroidaceae bacterium, assembly GCA_963596015.1. GTDB lineage: Bacteria > Bacillota > Clostridia > Lachnospirales > Lachnospiraceae > CAG-791. The sequence continues at coordinate 25,928 of CAVBJS010000035.1, forward strand.
GTCATGATATCCTCGGCGGTAATGTCGTTAAACTCGAAGATGTTCTGGATCATGCTGCTCTCTGCAGGCAAAATGGTACCGTTTTGGTTGCCTGCATCCAGTAAGAGACGGATCTCTTCCTCCGCATTTTCCTCTTCCTCACTGTTGGGATCCACGCCAAGCAGGCGAAGGATGGCATTGGTGGAAGCGGAGAAGAGCCATACTGCAGGAATAAAGATCCTGGATACCGTATAGATAAAGCCGGACATGCCGAGGGCAATGTCTTCGGCTTTTTTCATGGCCAGACGCTTGGGGATCAGTTCACCTAACAGTACTGTGAAGTAGGTCAGTACCAGGGTGATGATCACCACGCACAGGGCGTGGATCACAGAGGCCGGCAGGGGCAGGCCCAGAGAGCGGAAGAAAGCGGCCAGACGCTCGGAAAAGCTTTCGGTAGCCACCGCACTGCTGAGTAAGTTGACCAGGGTAATGCCCACCTGAATGGTGGAGAGGAAGCGGGAAGGCTGCTCCGTTAATTTGGAAAGTCGAATGGCCCGCTTATCCCCTTCGGATACCAGCTTGGCCAGCTTATTTTCATTCATGGAGATAACGGCTATCTCCGCGCAGGCAAAGATGGCATTAAAGCCGATGAAAACGAACTGTAACAAAATCAGCCATAGTATAGGTAAATCAGACAAAATGTAACCTCCTTAGTGATGTGTATGTAGTGATAGTAAAAGTCTCATTGAAACTGTATGGTCTGCCGACACGCAAAAAACACCCAGGGCAAACAGAAAACTCCGTTTACATGAGCGAATCGATCAGGTGAGGATCCCGCACTGGTCTCACCCCAGCATCTTAACTTTTCCTTTATATAAGAATGGGAAAATCGGGAAGACAGACATAAAAAGTCTGTGTCTGAAAATGAATTAGAGATAAAAATGAAGTTTCGGTTAGGTGGCTCTGTGTCAGAGTCGGAATGTTCTTTCACTGTTATGGTAACCTTCCTTTCGTTGGCAGATATTGTAATATGAAATAGGGGGGATTGTCAATTTTCGGAATCTAAAATTTGTGTAATTTTTTGCAACTGGGGTTACAGTTCAGTTACTATGATGATTTGGTGTCACCCGGTCATGCACCGGAGCACGGCAGAATAACTCGCACCTTGCACCTTGCGCCGTTTTACTATAATCTGCCTCTCGCCTGCGAATGGCACGGCCCGAACTCGCATCCCCGCCTGATGCGGGGATGCTCAGACACCTCGGG
>CAVBJS010000036.1:0-26755 GCA_963596015.1 Bacteroidaceae bacterium
GTGCGGATCACATCGGAGAATTCGCCTGCGCGAAATTCTCCTCGTGTTGCCGCAGTAAGCTGCGGCAATAATGTGAGTTTGCATGAAATGCTTGATAGCATTTCTTACAAACGGCATAGGGAGTTAACATGACACTACAGCAGCTTCGTTACATCATAGAGATCGTAGAATCCGGCTCCATCAGTACCGCGGCTTCCAGGCTTTTTATTTCCCAGCCCAGTCTTTCCAAGGCGGTGACGGAACTGGAAAAGGAGATGGGGATTTCCATCTTTTACCGCAGTAACCGGGGGGTGATTCTCTCGGAAGAGGGGACCAGATTCCTGTCCTATGCCAGACAGGTGGTGGAGCAGGCGGATCTGCTGGAGGAGCAGTACAAGGCAGGAACGCCAGCGCGGCGGGTTTTTGCCGTTTCGTCCCAGCACTATGCCTTTGTGGTCAATGCCTTCGTGGCACTGGTAAAGGAATATGGGCAGGAAAAATACGAGTTTACCCTGCGGGAGTCCAGAACCTTTGACATTATTGAAGATGTCCGGACCCAGCGCAGCGAACTGGGAGTGCTGTATTTCAGTCGGTTTAACCAGGGGGTCCTGTCCCATGCCATCGAGAATGCGGATCTGAAATTTACCCCGCTTTTTACGGCCCGTCCCCATGTCTTTGTAAGCTGGAAAAATCCTCTGGCGGCCCGGAAAAGTGTGACCTTAGAGGAACTGAAGGCCTATCCCCGGCTGACCTACGAGCAGGGCAATAACAATTCTTTTTTCTTTTCCGAGGAGCTTCACAGCACCGAAGAGAGCCCTAAGAACATCGTGGTGACAGATAGGGCCACCCTCTTTAACCTGCTCATCGGCCTGAACGGTTATACCATTTCCTCCGGTGTGCTCAGCACGGACCTGAATGGATCCCAGATCGTCTCCGTGCCCTTAGAGAGCGACGAATATATGGAGATCGGTTACATCCAGGCGGCAGACAGACCCCTTGGCAAAATGGCAGGGTTATATGTGGAGCAGTTGCGGTCCTACATTGACGGGGCTACGAAAAAGGCAGAATAAGTCTTTCGTGGGTGATCACACCGGAGGATCTGAATTTACGAGGTGATCGGACACAACCGTAAAGGCGCTGTGAACAGAGAGAAAAGATGTGAACAGAAAGAAAAGAGTAGATTGCGGCAGCAGAGTTCTTCCTCTGCTGCCGTTTCTTTGTGTCCAAATGGAGCGGAAAGAGAATGGGGAAAAAGTAAAATGAGAACGTGGGTTAGCGAAAACTAACTTTTAAAAAGAGCCACAGGATCTATGCAGCAGAAGGTGGCGGGGAGGGACTTGTGTCCGAGGAAATGATTGTAGAAAATTGTTCTCCTACTCTGGCAGGGCTTAAGACAGCTAATCTGTTTGCCTGCGAATATGACACGCAGGAGAGTCTTCGCCGACAGATCCGTTCCTTTAACCGCACGCTGGTGCCCAAGGGACTTTGCATGCTGCCGCTGCAGATGAAGGATCACAGAGCCCTGATCTATATTTACCGACCGGGACGCCTGAAGGCAGATCTTTCGGATAAGGAGACGGAGCGCCTGCTGCGGCAGTTCGGATATCCTGCGGGTAATCCGAATCAGTGCGTGGCCAGACTCATCGGACGTCTGGAAAAGTACGACAGTTTTCCTCACGAGATCGGTCTGTTCCTGGGATATCCCCCGGAGGATGTGCGGGGATTTATCGAGCAGGGAGCGGCTAATTATAAATATGCCGGCTTCTGGAAGGTTTACGGGGATGAGGAAAAGGCCAAGAAGACCTTTGCACTGTACCGGCGCTGTATGGCGGATTACCGGAAACAGTGGGAAAAAGGGCAGACTGTAGAAAGGCTCGCAGTAAGCAGTAAATAAAAAGGAGATCAGTGTTTAAATCCGCCGGATAGCAGATCTTAAACACGGCTATATGTGCCGCAGGCGTTACATATAGCTCTGATCGCAGAAGCAGATAAGAAATTTGCATTACGTAAATCGGGAATCTGATCTGCGATCTCTCTAATGTAATGCGCCTGCGGAATGGAGAGTATTATGAGTAAAGTAGCAGTAGTTTATTGGAGTGGAACAGGCAATACCGAGGCAGGCGCAAGCATGGTAGCAGACGGCGCAAAGGAAAAGGGTGCAGATGTAGATATCCTGACCAGCGCAGAGTTTGACGCAGCCAAGATGGATGACTATGATGCAGTAGCATTCGGATGCCCGGCTATGGGTGCAGAGCAGCTGGAGGACACCGAGTTCGAGCCTATGTTCAACGACCTGGAGATCAAACTCTCCGGCAAGAAGATCGGTCTGTTCGGCTCTTACGGCTGGGGCGACGGCGAGTGGATGCGCATTTGGGAAGAGTCCTGCAAGAATGCAGGTGCCGTTATCGCTTCCGACAGCGTCATCTTTAACGGTGCACCGGATGACACAGCAGAAGGTGACTTAAAGACTCTGGGTGCTGCATTGGCATAAGAAGCATAAGAATGATCTTTCATTCTGTGTGATAAATGGTTGGTATAAGATGTGAAAAGGACAGTCCAAAGCGGGCTGTCCTTTTTCTGTCGGTGTTAAGAAACCGGGCTTATCTGTTAAGAAAGCATCCTCTGCTCTGTTAAGAAATCGTAAAGAAAGACAAGGAAAAACCGTCCTGAAAAATCCTTAGTAGGGCAAATTGCCCAATAGAAACCATTTCTTACTGCGCATTTTGTCAAAAAAATAACAAGCCCACTTTACTTTGCTAAAATCCATATTATAATAAATGTTGTTAAAATTTTAGCAGGTACAGGTTGCAGTACATTTTTGTCAGATCTCTGACGGGTCTCTGTCATGCTTCGTTGGCAGACCTGCAGATGTATCGTGATGAAAAAGAGACACCCTGATCGGCAGTATGAGGAGGAGAAACCATATGATCGCACAGGCAATTGCCATAATTATCTTTGTTGGCATGTTTGTCCTGATTATCCTGGACAAATTCGAGCGGCAGTGGATCACGTTAGTCAGTGGTGCGCTGATGCTGGTTTTGGTCTTTGGGATCTGTCTGCGCAGTCCCCAGGCTATCATGGACACATTGAATTTCAAAGCTTTCTTTGCCCAAAGCTTCTGGTACGGCGGTGAGGAGAGCGCATCGGCGGGCATTAACTGGTCCACCATTGTCTTTATCGCAGGCATGATGATCATGGTAGAAGGCCTGGGACATTCCGGATTCTTCCGCTGGCTTTGCCTGAGTCTTGCCAAGGCCGTCCACTATCATCTGGTGCCGCTGCTGATCTGCTTTATGTGCATGTCCGCATTTCTGTCTATGTTTATCGACAGCATCACTGTGGTGTTGTTCCTGGCTACGGTCACCATCGAATTGTCCAGGATCCTGAAGTATAATCCGGTACCTATGATCCTGTCAGAGGTTTTCTGCGCCAACTTAGGCGGCGCTGCTACCATGAGCGGCGATCCGCCGAATATCATCATCGGTACGTCCTTAGGCTACAGCTTTATGGACTTTATCAGCAACACTGGTTTGATCGTAGGGATCAGCTTTATCTTTTCCCTGGTTTACTTCTGGCTGTGCTTCCGCAAGGAGCTGAAGCAGAATGAGGCGGAAAGACAGGGAGAGGTAAGCTGCCCGGAGCCGTCTTCCGCCATTGCCAGCAAGTCTTCCTTTATCTGCGGCATCGCTGTTTTTGCCATTGCCGTGGTACTGCTGATAACCCATGCCCAGACAGGCCTGACGGTGGCATGCATCGGCGTGATCGTAGCGATCCTGACGCTGATCGCCATGACCGCTACCTCCGGCACACAGGTCATTCCCAAGATCTTTAAGGGTGTGGATTACAAGACGCTGCTGTTCTTCATCGGTCTGTTTGTTTCTGTAGGCGGTCTGGAGCAGACCGGCGTACTGGAAGTTATTGCCAACTTTATCTCTGTGGTCAGCGGCGGCAATGCCCACGTGATTGTGGCCATCATCCTGTTGCTGTCTGCTGTCTGCAGCGCACTGATCGACAATATTCCTTTTGCAGCTACCATGCTGCCGGTGATCCAGTCTCTGTCGGTCTCCGCAGGCATTTCCCTGCATACCCTGGCATGGACCCTGTCCCTGGGCACCGATATCGGCGGCAATGCCACTCCCATCGGCGCTTCCGCCAACGTAGTGGGTACCTCCGTTTCCGCTAAGAACGGTCATCCCATCAGCTGGGGAAAATATTGTAAGTATTGCGTCCCGGCCACTATCATTGTTATAATGATATCACTGATATGCCTGTACGTTCGTTATCTGTAGGATAAGGACAGGTGGCTGGTGATTAGTTGTTGCTGTTTATACAGCGGCGTTGCCGGAACGAGATATGCGTGAACGGCGACGATCGTTTGTGGTCATGCAGGCTCCGGGAGTGCCCCGGGCTGTATGGCAGCGATCATTGAAAGCACAGTAAGCGTATTGCGGCTGTCTGCGAATGGAACTGTCAGCGACAGGAAGTCCGCAGGCGGCCGTTATCTATAGGCGCCGGTGCATAGGGAGCGGCTATAGATACGCAGAAATGGAGAGCGTTATGAGCGATAAGCAGATTATTGTCACAGTGGGCAGAGAGCATGGAAGCGGCGGTCATTTTATTGCACAGCATATCGCCGATGATCTGGGGATCAAGCTCTATGATAAGGAGATCGTAGAGGCTATTGTGGATTCCAGCGGCTATACCAGAGAATTTGTGGAAAAAATGGACGAAAAGCCTATTAATTTCCTGCTTTCCCGCCGTATCGGCGAGTTTTCCAATTCTCCGGAGGAGATCATTGCAGAGAAGGTATTTGCCTATATCCGGGAGATTGCAGAGAGCGGACAGTCCTTTGTCATCGTAGGTCGCTGTGCCGAGTCTGTTCTGCGGCTGTATCCCCATGTGGTCAGCGTATTCGTAACCGGTGACAAGCAGGATAAATTAGACCGGATCCAGCGTATTTTTGAATTGGATCCCCAGAAGGCGGCAGACCGGATCCGCCGGGTAGACTTTAAGAGAAAGCAGTATCACAATCACTTCAGCGATCGCAAATGGGGTGATTCCAGAGGATATGATATCCTGATCAACAGCAGCCGGATCGGTATTGAGAATACCGCCAAGTGCCTGACCAGCTACATCCGCTCCTACATGGAGATCAATGATATCCCGGAGAGTAAGTAAGTTATTTGTATCTGTTTGGCAGGAAGATTGAGATGGGTGCTGAACAGTCACAAGGATTTTACCGTTCGATGACGGAACGCCATGAAGACGTCCGCTGCGGCAGACTTAAACATCCTGTAAAAGGAGCATGAGCGCACGCGAGGAAACATGAAATACATTGTCTTAGACCTGGAATGGAATCAGGGAAATGCTTCCGTAGAGAAGCAGAATCCTGATATGCCCTTCGAGATTATAGAAATCGGTGCTGTGCGCCTGAATGAACAAAGAGAACATGAAGGAGATTTTTCCAGCCTGATCCGGCCGGTATGTTACCACTCCATGCACGGCATCACCGGCAAGCTGGTGCACCTGAACATGGAGTCCCTGGCGGGAGAGCGGACTTTCCCGGAAGTAATGGATGATTTTCAGGACTGGTGCGGGGATGATCCCCTGTACTGTACCTGGGGACCTACGGATCTGACGGAGCTGCAAAGAAACCTTCTTTACCACAAAGAGGCGCCGCTTTCCGACGGCCCTCTTCCCTTTCTGGATGTACAGAAGCTTTTCGCCCTGGCTTTTGAGACCCGCAAGTCCAGAAGATCATTGGAATATGCCATTGATTTTCTCCATATCGAGAAGGACTGCCCTTTTCACAGAGCCCACAGCGATGCCTATTACACCGCCCGCATTCTGGAAAAACTGCCGGAGAGCGTACTGAAAAATATTTCCTACGATTATTTTTCCATTCCCCGGGACCGGAAGGGAGAGGTACACGTGCGTTTCGACGATTACACCAAGTACATCTCCAGAGGTTTTGCTTCCAAGTCCAAGGCCATGGGAGATCCGGAGGTCATGGATACCCACTGCTACGAGTGCGGCCGCAAGCTGCGCAAGAAGGTCCGGTGGTTCACCCCCAACGGCAAGCATTACTACAGCGTCTCCTGTTGCCCGGAGCATGGCTATATGAAGGCCAAGATCCGCCTGCGCAAGTCCAAGGATGACCTGATCTACGTGGTCAAGACAGAGAAATTCATCGACCAGAAGGAAGTGGAGGCACTGCAGGAGAAAGCCAGAAAAGCGGCCAAGAGACCGCAGGGCTGAAGAACAAATGCAGCTGTAAAGAAAAACAGAAGTGAAATAATAGAAGAAAGTAACAGAAGTTAAAACAGGCGAAAAAACACAGATATAAAAAAATACAGATGTAAAAGAAACACGGACGTAAAAAAAACACGGACGTAAAAAAATACGGACGTAAAAAAATACGGACGTAAAAGAAACACAGACGTAAAAGAAACACAGACATAAAATAAAACCCTCGGCAGAAAGTTCGCTGAGGGTTTTATTTGTGTATGCGTTGCTTGTTTTTGCCGGATAGTCGTGCAATGCCGGACAGTCAGTAGTTACCGGGCGATAGCTGTATAGGAACTTTATTCCTGTGTCAGATAGGCGTTCTTGTATTTCAGAATCTTGTCGACACTCTTGTTGAGTCGCTCCGTACTGATGGTGCCGTTCTGGCAGGCGGTGAGTATTGCGGTGTAGGCTTCCTCGAAATCGGCGGGCATGAGAATGATATCACAGCCGGCTAAGAAGGACCGGACCGCTGCTTCTCCGGAGGAATAGGCGTCGGTGACAGCCTGCATTTCCATGGCGTCGGTAATGATCAGAGTGTTGTCTGCATCCGGGATCAGGGAAATGATCTGTGCGGAAAGGGTGGCCGGAGTATTGTCGCCGGTGACGTTGGGCATGGAAATATGGGAGACCATGACGGCATGGGGCGTCACGTTGCCGGCTGCTACAAAGGGAAGAAGCTCACAACTTTGGATCTCCTCTAAAGTGCGATAGCTGTAAGCAAAGCCGGTATGGCTGTCCTCGGCTGTATCACCGTGCCCGGGAAAATGCTTGAAGGTGGGAAGAACCCCTGCATCAGCCAGTCCCAGTCCTGCTGCGCTGGAAAGGACAGCAGCATTGGCGGCGTCGGAGGAGAAGGCCCGGGTGCCGATGATAGGATTATCCGGGTTTGTGTTGACATCAGCGTCCGGTGCAAAGTCTACATTGAAGCCATATTGCCGGATATAGGTGCCGATGGTCTTTCCCATATCGTAGGCTGCCTCCATTCCCTGGGCGCCTACGGCAGCGGCACTTTCATACTTGGGAAGATCAAAAGTGTCTGTGTTGGCCAGACGGGCTACCCGGCCGCCTTCTTCATCCACAGCGATAAACAGAGGAATGTCGGAAGCTTCCTGCAGATCCTTGTTAAACTGCGTGATCTGTGCCGGATCGATGATATTCTGGCCAAACTGGCAAACACCGCCGATCTGGTATTTCTTTAAACTGGCACGGATGGCGTCGTTGATAGTCGTGGTTCCTACCTTCTTGCCGCTGGCGGTCTCTGTGATCTGACTTTCCGGATCCAGCGTGTCGGGACGCAGGATGAACAGCTGGCCCACCTTTTGCTCCAGGGTGAGATCCTCGGTCTTCAGGATGGATGAATCTGAAGTGGCGGCGGCTGTTGCCTTGCTATCGGCAGCCGCGGAAGCTGTATCGGCTGCTGTACTTCCTGTAGCTGTTGCGATCGTCTGTGTGGTGATAGCTGCCGCATTGCTCTGTATAGCAGGACCGCAGCCGCCAAGCGCCAGAACAGCGGCCATAGTGATCGGTATGATGAAAGAATGTTTCATATGTATCCTCCTTTTAAATGACTTGACTTTTCTGTGAAAAGACGACGAGAATCTGAAATTTCCGTCATCTTTTATGCCAATGCTTCATTTCCAAGAATCATCAAAACGATGATATTGCAAGGAATAGGAATGTACCTTGCGACGTTTTTTCTTTCTGGGACGCAGATCCGAGTTGGAATAAGAGGCGGACAGCTCCCGCAGATGGAACAGCAGCATCAGGACGGCACCTACCAGCAAAACCAGCACCAGGACGCCCTGTACATTGATATAAAGCGTGCCATTGGTGGCAACGGTGACAACGGTAAAGAAGGCCATGAGATCGGCCCATACATTTGACAGAAATCTGCCAAGGGAACTGCGCCGGAAACGTCCGGCTATGCCTGTATCCGTTTCTGCGGCTTTGCTGCTGTTGGCAGAATCGCTGGGATCTTCAGAATTGCCTGCGCCATTGGAGCCGTCAGAACCATCAGAGCTGCCGGGATCTTTACTGACGCCGGATGCGTCATCAACTGCGCCGGTCAAAGAACCGGAAGAAGCGTCATTGGCGTTTTCCAGATAAAGCTGTGCATCTCCGAGTACCACGCCGCCGTAGGAATAGGTCAGCTGCGCGATAGGCGTCTGGCTGCTGTCGGCGCTGTCACTTTCCTGCCCGTTCGCAGCAGAAACCGAGGTGACTGTGGTAGTCAGGTCGGAAAAGGACAAGGTACTGGGAAGAATGACTTCACTGTCCTGAGACAGGGAAAAGCTGGGCATGCTGCTGGTGCCGAAGAGACTGCTGCCGGCATCTAAAAAGCCGCTGGTATCCGTGGAATAACGGGTCTCATAGTCATAGGCCCGCACCTTCTGGAAGTTGGAATAACCGTAGTCAAACAGGTTAATGGTATCCGTGTACTGGTAGGGATCCTCTTCCTTCATGATGATGCAGATCATGCGGATGCCGTTTCTCTCACAGCCGGTAACCAACGTCCTTCTGGCCTGATCCGTATAGCCGGTCTTGCCGCCGATGATGCCGTCACAGGCGATCTTGCCGGAGATCAGGGCATGGGTGTTATTCAGCCAGAAATCATCCGGCTGTGTGGCAGTAGGCTCAAAGTGATGCGTAGGCGTATTGCCCAGCCGCTGCAGCGTAGGATTGGAAAAAAACGCCCGGGCGATAATGGCCAGATCGTGAGGCGTGGTGTAATGCTCCTCATTAAAAAGACCGTTGGCATTGACAAAATGGGAACCGGTGCAGCCAAGCTCCGCAGCCCGCTGGTTCATAAGGTCGGCAAAAGCGGAGATGGAGCCGGATACCTTTTCGGCAATGGCGTTGCTGGCCTCATTGGCAGACCCAACTAGGATGGCATAAAGGCAGTCTTCCACCGTCAGGGATTCTCCTTCATCGATGCCTGCTTTAGAGCCGTCTGAGGGCACAGAAAATACTGCCTCATGGGAAAAGGTGACCATATCGGTAAGCTCTAGATTTTCCACCGCCAGCAGACAGGTGAGGATCTTGGTAGTGCTGGCGGGATAGAGCTTTTCGTCGATGTTCTTACCATAGAGAATAGCACCGGTGTCAAGCTCCATAAGGACGGCACCCTCGGCACCGATGGAAGGACCCTGGGGCCAGCCCGGGATCTCGTTAGTCTGCACCGGCTCTCCCTTTCGGATCTCGGCCTCTGCATTAAAGTCCCGCAGTCCGTCGGCGGTAAAAATGGCGTTATGATACGCTGCTAAGGGATCCTCCTGGGTGGAAGTGTCCTCTGTGGCAGTCTGCTCCTGAGAAGTAGAGGCTTCCGAAGCTACGGAAGTATCCGATGATGTGGCCGAAGCTCCCGAGGACGCTGCGGAAGTCTCTGTGGTGGCTGTAGCGGCTGTAGTGGCTGCAGATATGTCTGCCTCCGCAGTCACAGCAGTATCTTCGGCAACTGCCGCAGACATGGAAGGATCTGTTCCGGCGGCAGCTGCGGACACCGTCAATGTGGACGGTGCTGCCAGAAGTACCGACAGGAGCACTGCGGATATTCTTTTTATAGTTCTTTTGCCGGGTCTCGGCTTTGTCATTACAGAAGCGCCTCCAACTTTGCCTGAAGGGAAGCCTTGGGCATGCCGCCGATGGCCTGGTCTGCCAGCTGTCCGTCCTTAATAAATACGAAATTAGGAATAGACATGACATTATACCGGGAAGCCAGTGCTGGATAATCATCTACATTGACCTGCCCGATCTTGATCTTGCCCTCATATTCCTGGGCCAGCTGCTCCACTACGGGAGACATCATCTTGCAGGGACCGCACCAGTCTGCGTAGAAATCGATCATCACCGGGATAGAAGACTGCAGAACTTCTTTTTCAAAATTATCATCTGTAAAGATCATGGTAAACCTCCGTTTCGCAGGTGTCTTGCGTGGGAGAGCAAGGCTTTGGCTGTGACACCTGCCATGCAGACAAAGCGGTGAATCTCTGCCGTGGGGCAGAGATCGTATACAGGTCTCCCTTGTTTTATGTTGTTATGTAAAGTTGAAAGTCAGGTATGGAAGCAGTAACCCAAAGAATTCCCAAAAAAGGTAGAGACGGACCGAATATTTACAAAATATGAGAGAAATACCCGGCGGCATTTCTTCTTAGGAAGTCTTTCTGGACAAAATATACTTGCAGATAGGATTTCCTTTCACGGAAAACTTTTCCTCATACTCGGTCATGATGTTGCCCTCATTCAGGACCGCATCCCTGTGCAGATCATAGGTCAGGGCATCGATCTGAAAGACGCTCTCAGCCACTTCCTCCACAGCAAAGTCAAACAGGGCTCTGTTGTCGGTCTTGAATTCGATGGTCCCATCGGCAGGAAGTAGGTGGTCATAGAGCCGCAGATATTCCTTGGAAGGAAGGCGGCGTCTGGCGTGTCGCTCCTTGGGCCAGGGATCGGAGAAATTCAGATAGATCCGGTCCAGTTCACCTTTTTCAAAGACATTTTCCAAAAGCTCGGCGTCGTAGCATAAGAAGCGGAGATTGGGAAGCTCTGTCTCTTCCTGCTTGGCCAGTGCCCGGATCAGGACGCTGGAATATTTATCCATGCCGATGTAGTTGATGTCCGGATTTCTGGCTGCCAGCTCCACGATAAAGCGGCCTTTGCCGGAACCGATTTCCAGACGACAGGGGTGGTCATTGCCGAAGATCTCCTGCCATTTGCCTTTGGCGGCGGGGGGATCCTGGATCACCCAGGGACTTTCTGCCAGGTGTTCCTTAGAACCCGGCACATTGCGAAGACGCATATTTTCCTTTTTTCCTTTCTTGTTTCCTTATATTGCGGCAACACCGGGAGAATCTTGCACGGCGGATTCTTCAATGTGGTCCGGTATCAATGCCGTTTGCTCATTCCATTCCACAGATGCAAGAGAGCAGCATACAAAGCGTTGACGATCTGCGGCATCTGCGGCACAGAGCGTCTGCATAATCATCAGTTTAGCAGATGTGTCCGGCACTAACAAGAAGGATAAGGTGACGCAGATATACTAAGTGTGTTATAATGGGTTGCATTCCGCTTATGCATCAGGAGCGGATGGGGATCGTTGGGGAGCGATCCGTAATGCAAGGGAGGCAATATTGATCATGGAACAAAAGAAGAATAAATGGCGTCCCATACTGGCGGCATTTCTTCTGATGGTGGGCAGCGCGCAGCTGACAGCCTGCACCGGTCAGGCGAAAAAGGAAACCGGACAGGTGGTATCGACTGCGGGATCCTCTGAGGATGAAGTGCCCAGTGCGGAAGGTGCGAAGACAGGACAGACCCGGGAAACAGGGGAAGCTGATACGGAGACTTCTGAAAATACGGAGGCGGAAGATGACATCCGGTCTGCGGCGTCAGATACGTCGACACCGGATAATGCCGTCAATGCGGAGATAGAACAGAAGGAGATCGCCACGCAGGGAAACAGTGTGGTGCAGATCCCACAGTTTGTGACGCCCTCCGGGGAGAGTACTAAGAGCCTGGATGAGCTGAATAAAGAGGCGAATCATATCGCATCCATCTATGAGAATATTAAGGACAAAGAGGATGAATGGGTAGAGATCCACACCTATGAACACAGTGCCGGTGCCTATCTGCAGGCTACCGTTACGGCTGCGGTGCATGAGGAAGAAGAAACAGAGGAAAATCTGTCCACCTTAGCCTATAATAAGGAGACGGATACCCTCATTACCAGCCAGGATGCTTTGGCTGGTGTGGGACTGACCGGAGAGCTGCTGAGCATAGAGGTTAATCAGGCGTTCCAGAATGCCCGGATGTCGGGTATACTGGATGAGATCGAGATGCAGGGCTTTTGCCTTGATGAGAACGGGATCGCCCGGCAGATCTATATGAAGCTGCGAGTGGATACAGAAACGGAACGGGGACAGCAGGCAGGCTTTTATTCCTACGATCCTGCCGCCAAGACGCTCACCGTTCTTGCATTGACGGAGTAAGATGTGCAAGGATGTTATAAACGGCATTGATGCCGTAAACGTCATCAATGCAAGATCACATCGGAGAATTCGCCTTCGCGAAATTCTCCTCGTGTTGCCGCAGTAAACTGCGGCAAGAAAGGAAAAAAATGAAAACATACGCAGAAATGTCAAAGGAAGAGCTTCTGAAAGAAAAGGAAGCGCTGGAGCAGCAGTTTAAGGATGTGGAGGCCAAAGGTCTTAGTCTGAATATGGCCAGAGGAAAGCCTTCCAAGGCACAGCTTGATCTTTCCAATGAGATGATGGATGTGCTGGGCTCCGACAGCTACTATAACGATGAGACCGGCACAGACTGCCGCAATTATGGCATCGGCGAGGGTATCCCGGAGGCAAAGCGTCTGATGGGTGATATGTCCGAAGTGGGTCCCGACGATATGATCATTTTCGGCAACTCCTCTTTGAATATCATGTTTGACACCGTTTCCAGATCCTATTCCCACGGCGTCTGCGGCAATACACCCTGGTGCAAGCTGGACAACTGGAAGTTCCTTTGCCCTGTACCGGGCTATGATCGTCATTTCAAGGTGACAGAGTTCTTCGGTGCAGAGATGATCAATATTCCCATGACACCGGAAGGACCGGACATGGATCTGGTAGAGCAGTATGTAAATAATGATCCGTCCGTAAAGGGTATCTGGTGTGTGCCGAAGTATTCCAACCCTCAGGGCTACAGCTATTCCGATGAGACCGTAAGACGCTTTGCTGCCCTGACACCGGCTGCTCCTGATTTCCGTATTTACTGGGATAACGCTTACTCCATCCATCATCTGTATGATGATGCTGCTCATCAGGACGTGATCCTGGAGATCCTGGAGGAGTGCCGCAAGGCAGGCCATCCGGATATGGTCTACAAGTTTATTTCCACCTCTAAGGTGACATTCCCCGGCTCCGGTCTGGCAGCCCTTGCTTCCTCTCCGAAGAACCTGGAGGATGTGCGCAAGTTCCTGTCCGTACAGACCATCGGCCATGATAAGTTAAACCAGCTGCGTCACGTGCGCTTCTTTGGCAATATGTCCAATATGCAGGCGCATATGTCCAAACATGCGGCTATCCTTCGTCCCAAGTTTGAGGCAGTGGAGGAGACCTTTGAGAAGGAACTCGGCGGACTGGGGATCGGTGAGTGGACCAAGCCCAACGGCGGTTACTTTATTTCCTTTGAAACCCTGGAAGGCTGCGCAAAGGCAGTGGTAGCCAAGTGTGCGGATGCCGGCGTATCCCTGACGCCTGCAGGCGCTACCTATCCTTATGGCAAGGACCCTCACGACAGCAATATCCGCATTGCACCTTCTTTCCCGCCCCTTGAGGAACTGAAGGAAGCCGCAAAGGTATTCACCCTGGCCGTTCGTCTGGTCAGCATCGATAAGTATCTGGCTGAAAAGTAGATCTATGCAGGAAAAAACAGCACAGACAGCAGCAAAAAAGTTAACAGCCAGACAGCGCATGGAGCGCCGCCTGCAGATCTGGGGCATCATTCTGGTGCTCCTGGTGGCGGCGGGATGGCTCCTGCGTCCCTGGTACTACAGCTATCTGGAAAAGGATCACAGAGAGACCTGTCAGAAGGCAAGACTGGTCATAGAAGACCATTATTACCGCATGGTGCAGGAAGAGCTGGATGCAGGAAGATCGGAGGATGAGATCGACTATCCGGCCCTTCTTAAGCGCTCCGTAAAGGAAAATATGGATGCAGAGTTGGGAGATGATCTTCGCTGCGGCGGAATCTGCAGATCCGGCGGCGTTTATACCATGACTATAACGCCTGACGATCATCGGGTGTCCATTCACTGTGATCATGATGACCATGGGGATTATGCCATGTAGTGTGTGCATACATCTTGTGATATTGTGTGATCAGTGTAATTGCGATCATGATGACCACGAGGATTTTGCCATGCAGAGCATAGCAGCTGCTGCGCAACATAAGGGCAAAGCTGAGGACTATGTATGCTGAGTGTTCTGATTATTTTTATATGGATGATGGTGACCACATTTCTCACAGGCCGGGGCGGCATCGTGCTGCTCCGGCGTCTGGCGGGGACTGGCAGAGGGCGAAGGCCGGATGCCATTGCCTGCGCCATGGCGGGAATTGTGGTCACTACTGTTTACGCCCAGATCTGGAGCCTTTTTGGAGGCGTGGGACTGGGAGCAGTGACCGGACTTGCCTTACTGAGTGCGGCAGCGGCGGTTTATGTAAGGTATGAGAGAAAACAGGAGAAAAAACAGGAGAATAAACGGGAGAAAAAAGAGTATGATGAAGATCCCGGAAAAGGCCAGTGCAAAAAACAGGTAGATAAATCGGAGGAAGGCAGAGAAGAGGTAACTGCCTGTCCAGGCAGGAAGGCTAAAGGAAGAGATCATGAAATAAATGCAGGTGCTTGTTTCATTGGTATCATCCTTTTCCTGCTCTATGCCTACGGCACATCCCGGGGCTATATGCATTACGACAGCGATCTTTATCACGCCCAGAGTATACGCTGGATCGAGACCTATGGCGTGGTGCCGGGACTGGCGAATCTCCATACCAGACTGGGATACAACAGTGCTTCCTTTGCACTATCGGCACTGTATTCCTTCGCTTTCCTGGGGGGACAGTCCTACCATGTGTGTGCCGGTTTTCTGGCCTTTCTGACAGCGTTGGAATGCAGTAAGATATTGGGGATCTTTCGGGGAAGAAGGCCGGCAACTTCAGACTTTGCCAGATTGGCGGGTATCTATTATCTGTGCGCTGTTTTTGATGAAATGGTTTCCCCGGCTTCGGATTACTTCATGGTGCTGTGTGCCTTTTATCTGGTGATCCGTTTTCTGTCCCTGATGGAAGAAGGAGAATGGGATCCCTTCCTCTATGCGCTGCTGGCCATGCTGGCAGTCTATACGATCACAGTGAAGCTGTCGGCGGTGGGACTTATCCTGTTGGCGTTGTTTCCGGTGATGGTCTATATAAAGAGAAAAGCCTGGCGGCCGATCCTGGTCTTTGTGGGTACAGCGCTGCTGATCAGCCTGCCGTTTCTGATCCGCAATGTGATCCTGACGGGATGGCTTTTTTACCCCATGACGGCGATAGACCTTTTTGCCGTGGACTGGAAGGTGCCTTTGGGAACTGCCCGGAGCGATGCCAGAGAGATCAAGGTTTGGGGCAGAGGATATACAGACGTCTCACTCTATGATCTTCCTATGACGGAATGGGTGGGAAACTGGTTTCGGGGACAGGCGTCGCTGGATAAGATATTCCTGCTGCTGGATCTGCTTATGATACCGGCTGCATTGCTTTGGTGCGTGGCAGAGGGCATCGCATACCGGAAGAAAAAAGCAGAAAGGGAGTGCGCGGGTAAAAACAAAGAGAAAGCCATAGAAGAATACAGAAAAGAAAGACGATTGAAATTACTGGTAACGGCAACGCTTTTATGCAGCACGGCGTTCTGGTTTCTGAACGCACCGCTGATCCGGTATGGCTGTGTTTTCGTCTACCTGCTTGCTTTTGTGCCGGTAGGGATGGCAGCAGAGTATCTGCTGAAAAAAGAAGAAAGGACAACAAAAGGAAGGCGAAAATGGCGTTGTCTGTGTATGGCGGCGATAGGGCTTTTTATGTGCTATAAGCTGCTGGCCACGGGAAAGGAACAGATCGGGCAGTTTCAGAACGGCTACTGGCTTTGCCAACAGGATTACAATCAATATGCAGTGGCTTCCTATGAGATAGATGGATATACCTTTTACTATCCCACCCAGGGAGACCAGACAGGCTACGCCCCCTTCCCCTCCTCACCGGTAAAGGCTAAGATCCGGCTGCGGGGAGAGAGAATAGAGGACGGTTTTGCGGCATATTGACAAGACCACATTAAGGGGACAACCTGTACAGGTGCTAACGCCAAAACAGTGCCTGAACAGCGACATTGGATACATGAAAACAATGTGAAAAAAAGACGAATTTGTTGTAGCAGGAATGGTGCCGTTGTATAGTATATTTTGTACGTTTATTTGACGAAGCGGCAGTCTGTCCGGAAATTGTGAGGCAATTGTCGATGCAGGAGGATAGTGCTCGGCCGTTGCTTTGTCGATCAGTTGGGGGTAAGCAGCGACTGCAGACAGCCATCGGGATAGGGGACAGTGCCTGGCCGTAGTTTCCTGCAGTAGGTATTGTGGAGAAAAGGAGAGTAGGATGGGGTTCTTATATGATCTAGTGCATAATCCGATTTTTGTGGCGCCGGCTATGGGATGGCTGGTTGCCCAGTTTTTAAAGGTGATCATCTACCTTATCATGAACGGAAACTTCCGTGCAGACAGGGTCTGTGGCAGCGGCGGCATGCCCAGCTCCCATTCGGCTACGGTGTGTGCCCTGGCGACAGCAGCGGGGGCAGTTTACGGAGCGGCTGGCTTTGAATTTCCCATGGCCCTGTTCTTTGCCATCGTAGTAATGTATGATGCCATGGGCGTTCGCCGGGAGACCGGCAAACAGGCCGTATTGCTTAATGAAATGATGGATTTAGGCAGCATGGGAGATATCTTCAAGAATAGAGAGAAATTAAAGGAACTGGTAGGTCATACGCCGCTGCAGGTATTGGTGGGGGCTATTCTGGGTGTAGTCGTTGGACTGGTGACCTGCATGATCTTATAGAGAATCTTCTGACGTTGGAACGAGATGCGGATAAAAAGCAGCAATTTGCTTTCCGACTTTCTGTTAGATGACCAGTCCCGGCGGAGACTGTCTGCCTCTGTACTATGGTCGGTATCCTGGCAGCAGCTGCTGTCGGATCCCGGCCATAATTTTACACAGGTTTCATTGCGCACCGCTACCAGATACGATATACTAAAGAAGTATTGCGTTTTCATTAAAGAAATGAAAAATGAGATTTAAGGAATGAAAGAGAGGGTTATTACATGAAGAAAGCGAAGGTGCTTTTATTCGTGTCTATCGCTGCGGTAATGATGGCGATGACCGGATGCGGCGGTTCGGATGATTCCACAGAAGCGGTTAGCTCCATCAAGGAAAAGATTCCGGAGCAGACCACAGAGGCAGCAGCCGAGGAAACTACTGTGGAAGAAACACCTGAAGAGGAAGAGGACACACCGCCCCAGGAAGGCATGGTCAGAAGTGTGCTGACCAATGAGTGGATCGACGGTGATCTGGCAGAGAAGAGACCTATCGCTGTTATGTATCCTATCAATAAGGAAGCACAGCCCCAGTACGGACTGAGCAATGTGGACGTCTTCTATGAGATCATGGAGGAAGGCGACATGTCCAGACAGCTGGGCATCATCCAGGATTGGGAGAATCTGGACCGCATCGGTAATATCCGCAGTATCCGTGACTACTTCGTATATGCGGCACTGGAGTGGGATCCCATTATCATCCACTTCGGCGGACCGGAGCTGTATGTAAAGGACATCCTGACCCGTTCTGATGTAGAAAACATCAATGGCGTAGGCGGTGTCATGGGTTCTGATTACGGCGCATTCTACAGAATTCCCGCAGGTTCTACTTCTGAGCATACCGCGTATACCGATGGCTCTCATATTTCTGAGGCTATTGATAAGGCGGGCTTTGAGAGAAACCACAGATCCCAGTATTACACCGACAAGCACTTTACCTTTGCTTCCGAGAAGAACCCCAATACACTGGAGCAGTACAGCGATGCTGTAGAGGCTACCGAGATCGACATGAGCGGCTGCTACCCTGTTACCAAGTCCGGACTTACTTACAATGCGGATGACGGTCTGTACTACAAGACCCTCTACGGCGAGGCACAGAAGGACGGCGAGACCGGCGAGCAGATGAGCTTTGCCAATGTGCTGATCCAGAAGGCTTACTACGAAGTTCGTGACCAGAAGGGTTATCTGGCATTCCAGATGCATGATACCACGAAGGACGGCTACTTCATCACCCAGGGCAAGATGATCCACGTGACCTGGAAGAAGGAAGGGGATTACAAGCCCACTACCTTCTACGATGATAACGGCAACGAGATCGAGGTAAATACCGGCAAGACCATGATCTTCGTTATCAAGCAGGACAATACCTTCAAGATCAATGGCACGACATATAACGACTAAAGCGTGACCGTATACGAACCGCGGTATGGAAGAGATTCCGTACCGCGGTTTTTTACATCCCGGGGAAACAAAACAATATGTGGGGAAACAAAATAATACATGGGGAAACTAAACAACACATAGGGAAACAAAACAACACATGGGAAAACAAAACAACACATATGGAAACAAAACAATACATAGGGAAAAGCAACACTTTGCTCTTGCAGGGGCAGTGTTAAAGAATCGTACAGATAGTCCCTGCATTGTTTATTTTACCTACATTTTACATTCCGTTGGTTTGGAATTTACGTATCTATAGTTAAGATAGAATCGAGGTAAAAACAAACCATAACAGTGAGCGGGATTTGACATGGGCATGGCAAGCGGTGAAAAAGCGACGCGGCAGGTCAAATGTCGCGGAGCCGGCGCAGCGCCGGTCGGGGGACGGAATGAATGATACGGTAAAAATGTTCTTTGCGTTGTTTGGCGGACTTGCCATGTTCCTGTATGGCATGAACAGCATGAGTGACAGCCTGCAGAAGGTGGCGGGAGACAGGATGCGCAGGATTCTGGGGGTGCTGACCAAAAATCCCGTAATGGGCGCATTGGCCGGCGCCTTGGTAACCGCAGTGCTGCAGAGCAGCTCGGCCACCACGGTAATGACCATCGGCTTTGTCAGCGCAGGACTTATGTCCCTGCCCCAGGCGATCTCGGTCATTTTCGGTGCCAACATCGGTACCACCATGACAGCACAGCTCATTGCCTTTAAGATCAGCGATTATATTTATCCCATTATCTTTATTGGCTTTCTGATCAATTTTCTGGCCAAAAAGGAACGGACCAAGGATCTGGGCATGGTGATCCTTTCCTTCGGGCTTTTATTCGAAGGTATCGAGATCATGGGCAGTGCCATGAAGCCTTTGGCAGGCAGCCCCGTATTTACCAGTCTGATCGAACGAGTGGCGGATATGCCGGTGTTAGGTGTGCTGCTGGGTCTTTGCATGACACTGGTAGTACAGAGCAGCTCTGCCACCATTGCGGTACTGCAGAATGTGGCCTGCCAGGCGGGACCGGACGGTGTCTCCAGTATCATCGGCCTTACCGGCGCCATTCCTGTGCTGCTGGGTGACAATATCGGTACCACTATCACGGCACTGCTGGCCTCCATCGGTCAGTCCAAAAATGCAAAGCGTACCGCAGTTGCTCATAGCTTCTTTAATATCAGTGGCTCCATTGTTTTTTCCTTCTTTATCCCCTGGTTTGCCGGATTTGTGGAATGGATCTCTCCCAAGGGACCGGAAATAGAGGTGATCTCCCGGCAGATCGCCAACGCTCACACAGCCTTTAATGTGACTTGTACCTTGATTTGGTTGCCGCTTTTGCCGGTTATGGTAAAGCTGGTGACCTTTGTGATACGAGGTGAGGACAAAAAGGAAGGCACAGAGTATGCACCTCGTTATCTGGATGAGGCTATGCTGGGACAGCCGGTGGCTGCCATGTATCTGATCTCCGAAGAGATCAGACGCTGCGCCCAGGATGCGGTATCCATGCTGGTGGCGGCCCAGAGGGAGTTGGTGCGGGCAGAGGAGGGTGTGACGGCCAAGCTGTCCGGAAAGGACAGTCAGAAGAGCGCAGATAAGAAAAAGAAGAAAAAAGAAGAGAAGAAACTGCAGTCCCTGCGGGAAAACGGAAAGAGAAGCCAAAAGGCGATGCCGGAGGCAGAAGCAGCCATGGCAACGGTGGAAAACGGGGAGGCGTGGGAGCACGATACAAAGGATGGTGTCGTTTTGGCAGAGGCATCTGCTGCTACACAGCAGCTTTCCTTTGCACAGCAGCAGAAAAACGTGGAGAGCCTGCAGAAGGCCATCACCCAGTACATTACCCAGCTTCTTTCCCATGGTTCCCTGACAGAGGCACAGACTGAGCAGACGGCAGGTCTTTTGGGCATCGTCACGGATGTAGAGCATTTAAATGAGAGAGCCGGAGAGGTGATGAAACTGGTGCAGATCATCGATGACGGAGGACGCAGCCTTTCCGATGAGGCAGCAGCAGACCTGCGCCGGAGCTTTGTCATTACGGAGGAATTGTTTAAAAATGCTTTTGCAGCCGTGGTAAACGGAGACGGCGCCATGGCCCAGAACGTGATCCGGGATAAGGAAAAGATGCATAAGATCTGCAGACAGTTCAGCAAGGCTCATCTGGCCCGGGTGAAAAAGAAGACCTGTGACGCCTCGCTGACCAGTACTTTTTCCGAAATCCTGGAGAATCTGGAGCGTATGGCAGACAGCTGCGCCAATATCGCAGAGGCGGCGCTGGATCATATTTCCATTGTGGAGATCGAGAATAACGCAAAGCCTGAGAAGGTGTAAAGTACTTGCTATTACAGAGATATAATCCAATTATCGGAAGATGTGATCTGTGGGGCACATTTCGTCATCTGATTGTATGGAAGTTGTCTGTAGAAAAGCATGGGATTTGGTAGAACATAGATTTTTCGTACATAGATTTATAGCATATAGATTTTCATAACACAGCCGCGCAGCGAACCTGCGCGGCTGTGTTATAATAGAAATAACCTTCCGGTTCAGGGATGAGGGCGGCTTCGGCTGTCCGGCCAGCATGCAGTGCAAACAGATGAGACGCCCGTTGCTATGCTTGGCCGCCGGAAGGCTTTTTTTATATCCGGAAAGATCGGAAAGCCGAAAAATAAACTCGTCATAGGCCTTTTGGGGAATTCCTTTTGAAAGGAAAGCATGTGCTTTCTGATCTCTTGCAAAATATAGAGTATATTGCATAGATATTGCACCGGAAAATGACAATAAATAGGCAATGCGTTAAAATTTCATGAAAATTCTTTTTTTTTCTAAAAATGAGAAAAAAATACGTTATAATAAGAACAGTTTCGGTTGCTGTTCACACAGCGGCCGGTTTCATCAAACAGGGGGCAGGGAAATGCACAACGAATTGACACAGAAGGATATTCAGGATATGGAAAAAGAAATCGAATATCGCAAGCTGGTGGTGCGTCCCAAGGCACTGGAGGATGTGAAGGAAGCACGGGCCCATGGAGATCTGAGCGAGAACTTCGAATACTATGCGGCCAAAAAGGTAAAGAATCAGAATGAAAGCCGGATCCGGTATCTGGAAAGAATGATCAAAACGGCAGTGGTTTTAAGGGATGACACACCGGAAGATGCGGTGGGCATCAATAAGACGGTGACACTGTATATCCAGGAGGATGATGTGGAAGAGCAGTATACCCTGGTGACTACCGTCCGTGAGGATTCTCTCCATGGCCTGGTCAGTGTGGAATCCCCTATGGGGAAAGCACTGCTGGGACATCGGGTGGGAGATATGGTGACCATAGCTGTCAGTGACAGTTACAGTTATCAGGTAGAGATCAGGAAAGTAGAGGATGCCGGTCAGGGAGAGCAGGCAAAGCTGCGCAGCTTCTGACCAAAGTTATGCTTTATAGGGAGAAGAAGCCAGACAAAGCCGCCTGACTTCTTTTTCTATACCATTTTTTATGTGTCGGAAAACTGTCATAAAAATAAGATTTTTTGCAGGAAGATCAAGATAGTGCCGGAGTATTACTGAAATTTATAAAAAGCCCGATCAAAAGCCGGGCAGTCAGCGGAGAAAGCAAAAATGCAGACGTAAACAGAGCTAATACATAAACAGGAGAGTAGTGCATGAATCAGAAACTGAAGGAAAAAAATAGGGAGTCGCTGGCGGCGGTGCTGCCTATCACATTGATCGTGCTGTTGATCACGGTGGTGCTGGTGCCGTTGGATCTAGGCCCGGTGATGCTGTTTTTGACAGGGGCCGTGCTGCTGATCGTGGGTATGGGCTTCTTCCAGCTGGGAGCGGAGATGGCGATGATGCCTTTAGGCGAAGGTATCGGTGTACAGATCTCCAAGCACAGAAATATCGTTATGGTAGTGCTGCTTGGCTTCTTTATGGGTGCCCTCATTACCATCTCAGAGCCGGATCTGCAGGTGCTGGCCGGGCAGGTGCCGGCAGTGCCTAATATGGTGCTGATCCTGACAGTGGCTGCAGGCGTGGGTATCTTTCTGGCGTTGGCTATCCTGCGTATCCTCTTCCAGATGTCCCTGAGCAATATTTTGCTGGTGTTCTACGGACTGGTACTGGTGCTTTCCATATTGGCGCCGGCAGATTTCCTGGCGGTGGCTTTCGACGCCGGCGGTGTGACCACGGGCCCTATGACAGTACCCTTTATCATGACCATGGGCGTGGGCCTTGCTTCCGTCCGAAGTGACCGAAAATCTTCCGATGATAGCTTCGGTCTTGTGGCTTTTTCCAGCATTGGCCCTATCATGGCTGTACTTCTCCTGGGCTGTATTTACAAACCGGAAACGCCGGATTACACCCTGGAGACGGTGACGCAGGTCAGTACCACCAAGGATGTGGTGATGGCTTTCCTGACCCAGCTTCCCCAATATGCCCGGGAGGTGCTGGTATCCCTGCTTCCTATAGTGGGGGTTTTCTGGGTGTTTCAGCTGTTAACCCACAGATATCGCACAGAACAGAAAAAACGTATCATGGTGGGCTTTCTTTATACCTATGTTGGACTGGTATTATTCCTGTGCGGTGTAAATGTAGGCTTCGCACCGGTAGGTGCTTTGCTGGGACAGTCCATGGCATCCGATCAGTGGAAATGGCTGCTGGTTCCTATCGGTATGCTGATCGGCTATTATATTGTCAAGGCAGAGCCGGCTATTCAGGTGCTGAACCATCAGGTAGAAAGCGTGACCAATGGCGCGATCTCCGCCGGCGCCATGAATTCCTGTCTATCCATCGGTGTTTCTGTCAGTGTGGGTCTGGCTATGCTCCGGGTGCTGGCGGGCATTCCCATCTACTATATCCTGATACCGGGATATGCCCTGGCTTTGATCCTGGCGCGGTTCGTACCGCCGATCTTTGTGGGTATCGCTTTTGACTCCGGCGGCGTGGCCAGCGGTCCCATGACCACCACCTTCCTGCTTCCCTTGAGCATTGGTGCCTGTGTGGCTACCGGCGGCAGCGTAATGACGGATGCCTTCGGCGTAGTGGCTCTGGTAGCTCTGACGCCACTGATCGCCGTGCAGCTCATGGGCATCCAGTACAAGCGCAAGATGCGTGCAGGCAGCATGATGACCGGAGAACTGGCAGCTGCAGGCGGCTATGGAGACGAGATCATCGACCTGGAAGAATATTAGACTGCTGCGATTGACAGCAACACAGAATAGAGTAACGGCTTGCTCCCATCTTGCATTGCTATGGTAAATCACGGAGACTGACCGGTCAGAGGTGCTTCGCACCTTGCCTTCTTGCGGGGTTCAATGGTGCATTTGTCCGCAGACAGTCAATTTGCTGTTGAAATTGGCAGGCGACAAGCAGTTACAGTATATGAGGTGAATATGACAGACAGACCGAAAATGCAGGCTATGCGACAGCTGTTCCTGATCGCCACGCCTAAGACCGTGGAGAAGGTCAGCGACATCTTAATAGAAAAAAAGGTTCCCTTCCAGTATCGTTTCTGGGCAGAGGGAACTGCCACCAGTGAAGTCAGAAATGTGCTGGGATTAGAGAGCCTTGATAAGAACTGCCTTTTGACGATCCTGCCCAGGAACAGCGCAGACCAGATGCTGCGGAGAATGGAAAAAAAGCTTCATCTGGGTATGCCCGGCACCGGCATTGCGTTCACGATCCCCATCACCAGCGGAACGGGGAGAATGTTTCAGATGCTGACTGAGTTGACGCCGGAAGAGGAGCAGGCGAAAAAGCCTTTGACGGAAGGAGAGAAGCAGGAAATGGGAGAAAACAAATACAGCATGATTATGGTCATCGTGGACCATGGCTACAGTGAAGATGTCATGCAGGCTGCCCGCTCCGCAGGGGCTACCGGCGGCACTGTCTTAAACAGCAGACGGTGCGGCAGTGAGGAGGCGATCCGCTTCTGGGGCATCAGCGTGCAGGAGGAAAGAGAGATCCTGATCATTCTGGCAGGCAAAGAGGAAAAATTAAAGATCATGGAAGCCATCGGCGAGAAGTGCGGTATGCAGAGTAAGGCCCATGGTGTGGTATTTTCCATGCCGGTGGACAGTGTGGTGGGCATGGATTAGCGTGGGGATGGCAAATGATCATGCAATGCAAAGGCTTGCCAAAGCTTGGAAACAGCGCATATTTTGCGAGTCGGCAATCTATATTGGTACAGCGGATCAAGAGCATGTATACTGGCGGAATATAACAATAACAGATATATACAAGAACAGCCGGGATTTGTGGAAAATCCCGGCTGTTTGTTTACGTACATGTGGATAAGGAAAGTTTCCTGAAAACCGTGAAAATGTCACTGCGTGTACAGGCGGTTTCAGATCTGAAAATTTTAGCATGTGCAGTAACTGCAGGATCCAGGTGAACTGCCTTCCTATCTGCTCTCCTGGTGCTTTAGAGCAGCCTCTACAAAGCCGCGGAATAAAGGAGCCGGGCGATTGGGGCGGGACTTCAGCTCCGGATGAGCCTGGGTGGCGATAAAGAAGGGATGGGTAGGAAGCTCACACATCTCTACGATACGGCCGTCCGGGGAAAGACCGGAAAGACGCATACCCTTCTCTGTCAGCAGGGCACGGAAGTCATTGTTGACTTCATAGCGATGACGATGACGCTCATGGATCTCGGTGGTGCCGTAGAGCGCAGCAGCCAGAGAACCTTCTGCCAGATCGCAGGGATAAGAGCCGAGACGGAGTGTGCCGCCGATATCCTCAATGCCGTTCTGATCGGGCATCAGCGCGATGACAGGGCTCATGGTATCAGGGTTAAACTCAATGCTGTGGGCATCGTTCAAGCCGGCCACGTGGCGGGCATATTCGATGATAGCCAGCTGCATGCCAAGGCATAGGCCCAGGTAAGGTACGTTGTTCTCGCGGGCATACTGGATAGCGGTGATCATACCCTCGATGCCGCGGTCGCCGAAGCCGCCGGGCACCAGAATGCCGTCCACATCGCCAAGAGTTTCAGCTACATTTTCAGGAGTAACCTGTTCGGAATCCACCCACTTGATCTCTACATCGGCCAGGTTGGAGATTCCGCCGTGCTTCAGTGCTTCTACCACGCTGAGGTAAGCATCGTGGAGGGAGATATATTTACCTACCAGTGCTACGGTGACATTGTGCTTGGGATTGCGCAGATTCTCTACCATAGCTGTCCAGTCGGCCAGATCCGGTGCAGGGCAGTCTAAGTGCAGGCACTCGCAGGCTACTTCTGCCAGACGCTCTTTTTCCATAGCCAGAGGTGCTTCGTAGAGGTAATCCACATCCAGGTTCTGCAGTACGTGATCCTTGCGGACATTGCAGAACAGAGCCATTTTGTCCTTCATGCTCTGATCGATGGGGTATTCGCTGCGGCAGACCAGTACATCGGGCTGCAGTCCCATGCTCTGCATGGACTTTACGGCCATCTGGGTGGGCTTGGTCTTCATTTCCTGGGAACAGCGCAGGTAAGGCAGCAGGGTTACCAGAAGCAGCATGGCATTTTCCTTGCCCACTTCGTGCTGGAACTGACGAATGGCCTCCAGGAAAGGCTGGCTCTCGATATCGCCTACGGTACCGCCCACCTCGATGATGGCAATGTGCATGTCGTCATCGGTATAGTTGCGATAGAAACGGCTCTTGATCTCATTGGTGATGTGAGGAATAACCTGCACGGTGCCGCCGCCGTAGTCGCCCCGGCGCTCTTTCTGCAGAACGGACCAGTAGACCTTGCCGGTGGTGACGTTGGAATTCTTATTCAGATTCTCGTCGATGAAACGCTCGTAGTGTCCCAGATCCAGATCGGTCTCTGTGCCGTCGTCGGTGACGAATACCTCACCGTGCTGGGTGGGGTTCATGGTGCCGGGATCAATATTGATATAGGGATCGAACTTCTGCATGGTAACCTTGTAGCCGCGTGCCTTCAGAAGCCGTCCAAGTGATGCTGCCGTGATGCCTTTGCCAAGACCGGATACGACACCGCCGGTTACAAATACGTATTTTACTGCCATCGGTTTTCCTCCCCTTTTGTGGCTGCTGTTAATCAAACTACGCTATTATACAATATTCCTTTCGGAAATGCCACCGCGCAGTGTAGGCAGAAAAGCAAATTTTTTTGTTATGCCGGAGACTTTCTTTTTATGCAAATTTTAGAAAGGTCATTGTTTTTTCACAAGAAATCCGTTGCGATGGTTCGGAGCGCTGTTTATAATGAAAATACTTGCATCCTTACTTAGTAGAATGCTGTTTGATGCATGCAGATCGCAGACAGTATTGACGTCCTAAACGACATCTATGCAAGATCGCATCGGAGAATTCGCCTGCGCGAAATTCTCCTCGCGTTGCCGCAATAAAATTGCGGCATAGAAAGGAAAAGCATGAAAGAAATGCCTGATAGCATTTCTTTCATAC
>CAVBJS010000037.1:0-26549 GCA_963596015.1 Bacteroidaceae bacterium
CGCAGGCGAATTCTCCGATGCGATCTGCACCTATGACGTTTACGGCATAGGTGCCATTTGAAAGAAATGACATCAGGCATTTCCTTCAAATTTTTCTATGCCGCAGCCTGTCTGCGGGTCCACACCTATGCCTGTGTAAGGCTCTCCACCACCAGCATTTCCACGGCTGTGTTCATATCCACCTTGCCGGCCTTAAAAGCCGCGTCCGTCTCGATACACCGTTCTATCCTATGTCGCAGACCTGCGGTGGTATATCGTCCCGCCATAGCCTTCAGCTTGCGCAATGCAAAGGGCGGTACCTTAAGAAGCGCTGCCAGCTCTGCATCGGCACAGTTTTTCCCCATCAGTTCCTTGGTCTCCGACAGTTGCAGATATTGTCGGTGCATCAGGGAGAGGATCAACGGCGCCGGCGTCTGCAATGCCTTCATATTCATGTAGATTTGCATCGCCCTCTGCCGCTGGCCGCCGGCCATAGCCTCGATCAGATCAAAGACCCTGTCATTCATCTGTCGACAGGTAATGGTCTCCACCATCTGAGGCGTCACTGCATTGTTTTCACCGCAAAAGGCCGCCAGCTTGTCAGCCTCTGCCCGGATATTCACCATATCCGTCCCGGTATACTGCAGGAAAAGCGAAAGGGTCCTGCCGTCGATCCCTACCCCCTGTTTCTTAAACAAGCTTCCCGCCCACTGGGCCAGTGCCTGATCCGACAGGTGATCGCATTCTAAGATCCTGCCATTTTTCTCTATGGCCTTGTACAGCTTTTTGCGCTTATCGATGTTCTCCTGTACAAAGATAAAGTGGGTAGAGGAAGGCTGTGTGCCCAGATACTCTGCCAGCAGCAGACCATCCTCCTCTTCCTTTGTCTTGGATGCCTCCCCCTCCTGCTTTCCGGGCTTATCCTTCGTCTTGGCAGATGCCTTTTCCTTTCCACCGAAGAGCTGGGTATTCTCCAGAATGATGATACGGTTTTCGGCAAAAAAAGGCATGGTCTCGGCCAGTTCGATCACTTCTCTCGCGCTGACATGCTCTCCGGAGAAAACATTGAGATTCATGGTATCTCCATCTCCCAGCATGGCTTTTTTCAGTTTATCTCTGTTTTGCAGACGCAAATAGGACTGACTGCCCCAGATCAGGTAAGCCGGCGCAAAATCGCCGGCGGCAAGCTCCTTATTAAATTGCAGCTGCATGGCTGTAAAATCTGCTTCTTTTTTCATGTTCACCTGTAAAACACTATGTTGTCGGTAGATACTTTGTAAAAGATGTAAAGCACCATCATTATAACACCGATCATAGATATGTTCCTATACTTGCGCGAGGACAGTTTCTTTTCTATAATAAACGAACACGGTCGCTGTACAAGCACCGCCTCTTCGACAGCACTTTTCTCATAACACCTTTCTCATAGTGCATTTCTCTCAGTGTCTTTCTTATAGCGCCTTTCTCATAGCGCATTTCTCTTAGTGCCTTTCTCATAACCCGGTGACGCACAGCCTCACTGCCATATTTTACCATCTTTTTCCACATCCAGGAGTATCTATACCATGCGCCGACCTCTCTGCTTTTTCTGCCTTCTTTTTGCCTTTTTCATCTGGCTTTCCTTAGCCATCTCGCCCCCGGCTGCCTTGGATTACAGCTCTATGGACAGATCCTCTGTCCTCTTGACAGGCACCGTAGCTGCCAAGGAATACAAGCGAAAAAGTGACGACAGTCTCCAATTGTATGTCACTTTGAAGGATCCTGCGTTTTCCCAGGGATCCGACAGACCGGAATGTAACAATTCGGAATGTGATCATTCAATGTGTGATCGTTCGAAATGTGATCATTCGGAATGTGATCATTCGCACAAAAACGACCCGAAATATAACAGCGCAGCCCCCTCGCCCAATTCTCAGACCATGCAAGAGTCTCAGGAAGACAGTCCCTGCACGGATAACATCACCATTCCCTCCCACTATTCCATTCTGTGCGTTTTCTCCGACACTTCTGTGGATTCCACGCTGTCCATAGGCAGTAGTGTCACTGTGCAGGGGACGCTGCGGGCTTTTTCCCCCGCTACCAATCCGGGGGAATTTGACAGTATACGATACTATCAGATCCTGCGATATGCCTTCAGGCTACAGGAGACTACCCTTTTCAACGATCCGGTGCCCAGCAGGCGCCGGCGGGATTGGCTGTCCGACAGTCTCTACCGGTGTAAGCGACGCTTATCCGCTGTACTGGATGAGACACTGCCTGCTGAAGACGCCGGCATCATGAAGGCCATGCTATTGGGGGAAAAGGGGTTCCTGGATGACGAGCTCAAAGCTCTGTATCAGGAAAGCGGCATCGTGCATATCATCGCCATCTCCGGGCTGCATATCTCATTTCTGGGTATGGGACTTTGGAAACTCCTTGTAAAACTGCGGATGCCAAGACCTGTTGCCGGGATTTCCTGCATCCTCTTGATCCTGCTTTATGGTCAAATGACAGGTACCGGTGTTTCTTCCCTGCGGGCCATCTTTATGTTTGGCCTGCAGATCATCGCCGGACTCATGGGCAGGACCTACGATCTGCTTACCAGCGTAAGTCTGGCCGGGATCTTGCTTCTTATAGAGCAGCCACTGTATTTATGGCACAGCGGTTTTCTCTTCTCCTTTGCCGCCGTCCTCTCCATCGGTCTGCTGCTGCCGGTGTTGCCCAGTCATGGAGGAAAGATTTTAGCCATTCCTCTTGGGTCACTTCCCATTTATTTACTCTTCTATCACCGTTTTCCTCTGGTCTCTCTCTTCCTGAATCTGCTGGTGATCCCTTTGATGAGCGTATTGCTTCCTCTCGGTATCCTCCTTTTGTTTCTAGGTCTCATAGCCACTGCGTTAGGCGCTCTGGCCGGCTTTCCCGTCCGGAGCATCCTCTTTGTCTATAAATGCTTATGCCGGGTGGGAAACCTGTTGCCTGTACCGGATCTGGTGCCCGGCGCACCGGGCATGGCCGCCGTCTTTCTCTATCTTGGCTTTTTGCTTTTCCTGGTCTTTGCCCACAAACACTTTTCCGATCTGTGCAAATACCTGTGGGTCAGCTGCGCTGTGCTGTTTTTGTGCATTCATCCCGTCTATCCTTTGGAGATCACCTTTCTGGATGTGGGACAGGGAGACGGCATCTGTATCCGGTGCCAAGGCAAGACCATCCTTATAGACGGGGGAAGCTCTTCCACCTCTTCTTTGGCCCAATACCAGCTCGCCCCGTATCTTACCTGGTCCGGCACTCCTTCTGTGGACCTGGCTATCCTCACCCATGATGACAGCGACCATTGCAACGGCCTCATAGACCTACTGACAGAAGATGAGATAAAAATAAAGCAGCTCCTGCTCCCTGCCATCGACAGTTCCTGTCAGGGAGAAAATTATCAAAAACTGGAGGCTCTGTGTCAGAAGAAAAACATACCCATCCTCTATGGTGCCGGCGGCGACCGGCTGCAGGTAGGGAAAACCACTTTACAAATACTGCATCCCACAAAAGGCGCCTCCTATGAAGACGTCAATGCCTCTTCCCTGACCATCTTGCTGACCTATCAGGCTTTTTCCGCCCTGCTAACCGGTGACCTGGAAAAAGAAGGGGAGCAGGATCTTATTGCCTGTATGGATCCTACTTATAAACAGGATCTAACGGTCCTGAAGGTAGCCCATCACGGTTCCCGCTATGCCACCTCCAATGAACTTCTCACCCTTTTTTCTCCCCGGATCGGCATCATCTCCGCCGGCCGCTCCAACCGCTACGGCCACCCCGCCACCGAAACCGTAGAGCGGCTGCAAAATGCAAACGTCACCCTGTACAACACCCAGACAAACGGTGCCATTACCATAAAAACAGACGGAGAGAAGGCCTTTGTGGAAACCTTTCTCTCCGCCGATCCGTTCGTAATAGATAATGACTAGTGGTTTGAATCACAGATCACTGATTACTACTCTGCACAATCTCCAGATTCCGCTGAAAGACCGTCTGGAAGCTGATGCTCTCCAAAAAGGACTGGGTGGTGTCCCCATCTATGGAGATCTGCACTTTATTGATGCTGCTAAGCTCTGTCAGAGAATTGACCAATGAGTAAATGGCCACCTCCGGGGAAACATTGTAGGGCTCTGTCAGGAAAGTGCTGTCAAAGCTTACATAACAGATTCCGTCCTTGGAAGCCACATTGATGATCTTGGCGCCGGGGTTCAAGGTAGGATAGACCACCGAGGAATTAGGCCCCTTTAAAAGCTCCTCTACTACCAGCTTCTCCATGGAAATATTGCTGTTGTAGACCACGGTGCGGTAGGTATCCACCAACTTTGTCCCCTCTTCATTAGCGAAGTAAAGGTGCAGTCTTACCTTTTCATAGGTATTGATCTCTTTGCCTACGTTAAAGATAAACTGGTCTGCCGTCATATTGCCCACAGGATTGCCGTCTGCGTTGGACAGAGGCTCTCCGTTTACCGTAAACGCCACGGTCTTTACGCCGGTCACCTGACAGAGGGTATTGACAATGGCTCCCCGCACCAGGATTTCCTTGACGGTATCCATTTCCCTGTATTCCGACGAAAAGTCCAGCGTCAATATACCCTCATCCAGCTTGGAAGAAAGCAATTTAAATCCATTGATGGGCGGCAGATGATCTACCTGATCCGGCTGGGCGGACAACTGCTCTATAAGCTCCTTTACCACGCTGCCGGTAGATCCGGACTGGGGTATATATGACAACGGAAGGATGGTGGTCTGGTTTTTATTAAGGTAATAAACGGAATACCCACCTTCGCTCTGCTGGGCACTTCCGGTACTCCGGCAGCCGGCAAGAGACAGCGCCAGAAGCAAAAATATGAGGAAAAACTGTGCTCTTTTTTTCAAGCTTACCCTTTCTATACCGCGGTCTGCTGCGGCTGCGTGAGGAAATTGCGTCAGAGAGATCTACTATCACCGTTCTGACGCCAGCTATACGGCGATGCTTGTAACATTGCCAAATGAAATCTGTAATGTCTACCGATGATCCCGGTTGTTTTCTCCTAATCTATCCGTCTCCCCGGGTTATTTCTTCTTAGGTTATTTCTTTTTGGATTATTTCTTCCCTGGTTCTTTCTTCTCAGGTTCTTTTTTTCTCCGGCTCTATTTTCTTATTATCTTTTGTTTTACTATCTTTTCTTTTACCGTCTTTTTTCTTGCTGTCTTCTTTCCTGTTTTTGTCCTTGGGCGCCCGGATCTTTATTTCCTTTTTCTTTTCTTTCTTTTTGCCCGGCATGCCTACCATGGCTGCAGGATTGGCCACATAGGTCAGGGGGATGGTCACTGTAAAGGTACTTCCCTCTCCCTCCTTGCTGTCCACCCGGATGGTGCCCCGATGCATCAACACGGCGCTCTTGGTAATGGACAGGCCAAGACCGGTACCGCCTACTTCTCTGGATCTGGATTTATCTACCCGGTAGAATCGATCGTAGATCTTTTCAAAGGATTCCTTGGGAATACCCACGCCGGTATCCTTCACCGCAATGGTAAAATTCTGATGATCCGCATCCAGGATCACTTCCACCTTGCCATGGTCTGTATTGTATTTCACCGCATTTTCGATGAGGTTTGTCATGATCATGGTCATCTTGACCTCATCAACCTCAGCGGTGATCTCCCGTTCACTGACCAGGGTCAGGGAAATGTCCCGTTTCTGAGCCAGCGGACGGACTCGCTTCAGGATAATCTCCGTCAGCTCATTGATATTGACTGTGGTGATATTCATTCCCAGACTCTTCCGGTCCATCTTTACCAGAGTGAGGAGCTCGGAGATGATCTTGTTTTCCCGGTCGATCTCCTGATCGATATCCACCATAAACTCTCTGTACATCTCCACAGGCGTATCCTCCTGGGCCAGCAGGGAATCCGCCAGAACTTTCATGGAAGTCATCGGCGTCTTAAGCTCGTGAGACACATTGGAAACAAATTCCTGCCTGGACTCATCCAACAAGCGCATGCGGGCCAGCACCTGGTTAAAGGCATCCCCCATATGCTCCGTCTCCAGATAATCGGGAACATGCACCGGATCATTGGAATAACCGGATTTCAGCTCACTGATGGCCTTGGTCAGACGCTCAAAGGGGCGCACCAGGATACCGGCCAACAGAAGGCCTACGGAAAACACCACCAGAACGATGATAACCTCCAGCAGCATGATCCGACGGCTTAAGGTATCCGCCAGACTGTTTATGGTATCTGTGGAGATACTGGTCAGCAATACCCCCCGGACTACTTCCTTTTCTCCGGTGCTGCTGCCTGTAAAATCGACCTCCTCCAGAGAGGCCGTCTCGCTGATGGGCGTGATCATCTCGATATATCCCGTATCCCTGTCATAGTGGGATACGGTGGCTTTGGAGCCGTTTTTCAGGCATTCGATGACTTCCTGAGAAATGATGGTCTTACCCTCAGAGATCCCATAGGTATCCTTTACCACCCGCAGTCTGTCATTGATCACGATCACCCGTCCGTCAAAAAGGGAGGAAAACTGCTCTAATTCCGCATTGATTCCCTCTGCAGAGGTATCGTTGAGATAATCATAGTAGATCAGATGATTGGCCAGGATCTTCAGCTGCGTCTGCACCTCAGAAGATCTGCTCTTGATCGCCGTAGATTCGTAGTTGCTTATAATACCATAATGTAAAACGATGCACGGAATGATCCCGGCCAAAAAGATGATCAGGAAAATCCGTGCTTTGATGGATCGTAATATGGAGAAGCGCTTTAAAAAGCGGAACCGATCTTTATTCATAGTACCTCTCGTTGCCTCCCCTTGCCTGCATGGCAGTCTCTACTGCTGGCGATTTCTGTAAAAATAGCCCACACCCCATTTAGTCTGCACGTAGCGGGGCTCGGAAGGATTAGGCTCTATCTTTTCCCGAAGGCGCCTTACGTGGACATCCACGGTGCGCACATCCCCCGGATAATCCGCACCCCAGATCAGGCGAAGCAGCTCTTCTCTGCCGTAAACCTTATCCGGATGAGTGACCAAAAGCTCCAAAACTTCAAATTCCTTGGAAGTTAAGTTGATCTCCTTGCCGTCAATGTAGAGTCTGCGGTTATCCCGGTCCAGGCGAAGGCTTCCGTCCTCCACCACGTTGCTCTGGGGTTCCTTAGTCTTGCCGGAACTGCTGCGGCGCATAATAGCCTTAAGCCTTGCCTTCACTTCCAGAATATTAAAGGGCTTGGTAATATAATCATCTGCGCCGTACTCAAGTCCCAGGATCTTGTCCATATCCTCCCCCTTGGCCGTCAGCATCACGATCGGCACATCGGAGAACTCCCGGATCTGTTGGCATACTTCAAATCCTGTCAGTTTCGGCAGCATAACGTCCAGTATTATGATATCGTATTGGTTCTGACGCACTTTCTCCAGTGCTTCCTCCCCGTCATAGGCACAGTCCACTTCCATGCCATCCTGCTCCAAGCTGAAACGAATGCCCTTTACGATATGCTTTTCATCATCTACTACCAAAACCCTTTTAGCCATGTCAAACTCCATTTCTGAGTGTTTTACTGCGAAAAGGCGATACGTATCTCAGCTCATCCTTTAACAGCCACCGCACTTTTAACGCTACTCTCTTTTCCCCACACCTTAGATGCATCGTGCCGGAGGATACAATATAGCTTACCGCAGCTGTGCCTTTTCGCTAATCGGCGCATATTTTATCTTTAATCTTATTATATAATCCTTCTTTAATACCGGAGATCTGCATGATCTCTTCGGTGGTTTTAAAGCTCCCATGGGACTGTCTGTAGGCAAGGATGGCATCTGCCTTACTCTCGCCGATCCCCGGCAGTGTCTTAAGTTCCTGGGCAGAGGCGGTATTGATATTGACCTTCCCCGCATTTTGCGCCGATGCGCTGTCTGTCTCCTGACCGGCACTGTCTTGCCTGTTTTCTTGTTTGTCCCGGCTTTCCCGTATCAATCCGTAGGCGATTTCCTGCTGCGCAGCGTTCTCCGTCTTACCGTCTTTTGGACTGCCCCCGTCGGCAGTCTTTTGAACAGACTCTGTTGTACTCTCCTTACTGCTTTCCGTCGCACGCTCACCGGTAGTCCCATCGTCATACGGGATACGGAGCTGATCCTCATCCTGCAGCAGAGCCGCCAGATTCAGCACACTGCTGTCTGCCTCCGGCAAAAGGCCTCCCGCCGCTGCAATAGCTTCATAAACCCTAGCGCCGGCCGGAAGCGGATAGACACCGGGGGTTTTAACAGCCCCCTTTACATCTACATAAATGTAGGATGTATCTTCCTGCTTTTCCGTCAAAAGCGTCTTATGTGAACTGCCTTCTGCTGCATTCCCTGCATTTTCGCCGGCGTCATCTGCATCAGCGGATCCGCCGGGAGCATTGCTGCTCTGCTGCTCGCCGGCTGTCTGTTCAACGGATGCCTGCTCACCGGATATCCGCTCACTGGATATCTGCTCACCAGATATCCGCTCACCAGATGTTTGCTCACCGGATATCTGTTCACCAGATGTTTGCGAAGCAGTAACTGCTTCTTCCGCCTGAACCAGAGAGATACTGTCCCGCCTCTGGCAGCCTCCCAGTAAAATTACTGAAAAAGCTATGAAAAGCAGGCCCGCTGCGGATACGAACCTGCTCATTCCTATTTTCTTACCTTTGTCATACATGGTGCAGTCCTCCAGGCATACTGCCCGGCGTCCCCGCCGCACGCTGTAATCATTTTATCGAAATCTTTACTAAATAACAAGCTTATTCTGGTGGCTGGATTCCAGTCCGGTAGACATGCTATTACAGTTCAGACACTAGCTAGGCGGCGTCTGAACTATAACTGACTGGTTATTATGACAATTTAGTTTTTCCCGGCCATGCACCGGAGCACGGCAGATGTCTCGCACCATGTGCTTAATCCGCCGAACTTCCTTCCCGCTCCATCAATGCCGCGTTAATATCCACCGGCTCCGGTGCGGTCACTTCCTGGGCAGTATAAGTCTCCCCATTGATCTGGGTCATGATCTGCTCATACAGGCTCTTTAAGGTCGCGCCCGCATCGGCTCCGTCCCAGACCTGGGCAAAGGAATTTTCCAGATAGACCCAGAAATTGGCTGTCTGGCGCATCTTCGGCACCGGCTCCGACTCCACATAGGCATCATAGAAGCCGTTCATATGGGTATCACTGTAGGCATAACCGCTCTGGGCCAGTGCCTTGCCTGTGCGGTCATAAAAGTCCTCGTTGTGATAATAGATCATATACTGAATAAAATGATCTGCTGCTTCCTGCTCATCGGAATAACCGTTGATGGCCAGGCACTGGGTCACCGACATGGAACGGCTCTTTAATTCATCGGTCAGGTCAGGGATCCTGGATACACCATAGGAGAAATCTGCCGTGCCGTCTGCGGTGGCCTCCCGCATCCTGCGGGCCGCATCCGTGGTAGCCACGGTGAAGACCACCCGGCCGTTTACGAAGTCATCCATGACGCTATCGTAGTCCACCGACGAAGAATCAATGGAGAAGAACTGGGTCAACTGCTGATACAGCTGCATACACTGAATGGTATCGGTGTTGTAAATGTCGATCTGGGAGACGTCATCCCCGGCATCGCCGCCTAAATTCAGGTAATTGCCGATCACATAATAATTATAAAAGATATCTCCCACATCCCAGGTAAAGACAGACTGTACGCCCTCCGGCGCATCAAAAGAATCCGCCAGTGCCAGAATATCCAGTACCGTATCCGGTACAGCTTCCTGCAGGGAAATCCCCGCTTTGTCTGCCATCATCTGCAGATACTCTTCATTATAGAGAAAAGCAGCCGTCTCGAAATAGAAGGGATAGGCCACCACATTCCCCTGCCAGGTCACCGCATTGATAGCTGCCTGGGGAAAGATCGCGGTATCTTCAAATTTAGACAGATCCTTTAAAGGCGCGGTAAGTCCGGCCAGCGAAGCCCTGCCCAGCGAATCATTGCTGATGACATACAGATCCGGAAACTCCTCCCCGGCCACGGAAGCCTGGTTGATGGCTTCCAGATACTCCGCAGCATCCTTTAATACCGGCTCCACCCGGTATTCATCCTGCGAGGAATTGTAAGCCACTGCCACCTCATTGAGATAATCCGACAGTACCTCATCGTTATACCAAAGGTACAGGGTGGTCTTTCTGGAAAAAAGGGAATCGCCTCGGGCGTTCCCTTTTACCGTGCCATTTGTCATGGCAATATAGATCATTCCCGCCAGCAGAGCCAGTGCTGCTGCCGCAGACCAAAGTCTGGTTCTAAGGGTCATAAATCAGGAGTTCTCCTCTAAGAATTCATCTATGCACTCATTCAGGATGGAAAGCATCTCGTCGATGTGCTTCTCCTCTACGATCAACGGCGGCACAAAGCGAATGATGTTCGGACCGGCATTGATCAGGATCAGTCCCTTTTCCATGGCCTTTAAGATAATGTCCCCTACCGGTCTGTCAAAGACCAGTCCCTGCATCAGACCGGCGCCCCGACGCGCTAAGATGCAACGGTATTTCTTAACCAGTTCGTCCAACTTCTGCTCAAAAACAGGGGATATCTCCCGTACGTGGTCTACCAGGTGCATCTCCTCATAGAGATCCAATACCTTGTTGACTGCTGCGGTAGCTAACGGATTGCCGCCGTAGGTGGTGCCGTGATCGCCGGCAGAAAGGGAATGGTCCGCTACCCGCTGTGTCATCAGGAAGGCACCTACCGGCACGCCGCAGCCAAGCGCCTTGGCGGTGGTCATGATATCCGGCTTGATACCGTACTTCTGCCATGCATACATATAGCCGGTCCGGCCCATGCCGCACTGCACTTCATCAAAGATCAGCAAGATGTCTCTGGCATCGCAGATAGCCCGCACTTCCTTCAGGAAGCTCTCCTGGGCCGGTACCAGACCGCCTTCGCCCTGCACCACTTCCATGATGATGGCTGCTGTCTTATCCGTGATCAGATTGCGGATGCTCTGAATGTCATTGAGTCTTGCAAAATGCACATTGGCCACCATAGGGCCATAGGCCTCCCGATACTTGGGATTGCCTGTAACGGAAAGTGCACCGTAGGTACGGCCGTGGAAGGAATGTTCCATGGCAATGACCTCATGATCGGAGCGGCCGTCCTTTAAGTAGGCATATTTCATAGCCGCCTTGATGGCACCCTCTACCGACTCTGCACCGCTGTTGGTGAAGAAGACTCTGTCCATGCCGGAGACTTCTTTCAACCGATGGGCCGCCTTGATGGCAGGCTCATTATAGTAATAATTGGAGGTGTGAATGATCTTGTCGATCTGGTTCTTTAAGGCATCATTGTACTTTTCATTGTGATAGCCCAGTGCAAATACGGCGATACCTGCCACAAAGTCCAGATACTGCTTTCCATCCGCATCATACAGATACATACCGTCTCCGTGGTCGATGACCAGGGGATACCGGTTATATGTGTGCAGAAGATCTTCCTCTGCCTCTTTGATCAATGCTGCTGTCTTTTCCTCCGCCATAGCTTCCTCCATCTGTGCGTCCGATTCTGTCCTGTCTCTATGGACGCAACTCTTCCCTACATTGTATCCTCTTTCGCTTCTTTTGTGAACCGGTAAAAATAAATGCACCGCCAAGCGGTGCATTTGTGTTACTGCGGAAGGATATCCTTCGCTTCGTCAGGATAGAACATGGTTCCGATACCGTGATTGGTAAAGATCTCCAACAACAGGCAATGCGCGATACGGCCGTCCAGAATATGTACGCGATTGACGCCGCCTCTGACTGCTGCCGTGCAATTGGCCAGCTTAGGCAGCATGCCACCGCCGATATAGCCTCCGGCAATAAGCTCATCTGCTGCGGATACACTGATGCGGGAGATAAAGGATGCCTTGTCATTGATATCCTTATAAAGTCCTTCAATATCCGTCAGGAATACCAGCTTATCCGCGCCTACAGCTCTGGCAATAGCACAGGCTGCATCATCCGCATTGATATTGTAGGTAGCAAAATCATCATCCATGCCGATGGGTGCCACGATGGGCAGGTAGTCCTTCTCCAGCATATCGTAAAGGATCTGGGGATGCACGTCGGTGATCTCTCCTACATAGCCGATATCCTCGCCGGTATTGGCGTACTTTTTCTTTACGTGCAGAAGACCGCCGTCCTTACCGGTGATGCCTACCGCCTTAACGCCCAGCTCTTCTACCATGGATACCAGGTTCTTGCCCACTCTGCCAAGAACCATCTCTGCGATCTCCATGGTTTCTTCATCTGTTACCCGAAGGCCGCCGACAAACTTGGCTTCCTTGCCGCTTTTTTCCACCCAACGGCTGATAGCCTTGCCTCCGCCGTGAACGATGATAGGCTTAAAACCTACCAGCTTTAACAGGGTAACGTCCTTGATCACGTTCTTTTGCAATTCTTCATTACTCATGGCAGAACCGCCGTACTTTACCACGATGATCTTCCGGTTGTACTGTTGGATATAAGGCAGGGCCTCGATGAGAACCTCTGCTTTTTTCTGTGCTTCGTCTACGTACTGTTCCATATTTACCTTTCTACACCGCAACCTGTCTGCGGCAACGTGAGGAGAATTTTGCGCGGGCAGATTCTCCGATGCGGCCCCGCATTTATGATATCAATACCGTTCGAAAGAAATGTCATGAGGCATTCCCTTCAAACCTTTCATGCTAAAAGATGTACATTAACGCTTTTCTTTAGCTTCTGTAATCCGCGTTGATCTTTACATAATCGTAGGTCAGATCACAGCCCCATGCGGTCGCCTCGGCCTCTCCGTTATGCATATCTGCCACGATGCGCACGCTGTTGCCTGATAAAAACTTCGTGGCCATCTCTTCGCTGTAATCTGCTGCGGCGCCGTTGGTATAGATCAGCATCTGCTCCCCGTCTTTTTCGAAGAACAAGTCTACTTTTTCAGGATCAAAAGCGACACCGGCATAGCCTAATGCGCACAGGATCCTGCCCCAGTTGGCATCGTTGCCGAACATGGCTGCCTTGGTCAGGTTGGAGCAGATCACGGACTTAGCCAGAATCTTGGCATTTTCCTTCGTATCCATGTGGATGACACTGGCTTCTACCAGCTTGGTAGCACCTTCTCCGTCTCCCGCCTGCATCTTGGCCAGATCGGTGCAAACTGCCTGCAGGGCTGCATAGAGATCTTCGTATCCTGCATCCTCCTTGGCAGCGATCTTCGCATTGCCTGCCAGGCCGTTGGCCAGCACCAGGCAAGTGTCATTGGTAGAAGTATCGCCGTCTACGGAGATCATATTGAAGGTATCCTTCGTGATCTCGGAGAGCATCTGCTGCAGCAGACTTTTTTCCACTGCGGCATCCGTGGTGATATAAGCCAGCATGGTGCACATATTGGGGTGGATCATGCCGGAGCCCTTGCTCATGCCGCCGATGGTCACTGTCACATCCTCTATCTTAAACTGATAAGCACTTTCCTTAGGATAGGTATCTGTGGTCATGATGGCCTTAGCTGCCGCAAGACCTGCCTCCACCGTCTCTTCCTTGGCCTTAGCCAGTGCTGCTGCCCCTGCTGTGATCTTATCTACGGGAAGCTGCATGCCGATCACGCCGGTAGAGCCAAGCAAAACCGCATCCGCAGGGATCTGCAGTGCTTCGCCTGCGGCCTGGGCCGTAGCCTGACAGTTATCTCTGCCCTGCACACCGGTGCAGGCATTGGCGATACCGGAATTAGCTACGATGGCCTGTACAAAAGGCGCCTGTGCCACCTTTTCCTTGTCCCACTGCACCGGCGCTGCCTTCACTACATTGCTGGTGAATACGCCTGCCGCCACACAGGGCTCCTTGCTGTAGACCAGCGCCATATCGGTGCGGTTCTTATACTTGATCTGTGCCTCTGTGGCTGCTGCTGCAAATCCTTTCGGTGCTGTCACACCGCCTTTGATCTTCTCAATGCTCATGGTTTTCCTTTCCTGTCGCAGTTACTTATCCTGCTCAATGAAGCGATAAATGTTTTCTTTATTTAAAGTAAAATCATAATAATTCAGATCTTCCCGCTTTGTCCATCCGATCTGCTTCCAGAAAGCGTTGCCGATGTCATTTACCGTAAAGGCAATCAGGGAGACCTTATTGACATGCTCCTTGCGCAGGGCATTCATGCAATATCCTACCATAGCCTTGCCGATGCCTTCCATGCGGTATTCCTTCTGAACGCATACATGATACAGACAACCTCTGCGTCCGTCATTACCGCACAGGATAGCGCCTACCACATGGCCCTGGGCCACTGCCACCACACTCAGGCCCGGATTGCGCTGTAAAAAACGCTCTACTCCTTCTCTGGAATCGTCGATACTGCGGATGGCGAATCCGTTGATGGTCATCCAAAGGGCATAGACCTGGTCATAATCTTCTATCGTCATGGCGCGGATCTGCGCCGGTTCCTTTTGCATTTCTTTCAAACTTATCCTCTCTGTTTCTATGTGTTTCTGTGTCTTTCTATATCTCTATATATCTGTGCTTCGTTTTTCCTTATTTTTCTACGTCTTTCTTTATCTTTCTGCGTCTTTCTATATCTGTACTTCGTCTTTCTATATCTTTCTACGTCTTTCTATATCTGTACTTCGTCTTTCTAGATCTTTCTACGTCTTTCTATATCTGCACTTCGTCTTTCTATATCTTTCTATATCTGTATCGCAATTTATGAAAGCTTTCTTAAGGAAGTACAGGCACCATGGAGATACCGGTCTCTTCCGGCAGGCCAAACATAAGGTTCATATTCTGCACAGCCTGGGAAGCAGCTCCCTTCATCAGATTGTCCAGGGCTCCCATCATGATCACCCGACCTGTGCGAGGATCCACTTTGCAATTAACATCCACATAATTGCTGCCCTCTACGAATCGGGTCTCCGGGCAGACACCATCCGGCAGTACCCGGACAAAGCGCTCTTTATCATAATACTTCTTATAAGCCGCCCGCAGTTCTTCCTGGGTAGGAATCTTTCCATCAGCCCCCGGCACCAGAGATGCGTAGGCCGTTACCAGGATACCCCTGTTCATAGGCACCAGGTGCGGTGTAAAGGTAATGGTGATCGGCTTGCCGCAGGCATAGCCAAGCTGCTCCTCGATTTCCGGTGTATGACGGTGGTTCGCCACGCCGTAAGCCTTAGCGCTCTCATTTACCTCGCAGTAGAGATTGGCTACCTTGCCGCCTCGTCCCGCGCCGGAGACACCGCTCAAGGCATCTACCACCAGGGTGTTAGGATCAATGAGGCCTTCCTTCACCAGCGGATAC
The DNA here is from genome assembly GCA_963596015.1 of Bacteroidaceae bacterium. Classification (GTDB taxonomy): domain Bacteria; phylum Bacillota; class Clostridia; order Lachnospirales; family Lachnospiraceae; genus CAG-791. The sequence continues at coordinate 15,249 of CAVBJS010000037.1, forward strand.
GCTGTCAGGATAGAACAGGTGGTATAGCATCCCGGATTGGCCAGCAGGTTGGCGGAAGGAATGTCCTTGCGGTTGATCTCCACCAAGCCGTAGATGGCACCCTCGATCAGTTCCGGTGCCTGATGCTGTATTTTGTACCACTTTTCATAGACAGATACGTCTTTTAAACGGAAATCTGCACTTAAGTCGATGATCTTGGTCTTCTCCAAAATCTCCTTAGTGACGAAAGAAGCACATGCCCCCTGGGGCGTAGCGGTAAAGATCACATCCACTCTGTCAGCTAACTTAGTGATCTCTTCCTTCATCCGCTCTGTATCATCATCCATACAGGTCAGATCGATGATCTCATAGAGATTGCCGAACACGGAGGCGATCTTCTGGTCGGCATAGCTGCGGGATCCCACAAAAACGATCTCTGCATTTGGATGATAAGCCAAAAGCTTGATGATCTCCGCGCCGGCATAGCCTGTTGCACCGATGATTCCTACTTTGATCTTTCCTGTACTGCTCATAGTGTTCTCTCCTGTTTCTTTCTTACTATTTCTTTACTATTTCTTCTATAAATTTACTTTCTTTTATATCTTCTTTCCTTAATGCTTTATGTGCTTTATGTCTGCACCATGCCTATATTGTCTTTCGTACCATACCCCATCTACTCTTGTGATCTAATCACATCCGTGCTCACAACCACACTTGTCTGCCTCGACTTCCTCTCTTTGCAAGGTGCATAGACTTTTCTATTATATCCCCATTCGGCAGATGTACAATCCCTTTTATATCCTTTTATTAGGAAATGTTTTTGGATCTTAGAACGGTCCGTATGCATTCACATTGCATAACTATACATCTATTATGCATATTATGCAAGTGATTTTCTTTTATATCTCTCCATACCTCTTTGTCTGTCTGTATATATCTTTGTCTGCATATCCGATCGATGTATGTTTCCTTTCTTTATTATTGCAATTATTGCAGGAAAGCACCAAGTCACGCTATTCTCCCCCCTGCGAATAAACGGTGGATCCTGACGGAGTTACGGAGGACGGAGCACCTGCTCCCAAGGGCTCGGCACTACTCTTAGCGTATATAAATCCCTGCTCCCGACGCACGCCTTCACTCTGTCTCCCGGTCAGCGTCTGAACGGTAACAGCATCACAGTTTATGCATATTAATGTATATTTTTACACTTGCAATTGGCTATAGGTTGTTGTATAGTGTTTAAAGCGCGGATAGAGATCCCGCTGATCCACTAATAATGAATATTTGGAGGCATTTTCCCATGGCAAATGAAAAAGAAAAAGTTGTTCTTGCGTATTCCGGCGGTCTGGATACCACAGCCATCATTCCCTGGCTGAAGGAGACCTATGACTATGATGTAGTATGCGTCTGCATCGACTGCGGACAGGGCGAGGAGCTTTCCGGATTAGACGAGCGTGCAAAGGCCTGCGGCGCTGCCAAGCTCTATATCCTGGACGTGATCGATGAATTCTGTGATGAGTACGTAGTTCCCTGCGTACAGGCTCATGCCGTTTATGAGAACAAGTATCTCCTTGGTACTTCCATGGCTCGTCCGCTGATCGCCAAGAAATTAGTAGAGATCGCCAGAAAGGAAAATGCTACCGCAATCTGCCACGGCGCTACCGGCAAGGGCAATGACCAGGTTCGTTTCGAGCTGGGCATTAAGGCACTGGCACCGGATATCAAGATCATCGCTCCCTGGAGAGATCCCAAGTGGGGCCTTGATTCCCGTGAGTCCGAGATCGAGTACTGCCACAAGCACGGTATCCATCTTCCCTTCTCCACGGACAGCAGCTACAGCCGCGACCGTAATATCTGGCACATCAGCCACGAGGGTCTGGAGCTGGAGGATCCTGCCAACAAGCCTAATTATGATCACCTGTTGGTATTAAGCGTTACTCCCGAGAAGGCTCCCGATGCCATTACTCATGTGACCATGACCTTTGAAAACGGCGTGCCCAAGACCTTGAACGGACAGGCTATGAAGGTTTCCGATATCATCCGTGAGCTTAACCGTTTAGGCGGCGCTAACGGCATCGGTATCATCGACATCGTAGAGAACCGTGTCGTAGGCATGAAGTCCAGAGGTGTCTATGAGACTCCCGGCGGCACCATCCTTTATGAAGCACACCAGCAGCTGGAGGAGCTGATCTTAGACCGCGATACCTATGCGTTCAAGACCGAGATGGGCAGCAAGTTCGCCAGCCTGGTTTACGAAGGCAAGTGGTTCACCCCTCTTCGCGAGGCTGAGCAGGCTTTCATCGAAGCTACCCAGCAGTATGTTACCGGTGAAGTTAAGTTCGGTCTTTACAAGGGCAACATCATCCGCGAGGGTACTACTTCCCCTTACTCTCTCTATAACGAGAGCCTTGCTTCCTTTACCACCGGCGACCTGTACGACCACAAGGATGCCAACGGCTTCATCAACCTCTTCGGTCTCTCCTTAAAGGTACGCGCTATGAAGATGCTGGAGATGGAGAAAAAGAACGAGAATAAGGCGTGATAGACAGATAGCGGATCACGGATCCGTGACAGTAAACGATTCTGTTTTTATAAAGTGTTAACTCTATAAAGATCTGATATTGCTAACCAAAAAGAAAGAGATGAATTTATATTCATCTCTTTCTTTTTTAGCGAACAAGTGCATAGAAAACAGACTTTTGCTTTGGGGTGGTACTCACTTTTGAGGGCTTACTTATGAGCGAAACCCTTTTACGAGCTTCTGAAACTCTTGCTCTGTATCTATAAAGTGATACGGTACATACTCACCATACGCTGTCGGTCTACTGATTGTTACAATCTGTACCCCTTTATGTCCAACCGCCTTATTTAGTTCTCTCTTTTATTTATCAAAACAACTCTACTCGACCTAAAAGCAGATCAATTAAATTGCAATGGAAAACACCATTTTCATCGTAAAAATTATGCGGTATGTCCATACGAACAATTATTTTTTTGAAGAAATCCTTCGCAAGCATTAAAGAAGCCAATTCAGAAGATGTTTTCTGTTCTGTGTCCATCCGAAACGCCGATTGAATATAGATTTTTCGATCCGCATCATTTACTACAAAATCTATTTCCTTCTGGAGATTTTTTCCTTTGCTACGATCCGTTACAACACCAACATCTACACTATAACCTCTTCGCATAAGTTCATTGTATATGATGTTCTCCATAATGTGCCCTGGATCATATTGACGATAATTTAAGCGGGCATTACGCAATCCAACATCGGTATAATAATATTTATTAGGGTACTCAAAATAAGTTTTGCCCTTAACATCATATCTTTTTGCCATGCTGATCAGAAAAGAATCTATCGTATGCTGCACATAATTTGCAACCAAGGTAGAATTTATTTTTTCATTTCTCATACTGGTCAAGGCATTCGATATATTCGTGGGGTTCGTCAATGAACTTATCTGCGAAGCCAAAAAGTCCAATATATCGCCGAGAATATCTTCCCTTTCAATTTTATTACGTTCCACAATATCTTTAATGTAAACTTCCTTAAAAAGAGAAGTCAGATAATCCTTCTTATCTTTTTCATCTTCCAAAGCCAGTAACCTTGGCATCCCACCATAAAGCATATAGGTATCTAACGCTTTTCTTTCATCGCCGCCAACATACGAATAATATTCTTCAAATGAAAGTGGATAGACATGAATTTGTGTTGCGCGGCCCCTGAATTCCGTAGCAATATCATTGGACAAGCCTTTAGAATTACTTCCAGTTACATAAACATCAAGATTTCTGTATGCTTTCAGTTCATTCAGCATATCATAAATCGTGACTGTAATTCCGCCATTTTCTTTATCAACAACTTTAGTAGTATATTGTACTTCATCAATAAAAAGATAGAATTTTTCTTCTTTTGTATCACAAACAGTATCTTCAACATACTCGCAAAGAGTAATCGGATTCCGATATTTATAATATCGCCTTTGATCTAATTCAAACTTAAGAATGTGGTCTTCCGGTACTCCCTGAGAAAGAAGATACTCATAAAACAGGTCAAATAGCATAACTGATTTTCCGCATCTACGGATACCAGTGATAACCTTCACCTCTCCATTCCACATATTGTGGATCAATCGTTCCAAATAAGAATCTCGTTTAACCATTTTTTATCTCGCACTTGCGTCGTTTTTGTTACAACTTTCAAGTATAGTATACCAAGTTATCCTGAAATCATCAATCCTTTCGCAATTTACATCTTAAACTTGCATCATTTGCGACGTTAGTACAAGATGAAGTGCTTTTTCAAAGACACTTATCTCGCATATTTCAGACTCCGATACTGCCTTAATTTCCAGACCATTATATCCGAAGTCAACAGCCGTCCATTTTTTCGTTAGAAGGTTATTCTAAAAGCCAGTCAATGACATTCACAACTTTTATGCCATCATAATTTCCGAGTGAAAATCGATCCAGCGTCAGTACAATCTTTTCATAATTATCCTGAATACTCCGCAACGGTCTCATCTCTCTCTCAAAGGTTTCTTCCGCCGTCATATCAGCAGTCACCTGATAATAGGTAAGCACACCTTCCTTCTGCGTTACAAAGTCTACCTCTGTAGAACCATATTTTCCGATATTGACTTTACCGCCCCTTCGTGACAGTTCCAAATACACAATATTCTCAATGGTAAATCCAAGATCATATTTTTTTCTCGGAAGAATGTGGTTTCTGATTCCCATATCAACCATATAAAACTTATTATTGACCTTTAAGAGCTGCTTTCCCACAATGTCAAACCGCTCCACGGGATAAAATATGAATGACTCTGTCAGGGCCTCAACATAGTCACTGACGGTGTTTTGAGACACTTTTCTGCCCGATGAGGTAAGATAGTCGGTTATACTTTTCATAGACACCGGACTACCGATGATGCTTGCCAGATACCTGGCAATTGTTTTCAGCAACGCAATATCTGTAATTTTTCGTCTTCCGTCCTCTTTTTCTCTTCTTGCCTGCCGCTGCTCAATATATTTTACAATGACTGTGTTGTAGATTCCTTCCAGATACTGATCTATTTTTTCATCTGTGCGATTCATTACCGCCACATATGGAATGCCTCCAGTTTTCATAAACTCCGCAAAGGCTTCCTCTTTCGCCATACCTGTTACGGTCGTATACTCGCGAAAAGAAAGTGGCAACATCTTGATTTCTGTATACCGACCTGACAAAAGCGTTGCAAGCTCGCTTGACAGCATATATGCGTTAGAACCTGTGATATAAACATCCACATTATCTCTGATATAAAGGCTGTCAACTACTTTTTCAAATGATGGAACTTCCTGAACCTCATCCAAAAAGATATATGTCATCTTATCTGCACACAAGCGTTCTTTGAGGTAATTGTACAGCTTCATATAATCTTTTAAATATTCGTAATCCAGATTTTCAAAATTGATAGAAATAATCTGTTCCGGTGCAACTCCATTCGCTAAAAGTTTCTGCTGATACTGTTCCAGAAGTACAGATTTTCCACAGCGCCTGATTCCGGTCACGACTTTAATCTGCTGCTCATCTTTCCATGCCCAAAGCTGATCAAGGTATTCTTTTCGTTCAACCATATCCGCATTTCTCCTTTTTTCTCAGTATAGCATATTATACGCAGAACATCAGATTTTTTCCCATTTCGGAAACTTTTATTTTATTTTATTCAGTATTTTCCAACTTCAGAAACTCATCACATGTGAGGCACAGCCCATTTCGGGTAAGCCCTCAACAACGCGTACCTACTCATTCTACCTCATTTCTGAGACAATTACCTGATCAACCTTAATTTCCAGACCAAAGTAGCCCTAAAAACATTTTGGACTGGAAATTTATATATTCATGATTTAATGCGATCGGTTCGCCTTCCGCAAAAGAGAAACAGAACGTCTTTCTCGAAAGGATTGAGATCATACTCGCGGTTGGTTCCCACCAACTGTGCCAGTGAATCCACTCCCTTGCGCAGATCGGTGTAACCAACCGCGAGTATGATCTTCTGAATCCCGGTAGCCTCATCCTTCAATCCGGACTGCGTCCCCTTTATTGATTTGTTTACACCTTCCAATGCTTTGAAGAACTTCGTGGTATCGCCGCCGCTCTCAACGGTGATGCACTGGATTCTGGATGCCATGCGGATGACCACCTCCTTCTGGGCATGAAAAAAGACGCCTTAATAATTTTCAAACCCTTTTCATTTTGCAACTATTTTTAGTTGCACTCTCTCTAATATCGTGTATACTATTGGTAACGGAGGGATATGCTATGGGACAAAAGGAAAAACTTATTCAGCGTCTCAAGTCAAAACCCAAAGACTTTACTTTTGATGATGCTGAAACGTTACTCAATTACTTGGATTACATTCGCTCGAATAAAGGGAAAACAAGCGGTTCCCGTGTCATGTTCGTAAGCGATGAACATGGAAGCATATTGCTCCATAAACCGCATCCTCAAAAAGAATTAAAAGCCTATCAGATCAAACAGCTGATAGAGATTTTAGAACAGGAGGGTCTCATATGAATAACACTATTCAATACAAAGGCTATGTCGGAAGTGTTGAGTTTTCCGAAGAAGATGGCATTTTTTATGGTAAGGTCATGGGGATTCGTTCCCTGATTTCTTACGAAGGTGAAAGCGCCAAAGAACTTCTGGATGATTTCCACGGTGCCGTCGATGATTATCTGGAAACCTGCAAGGCTGAAGGAAAAGAACCCGAAGTTGCTTTCAAAGGCAGTTTCAACATCCGTCTTTCTCCTGACCTGCACAAAAAGCTGTTCATTTATACAACAGCTCACCAGATGTCTATGAACAAATACATCGAAGATACTCTGGAAGATTCTCCGGCAGCAAGAGTCATCGTATAAAACTTTTCCCACCCAGTCACAACGGCTGAGTGGGATTTTTTATGTCCGATTACCAAACGATTGTGCTTATTTCGTTCACAATATAAGCACGGTAAGGAAGCTCTGATCATCCTTGTTGCCTCACTCCAGACCCAGCTTAATGCTGTACATGGCCAACTTGATGCGACTAATTCACAGCTCGACAGTAAGCCCTCAACCACGCGTACCTACTCATTCTACCTCTTTTCTGAGACAATTACCTGATCAACGATACGTTTCGCGCAATTCGTGCGATTCGGCTATAAGAGGCAATTATCTTATACGCATACATATAAAACTCACTGTCCTGTCCAACTGCGCTCTCCCGGCGAAGACAGAAATAAGTTTTCCAGTGCTTGGGAGAGCTTCGTGATATCGCTGTCGATCTCAACGATGATGCCCTGGATTCTGGATGCCATGCGGATGACCACCTCTTTTTGTGCATACCCCCCCAACCCGCATTGAAACAAGTAGGGCAAAATCAGAATGAGAAATGCTTAACTTGAAATTTCTAGTGTGATTTTGTTTGAGAAATTTCACAAAAAGGCGTTTTTCTGAAATTTCTTTTATTTTGTATTTTCAAAATAAGTTGATTTTCTGAAATTTCTACACTAAAATGGTCTCAGAAATTTCAATTTCCGTTTTTCGGAGGAAAGGAAACAATCATGACAAACCGAGCAGGAACACTCGTGAGTAATCTGTCAGGCGAAATGGCGTATGAATCCTTTCGACCGGCTCCACTTCCGCCGACTCCTCCTATTGAGGTATCCGGTGAACTTCTCACGAAACTTATTGATGCAAACAAGAAAATAGCAACACTTGAAGGACTGTCTTCCCGTATACCCAGCATGGGACTTTTGGTTTCCATGTATGTCCGCAAGGAAGCCCTTCTTTCTTCACAAATTGAAGGTACACAGTGTACTCTTGAAGATATCTTGAATCCCCTTATTGACGACAACACAAACCGAGATGTTTCTGATGTTGTCAACTATATTCGTGCGACTGAATTTGCTCTTGAACGTTTGAAAGCTTTGCCTCTGTGCAATCGTCTAATCAAAGAAACTCATGCTGTCCTTTTGGAAAGTGTGCGCGGACAAGAAAAAAATCCGGGTGAATTCCGTTATTCGCAAAACTGGATCGGTGGTCAGGGAAGTACACTTAGAAACGCCCGCTATATTCCGCCAAACCCAGACGACATGTTAACCGCCATGTCTGACCTTGAAAAGTATATCAATAGCAATGATACTCTTGACCCTTTAATCCAAGCGGCTTTGATTCACTATCAATTTGAAACCACACATCCCTTCCTTGATGGTAACGGACGTGTCGGACGACTTCTCATTACCCTTTTCTTAATGGAAAAGGGAATTCTGTCTACTCCGGCTCTGTATATTTCTTATTACCTCAAGATGAACCGTATTGAATACTATGACCGCATGACTCAGGTACGACGTACCGGCGATTATGAGCAATGGATTTCCTTTTTCCTTCAGGCTTTTGCAGATTCTGCTGAAGATGCAATTCATACAATTGACCATCTTACTGCGTTACACGATAGAAGCACAAAATTATTTGATGCTCTAACAAAAAGACAGCGTACCAGCGTTCTTAAGGTGTTTGCCTACTTGGAGTCCAATCCTATCATTGATATCCAGAAAACCGCTACGGCTCTTGAAATGTCGTACAATACTGTGTCGAAGGTAGTATCCATTTTGGTCGATGATGGAATCTTGGAACAAACAGATAAATCGGGAAAAGCCAAAATATATTCTTATACCGAATACCTCGATATCCTCCGTAAAGATACCTAACATATTCTTGAAGGCAGGGTTGAAGACGGATCCTGGTTTCTTTGGCGTGATGGCTTCGCGCAAAAAAACCACCAGCTGTTGATTTACACTTAAAACTGACCCAGGTTTTACGTTCTGTTTTGCCCCACCTCTTCTTTCTCCTTTCGTGTGCCCAACGCATACAGAAAGGAGAAAGAAGAGGTGAAAGATTTGAAAGACTGATCTTCTGTACTTTCTCCTGCCTCATGTCCTCCACATACTGTGCCAGAAGCCCAGAAAACCCTTTTTCGGCTATAATACGATTGCATCGTATTATAGCCGTTTCTGTTAAATCATCCATATTGGAACAATCAATGTGTTTCTATCAATTGCAGATAACTCTTATGATGGCACTGAAGCAAAGGTCGGCACTGAAATGAATGTCATAAAAGACGTGATCTTCGTGGGCAGAATTCTTGATATGGTGCAGAAGTCCACCGAGTTTGTAAAGAGCCAAATCCGTGAGCATTCATTTCTTGGGAAAAACGGCCTGTTCGTTACCATCCCTGAACTCCCGGAGTTCTGCTGGACTGAGTTGATTGTCAATGCCATCGCTCACCGTGACTACAACATCACTGGAACCGATATCCAAATCAAGATGTTCGATGACCACATGACCGTAGAAAGTCCAGGCTAGCTGCCTGGACTGGTTCGCCCCAATAATATGCGCGAAATGCACTTCTCTCGCAACCCCAAAATCATCGAATTTCTGCACGTTTACGAATATGTAAAGGAGTTCGGTGGTAAACGTCAAATCATGCGCCCCGCTGTCATGAAAAAAGCACCCATCAGATTTATTCTGCCAGATGCTTTCACACACAATTATTCTTTTGTCCAGTCTTCAACTTCCAAATCTTCAACCCGAAAGAACTCTCTGGTATTATTTGTCACAAGAATCAGCCCTTCTGATCTTGCATGACCAGCAATCAACATGTCCATCGGGCCAATCGGCGTTCCCTTTCGTTCCAGATCTGCACGAACTTTTCCGTATTCTTCTGCAGCATAAATGTCAAACGGAAGAATAGAAATAGACGACAAAAACAATGTGATTGCTACACGGTTGCGTTCTACTGCCTGACTTTTTTCCACACCGTGCATCAGTTCTCCATAAGTAATGGATGAGATGCATATATCGTCCGGATCATGCTTCAAGAAATTCTTTATGACTTCGGGCGGCTTATGCTTGATTGCATAGATACAGATGTTAGTGTCCAGCATATACTTCATAGAGCTTCTCGCTCCTGTACCGCAGGCTGTTCTCTGCCATCACTCATGAAGTCATCCGAGAACAGTTCCAGACTGTTCAGAAAACCAGACCACTTGTTTTCCTTCGGCATCAGAATAACAATGTCACCGACTTTGTTAATCGCTACCTCATCACCATTGAAGCGACATTCTTTCGGAAGTCGAACTGCTTGGCTTCGACCATTTTCAAACAGCTTTGCAGTCTTCATAGTAATACACCTCCTTGTATTATTAGTATATATCACAGTATATACTTTGTCAAGCGTAAGCCCTCAACCACGCGTACCTACTCATTCTACCTCATTTCTGAGACAATTACCTGATCAACGATACGTTTCGCGCAATTCTTGCGATTCGCGCTATAGGAGGTAACAGCAACTTAACAGCTTGAACAAGGAAGCTCTTATCATCCTCGTTGTCTCTCTCCAGACCCAGCTTAAAGCTGTACAGGGCCAACTTGATGCGACTAATTCACAGCTTGACAAGGCTAATGAACAGCTTGTAACAACAAAGGTGTACATGTGAATCATCTGATTAGTCGGCTTTTCAATCTTGTAGACAACGCGTCTTGGTTTTGACCAGGTGCCTGCCTACTGTCAGCGGCAGCAATGCGCTGGTCAGCATTGATCCGGCAGAGTAATAGGAGAACAGATATCCGGCAGGGCTTCGGCTCTGCCATTTTACATGAAATTTTGGAGGATTACGATTATGGCAGTTACAAAGAAAATCGAGATCGATGGCAAGGAAGTCACCTTTAAGGCACGTGCCGCCGTGCCTCGCCTGTACCGCATCAAGTTCGGCCGCGACATCTACAAAGACCTGCGCCAGTTGGAAAAGAGCGTGGGTGAGAACGAAGAGGACAGTTCCAACCTTGACCTGTTCAGTTTGGAGATGTTCGAGGACCTGGCGTGGCTGATGGCCCGTCATGCAGACCCGGAAAATGTGCCGGACAGCCCGGAGGAGTTTCTGGACCAGTTCAACACCTTCTCCATCTACCAGATTTTGCCCCAACTGATCGAACTGTGGGGTCTGAATGTGCAGACTGAGGTGGAATCCCCAAAAAATATCGCAAAAGTGAGCGGGAAATGACCACCCCGCTCTTTCTGCTGCGCTGTGTGCAGCTCGGTATCAGCATAGCCGACCTCGACTTGTTGACTATCGGGTTGGTCAACGATATGTTCACGGAGAAGCAGAATGACGACTATCCGTATAAGGAACTGGCCTCGCAGGAGGACTTTGACCGGTTCTAAAGCAAAAAAACAGACGACCGTGTGTTGATTTACACTTAAAACTGACCCAGGTTTTACGTTCTGTTTTGACCCACCTG
>CAVBJS010000038.1:0-26243 GCA_963596015.1 Bacteroidaceae bacterium
CTTCCGTGCTCTTTATCCAGTACGAAGTGCTTATCCTCTACCCGGTATACCGCATCGCACTTCTCGATGGTGGATAACCGATGGGCGATGATCACCAGGGTCTTGCGGCCATGCAAGCTCTCGATGGCTTCCATAATGGCCTGCTCTGTGTCATTGTCAAGAGCGGAGGTAGCCTCGTCAAAGATCATGATCTCCGGATCCATATAAAGGGCTCTGGCGATACCGATCCTCTGACGCTGACCGCCGGAGAGACGCACGCCCCGCTCGCCGATGGAGGTATCCAGTCCATCCGGCAGGGAGCGAACGAACTCATCCATCTGGGCTTCCTTTAATACATGCCAGATCTGCTCCTCATCAATATCCTCCGGGGCAAAGCCGTAGGCAATATTGTTGCGGATCGTATCATCCAGCATATACATCATCTGGGGCACATAACCGATATTGGCATACCAGCCCATGATGTTGGTGGTAATGTCTGTGCCGTCCACCAGGATCTGTCCCTTCTGGGGCTGCAGCAGTCCTAAAAGGATATCCACCGCCGTGGACTTGCCGGCGCCGGAAGGACCGATGATACCCACCGACTGGCCGATGCGAATGGTCAGCCCCGCATTTTCCAGAATATTAACTTCTGTGTTGGGATACCGGTAGGTGATGTCTGTAAGTTCCACTTTGTCGTGGAAGGGCAGCGGCACAATAGGTCCCCGCTGCCGGAAGATCGCAGCATTGTCCACATCCTTGCTGCGAACGATGATCTCCTCCACAGAGTCCATACATGGCTCATAGTAAGCGATGCTGTTAAGGTAGGTGGAGATGCGGTTGGCACTGGGCATGATCCGGATGGCCACTACCGCCAGCACACCGATCTGTCCCATGGTATTGGCCAGATCGTCGGAGCTCATGAGAAAGAATCCCACCATGCCCAGAATACCGGTCATGCAGACAGTCTCGATCAGGAGCCTGGGAATATTCTGATAGGAATTCTGCTTCTTCTGAATATCGCACAGCTTCTCCGCGCTCTTTTCATACTGATCCACAAAGTACTTTTCCTTGTTCAGTACCTTGGTCTCCTTCATGCCGCTGACCGCCTGCATCAGCCACTTGGTGTTCAGGGCACTGTTGACCTGTACCTCGTGGCCGTAACGACGGAGCACCGGTCCCATGACCTTTTTGTTCACCACGATGATGATGCCGATCAGGCTTCCCATGATGACCGTCATCAGGGGATTTAAGACGATGGACAGCACGATCAGGGCCGCCATGATGATCCCCTCGGTGCAGAAAGAGAGGATCGTCAGCAGCATATTATAGACGCCGTTTACATCGCTTAGGATATGTCGCATGATCACCGGTGTATTGGCATCTAAAAAGAATTCATAAGGCCTTGTCACATAATCCTTGAACAGATTGGTAGAGGTCTGAAACTGTCCGTTATAAATAAAGCGGTACTGGGCTCTGTACATATAGTACAGGAATATATTCTTTACGATATACAGACCGATCAGCAGTACAATGATCAGACTCAGGAAGGACTTGGGATCCTGCATATTCAGCATGACATAGATCTTGCTGTAGGTAGAATCCGTCTCCACGGAGCCGGGATTCATGGCGATGGTGATCACCGGCAGGATCAGACTGGTGCCTACCGTCTCCATGCCTGCCCCTAAGAGCATCAGGAAAAAGAGCACCACCAGATTGCCCTTTTGCTTTTTGGTCAATATTCTCGCCACGCGTTTCATTAATTTCATAGGATCGTTCCTTTGTATTCTATTTATTTGGCCGGCGCAAAGCAGTAACGCAAACACAGAGCCGGATCGGTAAGTACCGAAGATATATTCACCGGTTTTTCCACTTCACCACCGTGTTCTCATACAGGCCGGAGACCTTGGCATAAAGCGCCGGTGAAGCCAGAAACAGCCGCATTCTCACCCTGTCTCCCCGTGAGGCAAAGGGTTCTTTTAAAAGCGATAAGACCCGGTCTTTTTCAGCAAGCACTTCTGTCTCCAGTCGCTTTGCATAGGACATCATGGAAGGGTCTGCGCGAAATTCCAGATCATAGAATAAAAGCCGTCTGTAGAAATAAAAGGCCGCTCTTTTCGCGATCTCCTCCATACCGCAGGATGCAAACCAGGCGATCTGTTCTCTCCAGAAAGGAAGCTCATCCCGGAACCTGCGCTCGCCCGCCTTTTCATTCATGATACTGCCGGCCCGGTCCAGGACATAATTATAAAGAGGTACATCCAGATAGACCAGTCTTTCCATAGCGGTAAAAGCTTTCGCTGTAAAAATGATATCCTCGCTGTTTCTCCCTGTAGGAAACCGCAGATCTTCAATGCAGCTTCTCTTGAAAAGCTTGCTCCAGACGGAATTGTAGATAATGACCCGGTCATCTCCGCTGGTATAGATCCGCAGTGCCTGCTGCTGGTTTAATAATACACTTTGGTCCAGAACGGCGTCAATGAAACCGGTCTTCCTCTTCTTTGTTTCATCACCGTCTTTGAAAGAAATCTCCGGTGTCTTTTCCTGTGCAGATTCTGCAATAGTTTCCTGCGCAATGTTCAAAGCGATCTCTGAAGCCGTTCTCTGTCCTGTTTCCGGCGCAGTTTCCGAAGCAGTTTCTGCCACGCCATCCCGCACCTGCTCATACCGCACCACCGCGATCTGGGCATTGCCCTGCAGGCAGCCGGCAACCATGGCCTCTATCATAGCCGGCTCATACCAGTCATCCCCGTCCAGGAATGCGATATATGCGCCCTTCGCTCTCTCCAGTCCCGCATTTCTGGCATCGGAGAGACCGCCGTTTTTCTTGTGGATCACCTGCACCCGGCTGTCTTTGGCTGCAAAAACATCGCACAATGCCGGCGTTTTGCCGTCTGTGGAGCCGTCGTCCACTACCAGTATCTCCAGGTTTTCATAAGTCTGCTGCTTAAGGGAGGCAAAGGCTCTGGGCAGATAGTCTGCCACATTATAGGCTGCCACAATGACAGAAACTAACGGCCTGTAGACCTGCGCCCGGCATTCTCTCGCATCTCTTGCATATTCTGCACCTCTTGCATCTCCTGTATCTCCTGCATCTCTCGCGTCTCTCGCATTCTCTGCCGGTGCATCAGGCGCAAAGACCAGTTCTCCCGCCCCGTTGATCCGAAACATCTTTTCGGTAAAGATATCCCGTCTGGCCAGGGTGCTGCCGTCCGGCATGTGGATCCACAGAGAGGGAGCCATGATCAGCTGTCCCGGATGGTCTGCCAGCCAGGCTCCCCACCAGCTGAAGCTGCTGTTGGCGATGATATGATGCCGGCACTTTGTCATCAGCGCCAGATCCAGATAGCCGTGATCCTCATCGGCGCCCTTGATCAAGGTATAGGAAACAGTGCCTGACTGTCGATTTTTGCTCTTTCGGCTGTCGCTGTCGATCTCCCGCCCGCTTTCTTCTTCGGCGTTTCCTGTATCTGCTGTTTCCTTTTCTTTTTTCTCCATAGCGGCGATCCAATCCGCCGCCTTCTTTTCATCATTGGAAAAGACATAGAAGTGCACCTGCTCTCCCAGTCTCTCCCGCATCTGTCTCACAGCCTCTTCATAATAGGCCGGCGTGCAAATGCCCCCATAGGTATCTGCCTTATCCAGATAATCCCCGAAGCGCAGATGCACCGCCACGGAATCCTCTCTCTGCATCCGGGCAGCCAAAGCGGCCCGCTCTGGCTCTTCCTGCCACAGACTCTCCGGGAACGTAAAAGCCTCTTTCACCTTCTCCCTGACATCGGCAAAATATTTCTCCGACTGGAAGCAGCCGCAGAAATATCCCTCTTCCTGTTCCAGAAAGGAAGGATCAAAAACCAGATCCCGGTCATGCTTTTCCAAGGAATGCCTTCCCTGCAGTTTTCTGCGGATCCGGCTTTTTACATCCATTCGTGCATCGGTCAGATCCCGCACCGGTTCCTTTTCTGCCCTGGGATATTGGATGCCGAAGGCAGACAGACGGATGGGTCTTCGCACCCCTGTCTCTGCCTGGTGCTCATATTCCGACCAGTCGTCAAAACAGACCTGCCTGCCCATTGCCTGCAGCTTAATAAAAAGAGCGTATTGAAACATCTGATTGCCGAGTCCCCCCGACATACGGATCACGATCACGCTTTTCCTCCATGACGGCATCTGCCATATCACATTCTGATGCCTGTGTTGTAAATTACAGGGCAGCCGGTTTCCTGTATCTATATACAGCCCGGTTTCTCTGTATCTTTATACCGTTCTGTTCCGTTGCATCAACATCCTACAGCCGCATCTATCCTCTGCCCTTATACTCCGTCTCCATCCAGGCCTGGAACATCAGGATATACCAGATCTGCACACACCATTCTCCGGTATTCATAAACCGGTTCCAGATCTCCCAGACCACATCCGGATCAAGGATTCCCTGGGCTGCCAGCTTGTTTCTCTCGATCAGGCCCTCTGCCCAATCCCGCAGATCGGTCTTTCTAAGCCACTGGTCCACCGGAATGGAAAATCCCTTCTTAGGTCTCTCCATCATGCTCTTTGGCACATAGCGATAAAGCACATCCCGCAGCACCAGCTTGCCTACGCCGTCTGCCCGGAGATAATCGATGGGCAGCGTCCAGGCAAATTCCACTACATCCTTATCCAGGAGCGGCACTCTGGTCTCCAGGGAAACAGCCATGGCCGTGCGGTCCACTTTCACCAGAATATCGTCCGGGTGATACATGCTCATATCCATCAGCATGATATCATGGTTTACCTCCCCTGTCTCATCCGGTCCCAGCTGGGTATAGGCATAGGGGATCTGCTTGTGATTTCGGGCGATGCGGCCGATCAGCGGATCCGTCTCATAGCTGACCCGGTAAATATCCTCCGGAGAATCTGCCGCCAGCCGGATCCCTCTGGAGCGCCAGATGATGTTATTGCGAAGGGGGGAGTGCAGCAAAAGACCTGCCGCCGGCTTGCGGATCCCGCCCGGGATCCGGCGCACCATATTCCACATCCGCTCTGCCCCTGCATAAGAGGTATAGCCGCAGAAAAGTTCATCCCCCGCATCGCCGCTTAAGGATACTGTCACATGCTCTCTGGTCATCTTGCTCACCAGATAGGTAGGGATCTGAGAGCTGTCTGCGAAGGGCTCCGCAAACATGGCCGGCAGCATAGGGATCACTTCCTTTGCATCCTTTTCCGTAATATAGAGCTCTGTATGCTCTGTACCCAGATGCCTTGCGATCTCCCCGGCGTATACGGCCTCATTATACTTAGGATCCTCCATGCCGATGGTAAAGCTGCGCACCTTCTGCGCACTCTCCTGCTGCATCAGAGCCACCACCGTACTGCTGTCGATACCGGCGGATAAGAAAGCGCCTACCGGCACATCGGCCACCATCTGATCCCGGATAGAGGCCCGCAGCAGTCTCTCCAGCTCATCCGCTGCTTCCTCTCTGGTGCCGGTAAACAAATGGGACTGGCCGTATTTTGCCTTTTCCCGCAGAGACCAGTAGGCTTTTATTTCCTGGGTTCCCTCCGTAAAGGGTGCTCTGATGGTCAGCATTTTACCGGGTTCCAGTTTCCGGATCTTCTGATAGATGGTATAAGGCGCCGGTATATAGCCATGGGCAAAGTAAATATCCAGTACATCCGTAAAGATCGTATTATCAAAGCCCTCCAGCACCGTTATGCATCCTAAATCCGATGCGAAAACAAAGCTGCCCTGTACAAATCCATAGTACAGCGGCTTCTCACCGATCCGGTCCCGCAGCAGAGTCAGTGTCTTAGTCTCTCTGTCAAAAAGGGCGATGGCAAACATACCCTTGCATTGGCGGATGGTCTCCTCGATGCCATAGGCCTCAAAGGATTCCAGCAACACCTCTGTGTCAGAGGTTCCCCGAAAGGCCGTTACCTTTTTCTCCTCCAGCAGCTTTTTCCGAAGAACCCGGTGGTTATAGATCTCTCCGTTAAAAACGCATACATACCGGCCGCTGTGGGACTGCATGGGCTGCGCCCCTGCCTCCGACAGATCCACGATGGAAAGACGTCTGTGTCCTAAGCAAACCTCCCCGTCCTGAGAAAGCCAGGTGCCGCCGGCATCCGGTCCCCGGTGGATCATCCGCTGCTTCATGCGTTCCATATTTTTTTCAGGATCTTTAAAATGACATAAACCCGCTATTCCGCACATGGGTTCTCCTCCCTGTTTTGCACACTATTCTTCTTCTCCCAGCTGGGCATAATCCTCATTGGCAATGCGCTCCCGGATCTTATCCATGGCCTCTGCATAGACCTGCTGCCATTTTTCATAGGCCTTATCCCAGGAAGCATAGCTTTCCTGTCCCCGTCTGTCCGGCAGATCGTAATTTTCCTCTAAATATTTTTCAAAAAAAGCGGTCACCTTCCGGGCGCCGGCGGCATTGGTATGGTTGCCGTAATCGTTAAAATCCTGTGCCCCGTCTATGCCGATCTCATCATAATACCGGTTCAGGTTAAGGAATCCATATCCTCTTTCCGTCACCTTCTCCCCGATATAATTAAACATCCGGGCCTGCTCCTGGGTATGCAGGTAAGGAGAGACGATAAAGAGGGCATTCTGTCCATTTTCCTCCAGGTAATCCATCAGCTCGTTCAAATGCTGCTCCTGGATCTGGGGAATGGGTGTCGTCTCCGTCTCTGTGGACCAGTCCTGCAATGTGCAGGGGCCCACTTCGTCGGTGCTCTCATATCCCTTCATGGCATCCGGCCAGGCATAAAGAGCTGTCCGCAGCTGACTGGGCAGAAACAGGGTTTTCCAGTTGGAGTGATACTTAAAAATGTCAAAATAGTAGGTATACCGGTCCGTGTCCTCTGCCGTCAGATCGTCTGTCACCATGGCCTTAATGGTCTCGATCCGGTTCAGAGAATACCGCATATTGTCTGTGACACCCCGGGTATAGGCCATATTATTGGTCATATCCTCTTCCCGGCCGGTATACATCCGCACCTCGTAGATTAATAAGGAGGGAGACTGGTACTTCAGGGCCTCCTTTGTCAGATACAGCTGGGCCACCGGTCTTTGGAGATTCGTGGAAAGGGGATAGCATACGATCCCTTCCTCTCCGTACATCTGAGGCGTTGCATAATAGGGAAATACCGGCGAGGAGCCGATCATAATGGCATCTATGGTATTCTTCGGCTCCGCATAAAAGCCTACAAACCGGTCTTTCACGGCGCCGTTGGTCCTAAGGCAATAGGATACCATGACCAGCAATGCCAGAAAGACGGCTATAAAGATCGCAGCCGAAGCTGCCTGTTTTTTTGACATTTTCACCTCGTTATCATGATCATTTGGTTACAAACTGCAGCAGATACTCCTCCCACCGGGGCAGCACATTCTCCGGCGCATACACTTCCTGTACCTTCGATGCCTTTCTTCCCATCTGCTCTCTTAAACCCTGATCCTGCAAAAGCAGGCGCAGTTTTTCGGTCAGGGCTTTTGTATCCCGGACCGGTACCAGAAAGCCGTTCTCCCCGTTCCGGATCAGCATGGCGGGGCCGCCGCAGGGACAGTCTGTGGAAATGCAGGCGGTGCCTAAGGCCATGGCCTCCAACAGCGTATTGGGCATACCCTCTGTATCCGAAGTCAACAGGAAAACAGAGGCCTTTTCCAAAGCGCCGGCCACATCCCGGATGCTGCCGGGCAGAGATATCTTCTCCGCCACCCCAAGCCTTTGGGCCTCCTGATACAGCTTTTCCTTTAATTCTCCGTTTCCGTACAGAACCAGTCTATATGCCGGAAATTCCTCTGCCAGAGCGGCAAAGGCCTCTATAGCCATCTGCTGATTTTTATTTTCATCCATGCGGCCCACTGTCACGATGGTCTTCTCCCGCTCGCCCTCATAGACAGGCCGCAGGAAATCCTCATGCAGGGGGTTGGGCAGGATAGTGACCTTTTTCTGTACCTTAGGCGGGAAGAAATCCCTGCTTTCCTCTGTCTGCAGAATGACACCGGCCGCGTGGGGGAAGGTGAGAAAGGCTGCCTTTTTAAGTCCTCTTCCCTCGTACTCCAGGGCAGGGGTGCCCCGCACGGCTGCCACCACCGGAATGTGGCAGGGGCAGGCTGTCAGAAGCGCCATGACATTATTCTTACCGATAAAGGAAAGAATAACCTGTGGCCGTTCCTGTTGCCAGATCCGCTGCAGTTTCCGATAGCGATGCCAGAAATTCAAAAGCCGGCTTTTCCCGGTCTCCCTCTCTGTCAGGTCAGAAAGTTCCCGCCGGATGCCCGCAGGAAGGGCATATTCATCCTCATCCTGATGCTGGGTCACCAATAGGATCTCGTGGCCCCGGCTCTGCAGATAGGTCATGAGGTTGCAGGCCACCCGCTCTGCACCGGCTTTATGAAGAGAATTGATAAAAAAAGCGATCTTTGCCATAGGGATCCTCATTCCTGTCAGTGTAAAAGTTTACTGTTCAGTTCCCGGCCAGACGACGTCCGAACAGCAACATTACCTCCGATCACACAGGACAACTGCGCTGCCTTGTTTCGCATTCTGTATCGGTCGTATTTTTCACGCTATCATCCCAGATAGTAGTTATACCACTGCTGGAAAGCAAAGAAGGACCAGGAAAGCTTGGAGAAGTTGGCACCGCTGGCAGGGCCGCCGTCTCCCTTCTTTAAGTAATCTCCGATAAATTTCGATACGAAATCCGCATCGAAAATGCCCTGTCTTTTCAGGAAATCATAGTTGGCATAATCCGTCAGCTGCTGACGAAGCGGTCCCCGCAGCCACTGATCCAAGGGCACACCAAAGCCTTTCTTAGGGCGCTCTAACATTTCTCTGGGGATATAGTCATAGGCAATGTCCTTCAATATCGCCTTTTTATCTCCCTTGCGGTATTTAAATGCATGGGGGATCCGGAAGGAATATTCCATCACCTCCGTATCCAGGATGGGGCAGCGGGTTTCCAGGGAATACTTCATGGAAGCTCTGTCTACCTTGCACAGAATATCTCCCGGCAGATATGTGTCCATATCAAGCAGCATTCTCCTGACCTGCCAATCTCCTGTGGGATAGCGACTCTCTATGGGATAGTTGACCGGAACAGTTTCTTTTTCGCCCTGCAGTACCATTTGGTGGGCAAATTTCACATAGCTGCCGGCACCGAACTGGGTCTTGGTCTCCTTATCCCGGTTGGCTGCTACCACCCGCACGCGGAAGGGCAGCTTTTCCTCCAGACGATGGCCACCGCCCACAGGCAGTTGCCCGGCAGCGTGCACCAGCGCTCCCGCCGGATCCAGCAGCTGTGCCTGCTTTACATTTTCATAGATGCTGTAGCCGCAATAGAACTCATCCCCTCCGTCTCCGGAAAGAGCTACCGTCACATGCTCTCTGGCCAGGGCCGATACCAACATGGTGGGAATCTGGGAACTGTCTGCAAAAGGCTCATCGAAATACTTCGGAATGCTCTCCACCAGATCAAACATCTCCGGCTCGTCGATATACAGCTCGGTGTGCCGGGTTCCCAGGTGTTTTGCCACCTCTCTGGCATAGCCTGCCTCATCGTACTTCTTTTCCTTAAAGCCGATGGAAAAAGTAGAAAGAGGGATCTGGGACTGCTCCTGGGCCATGGCAGAGATCAGGGAGGAATCATAGCCGCCGCTTAAGAATGCTCCCAAAGGCACATCCGCGATCATCCGCTGGGCTGTGGCCTTCTGTAATCTTTCCTTCAATCCCTGCTTTGCCTGGGCATAGTCCCGTACAGGCTCCTTGCTCATCCGGGCATAAACCTGGGCTACATCCCAGTATTTTTCACTGGTGCTGTGCCCGTCACGGAAGGTAAGGATCGTCCCCGGCTCCACCTTGTAAACATCCTCGAAGATGCTCTCCGGCGCATTGATATACTGCTGATAGAGATAGCGGGGAAGGATATCCAGACGGATCTTCTTCGTAAATCCGGGGCAGGCCATCAGGGGCTTACACTCGGAAGCAAAGACCAGATTTCCTCCCTCTTCCCAGTAGTAAAGAGGCTTTTTGCCGATGCGGTCTCTGGCCAGAAACAGCGTCTGCAGCTTTCTGTCATAGAGGGCTATGGCAAACATGCCGTTTAGCCGCTTTATGCAATCGATACCCCATTTCAAATAGGCTGCCAGAATCACCTCTGTATCACAGGTGGACCGGAAGGGATAATCAGAAAGCTCCTTTTTCAGCTCCTGAAAATTGTAGATCTCTCCGTTAAAGACCACCGTCACTCTGCCATCCCCTGCATGCATAGGCTGATGCCCTAACGGCGAGAGGTCTAAGATGGACAGACGGCGCTGAGCCATTCCCACCCTATAACCGTCCGCCGCCTCATAGATCTCTGTGCCGCTGTCATTAGGGCCTCTGTGATACATGGTATCGTTCATGGCCGTCAATTGTTCTTTTGTGATGGTCCTTCTGGACATAAAACCGCAAATTCCGCACATAGACTGCTCCTGTTGCTTGCTTTGAACGCAGCTTTCAATGCTGCTTTTTCCGTGTTGCGTTACTGTTCACACGTCAGCCAAATAGCAGGATGGCTGGGGCAAGCAGTGAACGCATTCCTTTCCGCCTGTTTGTCAGTTCCTATTCGTCCTTCACAAACTGGTCTCTGTACTGGGCAAAATCCTTGCACTCGTGATCGATGGAATCGATGAGCTCTAAATACTTTTCATCGATCAGGGTCCGGAAATTGTTGAAATTATCATATCCCTTCTTGGTCCAGGCAAAAGGATGGGTCAGGATCTGGATCTTCTTATGGCTGCGGATATTCTCCGCATCCGGATAGCCGTAACGCCAGATGTGATTGGCGTCGGACATATACTTGACCTCCAGCTTGGATTCCGGGGTAGCCTTGGGATCAAAGCTGAAGAACTCGTCCTGGTATGCATTGAGGATGCCCGGGATCTTGATATTGGCTGCCAGCACGTCCGGGGAAGGTCTGTGAATGGAGAACCACTTTACCTCAAAGCCCAGCATATTGCTGAGCATATCCATTTCCTGGACGATGCGGCTGCGGATCAGCTCTATATCCGTCATGCCGTTTAAGGCAAAATGCAGGCCGATATACTGGCCCCGCTCATGCATATCCGTCAGAATATCTCTGTTTTTTCTGGAAAGGATATTGTAGGAATTGTTGGTCCACTGGAAGAAATACACGGAACGGAAGTCCATGCTCTCCTCTACCTTGGATAGTGCCTGGGCCCGCTCCACGGAATACTCCACGTCATGGCGCATCAGAATAAAGGAATCCCGCTGCAGTGCCTCCTCGTAATTGGCCTGCAGTCCTGTCTCCTTGATCAGTTTGATAATCTCCCGGTAATCGTCAAATGAAAACATAGCCGCTTCCTCCCTGCTTATGTCTATTTACTTTACTCTTTGTATGGTGGTCTCCAGATAATCCTTCCACTGGGCAAAAACAGCTTCCGGATCAGCGATCTCCTGAATCTTTCTGGCATTGTCTCCCAGCCGCTCTGCCAGCTCTCTGTCCTCGATGAGACGGCAGATGCCATCGGCCATGGCCTGGGGATCCTTGATGGGGATCAGCAAGGCATTTTCTTCATTCCGAATGACCGTCCGGGGTCCGCCGCAAGGGCAGTCGGTGGCCACAATGGGCATGCCCAGGGCCATAGCCTCCAGCAGGGCATTGGGCATACCTTCCCAGTCAGAGGAAAAGGCATAGACCGATCCTTTGATCAGCTCCTGCTCCAGACTGTCACTGGCCCCCATGAGTTTGATCCATTCCTCTGCGTGCTTTTCCCGGATGATCTTTTCCAGGATCTCCTTTGTGCCGTCTCCGGAATCTCCGCCGTAGATCTTCAGCACATAGTCCGGATGCTTTTCATGAACTCTGGAAAAAGCCTCCAGCAGCATGGGCTGGTTCTTAAAGTCTACCAGTCTGGCGGACTGTACCACGGTTTTTTCTCTCTTTTTCGGTTTTGGCACCCCGATATACTTGGGATTGAGAGGATTTAAGATCACGGTGGAATTATCCTGCAGATAGGGCTTAAAAAACTCTTTCTGGCCGGTAGTCTGAAATACGCAGCCTGCTGCCCTGGGAAAGAGCAGCGGGATCTGGATCTTATCGGAAACGGCATCATAGTGTCCCACCGGATCCGTGCGAATGGAGATCACCACCGGTACGCCGGTGCCGGGGCAGGCCATCAGCGCCCTGTAATTTGCCCGCTGGGCAAAGGCAATGAGCACATCCGGTTTCTCCTGCTTCATAAATTCCTTCAGATAGCGGACTCTGCGGAAGAACTTGTCCACTCGTCCTCTCTTCTCATCTTCCGGCTTTAAGCCCACCACTACCCGGTGTACTCTCTCATCCAGGGCAAATTCATTCTCTCCGATCCACTCCGTAGCTACAAAGACCTCATAGCCTTCCTTGGCGAATTGATTGGCCAGATTGGATACCACCCGCTCTGCGCCGCCCTGTTCCAGGCAGTTCAGGTGAAAAGCGATCTTTTTCAAAGTACTCTCCTCTACGCTTGTAACTATATTCTATGCTGTAAAATTCTGTGATCGTTCCGCCCCCGTCTCGATCTTTCCTAAAAACAGGTATCGCCGACCATCGGTGCTCTGCCCCCGGCAACTGCTATATCTAAATAACAATATACCGGTAAGCTGTCAATGCGCATTTCCATATGTCAGGGACTAAAGCAATGTCTTGAAGTAACGACGGCAAGCCTCCGTATAAGCTTCTTCGGAAAAATCCGCCGCTCTTTTTCCGGCCAGGGCGCTGTACTTCTCCCACATTTCTTTGTCAGTCAAGAGCACCTGCATCTTTTTAGCCAGCTGCTGATCCTCTGCAGGAATGTGGGATGCATCAAGGTCTTTTTCTCCGGAAAGAGGCGGTATCAGGATACCGTACGCTGCACCTTCGATCTCGTTATCATTGCTGTTCTCTTTTTCGAAATCATCTTGCTCACCCACGCGGGATGGTGCCAGGATCTCCTTAGGCCCTGTCTTACAGTCTGCAGCGATCACCGGCACACCCAGGGCCATTGCCTCCAACAGGGCATTGGGAAAGCCCTCATGGATGGAGCTTAAGACATACAGATCCGCCCGGCGCAGAATAGCAGAAGGGTTCCTGCTGACACCGGTACAGAAAACATCCGTTTCTCTATGCAGCTGCGCTGCCATGGTCCTGTACTGGGCAAAGTCTCCTTCTCCGATCAGGACCAGCCCGGGGCGCTTCTTATACGTGCCGGGATCTTCCTCTGTTTCATCCGTATCGGTCCCCAAAGCATTGTCCCCTGCTGCAGACACTGCCGCATCCATATCCAAAAGGGAAAACGCCTTCACCAGATGCCAGAATCCCTTCACATCATCCTCTCTGCCCATACTCATGATCAGCGGTTCGTGGTCTTCCAGGAAACGCTCCAAGGCCGCTGCCGTCTCCTGGGACAGGCCATAGGTATTTCCTGTATTTTCTTCCTTCTCCGCCTTAGGATCTGCGATGGGATTATACAGTGTAAATGTGTTCTCGCAGTGATATTCCCGGCGCAGCACCTGCTCGATCTCTGCGGAGCAGCAGGCCACTGCATCGGATCTTTGACAGAAAAGCCGGATCTTGGAGGGGTTATCCAGATCTAAGTAGCTGCGGATGCCGGTGATGGTGCGGCCTGTGGTATTGGCATAACAATTGGCCAGATTGGCGGTTTGTCCAAAGCTGTAGGCAATGTCGATGCCCATCTCCTTCTTCAGCTTTTTCAGTGCCCGGACCCGTTTGTAAAGATTCAGGATCTTGGCCGCCTTCCCGGGCTTTGCCCCCAGACGCAGGTTGATCACCTGCAGGCCGGTGATATCATAGGCGATATCCGCATCGTCGAAGATAACGATGGTACACTGAAAATAAGGCTCCAGCAGTCTGGCCGTCTTGACGCAGACCCGCTCAAAGCCCCCCTGATGGAGCATAGGTGTCAGCAGCATCAGCTTAGGGTCTGTCAGGTGCTGATACCATCTTTGCATCTGCAGGGCCTGCTTTCTGATATCAAACCCCGCCTGTCCCAATGCCTCCAGCGCCTGCTGACAACTTTTCTCTCTTGTATACGCCTGTAATGCGGACGGCGAAGCTGTCTCTTTCCCGCCGATCTTTGTTTTCTGTTCGCACTGCTGTGTCTGATCCTCATGCCCGGGCTGCTGCATTTGTTCTGCGCATTCGGGAGCCATTTCCTCCCCATGGGATGCCGGTACTTCCCATGCATCCCGCAGCTGTAATACTCTCTTTGCCCAAATTTCTGCCTCCAGCGGCAGACTTTCCACTGCCTCGGTAATGCAGACCTCTTTGGTGATCCGATCTGAGATCAGGCATGGCAGTCCCGCCGCCTGGGCCTCGATGACAGTGCCGGGCACACCCTCGTACAAGGAAGGAAAGCAAAACAGATCCATTGCCTGGTACAGCTTGGCAGTGCGCTCTCTGGGACACTGTCCTGCAAAGATCGCTTTTTCCGAAAGTCCTTTTTCTGCCAATCTGGCTTTGATCTCTTTTTCCAGTTTTCCCTGTCCCACAAACAGCAGGCGGAAATCTATCTCTCCCTTGTCCTGTTTCGTCACAGTCTCCAAAAGTTCCACCAGAAAGCCGTGGTTCTTCATGGCATCAAAGCGGCCTACATGGCCCAATACCACCGCCTTAGCCGGGATGCCGTATTCTTTTCTGATCTCCTCTCTGATCCGGGGATCAAAGCGGTAACTGTGGATCTCCAGGGCATTGGGGATCACCCGCACTCTGCCGCTGTCGGATACCGCCTTTCCGTAGGCGCTGACCCCGGACTCTGCGGAACAGGCCAGCAGATGATCTGCCCGGTGGGCCAAGGGCGCCCGCAAGGCTCTGGTAGCCAATCCCTTAAGGCCTGCGTCCACACCGGCGCTCCGCACATGAGAGATGGTAGCCGCTATGCCGCTTTTCTTGGCGATGGGCAGATAAATGGAGGCGGTGCTGGTCATATGGCCTTCTATGGCTGTCCACCCTCCATGAGAGGCAAAGAACCGCTCCGCGGCTTTCCTGTAAGCGCCGAGATTGTGTCCGTTAAACCGGGGAAGTGCATAGATCTCTCCCCCCAGGGAGCGCACCTCGTCGTCAAAATATTCCCTGGCCCGCCCGGCCATCAGGGTTTCCGAGCTGTCATCTTCGGCACCTGCAGACGGCGTGGTATGCACCAGAAAGTCGAACTGCACCTGCTGTCTGTCGATATGCCGGTACAGATCCATGATGCGGCTTTCGGCGCCGCCCATATTAAGCACTCCCAACACATGCAGGATGCGGATAGGACGGCATGACGCCTTTTTATCTTTATTCTCTGTTTTCTCTTTTTCTGTCTTTTCTTTTTCTGTGTTCGGGTTTTCCTGTTTTGCCCTGTTATCCATGTAAATCCTCATGTATGAGCGGTTATGCCTTCGCTTTTCTTGCTTTCAGGGAGACCAGAAGTCTCTTGACCGTAGCCATGCCGTATTCCTTCAGGTGACCCGGCAGGCCTCTTTTTTCTGCCTCCATGTAGATGTACTCCGGATAAGGCAATAATTCCTGGGTCCGGAAAATCTTTTCATATCTTTCAAAGTCGCTCTCTGTCATGGTATTGGCATGCACCACCAGGGTAGAAGCTCCCTCTTTTTCCCGCAGTGTCCGCTCCATTTGAAAGGAAATGGGATAAAATGTCATGCCTTTATACCGGTAAGGGCGTTTGCCAAAGCCGTCTGTCATCCGGGTAAAGCCGGCGACCTGCAGGGCCTTCAGGGTATTATCGTCATAGGAATGGGCCGGTGCCATAAAAAAGTCAGTGGCAATGCCATGTTCCTCCAGGATTTTCTTTCCCTCCCGGATCATCCGTGCCTGCTCCTGATAAGGGACGCCGGCAAACTCCGAAAAACAGTTAAGAGGAAAGAGTCCGCCCTTCTGGGTGGTATAAATATGATGGCAGCCGTGCATGGCCAGGATCCATCCCTGCTCCTGCAATTCCTTCATCAGCTGCCAAAAATCCGCTCTCTCCGGATCTTTTGTCAGATTCGGGTCCTGATTGTCCGGCACAATGCCGATCAGGGGCTTTACGTGGTATTTGTCCATCAATGCCCGAAAGCGGTCAAATTTTTCCCAGTCCATATCCGGAGTGATATCATCCATCCTGATCGCGATCTTCATACTTACCTCATTTTATACTATTGCAGGATCTCACCTGCCTGCAGTGTTCTTCCGCTCTCTGTCTCATACCGGTCAACACGCAGGGATCCATCCACGGTGCGCACGATCAGCCTGCCGTCGAACACATCCACGATCTCCCCCGGCCCATAGCCGGAGAGATCGATCATCTCGTCAAAGGGATGGGCCTCCCAGACTGTCACCTTCTCCTCCCCGGCATAGCAGAACGCCCCGGGAAAAGGTGCTGCCACGCCCCGGATCAGGTTATAGATCTCTCTGGTGCGGGCGTGAAGATCGATCTTGCCGTCTGCCGCCGTGCGCTTCTGGTACCAGGAATCAAAGTCCTTGGAATCCGTGTGGATCGGAATCTCTCCGCCCTGCTGATAGCAGGTGATTAGCCGTCTGATCAGGTTCTTGGAGCAGATCATATTCTTATACTGCGCTGTGCGGATATCGTCATGCTCACTGATCTGGAACATTTCCGTAGCAAAGACGTTGGGGCTGTCGGCCTTTTCATCATAGCGGAAAAGATTCAGGTTAAACCTGGTATCTCCCAGGATCACCGACCAGTTAAGAGGAGAACGGCCCCGGCCGAAGGGCAGATAGCCGCAATTGCCGTGAAAACCGTAAATCCCCTTGGCAAAAGCATCCAGCACCTTTTTAGGGATCAGCCGTTGCCATCCCATGACGATGCCCAGTTCGAAGGTATTCTCCTCCAAAAAGGCATTGGTCTTATCATCATTCAAGAAGTAGCTGTCCGCCTCAAAGACGGGAATCCCGTACTTTTCGGTCAGAAACGACAGCCCCTTGAACCCGGAGACCTGATTGTGCTCCAGCACTTTAGGAGCAATGGTGATGACCAGATCCACCGGGCACAGCGTATTCTGAATAAATTCGATGATATTCTCGGACGTATCTTTGACACCAAACACCACTACCTTATACTGCATGTCTTCCTCTTTTCCGGTCAGTACGCTTTCTGTTACTGTTCACATTCCAACTAAGAGACAGGTACTAAACAGTAATCTCTTTTTCCACTGCCTTTATTAACAGAAAATGCCGCCGCAGCGGCATTTTCGATCCAACTATAGATTCTCTTTATACCAGTCGATGGCCAGGGCGATGCCTGCCTTGAAATCAAAGGAAGGATCATAACCCAGGTTCTCTCTGGCCTTGGTGATATCCGCATTGCTGTCCCGGATATCGCCGGCTCTGGCCGGACCGTAGATGGGCTCAATCTTCTTGCCAAGGGCATCGCAAAGGGCATGGTAAACATCGATCAGATACTCTCTTCCGCCTGCACCGATATTGTAAGCGGTACCTGCTGCCTCAGAGGGTGCAAGGCATGCCCGCAGATTGCCCTCGATGACATTGTCGATATAGGTAAAGTCACGGCTCTGTCTGCCGTCGCCGTTGATGGTGGGCTGCTCATCTGCCAGCAGCAGCTTTAAGAACTTGGGGATCACCGCTGCATAGGCACCATGAGGATCCTGACGTCTGCCAAATACATTGAAATAGCGAAGGCCGTAGGTATCCAGGCCATAAAGCTTCTTATACAGCTTGCCGTACTCCTCATCTGTGCGCTTGGTCAGGGCATAGGGGGAAAGCACATTGCCTTCTTTGCCTTCCTTCTTGGGAAGTTCCGTGGAATCTCCGTAAACAGAAGAACTGGACGCATAGACGAACTTCTTTACGCCGTTCTGTCTGGAGGCCTCCATCATGTTCAGGGTGCCGCGGATATTGATCTCTTCATAGAGAAGGGGCATCTCGATGCTGCGGGGCACACTTCCCCATGCTGCCTCGTTCATAACATAGTCCACACCCTCGGTAGCCTTCATGCAGGCATCCAGATCCCGGATATCCTCCTTTAAGAAGGTAAACTTGGGATTGGCCAGGAAGGGTTCGATATTCTCATATTTGCCTGTGGACAGATTATCCATGCAGCGGACCGTATAGCCCATATTCAGCAGAGCCTCGCAGATATTGCTGCCGATAAAGCCGGCACCGCCGGTTACCAAGAATACACTGTCTTCAGGAAATTTAAGTTCCTTATAGCTCATTTTATTCTCCATTCCGCAGGCGCTGTACGCCGGAGGAATCGCAAAGCAAATTTCAGATTTGCTTTTGCGATCAGGGCAATGTGTGACGCCTGCGGCACGCATTGCTATGTGAAAAATCTGCTATCGAGCAGATTTTTCACATTGATCTCCATTCCGCAGGCGCTATGTGATCGATCCGGCTGTTTGTGCGCCTGCCCATCCCATTTTACCCCCTTTTGCCTTCCTAGTAAACTAAAAACTCCCGGCAGAGCCCTGCCGGGAGTTTTTGGTTTATTGTTTAGACACCGGCCAGGCAGCAGTGTGGCGGATATCTCCGCCAAGATCCGGCCGCCCGGCCGGCGTCTGAACTGTATCTTTTTCTATGCAGACTTCTTATTCCTGTCCGCAAGCCTTCTTGAATTCGTTCCAGATCTCGTTGTACTTATCCTCTGCCTCTGCAGAAACATTCTGTACGATCTCGCCTGCTGCTGCATCATCCGGCAGTACGATCAGATCCTTCATCTCGTCGGAGATGTACTCATCTGCAGCCTTATTGGTGCAATAGTAACCGGTATACTCAAAGCACTGTGCGGAAACTTCCGGATCCAGCAGATACTCGATGAAAGCATAAGCTGCATCTGCATTGGGTGCATCGGAAGGAATAAAGCCTGCCATGATACCAAAGCCAAGGCCTTCTTCCGGATAAACCACCTTCAGGTCAGGACGCTGGGTAACGGCCTGGGATACCTGAGAGGTATACAGGAAAGCAGCACCTACTTCACCGCTGATCAGCAGATCCTGGGTATTGTTGTCGTTGATCACACGCACGTTGGGAGCTAACTCCAGCAGCTTGTCTCCTGCCTCCTGGATGTGGTCTAAGTCCTCATCGTTCATGGAATAGCCCAGCATCATCATGGTAATACCGTCGATAACGCGGTAGTTAGCGGTCAGTGCGATATTGTCCTTTAAGGAAGCATCCCACAGATCCTTATAGCCCTTGATATCTACGCTTACCAGCTCCGGATCATAGACGATCAGCGGAATACCTGCGCCATAGGGCACGGTATACTCATTATCCGGATCATAGAACTGTCCCTGATAAACCGGGTTGATATTGCTCCAGTTGGAGATCTTGGAGGTATCCAGCTTCTGCGCCAGGCCCTCGCTGCGAACAACGTCGATGATATAGTCATCTGCGATGACGAAATCATAATCGCCGCCCTTGGTCTCCTCTAACTTAGCCAGCATATCCTCATCGTAATCAAAGTTCGCATAGTTGATGCGGATACCGGTCTTTTCTTCAAAGCCGTCTAATACTTCCTGGGGGAACATGCCATCCCAGGTATACAGATTCAGCTCAGTGCCGGACAGATCCGCAGCTGCCTCTGTGGTCTCTGCATCGGATGCATCCTCTGCGGTACTCTCGTCGGCAGTGCTCTCATCCGCTGTCTCCTCAGCGGATGCAGCTGTGTCGGTGGATGCTGTGCTGCTGCCGCAAGCGGTCAGGACTGCGGAAAGGCTCATAGCCGCGGTCAGCACAAGTGCCAGATACTTTTTTCTCTTCATACGTTCCTCCTATGCCGCAGCTTGTCTGCGGCAGCGTGAGGAGAATTTCGCGCAGGCGAATTCTCCAATACGATACGCAGGATGTTGTTTACGTCATCCTGCCGTTTAAAAGAAATTCTATAGAGAATTCCTTTTAAACTTGCCTCCTCTGCCGCAGCTTGTCTGCGGCGCCTTTACAGGCAGCTCTATACATTACACGCTGCCTGTGCGGACCCTTTTTTTACCCAGCATATTCGCCAGAACAAGGATCACAATAGTGATGACCAACAGCACTGTGGCCAGTGCGTTGATCTCCGGCGTAACGCCGGTTTTCATTCTTGTGTATATTTTAATCGGCAGCGTATTAACCTTCGCTCCCGTCACAAAAATGCTGATCACCACATCGTCAAAGGACATGGCAAAGGAAAGCAGCACGCCCGATGCGATGGCCGGCACCAGAGCCGGCAGTGTAATATCAAAAAATGTCCTGATACCGGAAGCTCCCAAATCTCTGGCCGCCTCCTCTGTGGCGTGGTCCATGCCCGCCAGTCTCGCCCGCACCGTCATAAAGACATAAGGAACGCAAAAAGTGGTATGGGCAATCACCAGCGTCAGCATACCGAAGGGCAGGTTCATCAGGGAAAAAGCCGCCAGAAAGACCATGCCCAGAATAATCTCCGGGATCATGATAGGAATCAGGGAAATATAGGAAATAACCCCGTTTAACTTATTCCGGCACCGGTCCATGCCCAGGGCCCCGCTGGTACCGATTACCACGGCCCCCAGACAGGAGAGGCCGCCCAGCACCAGGCTGTTGCGAAGGGCCTCCTTAATATCCCGGTCCCGCAGCAGCTCTTCATACCATTTCAGGGAAAAGCCCGCCCATACCGAAGTCAGCTTGGATTCATTAAAGGAATAGACAACGGTCAGGATAATGGGAATATAGGTAATGATGGTAATGATCGCCATGTAGATCCACGGCAGTCTGGATTTTACTTTCATCAGTACAGGCCCTCCAGTTCACTGCTGTTGGTCAGCCGTCTGTATAAGGCAATAAACAGAGACGTCAGGATCAGTAAGACTACGGACATAGCCGCAGCAAAGGGCATGTTCCTGCCCTTGGTCATCTGCTCCTGGATCACGTTACCCACCAGCACGATCTTGTTGCCGCCCAGGATGTCCGCGATAAAGAACAGTCCCATGGAAGGCACAAAGGTTAGAATAGTCCCGGACAAAAGTCCCGGCAGCGTATGCACAAAGGTAATGGAAAAAAAGGCCTGTCGGCCGGTAGCGCCCAGATCTCTGGAAGCCTCCACCAAAGACCAGTCCATCTTTTCCGCACTGGAATAAACCGAAAGGATCATAAAAGGCAGCAGCACGTAGATCATGCCCACCAGCACCGCCGGATAGGTGTACAGCAGCTTTAAGGGACTGTCCGTGATATGCAATCCCATCAGTATCTTGTCCAGCACACCATTGCTGCGGAAAACAATGATCCATCCGTTCAGTCGGATCAAAGAGCTGGTCCAGAAGGGCAGCATCAACAGAAACATCATCCGTTTCTTCCATTTAGCGCTCATTCTTGCCATATAATAGCCGAAAGGATACCCCACCAGCACGATACAGGCTGTGGACAGCAGCGCCAGCTTAAGGGAATCCACGAAGGTTTCCATATAAAGCGGCTCCAGGATGCGCTTATAGTTGGAAAGGGTAAATTCCGGCACATAGCCCCATACCTGTGCTCTGGACATAAAGCTCAAAAATACCAGATAGACCAGCGGCGCAAACACAAAGATCAGGGTAAAAAGATAAATGGGGATCAACAGCAGCCAGTCCTTTTTCTTTGCTGCGGTCTTTTTAGATGCCATTGTCCTGTACCTCCGCAGCATTCTCACTCTTCCAGCCGATCTTGCGGTGCTCACCGGGCGTGATCTCATAGTCGATACCGTAGCGGCTGGCAATGATCTGCTGTCCGTCCGGCAGCCGCAGCTGTACCCGCAGCTGACCGCCGGCAAAGCTCTTATCCTCTACCACCGCATCCAACCGACATTCCGGCTCATTCTCCATCAGCACGTTCTCGCTGCGAATAGCATAGACTTTTCCGTCTTCCCGATAAATATTGGCATTGCCCACAAAGTCCGCCACATAACTGGTCTGGGGATGATAATAGATCTCATTGGGCGTACCCACCTGCTCAAAGACGCCGTCCCGCATGACTACAATGCGGTCTGACATATTGATGGCTTCTTCCTGATCGTGGGTGATATAGATAAAGGTAATACCCAGACGCTTCTGCAGATTTTTAAGCTCTAACTGCATCTGTCTGCGCAGCTTCAGATCCAGAGCGCCCAAAGGCTCATCCAACAGAAGCACCTCCGGCTGGTTCACCACCGCTCTGGCAATGGCCACACGCTGTCTCTGACCGCCGGAAAGCTCATCGGGCATACGCTTTTCGTATCCCTCCAGCTGTACCATCTGCAGCATTTCCTGGACTCTGCGGTGGATTTCCTCTTTGGGTGTTTTCCGCAGCTTCAGCCCATAACCGATATTCTTTTCCACATTCATATAGGGAAAAAGGGCATAACTCTGGAAGACGGTATTGACATTCCGGTGGTTCGGATCCAGACCGGTGATGTCCTTTCCGTTTAAAAGTACCTCTCCGCCATCCGGATCCTCTAAGCCTGCGATAATGCGCAGGGTCGTGGTCTTGCCGCAGCCGGAGGAACCCAGCAGTGTCACGAACTCTCCCTTTTGGATCTGAATGTTCAGACCCTTCAGTACCTCTGTCTCTCCAAAGCTCTTTTTCAGATCCTTTAATTCCAGAATAATCTCGCTCATCGTTACCTCTGTATATATGTATATAGCATAAACATTTTTCTCTTTGCTACTTTAACGCATTGCATTACATCATATACTTGATTTTCCCCTGCGTCAATGGCTGCACATCAATCCGGCCGTCAGTCTGGCTGCATTTACCAGATCTGTGATCCGAATATACTCTCCTGTGGTATGTACGTCCTGCATACCGCAGGAAAGGACGATGCCTCTCAGTCCATGGGCAAGGAAGCTGTTATTATCACTGCCCCCAAAGGTCTCTGTCAGAGTGCCATCCAGTCCCAGTCTTTCACATACCTGCAGGAAGCGCTCTACCACCGGTTCACTCTCCTGCACCTGATAAGCATGGAGATGCTCCTTGGTCTCTGCCAGACAGGACCCTCCGAAGGCCTCCGCCGCCTCCTTAGCCTGCTGGGTTACACTTTCCAGCAAGGCCAGCGCCTTTTCATGGACAAAGCTGCGAACCTCACCCTCTAAGATCACCTGGGCCGGCACCACGTTGGTGCCGGAGCCGCCCCGGAATAAACCGATATTCAAGGTAGTCTCCTCATCGATATGTCCCTGACGGCAGACGCTTAAGAACTTACCCGCCATCTGTCCTGCATTAATGCCCTCTTCCGGCGCAAAGCCTGCATGGGCTGCTTTTCCCTGAAAAGTAAGCTTAAAAGAAACCAGAGTGGGCTCCCGCAGGGAGGCCTTCCCGGTAGGGCCGCTGATATCCAGCACGTAGGCCTCTTTGGCCTTTATTTTGCTGTAATCAAAGAGGCGGCTTCCCTGGGTATAGGCCTCCTCTGCCACCGGCAATAATACCTCTACACTGCGTCTGGGTATCCCCTTCTCATCCAGTGCCTGCAAGGCCTCCAGGATCGATGCCACCCCTGCCAGATCATCGGCACCCAGCACCGTATCTCCCGCGCCGGTGATCCTGCCGTCTTCCTGTAAGAGGATCTTCTTGCCCTTACCCGGTGCCACCGTATCCATATGGCCCGAAAAAAGCAGCGGCTCTCCCGGCAACGTCCCCGGAAAATAGCCATAGAGATTGCCTGCATTGCCGGAGAGCTTCTCCCCCGCATCGTCCTCTGCAATCTCCTGACCGCCTAAGGCCTGCAATCTCTCCCGCAGGGCATCCGCCATCTTTCTCTCGTGAAAGCTCTCGCTGTCGATCTTTGCCAGACTGCAGAAAGTTTTAAGCAGTCTTTCCTGATCGATGATCTCTTCTGATCCTATGTTTTCCAGTGTATGTTCTGTCTGCTCCATTCCCTCTGTTGTCTGCTCTGTTCCCTCTGCAGATCCTGCAGTTCTTTTATGATCCGTCATCTCCATCTCCTCATTCGGGATCCTTTTTCCAGGTTTCTTATTCCCGATTCCTTATTCGTTGCCTACAGACACCGGCCTGTCCGTCTGCTTTATCTTTATATCATGACTCTTATTTTGCTTTCTTACTCTGCTGCATGTATTGATCTTCACTCTTTATTTTATTACTGCTCAGACACCTTCCATGCAGGAAGGTTACGGCGTGTATGTATCGCACGCTTCTTTTTTCTTTGTTATCCTACATGATTAGTATGAATACTAACATTGTCTTTTTTTTATGTCAAGAAAATAAAATCCCTCTCTGCCATAAATCCGGCAGAAGGGGATTTATCATGACGGATCATACCGCCGTTTCCGGTTTAAGGGATATCAATTCATCCCAGCTTTCAAAAACATATATCTGCCAGAAATAGCCATCCTCATAAACCGGCTCTATACCGTTCTCCTGCAGATATCGGAATGTTTCTCTTTCGTCTCTGTCCACCAAAAGGAAAAAGGTTCCCTCCGGCATTGCATCGTGCGCTGTCTCCTGCAGCCATTTATGGGTAGTCAGCGTTGGGGCATCTACATCCCATAGTTCCAGATTCCCGTTGGTCAGTTCCGTCACCACATTGGCATTCCAGAAGGTAGCGCAGCCTTTGGTATAACCGGCTTCCTCCAGCCAATCTGCCACCTGTTCTATTCCCTCCGGTGCCCTGGGCGGATAGGATACGAAGTGCATCATGGTTTCCAGACTGCAGCACAGCATGGTCACCAGGAATGCTATGGTCACCAGTTTCTCGCCATTTCGAAGTCTATAATTTTCCGTCTTTCCTTCTATGGCTATCACCAGAAAGCATACAGAAACCACCGGGATCCAATAGCTGGCATTTTCGCCTCCACGGCCGTCCATCCAGGAAAAAACGATACCGTTGATCAAAACACAGGCAGGCAGCAGCGCCGCCGTAACCTGCTCTAAGAAAGAGAGCTGCTGTCTTCTCTTCCACAGCCGATATAGGCAAAACAGCAATGCACCGATCAGTACAAGGGAAAAAGCACTAAGCACCCCCTGCGGGGAGATCAGATCCACCGGGTGACTGCTGTAGGCCTCATTTTCCACTTTCCAGAAGCGGTCCATGGGATAGCCAAAAAGGCTGAGGAGATCACTCCAGGTCTGCAGCAGTGCCGACAGATCCAGGGATGTCCACTCCCGCCTGGTGGTCTCAAAATGGTAGATCTTTGACAATATACCCCTGTTTATCCCACAGCCTGCAAATGCACCCACGGTTCCCACAACCGCGATCAGCAGCAGCCGTGCTTCCTTTGCTCCCCGCCCCGGAAACCTTCCCTCCCGGTGACTAGCCTTTCCATAAAGCCAGAAGCTTACTGCAAGAAAGGGTGCAAAGAAATTAAGTAAAATGCGAAGGCCGTTAAGACCGGCACAAAAACAGATAAGCAAAAGCAAGATCAGATGTATGTTTCCGACAGGTAACCGCTTTTTCTTTTTTCCCGCATCATTTTCTGTGTCCCGGTATACTGCAAAACTCATTCCCAGGATCAATACGGTAAAGAAAATGTGGACCATGTAAAAGCCGCCGAATATACAGTGAAATGTATACCAGTAGCCAAAGGGACACAGCAGGGCTGCTGCCCCGTAGATGCCCCATTTCCCCAGCCGCAGCTCTTTGGCACAGAATAAAAAGGCGCCTGTCATTACGGCCATCAGGAGCGCCTGAGCCGTTAACCTTGCCAACCGCCAGTGGGTAGGAAAAAGCCCCAGTCCCAGTTTAAAAAAGATCTGTTCGCAGAAAACCCGCAGTTCCGTGGAATAGTACCAGTTGGTGGAGAGAAATTTTCCCTCTTTGTTCAGCAGATCCGCCAGCACCATCTCGGAGGCCATATCGCTGTCAAGGCAATGCCGCATATATACGTATTGCACCGCTAACACCGTCACATATGTCAATCCAAGGATGAGCCAGGGAATGTACTTTTCTCTTTCACCTTTATTTAATGGCAGCGTTTGACTACTGTCAGATTGCTTCTTTGCTTTCGTTGCTAATTTCATCACTCTTTTTCTACTCTCCCCAATAAAACAGTCCGGTATTGCTCTCCGCCAACTAACTGCAGGTATTGCCTTTCTTTTATGCTCTTTCAGTCAGCGTGAAATACCCGAGGATAGTGTAACATCCGGGAAAATTAATGTAAACTTTTTCGAAGCTAGTGTCACCCGGTCATGCACCGGAGCGCGGCGCATGATCTGCATCGAAGCCGCAGAAGTGTGAATTTGCGTTGCCCGGTCATGCACCGGAACGCAGCAGATGTCTCGCACCTTGCACTTTGCGCCGTTTTGCTTTTGATCTGCCTCTCGCCTGCGGATGGCCGGCCCGAACTCGCATCCCCGCCTGATGCGGGGATGCT
>CAVBJS010000039.1:0-26164 GCA_963596015.1 Bacteroidaceae bacterium
TCTGAGCAGCTATGCTGCGAAGAGGCGACGAGAATTTCAGATTCTCGTCTGCCATCAATGCAACTTGCAACGCAAGTTGCCAATCGAACCATCTGCTATCAAGCAGATGTTTCGCTTTATCCTCGTTTCTGAGCAGCTATGCTGCGAAGAGGCGACGAGTGCTACACAATCTTTAACGCAATGTCGCCGTATGCCGCCGCAAATTTAGAAAAAATACTGGCGTAGGAGCCCAGTATATATCTGGTCTGGGACAGACAAAGGGCATCGATCACGGAGGAGTGCATCCCCGCCTTACTGGAGCGGCTCAGCACCTTGCCCGGCTGGGATATGATCCGTTCTCCGAAGATCTCCTCCATACGGCGCTGCTCTTCCCAGTCGTCTGTAGCCAGGAAAAAGCAGGCCTGCGGATCCTCTGCCACCGCTCTGTTCATACTGTCCACGAACCGTTCCGTGGGACTTCCCGCTGTGGCGGGGCCGTGATCCGTGCGGCGAATGTGGACGCCTATGCAGTGCTCTTTATTCTCTCCCAGTATCTTAGCCGCTTCCTCCAGATAGCACTGTTTAAAACGGATCACGCCAAGATCGCCTTTGCCGGTAATGCAGTTATATGCCTCAAAGTAACAGCTCTGCCCCTTGGCTTTTTTTTCATCGAAAAGGGCATTGTCATCCTCGTAGCTGTTTTTGTATATCTGGCATTTAGCCTTATAGTGTCTGGTCAGCATCCCGTATTGCAGCGCAAACTTGCCTCTTGTCCCCAATTCCGTGCCGATCCGGACCATTCCCTTGGGCGTATGTTCCTTTTTCAGATCCTGCAGTTTTTCTCCGAACCGGTTACATTCATAGACCCGGCAGGGAATATCTGCAAACTGGTTTGCTTCAAATATATCCCGGTAGCTGATATCACAATCCGATGTCTTTTGCCAGATAATGATCAGCTCCTGTCCGTATTTCTTGGCCAGCGCATAGGCATCCGCCAGCACATAGATCCGGCTGGTCAGACCGCTGGTAGGGTCACATACTATCATATTTCCTCCTGCCGCAACTTGTTGCGGCAACGCGAGGAGAATTTCGCGCAGGCGAATTCTCCGATGCGATCCTATGGATACAATCCCAGGTCATACAGATAGACTTCTTCATAGGAAGATCCCTGCAGTATGGCACCGTAAGCGCCGCTGACCCGGCCCGCCACCAGGGCGCTGCACTTAGACAGAAGGCCTATGGTCACTGCATATTCCAGTCCTTTTTGGTACTGGGCCTTTACCGGATCTGCCGCCGACGCATCCATCTCATCGGTCATCTCATTGATATACCGGTCGCCGGTATCCTCATAGCGCCGCTCTCCATAGGTCAAAAGCTTCTCCCCGAAACGCGCCTTAAAGGAACGCAGGGCAGAGGCATCCTCTGTGGCTAAGTAAAGCACAGGACAATGCAGTCTGTCCATCATCTCCTGTGCCTTTTCCATCACTTCCTCTACCGCCGGCTGGATGGGATGGCCGGAAGGGCGCTTGGAGAGATAATCCGTTCCTCTGCACAGTACTCCCAGCACCCGTTGCTCCTTAAAGAGTGCTGCCTTGGCCTGCTCTGTCTGCTCTTTTACTATAGCAGAAGGCTGCAGATAACGGCCACCTAATTTCTGCCACATTTCCCACTCGGCCGGTCGTTTCTCCACGCCGGGAAGAGGACCTTTTTCCGGGGCATTGACAGAGCTTAGGATAATATTTTTGCTGTGGGCGATATCTTCAAGGGTATAGCCGCAGGGCTGCCGGAAATAGTACTCCCAGGCGTTGACTTTTCCCACCACTTCCCCGGTCAGGTATGTGTTGTAGGAATTCTGCATATCGACCACCGGAATATAGCCCTTTTCCAATGCATAGCCGATCCATCCTAAGTTGGTCAGGACAAAGGAATACAGTCCTGCATTGGGCGCGCTGCGCCTGATGACGAAAAAAGTTTTCTCCGGATTTTCCTCTCCCCGGGAAAGGTGCTTTTCTCTCTCCTTATACAGGATCACTGCCCGGTTGATCATAGGGTTCTTTTGCAGCATCCGTTTGAGGACATTGTCTTTCATGCCTTTGTCTCCTTTGCGGCCTTATCCGACAGGAGTTTTTCAGCCACCTTATCCATTCTGCGAAGGATAGCCCGTCCGTAGCGGTATCGCCAGAGGAACTGGGTACCGCGAAGATAGCCAAGGACTGCATTTTTATTCTGGGGAAAATCGATATACCGGAAATAGGCTTCTCCGTACTCTTCCACAAAT
The DNA here is from genome assembly GCA_963596015.1 of Bacteroidaceae bacterium. Classification (GTDB taxonomy): domain Bacteria; phylum Bacillota; class Clostridia; order Lachnospirales; family Lachnospiraceae; genus CAG-791. Next base: position 2,258 of record CAVBJS010000039.1, read on the forward strand.
TCCTTCATCTGGGTCTGCCACCAATAGGTTTTTTCTTCCAGTCCGTTTTTCTCCAGATCGATGCCGGCCTCTTTGTAAGCCTGATACCATGTATCCGGTATCTTCTCCATTTTTTTCGGCGTATCCATATGATGATACATTCTGTAGAGGCCGAATACACTCTTATCCGGATGATGGATCCGCTCATAGCATTGATACCAGAGATTTTTACACTTCATCCGCTCCCAGTCTGTATACTGAAAGTGCATGACTTCTATGGAGGAGAGCATCCTTTCCTCTCCGTTCTTTGGCAGCGGCACCCGGATGCTGTGCATTTCCCTGCCTTCATGGGGCGTCCCGTCATCCATCATGGCGAAAATATTATCGGCGCCCTCTGTCATCCAGAAATGTCTAAAGTCCGGAGCGATGCAGGGCCATTTCATCCGAAAAACAGTTCCCGGCGCTGCCGTGACCATCTCTTCCCACTCTGATGTGCCCTTAAGATTGCCTGTGAGAAATTCATCCGCATCCAGCGCTACCAGAAGCTTTTTGCCCGGTATTTTCCTTGCCTCCCGAATAAGAAGCTTTTGTCTTCCGTTCTCATTGAAACTCTCCGACGGATTTTCGATCAGACGGACCTTTGGGAATTTCCGACAGATCCTGACCGTCTGATCCTGGGAATGCTGATCTGCCACAATGATGCAGTCCGCCCAGAGAGAGGCCGCTGTCAGAAAGCGTTCCATGATCCATTCTTCATTTTTGACCGGTGTCATGCAGATGACTTTTGCGCGCTCTTTATCCATGATCTTCTATTTCTCTCCCAACAGCCATTTTTTTCCAAAGGGAATTCTTTCTATGATCGCCATACCTGCCAGAGAAACCAGTAAGACAGCCAAGGTTTCCAACAGGGCTATTCCCGCATGATAGGAATTCACCGGGATCCGGCGCAGGATCTCTGTGCACAGATATCCGGAGAGTATGTAGATTCCCATAGTCTTTTGACCCAGCATGGAAAGTACATTCCAGCATCTGCCAAGTACCGGCCACCCGGCTGTCTTTTTATATAAAAACAGCACCACTGCCGCTACCGTCACACTGCCGCTGATCCCTATCACCATGTAATAGATCCTATAGGCAAGCTGCGTAAGCTGCAACCAGCCTGTCAGCTGTCCGGCTAAAAGCAGGACATATAGAAGAAAGCAAGGCAGCAAGAAAGCAGGATTTTCCAGCATCTGCAGCTGTTCTGCTTCTTCCGGCTTTTTCAGTCTTTCAGAAAGAGCTTCTCGCTCTTCCTCTTTCCTTTCTCGCTTCCACTCTCCCAGCAGATATCCCAACATAAAAAGGGGCCAGTTGGTGATATAGGTGTTCAGATTACAGAAATTCCCCGGCACGTCCACCCGGCAAAGGATCAGGTAAAGCATAAGATACAGAAAGAAGCTGTATTTTCCGGCGAAACGACTTACCGCGATCAATGTAACCGTATACAAAAAGATCGCCCATAGAAACCATTGGCTGCTGAAAAAATACAGTGCCCAGGCACCGGGCAGTGTATTCAGTGCCGGCGGCAGGCCCATCTGCGCTGCCGCGCCCCATACATAGAGTTCATACAGCACACTCCAGGAAAAGATCGGCAGCACCAGTGACTTCGCTCTGCGCACCAGGCATCTCTTTTCCCCATACCGCTCCAGACTTCCGGCTGTAAAATACCCCGCTATGATCATAAACAGGGGCATATGAAAGCTGTAGATCCAGACAAATAAGGGATTGCTCTGAAACTCTGCATTTGCTTCATAGGCCCGGCCGCTGCCGAATTGTATGCAATGTCCCAGGATCACCAGCAGAATGGCTATTCCCTTCAGGATGTCCGGATATGGATCTCTTTTTGGCTGTGCTGCTTCTTTCCCCATCTATTCTCCCTGATACAGTCTTATCAGCTTTTCGCAATATTGCTCCAGCGTATCAAAGTGCGCCATCCATTCTTTGGTATGGCTGCCGTATTCTCTGCAGATATCCGGTGCCTGCCACAGTCTGTGGATAGCCTCTGTCAGGCTGTCTGCGTCCCCACCCCGGAAAAGTTCTCCGGTCTGCCTGCCTTCTTTAAGACACAGCAGCTCCGGCGTGCCTCCCAGATCTGAAGCCAGCACCGGCACCCCCAGTGCCTGGGCCTCCATGACGCTGAAGGGGCAGTTTTCATACCACTCCGACGGAAAGACCACAAACTGGGCACCGGCAATGAGACGCCGCAGCTTCTCTCCCGTCAAAAAGCCTTTGTTTTCCACATTTTCAGCAGCATTGACCAGCTCTTCCAGTTCTCCCTTGCCTGCAAAGACAAAGGGGATCTCCGGCAGCTGCCGGCAGGCGCTAAGGAGGGTACCGATCCCCTTCTCCCGGGAGTAACGGCCAAAGTAAAGGACATAGCCTGTCTGTGCTTTTTCCTTTAGCGCCTCCTTTTCTCCCACTGCCTTCTCTGCCGACGCTGCGCCCTCCGTCCGGACCTCACACTGCATTGCCTTAGCTTCCATGAAATTATGCATGGTCACGGTCTTTTCCTTAAAAAGAGGATTTCTGGACAGCATGCGGTTCATGAAATCACTGGGGCAGATGATGGTATCCACCTGCTCATAGGTGCCCCGCTTTGCATAAAAGTTTGCCTCTATGGTACCCAGAAGGCTGCGAAGCCGGGAGCCGTGTATACAGCGATTGGCTGTGCAGGGTCTGAAATCCCCGTAGGTACAGGCATCGCAGATCTTGCCGTTCGCCGGTATCTGCAGCATGTGGTTGGGGCAGATCCACTGGTAATCATGGGCCGTATAAAGGATCCGCACCCGGCGTCCCCTTGTTTTTTCGTAGTCTCTGATCTCGTCGATGACAGAAGGTGTCAGCTGAAAATTGATGTTGTTCAGATGGACAGCATCAGGGTTAAAATCCTCCAATACGAGACGGATCTTAGCCCTGGCTTCCCTGGAATATATGATCTTGAAAGGATAGGTAAGTTTGGATACTTTGCTGCCGTGGAAATCCATGCCGGCGGTATAGGAATCCACGCGGTTGCCTACGATACGCCCCGCGTGCTCCATACCGAAATATTGCACCTCATGCCCCTGACTTTGCAGCATCTCCCCCAGCTTGAAGATATAGGTCTCGGATCCGCCGTTGGGATGCAGGAATTTATTTACCATTAAAATGCGCATGTATTTTCCTTCTATTTCTTTTCCTTGCGGTGTTTCTCCATAGCGCTGCGGTATACATCCAGAGTCTGCTCTACTATCTTGTCCCACTGGTAGCGTCCGCAGATATAGTCTGCCGCCTGACTGCGATAGTTCTCTACGGTTTCCGGGTGATCCAGCAGCTCCTGCAGCACTTTGGCGAGAGAATCCGGATCTCCCTTGGAAAAGTGCAGTGCGTGGTCTTCTACCACTTCCGTATTTTCTTTAATGTCGCTGACCACACAGCAGTTGCCGTAGCTCATGGCCTCTAAGACACTCAGTGCCATGCCTTCCACATCGCTGGGCTGAACGAATACATAGGCATTGGAATACAGCTCTTCCAGGATCTGTCCCTGCACAAAATACGTCATGATGATCCGGGAATCCTTCGCTGCCATTTCCCTGATCTTCTCCACATATTCGACGGCATTGCTGTCGCCGCCGGCGATGACCAGTTTTTTGTCTGTATGCAGCTTTTCATAGGCCTCGATCAGATAATGGGCACCTTTCTCCGGCACCAGTCTGGAGAGGAAAAGGATGTAGCTGTCTTTTTCCAGACCATACTTTTCCCGGATCATGGAAACGGGCTGCTTTTCAGGCCTGACAATACCGTTTGGAATAAAGTGGGTCTCTCTGCCGTAAGTATCCAGAAAATATTGCTGTACGTTGGCAGAAAGTACAATGACCTCGTCTGCCTTCTCGGCTGCTGTTTTTTCCCCCATCTTCAGCATTTTAGAGGCAAAATTGCCCCACTTGGCCCTCTGCCAGTCCAGACCGTGAATGGTGGCCACACAGGGGATACCGAAAAGGCGGGGGAGCCAAAGCATGATGCAGGGTCCCTCAGCATGATAATGGATCACATCATAATGTCCGAACAATACTCTGATAGACGCCAGGATAGAATAAACAATGGCATTGAGTTTGCCGTTATGAAAGGTGGGGATCGTAAAGATCCGCACGCCGTGGTAAAACCTGCCCCGGGTCCCGGTGGTATATTGCTTACCGGAGACATGATAGCCAAATCGATTATAGGCATCTACCTGCAGGCCAAGATCTGACATCCGGGTGGAAAGTGCATCCACCACGATCTCTACGCCGCCTTCCCGGGAAGGGATCCGCTTATGACCGATCATGGCGATCTTCGTCCGTTTTTCCCGGATCTTCTTTTTTTCCTGCCGGCCTTCCTTACAGGTCTCTACCACATAGGCTACATTGGTGGAAACATAGCGCTTCATCAAACGATTGGGATCCTGAATCAGGCGGAAAAACCACTCCAGATAGGCTTCCTGCATCCAGCGGGGTGCCCGCTTGATAGTGCCTGCATAGAAATCAAAGCCGGCACCCACACCGATCATGACACCGTTTACCTTTCCTTTGTGAGCCGCCATCCAGAACTCCTGCTTGGGCGCCCCCAGGCCTACCCAGATAAAGTCAGGCTTTGCCTCATTGATGATGCGGATCATTTCCGCATCTTCCTCCGGCGGGATATCCTCCACCGTAGGATAATAAGGCGGGGCATACATGCCCGCGATCGTAAGATCCGGATATTCTCGTAACAGTCTTTCTTTAAGGAGCTGCAGTGTCTTGTCCTTGCCGCCGAAGAAAAAATGTCTGTATCCCTTCTCTTCGGAAAGAGCAAAGATCTCCGGCATCAGATCCGGTCCTGCCACCCGCTGGGCGCTGTAATACCCTCTTCTCCTGCAGACATAGGACAGCGGTTTTCCATCCGGCAGTGCCATGGCGCCGCCGTTCTGCACTGCCCGGTACTTAGGATCCCGAAAGGCTGTCACAGTGGTATGGACATTGGAAACACAGATATAATTGCCCCGCAGTTCCTCTAAATTTTCGCTGATATAATCCAGAGTATCCTGCATGTTGGTGACATTGATGTTGGTATTCAGGATTTTGCAGTACTGCAGTCTTTGACTCATGGATCTCCTTTTACACTTCTTTGTGCTTATTTCTGTGCCTCCGGGATAAAGCTGTTTTCAGAAAGAGAATAGCTGGCACCCTTTAAGAATTTGTGCTTCAGCACCCACCAGCCGGGCACCCAGATGTACCGGTGCATAGCCGGGGAGGCGGAGCCGATCATCCAGCAGTTGCGGTCACACTTCTTCGTACATTCCCTGACCTTTTCTGCCTGCCTGGAATTCCAAAGCTCCTCCCAGGACTGCTCCCGCAGGTTACCCATGACCGCTTTTTTCGCCATGCCGTTGCAGGGGATCACATCGCAGAAGGGATCGATGAAAAAGGCATTTTTGCTCATATCACAGGGCAGCAGCCGCTTATTGCCGTAAATATAATTGATCAGACCGTGATTAAAATATGCCCTGAACCATTTCTTAGGGGACTTGCTCTTTAAAAGCTCGTTGATCAGCTTTTCAAAGTTCCGGGCTACTTTATATTTGTCATCGATCTTATTGTCTGTCTTGCGGAAATAGAAGGAATTGTGAAGGGTGGCCGTGGCAAACTCCATGCCCATCTCATCAGAGATCTTATAAAGGGGCACCAGGTCTTCGCAGTTCATATCCTGCACTGTCATACCAAAGCCCACGTCCGGATGTCCCATCTCCACTAACTTTTTCAGAGTGCCGTATCCGTGATTAAAGCCGTCCGGAATGCCTCTGATGGCGTCATTGGTCTGCTGCAGTCCCTCAATGCTGATGCGGATACCTACCTTGGGGTACTTTTTGCAAAGGTCGATGATGCGGTCTGTAAAATAGCCGTTGGTAGAGATAACGATACGGTCGGATTTATGGGATAAGATCTCTACGATCTCCTCAATATCCCTTCTGATAAAAGGTTCCCCTCCTGTAATATTGGTAAAAGCCATCTCCGGAAGTTTGCGGATCACATCTAAGGTGATCTCCTCCTCCGGTCTGGTAGGATCCCGAAAGCAGTCACACATATTGCAATGGGCATTGCACCTGTACGTGATGATCACAGTTCCATATAACGTTCTTCTGCTCATTTGTACCTCCAGCTACAGATAATCGTTATTGTTCTGCCACCCGGCCGACGTCTTGACAGTAACAGATGACCAACCGGTCTTCAAAAAAACATATTAGATAATTTTACACCACATTGCCGGCTCTGTCCACGAGTATCCACCCCTTCCAGTAATCATGCATCGTATCCGGATCATAGGTCTGGGTATTCTTGTGCACGGAAGGTCTTACCTGCAGCTTGTCCTCCCGGGGATTTAATCTGGCCCCCCAGAAACTGAAGGTGGAGTTGGCACAGATATTGGCCCGGCAGCAGGACATAAGCTGCATATCCAAAAGGCTGTCTTTGCCGGTATTCCAGTCAATGACCGTATTTTCCTCCTGCTGCAGGCCAAAGTGCAGGGTTTTGGCATAGGCCGGATCGTCGGAGAAAATATAAAAGTGCATTTTTATAGAATGGGTTGCTTCCCCATCTGCTTCCTGCTCCTTTTGGGGCAGGTGCCTTTGTGACTCTGTCTGGTCCTGTGTCTGATCCTGCGCCTGTGCCTGATCCTGTGCCTGTTTCTTGGCCCGGTCTGCTGTGGCAGCCGGGGTGCACGCCGACTGCATAAGGCTCCGGCGCAGGGCCTCCACGGCTCCTTCGTAATATTCCGGTGTGCAAATGCCGCCTAACAATGAGGCATTGGCTGCATCCAGATAATCCCCTCTTCGGATATGGATGCTCACGGCGATCTCGTCGGGATCTGCCATCTTTGCCATGCATGCGCTGTTTTTCTCATTTACGGATGACTGGGCACTCTCCGGAAAGACGAACAATTCCCGCAGCTGTCCTAAAATATCCTCGTAGTATTTTTCACAGGCAAAATAGCCGCACAGATAGCCATCCTTTTTCTGCAGCAGCGTATCATCATAGATCTGATTTTCCTGATAGCGCTGCACCCGTCCCGGCAGTAGCTTTCGAAATATTTTCCCCGTCAGGGAATCCTTGCCTGTCAGGGACTGCTTTTCCTCCGGGGTGCAGGTGCGGTAGGGAAGATCCTGAAAATAGGACAGCTCCAGTGCCCGGCGGGCATAGACATTTTGCTGGGCCTCCGGGTCCTGAAACCAGGAAAGGTCCAGCCTGGCCTCTGTTCCCAGGGAAAGATACTTTCTGTAAAGTGCATATTGCTGCATCTGATTGCCGAGTCCACCGGCCACTTGAATAATGATCATAGGTGCCTTTCTGTTTGGATTATTGTTCAGACGCCGCCTGCCGTGGGCTGAACAATAAAAACGTATTTATAACGACGCAAGGAAAGCCAGGGCCGCTCCCTGTCCCCAGGGATAAATGCCATACCGCTGGGGATGCTCCGCAAAATCGATACATTCCGCCAAGGCCCCGTCTACTGCTCCTTTTTCCGTCACGTAGCCCATAAGGAAATCTGCGATCCGACCGGTTTTGTCCTGTTGCCAGATCCGGCCTCTCAGAGCATAGCCGATCATAGCGGTGGCGGAAGTATCTGCCGTACTTTCCACCGCCTCCAGCTGCCAGGAGAAGCCTCCGTCCTCTCTCTGATAGTCGGCGACTTTGCCTGCTATCCTTGTATACAGACTTTCTATCTCTTCATAGGACGGATCATCGCAGGGTGTGGTGTCCAGGAAAACGCGCATACCCAGCAGCAGCCATCCTACCGCTCTTCCCCAGCCGATCAGACCCTTCTTTACCCCTTTATTTTCCTTTATCTCATAGCCGTGATAGGGCAGATCCATACCTGCGGCCATCCCGTAATGAGCAAAGGAAAGCAGCTGCTTAGCCGCCAGCTCTCTGGCCTTGGTATCTCCGGAGAGCTGTGCATATTTGGATAAGAACATGCTGCTTTGTCCCACGCCGTCTGCCAGAATAAGAGAATTGCCTCTGCCGGGCCGGTAGATCAGGGTTTCTTTCTCATCTTTATCCATCTTATAGAGAGCCCCCGCCAGCTTCGCCGGTTCCTCTCCCCATTTACCCGTCCGCTCACAGTAGCGCAGCAGCACATACCCCAACAACGCATCGTCCAGGTAAGTCAATTTTATCCCTTCCGTGACCCACTGCTCCAGTCGGCCGGAGAGAGCTTCCTGGGCCATACAAATGGCTCTGATGGTTTGGTTTTTGTCAACGCCGTCACCAATGCCAATATCTGCGCTGCCATTGGTAACCGCATTTTTTTTCTCATCCACAGGCAGGCCCTTCTGGGCTGTCTCGATATATTCCTCCAGTCCCAGTGCCAGAAGTCCTGCCGGCCAGAAATAGGGATCCCGCTTAGCAAAGCCTCTGCCCAGGAGCTGCTTTACTTTCTTCTTTGCCTCTTCCTTTGCATCAAAGGCGGCATATCTCCGAAGCTGCCCGGCACTCTCTGTGACAATGACAGGCAGAATCGTATTTAGCTGTTGATCATTCATAGTTACCTTTCTGTGCCGCAGCTTGTCTGCGGCATCAACGCCGTTTATGTTACAGCACACGTTCCATCTTAAAGAAATGCTATCAATGTGCCACCTTCCATGCTTACTTGCGGCTGCGGGCGGAAAGTCGGCTCATGATACCGTCCCGCAGATAACAAAATTCCTTTGATCTGCCGTACAGAAGATAAAAAACGCCGTTAAACAGCACGGTTATGATCAGCCCCATGGCGATAAAGGTCACGATATTTACCTGGGCCATCACCCTCCGGGAAATAACCTCACATACCCCGATCACCCCGGCCATAACCGCTACATGGCCCAGGGTCTGGGCGAAGTAGGAATAGGCCTTTTTCTCAAAGCACAAATGGTAGATGATCACCGGCTTGGTAATATTGGCGATCAGGCCCGAGACCACAGTGCCCACATAGATGCCGGTCAGCCCGATCTTTTGCACCAATACAATGGAGAGGACCAGGTTTACCGCTCCCTGGATCAGGGTCAGGTATTTATCCGGCTCAAAAATGCCTGCCGCCGTCTTGTAATTGCTCAGTACGATCCGGTCTCCTTTGAAGTAGAAATCCGTCAGGATCAGCACCAGGGCTGAGGTGGGGATCACCCAGGCATCTCCCAGCCAGATGCCTCGGATAAAGGGCGTCAGCAGTACGAACAGTGCTGTCACGATATAGCCATAGACCCAGGAAGCCACAAATCGATAGACCATAAACATATCATACTGCTTCTGTCTCCCTTCTGTGGCAATGAGATTGCCGAAGCTGGAGATCACATTATTCAGGATGATATTCACAAAGTTGGCGATGGTGTTGATCACCAGATTGTAGTTATCCACAATACCGGACATGGCCACGTTGATAAAGGCGGAAATGATGATGGTATCCGTCTGCAGTCTGGCCACATCCCCCACCTTGTGCAGCACCAGTGCCCTTGTCTTGGCCCATACCTCTCCGCTTTCCTCTTTGGTCAGCTCGGTGACCTTTTTATCCAGCAGATAGGGATACATATGGTTTAAGTAGCGGTTGACAAACAGCTTCTGCAGCAGCTGCACAGCGGCGTCTGTCAGCAGATAGCAGTAAAAATTCCGGGTAGTGACCAGGATCAGGATCTGCAGCAGCACCGTAATGACCTTGGTAATGGTATTGATATTGGTCTGGATATAATTTTTCTGCTCCGCATTGACCAGACTGTACTTATAGGCCACGAAATAGCTGCTGACCGTGTTAAACAGAAAGATCAGGTAGTACAGGGTCAGGTCCCGGGCTGTCACGTGGCCCGGATCCTTGATCAGATATTTCAGGAAAGGGGCGATGGCAAGGCCAATGACCGCTACCACCATAGCGATCACGTAGTAGGCCTTCCGGTACATCAGCATGTAGGACTTGATCTTCTCTGTGTCTTTTCTGGCCACCGGTCCGTAAAGACTGAAGTTCAGCGCTGTGCCGATCCCCAGCTCCGCCATGGACAAAATAGACAGGATATTGGTATAGAGACTGTTGACACCCAGCAGCTCCGCACTCAGATAGTGGATAAAGATAGTCCGCAGAATAAAGGACATGATCGCGGTGGCAAAGGTACCCACATAGCCGAATAATATGTTGATCAGTGCTTTTTTTGTTCTTCCCATTCTTTCTCTGTTACCTTACTGCTTATCTTATTGCTTTACTTTTCAGGCGCCGGTCAAACGGCAGGACGGCGGCATGTATTTTGCTTGGGGGATCCGGAACTTCCGGCTCATTACCTACCGGTAAAGATCCAGGATCGCCTTTCCGTTTTCCAGTGCCCTTGCTTTGTATTCCGGCATTTTTTCCTGCAGTTGTCTGCGCAGAAGCTCCTCATTTTGGTAAAGCCAGTCAAAGCCTTCTGTCAGCTGGGCGGGATCGTGCAGATCCTGCACCGGCAATACATAGTGCTCCTGGGTGCCGAAAAGGTCCTGTGCGATGCCTCTGGCCTTCACGGAATAGCCTAACACCATGGTAGGCACGCAGGTGGAGTAGGCCGCTATGGTAGCGTGGGTCCTGGCGCCGATAAAGAGACGGCACCGGCTGATATAGCCCTTTAATACCTCGGCCGGTGCATCCTGCAGCAGCACTACTCTGCCTGTGGAGGTGAATTTATCATAGAGCTGTTTCAAAGGCTGCCGGTCATCATTGGCCGCCCAGACCACATGGGGGATCAGGGCGATCTGCATGTCTGTGGTATCTATGATATGCTGCAGCAGTGCTTCATAGCTGCGCATAGTCATACCCTGCTTCTTTTCATAACCGGTTACCATAGGGCTTACATTGATACCCACGGTTTTGCCGGGCACAAAGCCTTCCGGCAGGGGCTTTTCCATGACAGGCAGCGTAAAAGCCGGATCCGGCACCAAAAGCACCTGGTCTTCGGAAATCCCCTGATCCCGCAGGGCCTGATAGGTCAGACTCTCTCTGGCGAGGATCAGCCGGTATCGCTTCATATCTGCTGTCAGTTCCGGATGTTCCTTAAAAAGGGACGGCTCAATGGAGCATCCGAGGAGCATGGTGATGGTCCCCTGGCGGTTTAACATACTGTTAGCCAACTGCAGGTCATGAAAAAGGGTGGGATAGCAATAATTATCGCCGCCGATGGAAACCGCCAGCTTCGGTGCTCCCTTTCCCGTGATAGAGCGAAAGCGGAAACGCAGGAAGGATTCCTCATCTCCCGTCAGCTTCCGATAGCCGTAATAGAGCACATGCTGCAAAGGGTAGCGGTCTATGGGCCGCTCCGTTTCCAGCGCTGCCAGCTGTCCCGGAATATTCTCCCTGTCCTCCTGGGGGTTGCAGCTCACCAGTCGGATCTTTTCCTCCGGCAGCATCCGCAGCAGACTGTCTGCAATGGCCTCACAGCCGTGATTGCCGCTGCCGGCATACATATAAAAAGCGATTCCTCTTTTTTTCATACTGTTCACACTATCCCCCATTTCTGAGCAGCTTTGCTGCGAAGAGACGACGAGAATTTCAGATTCTCATCTTCCATCAATGGAAATGGACCTAGCCCCTTCTCCGACATTTTCTTATTTTTCCATAAAGACTGCAATAGATCCCCGGTGCCAACAGATACAGCCTGACCTTCAGACGATATCCTCCGGGTAGTGCCTTATCTGCTCCCGGTATCTGCAGATAGCTGCGAAGCTTTTCTACAATGATCTTTCGCTCCTCATGGTAACATATGCCGTTTTTGTCTGTCAGCTTTCCTGCCACCAGCATGGCGGAAATACACTGGATGGACGCTATCCTGCTCTGCACTGCCTTTTTTTCCCAAAGTGCGGGAAACTGTTTTTCCAGGAAGTGCTGCGCCCTCTCCCAGCAAATGGCCTGGTCCATAAAGGAAGGCGTATAAGGTCTTTCCATGGCCCCTGCCGGATTATGATAATAGGCATACAAGGGCGTATCGATACGGGCGATCTTACGTGCTTTGGGCAATAGAGAGAGAAGAAAGAACATATCCTCTCCAATGGTCAGATCCTCCGGGAAACGTTGATCACCAATCAGCTCCCTGTCAAAGATCTTACTCCAGATCCTGGTATCGGACTGCAGGATCCCCTCCTGCACAAACTCTTCCCCGGTATACAGAGTGACCTTGTCTTTGCTTCTCTCTGTCTGTACCTGCTCCATAGCCTTTTCTTTTTCCTGCAGCATGGAAAGCGAGGGCAGCTCCCCATAGGTCCAGAAACCGCAGCCGGCGATCTGACTGCCGGTATCCTGTGCCAGTTCCAGCAAGGTCCGTACCAGGTCAGGCATCATCATATCATCCGCATCCAGAAAGGTGATCCACTCTCCTTTCGCCAGCGCAAGTCCCACGTTCCGGGCACCGGAAACACCGGGTGCCTCCCGGTGCGCCAAGTGCACCCTGGGATGGGCAGATGCCAATTTCTCACACAAACGGCCTGTCTCATCCTGAGAGCCGTCATCGATCAGCAGGATCTCCAGATTCTTCCAGGTCTGGGCCAGTGCACTGCCCACCGCAGCCTCTAAGGTAGCTGCCGCATTATGAACCGGTATGATGATGCTTACCAGAGGCTCTTTTTCTCCGCACATTTCTCTCTCCAAACTCTGTCTCCTGTTTTCCTTATGCTTCTTTACTTTTCACCGGTATCCCGTTTCCGTAATGATCCGCAGACGCATCTAAATTTTTATCGGAAAAGGATCCTGCACACCGCAGGATATTTTTACACGGACGCCTTTTTCGCCTGCCTTTTCTTCTGCAGCTGAAAGATCCGGCGGACCAACAGAATTCTTGCTTTATCCGGTCGCTTCATCATAAATGCGATGAGCTGATTCGCCCGCTCTTTTACGGGCAAATGGCAGCGACGCAGCAGTCCCGGTGTATCCTCCTGTCTGCACAGCTGCTGTATTCTGGCGCAGCTGTCCTTGCTGCTGTTTCGAAGTTCATTTTTCATGACCAGCATAAAGAGAAAAAGGAACTCGCCCTCTGCCTGACGCTTTGCCTCCGGCACCTTTTTATCCTGCAGTACCTGCTCTATGATATTGCGAAGCCGCCGGATATTGTCATACAATCCCGGATCACTGGCATGTACCATGGAGGAGGCCTCATAGACATAATGATAGCCATAGCAGTCATCCAGTATCACCACCCGCTTCGCATCCAAAAGGGTAGGCAGTACGATGTTCACATCCTCTCCCATGCGGATGGAAGGATCACAATAGTGCAGATTTTGTTCCAGCAGTTCTCTGGAAAAGAGCTTCATGCACCGGGAAAGGATCACCGTTCGCTCCTCCCGGCCCAGAATGCAGCCGAAGATCTCCTGCCGCAGCTTTTTCTCTTCATAAATACCGGGGGCAGCACCGTTTTTCTTTTTCTCACTGGTCCCCAGCCACTCTCTGTCAATGACATAGCTGCCGCAGATCACCTGCCGGTCTTCCCATTCCGGATGCTCCGGACAGGGAAGGGCCGCCGCCAGCTTTTCCAACATATCCTGCTCAATCCAGTCATCACTGTCCACGAAGGCCAGGTAAGGGGCACTGCTCTCCTGTACGCCCCGCATCCAGGTCTTCATCAAGCCCTCGTTTTTCTTGTGGATCACGTAGACTCTGCCATCCTGCTGTGCGATCCGGTCACAGATCTCCCCGCTGCCGTCCGTGGCCCCGTCGTCGATGAGCCACAGCTCCAAATTATGATAAGTCTGCCCCAGGATACTCTCTGCACACCGCTCTACTGTCCTGCGATTATTATAAACCGGCACGATCACCGCCAGTTTTCTCTGCTCATTCATCTTTCGCTTCCTATGCCGCTGTTTATCTGCGGTAACGTGAGGAGAATCTCGCGTAGGTTAATTCTCCGATACACTCTTTCCAAACTCTTCCCTGGGCACTGCCGTTACCGAATCCTTGCCGTAAAAACGGGCCGTTGCCTGATTGGTATAGCTCTCCGGATCCTGCATCAATGCCATATGCATAAAGGGCCCCTGCTCACTGTTCATCTCCGGCACGATCACATCCCTCACGCCGTCATCAGACAGTAAAGCCAACCGTTCCTGCATCTGTGCTTCGTAATCCGCCAACTGCCCGCTTCGGGCAAAGGACAGACAGGTATAATCTACCGTATTGCGGATCAGTCGACTGCGGCCAAAGACCAGCAGCACCGCAAAAGCTGCCACAAGCAGTACGGCCGCTCCTTTTTCTATCCATGCCATCTTGTCGGAGGTTGCTGTCTTGTCAGCGACTGTCTTTTCAGAGACTGCCTTCTCATTGACTGCCTCATCCGGCTTCCCTGCATTCGCTTTTTCTTTTTCCTTGCTATAGGCTTTCTCTTTTTCCTTACTATAGGCTTTTAGCTTTTCTTCCCACCTGCGGCGAAGGGCGCCGGTGATCCAGATCAAAGCCGTTGCTGTCAGTAAAAGCGTGGCAAAAAAGATGGTATCCGGCACACCGCCGGAGACTTCCACCCCTGCATAGATCCCCGGGGCATAGGTCGCACACAAAAGGATCCAACATACCATCGTCATAAGTACCGGATGGGAAAAGCTTCTCTCATACCGCTTAAGCCCCGTCGCCTTCCATGTCAACAAGACTATGAAAAGAAACAGCAGCACCAACAGCGGCGCTCCCACCATAAACTGCACCGTCCCCGTAATGCTTTGCAATGCCGACTGTGCCATCGTATACAGGATCCTGCTGCCGTGAAGACCAAAGTCACTGCCGCCCCGCACCACGTTACCCGGTGCCTTGGCACTGATGATAAAGCCGATGGCCTCTAAAAGCAGCGGCATAAGCAAAAGCATACTTCTCTTCCTGCTCTGCTTTTCCCTGCAGCCTGCTAGCAGGATAAAGAAAACCGCCGCGCCGGTCAGGGCCAGGGGCGGATATCCTGCACCGCCTAAATACGTCATTCCCAGAATAAGCCCTGCCAGAATTCCCGGTGACGGACGCTGTCCCCGTATCCACCGGATCGCACCCGCAATACAACACAGTCCCACTCCATAAGGAAAAACATAGTGGGCCACACTGGTATACCAGAAAAGGCCGCCCCGCAGGTAAGGCATATATTGCACCGAGCCAAAGCCGATCACAAAAAATGTGATCCAAAAAAATGCCTTAGGAAGTCCCGCCTGCCGCACCAGCAGTTCATACAAAAGCACCCCGGTGCCCCCCAGAAGGAACAAAAGTGCCAGCCAGGGGACGATATGGTAGACCTTCTCTCCCCATACACTGGGCTCCAAACAAAAAAGCACGATAGAAGACCAGGTGCCCTGCCAGGAATCATAGGCGCCCCGCACCTGGGAGAGGATAGAGGCCACTGCCTCCCCAAAGCCGCCGCCTTCTCTGAACACCTGCCGCAGTCCCGCCCCGTAATGCAGGTCATCACCGGAGGCATAATCGTAAAAAGACAGCCATAAAATGGGAAACAGCGACACTATGAAACAGATGCCGGATACTATGGACAGATGGTTTAATCTCTTCTCTTTCTGTATCATGGTTACCTCTTTTGCAGTGAAATCGTTGCCGTACAGCCGCCGGCCAAGGGAACGGGTGGCGGAGTGTATCCGGGTGCAGGGGCCTATCGTGGGCCTCGGTACTTAGCTCGCGTTCTCTGCGAGCTTATGTACCGCTAGAGCCCACGAACGGAGCCGAGAGGCGTCCCCAAATCCGGATACCTCCGTCAGGACCCGCTCCCTTGGCCGGCGGCTGTACGAGTACCGGCAGTGCTTACCTCGCCTGTGCTTTCGGCCCCGTCATCACGGTGCCTGCCGGTATATCCCCCTTTACCACACAGCCTGCCCCGATGACGCAATGGTCACCGATGGTGGTTCCCCGCAGGATGGTCACATTGGCACCTACCCATACATCATTGCCGATGCTGACCGGTGCAGTCACGAACTCAGGGTCTGCCTCTGTGTGCCGCTTATAATTATGATCCTGGTCAACGATCACCAGGTTATTGCCGAATTTACATCTGTCTCCGATGGTCAGGGATTCCATGGAAGTAAGGCAGCACCCGGTATTGAAAAAGCAATGATTTCCGATGGTGATCTTACCGCCGTCGGAAACCAGCCACAGGCCGCCCCGGTTCTGATTATAGCTTCCCATGGAGATCCTGCCGCCCCGGCGGATCTCCAGATGAAGCGTATCAAAGCTCTGGATCATTCCCATGGAAAGACCGCTGCCGAAACGAAGTTTCCAAAGTGCTGCATGCAGTCCATTTTTTATATAAACCAACGGGTTTCTCACTTTGCGCCCTCCTGTACACCCTTTCTGACCGTCTCCTTGTAAACCCGCTCCAATACGTCCAGATGATGGGATAAGCCAAATCGCTCCTCCACGATCTGAAGGCTTTCCATGCCAGCCAGACGCCGTCTGTCCTCTTCTGTCAGCAGCAGGATCAACGCATCGGCCATAGCCTTGGTATCTCCCGGTGCACACAGAAAGCCGTTAACGCCTTCCTTTACCAGCTGGGGGATCCCGCCTGCATTGGTGGAGACGATGGGCAGTGCGTAGCCCATGGCATCCAGTATGGACATGGGCATTCCCTCATTATAGGAGGGAAGCAGGAATACGCTGCTTTCCCTAAGCGCCTTATCCTTATCCTTTCCCCGCAGCCATCCCGGAAAGACAGCTGCCTCCCGGCAGCCCTTTTCTGCCAGCAGTCTCTCAACGCCCTCCCGGTCTCCGGCACCGGCGATCACCAGACGCACATCCGGCACCTGCTGCTTTACCAGGCGCAGGATCTCCGGCATGTCATAGCCTCCCTTGCGCTGTCCGATCTCTCCTAAAAAGAGGATCTGATGACTGGTGCCGCTTTCCTCTGTGGGGGCTTCTACCGCCTGGATACTGTAATTTTCCAGGATCGTGATGCGCTCTTTAGGCACGATCTGCCCGATGCGCTCCTCCCACTCCTTGGAAAGGACCAGAAAGCGATCACACTTGCCGTAGATACGGCGCACCAGCCATCTCTTTGCCCCGGAAGCCTCTGCATAAAAGGGGCCGAATTCCGCTCCGTGAATGTGATTGACCACCGGAATCCCTGCTCTCTTACTCATCAGGATAAAGGGCATCTTCCGGTAAAAGCTGGGACCAAAGGAAGAATGGATATGTACCAGATCCGGCCTGTGACGACGCAGCAGCGCCCGGAACTGCGCATAGGCCCTAAGACCCTTGCGCAGCTTATCCATGGCGCTGCCGTCCCGATAGGATTCTATATATTCGATGCAGCAGTCCTGCTCCAGTCTGCTGTCCCGGTATCCGTTTACCACTGCCGCTATGCCGCCCTGTACGTCAGGCTGTGGCACGATCATAGCCACCGTCAGTCTTGTGTCCTTTGCTGTCATACCTCTCTCCATCTCGCAGCTGCCTATCCTGTCATGACGCCGCCCGGTCTTGCTACTTGGCACCCTTTCCGAACAGCACTACCCCCACGGTCTGCAAAAGGATCTTAAAGTCCAAAGTCAGGCTCCAGTTGTCAATGTATTCCAGATCCAGCTTTACCACATCGTCAAAATCTGTGATCTCACTGCGGCCGCTGACCTGCCATAAGCCGGTCAGCCCCGGGGTCATGCTGATGCGGCGGCGATAATGCTCATTGTACTTCTCAAACTCCGCTTCCGTCGGCGGTCTGGTGCCTACCAGGCTCATATCACCCTTTAAGACATTTAAGAACTGCGGGAACTCGTCTAAGCTGGTCTTACGAATGAAATTACCCACCTTGGTAATGCGGGGATCATTCTCCATCTTGAACATGAAGTCGCTCATCTCATTGTACTTTTCCAGTTCCTTTTTGCGCTCCTCCGCATCCTGGTACATGGAGCGGAATTTGTAGATCTTAAAGCGGCGTCCGTTTTTGCCTACTCTGGTCTGGGAAAAGAATACAGGACCGGGAGAATCCAGCTTGATGGCCGGTGCTAAGAAAATGGTGATCAGTCCTGTCAGCACCATGCCCACAATACCGCCTAAGATATCAAAAAACCTCTTGATGATCATGCGCTTATAGCTGCTGCGGAAACGGGTATAGGTAATGACGGAATAATCCCCGAAGGTTCCCACCTTACTGGATGCCTCGCCGATATCCGGCAGCTCCAGATTATAGTGGCAGACCACACCCATCTCTTCAAAGCCGTTGATGACGCCGTGCATCTTTTTCTGGGAGATATCCGGTGTATTGATGAAAACTTCATCAAAGGGCATCTGGGTCATGACCTCTGTCAGCTTATGCAGGCCTTCCAGTACCGGAACGCCGTGAACCTTTTTCGCAACTGCCTTTGCCGCAGCCCCGCCTTGCTCATCATCTATTTCTACCGAAGAGGCATTGAGGGAAATGGCCCCTGCCGCATCCTTTGTATGTTCCTCTCCGATGCCGTCCGCATAGACCACGGCCACGATCTGATAGCTTACGTCCATCTTCCCAAGAAGACGATCTAAAGTACTCTCCATCTGATCTCTCTGAGCGATGACCACTACCTTGGATACCAGCAGATCATTGGAGTATACCCGGTGCAGCAGCTTTTTGAGAAGGATATGCACCGCCAGCATCAGGATCAGGTTAAAGACGAAAAACCATACAAAAACCCTTCTGGAAAGCACATAGGCCCACTGTGCAAAAAAGACAAAGAGCACAGCCACCACTACCATAAGTACATTGTACTTGAGCACCTCCATAAGCTCCCGGAAGTACCCTCGTATCATAAAGTCTCTGTTCCAGTCCACAAAAAAGCTATAGGCCGTACAAAAGAGCAGAAAGACAATGACCACCATGTAATGTAAGGTCTTATCCCCCCAGTCCCTGGTCTGTCCGAAACGCAGCTGGGTCGCTGCCGCATAAGAGATCCAAATACACAGCATATCCGCCAGCCATAAACCATATGTCTGCACTACTTTCACTTTCTGATTCATATTTACTCCTTTTTGCCGCAAACTGTCTGCGACTCTTCCCCTCCGAAAATGACCGGACTATACAGTGCGATCAAAAACAACAGATAATTGCGCAGAAGATATTCCGATACCAGATGGGCCTCCACCAATGTATAGACCGTGCACAAAAGGATCATCCACAATCCCCCCCGGTCCTCTTGCTTTCCCGCTGCCAGAATCAGGGCGAACAGAACGCCCAGCAAAATTGCGCCCGGTATCACTCCATACCAGTATATCAGACGGACAAAGCCCATATCAAAGAAATTATCATTTTCCCGTCCTGAAAACCAACTCCAGGTGGAAAGAGTGCCATCGTGAAAAGTGGCATCCCACAGCGAGATGATCCTGCCGTTTAAGAGTCTGTCCGCTTTTGCCATAAAAGGAAGATCATAACCCCAGACCGCTGCCAGCACAGAAAGCAGGAGTACAACTGCCAACACTGCTATACAAACGCCGCATAAAAACCGGGAAAGATCCATTTTCTTCGGGATCCACCTGTCTGCATGAACTATTAAAAAGAAACCAAGGATCGCTACCGTCGTCAGGGCAAAGCCTGTATTGGATCTGGTGAGCAGGTAAAGTCCCACGTTTCCTGCCAGCAGCAGTCCGTAAAATACGGGCTTTATTTTTTCTCCGTAGAGGTAAAGCCCCAGAATGGTCAGCATCAGTACCATGCAATGGAGGGCATTGGGATGTCCCAGTCCCAGACAATAGCGGGTCTCCAGTCCTCTTCCGAAGTCCTGGGTCAGAGATACCACTCCCATGACGCCGGTTAAGGATAATGCCGAAAGCACCAGACATCCTGCTGTGGTAAACCAGAAAACATAGCCCATGACCTTGCGAATAGGCATTCCTCTGCCGGCAGCTACCAGGGCTGTCATCCGCAGGATCTCATTGCGTCCCGAGATCCGCCATGATAAAAATCCAAGCAGACAGAAGGCTGCCAGATACCATCGCTCCCGTCTGCTGTAATCCGTGCAGAAGATCCGGATCACAAAGAGCAGGAAGGTCAGCTGAAACAGCCTTCCCTCAAAAGGATTTAACAGCGCACTCTTGTCAATGATGACGATCAGCAGCTCTATGGTAATAGCCAGCCAGTAGATCCACCGGGAAGGTACTTCCAGCTTTTGCCGAAGCCGGCCAAGAAGCCTGCCGGGACCGCTCTCTGTGATCTTTTTCTCCGCCACATCCTGTGCCCGCCCCACCAGATAGCAGGCGGTGTCATAGCACCGGTCTTTTTCTTTTTCCCGCTGGGCTTTCCTGGCCTTTTTCCATTTCTTATCGGATAAGCCCAGATCCTTCGGCAGGCTCTCCGCCTTTAAATGATTTTCTGCCAGACGTTCCAGGAGCCGGTCTTCATAGGCATCTCCTGCCTTTTCCAGATGAAATTTCCTGTAAAGGCAGAGACTCTCCCGGGTGATCAGTTCCTCATTTTGTATGCACTGCTGTGTCAGCTGCTCCTGGCTTGTGCCGATGGCGATAAGCGGTTCCTCTGTCATGGCAAAAGCCGGATAGCGGGACAGGATCTGCATATAATAATCACTGTCCACAAACCAGGTCAGGGATTCGTCATAGCGGATATTCGCCTGCTCCACGCTCTCCCTTCTTACCATTACTGCACTGGGTGCCCCAACGGAATTCTCCAGAAAGAGAGCCCGCCAGTCCCCGGCCAGTCTTTCTTTTTGTGCCTTAGGCATACAGCGGGTATAGGCTCCCGGCAGGGAGGCCGCTTTCCAGACCATCTCCCCGTCTGCTTGCAGCTGCGCTTTGTTTTCCTCTGACAGAGGCACCTGCACGCTGCCGCAAAATGCCATAGCACAGTCCGGAGCTTCCTTAAGCATGGCCGCCATTTCAGACAGACTGTCCCGGCGGGAGAACCAGTCATCGTGGTGCAAAAGCTGCAGGAAACTGCCACGGGCCATGGAGATTGCCTTATTCCAGTTAGCCACTGCCCCTGCATGCTCAGTATTTTTTATATAACGGACCTTGCCGGCAAAGTCCTGGGCCGGGGAAAAGAGCGATCCGCTACCGTCTCCTTTTCTCTCCTTCTGGGTATCTCTCCGGCAGATCTCCTCTACCGCCTTTTGTACTGCATCCGTTCCGGAATCATCGGTAATGATGATCTCAAAATCCTGATATGTCTGGCCTCTGGCAGACCAAAGAAGTCTTCGTATGCCTTCCGCATTTTCATAGGCCGGCACACAGATCGATATCTCAGGCATTTCTTTAACCCTTTCCTGTACACATGCGCCCTGCTTTTCGAAGGGCTTTCAGGCACAGCTGCTGATAATGCTGTTTTCTGGCCAATGCCAGCACCTCCGGATCCTGCGCTCCCCAGGGCTGCGTTCTAGTCCGGGGCCAGGTATACCGGGCCAGCTTCTCCCGGCATTGCTCGGCACTGTACGTTTTGCCGTCCCTGTCCATGTAAGTGAAGATCGAGTAAATGTTCTGCTCCGACGCCCAGTAGCCATCGGAAACATTGTGCCTGGCCCAGTACATGGGCGCGATGGCTTTTCGCAGGGTGGTGCTGGTATAGGCAGGGAAAAAAGCAAAGGAGGAATTGGAGACAATGAGATAGCGGGCATTCTTCACCGTCACATAGTCTCCCGCCGGATCAAAATGGTATGCCGGAATGCCGGGTAAAAGGCGATTAGCCGCCGTCACATCATCCGTCACGATCATAAAACGCATGGCCGGATTTTCCCTTCGCATCCACGCCATGGCATCCTTCCAGTACTTTTTGCGCAAAAAAAGGGCCGGATCCTCTGCGTACTCTCCCCCTCTTATATTCAGGATACACAGATCGTCTGCTGTATAAGCTGCAAAGTCCGCCGCCGGCTTTACCTGCAGCCACTGCCGGATCTCCTCCCGGTGCTTTTCAAAATAGGACTCGTCCTGCAGATTTCCATAGAGCAGGGTATCCTCCGGCACCTGCCAAAGCCCGGGATCCGCCCCGGCCACATAGCAGCCGTGTACCATATCATGGGGAGAATTTTTGACATAAATGCGTTTTTCTGCCTCCTGATAGCGGTGCATGGCAGCCGCTTCCTCCGGTGTCAGCTTCTTTCCTAAGTCGATCTCTAAAAAGTCTGCCTGCAGATATTCCCCGCCAAAGGTGGCAAAGGTGGTATTGCGTTCTGCCGCCAGGCATCTGGCGCTCACATAACAGAAAAGCCGGTTGCCCAACCCCTGTCCTTTCAGAAATTCCGTTCCTATCATAGTTACCTTCTTAATGCCGCAGAGACAAAAGCTTGGCTCTGGCATCCAATGCCTTCTTCATGATCTTATCGGAGGCCTTTACATACCACTTAGGCTCCTTGTAAAGCAGCGACTGATACTCTGCTATGTGCTCCCGCAGATAATCCGGATAGGATCCGTCGATCTTTGCTACTACCAGAAGGGAGTTGCGGCCGAACAGGTCCTCTTTGCTGCGCAGCTTGCCGGCTACTTCAAACAGGGTGCGCCGGTTATTGTACTCCTGATGGGCAGCACTCTTTATCTTGTACCGGATCCGCTCCTCGGCGGACTGGTCATCCGGGCCTCCCACATAACTGAAATGCCAGCCTCCGTTTTCCACCCGCACGCCGATGCGCTTTTGCTGGGCATTGCGCAGCTCCTCTGTGGTATAGGTCTTTAAAAGGGAATACCGACAGATCTTGGTGCCCAGCCACTGCCTTCTCGCTACGCCGTCAAAATCCCCTGTCACAGACAGATTGTTGCCGGAGATATCTTCCAGATTCAGATAGCCGTAGAAAAGCCGCTGCGCCAGCATATAGATTTTCCCCGGCTGAACTTTTGGCAGCAATTCCTTCAGGGTCTTAGGGTCAGGGATCTCATCCACATCGCTGAAGATGATGATGTCATCATTCTGACAGTCCTTTAGCCCTCTGGCCACCGCACATTTCTGATGATGATCCCTTTGGAAGGCATCGCAGTCCATAGGGGTATCTTCCACCACCACATGGATGATCTTGTCCTGAAACTCGGCGAACATCTCTTTGTGCTCTTCATAGAAAAGCGGCTTGGGATCCCCGGAAAAAGTCACCGTGGACTCGCTGATGACAAACCGGTCCACCACATCATTCAGGATCCGCATCCGCAGCAGCAGAATATCCAGTTCATTGAAGAATTGAAATGCGTCGTATATCATACTTCTCCTCCTGTGCCGCAGTTTGTCTGCGGCGCTCACTTAAACCTAGGATACTCCGCATTCGTCCCCTCCCACTTGTGGAACACAAAGGGACGGATTCCTTTTCCCTCAAACTCCGGCAGCATCTGCTCCTGTCCGAAGTACATAGCCACCTCAATGGGCGCATACTTCATGCCGGCCGCCTCAAAGAGATGTCTGTTCTTGCAGCAGATAAAGCCATCCTCATTAAAGAAGCCGTGATCCGCCTCAAAAGGGATATGGGTCTTGGCCGGAAATTCCAGCAGACGCTTGCTGCGGATAGATACGCTGTTGCCCACCCGGCAGATATTGCCATTGATGTCCCGATAGGAAAAATCGTCCTTGGGAAGGGGGAACGGCGAACCGATATAGTCATAGTCCAAGAACCGGTCCTGCCAGCTCTTTGGATTGACCACAAAGCCGTCTGCATGCACCAGCAGCATGTAATCGGTATGGATATACTTATACATGTCATAGATCATGGCATAGTTAAACTTATCGATTTCCGTGATCTTATCGATATGCTGGTATTCTATATACTTTGGCAGCAGCAGGGGCTTGCGATGGGTGATCAGTGTCACCGCACCGAAATCGATCTCCCGGCAGCTGTATTCCAAGGCCTTTACCGTCGCTCTGATATTGACACTGCTCATAGCCGCCAATGTCACATTGGGAAGCTGCAGCTTACCATTTTTCCATTCTGCCATTTTATTCTCCATTTCTGAGCAGCTACCTATCCTGCCTTCCGTGCTCTTTATCCAGTACGAAGTGCTTATCCTCTACCCGGTATACCGCAT
>CAVBJS010000040.1:0-26155 GCA_963596015.1 Bacteroidaceae bacterium
TTTACGGCATCAATGCCGTTTGAAAGAAATGCCATCAGGCATTTCTTTCAAACTTTTACTTTTGTATTGTGGAACGCAGAAAATGCGATTAAGATATAGATAATATATTAGCTATTTTTTCATCAATTTTATATTTTTAGATAATATATTATCCAAAGCAAGGAGGTGCTAAAATGACTAAAATGGCAGTTACAACACTTCAGGTATTGTACCATGACAGACTTGTCGGAACCCTTGCAATGACGCCGGATCACAAAGCAGCATTTCAATACTGTGATGACTGGATGGAACACGGATTTTCGATCAGTCCCTTTACACTTCCACTAAGAGATCAGGTCTTTATCCCACAAAAAGATTGTTTTCAGGGATTGTTCGGCGTATTTGCTGACAGTCTCCCTGACGCCTGGGGACGATTACTTCTCAATCGGCTTCTCACTTCCCACCATCAAGATCCGGACCAGTTGACTGTTCTTGACAGACTGGCTGTTGTAGGCTCTTCCGGCATGGGTGCTCTTACGTATCGACCTCAGCATGAACTTTCTTCCTCCATGAAGTACGATGATCTGGATGACCTTGCCTTAGAATGCCAAAAACTGTTAAATACCGAATACTCTGAAAAGCTGGATGAGCTTTACTGTTTAGGAGGAACCAGCGGCGGCGCCCGTCCAAAAATCATGACAAACATAGAGCAGGAAGACTGGATCATCAAATTTCCTGCCCATGTGGATCCTACGGATACCGGCCAAATGGAATATGATTATTCTCTCTGTGCTAAAACATGTGGTATTGCCATGAGTGAAACCCGTTTATTTTCCTCTCAAAAATGCAGTGGATACTTTGGAACCAAACGGTTTGACCGCATCTCCGGACAGGGTGAACCCGGAAAGATTCATATGCTGACAGCTGCTGCCCTTCTGGAATTGGATTTTACGCAGCCCAGTCTTGATTATCATGAAGTGATGAAGCTTACAAAAATCCTGACCCAGAATAATCCAACAGATGTAGAAAATATGTTTCGTCGTATGTGTTTTAATGTATTTGCACACAACAGGGATGACCACTCTAAGAATTTTGCTTATCTCTATGATGAAAGCAGCGATAAATGGCATCTTTCTCCTGCTTATGACCTGACATACAGCAATACTTATTACGGTGAACATACCACCTCTGTAGATGGCAACGGACTAAATCCCGGGAAAAAGGAACTTTTGGCTGTAGGCACAGGTGCCGGCCTTCCTAAGAACAGGTGCAATGCGATCATCGAAGAGATTTCCGCCTGTGTTTCCACGATGCTTGGGAGATACCTTTCTCGTTAACAAACATCTTATAGATTCTTCCGGCAAAGAACACCTGCGAAATGGAGATTTATATGACTGAATTTATATGGGAGACCCCAGAAGAACTTGACCTGAAATTAGCAAAAAGAGTACGAAACATCAGGAAACGCCGCTCCATTTCACAGCAACAGCTTTCTGAAATGAGCGGCGTCAGCTACGGCTCTATTAAGCGATTTGAATCCACCGGTCAGATTTCTCTGCTATCTCTTACACGGATCGCCACAGCACTGGATCTGGCCGATGAACTACGGAATCTTTTCACTCAGGTTCCTTATAAGGATATTACAGAAGTGATCCGGGAATCGCGATGATCACTCTGTTTGCTTTTTTATCAACTAACGCTCACAGCATAGATATCCCTGTTATGATCAGATTTGCTCCAAGCGTCATCATCAACACTATATTAATTCTGATCATCCATGCCTGTTTTTTTCCGCTGAAGAAGGTGGCAAACATGCCAAATGCCATCATACACGGCACAGTTCCCAATGCCCAGAACAGCATGGTCAGCATACCCTTCCCGGCACTTCCCGATGAAACTGCCAAAAGCCACATGCTGTTGGATGACGCACATGGCAATAAGGCTGTCAAAATACCCGCCAGAAATGGTCCTATGCGCCGCGCACCGGCGTTTTTTTTCTTTACTTCACACAGGGAAGGGATGCCAGTCTGCATCTTTCGTATCACCGGCACGCCCCAGATGCCCAGTCCGATCAGCAAAATATAGATCCCGGTCATAGTAAAGATCATGCTCTTTGCCTTCATGGAAAACAGTAAATTTTTGCCAATGGCTCCGAATACACCCCCCAGCAATACGGCCATCAACACCCTTCCGGCATTGTATCCCAGTACCGGAAGGAATGTTTTAGCCGTTCTCTCCTCCAATCTGCGCCCGGAAGTCTGGGAAAGCATGATCCCCCCACACATGACCATGCAATGAGTTCCCGTCACCAGACCTATGAGAAACAGTCCCGCATAGGACGTGCCGTTATCCGCCTTGGGGATCAATGGCAGGTCAACAGATCGCACCAGCACCAGTAAAAGGAATATTATAAGGATAGAAGAAAGATCATAGAGCCTTCCTTTTCCGCTTTTCTCAGTAGCCGGAAAGCCGCTTTTTTCCATCTGCTGCCGTAATGCGGTTTCCGAAAGTATCTCTGCATCGTAGTGGATCTTTGCCCTGCCCTTATAGTAAGAGCATTCCACGCCGTTCACACCGCGTACGTAAGAAAGCCGGTTAACAAAGATATCTTCACATTGCCGACAGATCAATCCCCCTACTCCTGTCTCCAATATACAATCCTTCATGCTCACCTCTCTATGCCGAAATTTTCCACAGACTTGTTGCCCTGCATATTTTTCAGGCGAAGCGCATTCATCAAAACCGCGATGGATGAAAAGGACATGGCAGCACTGGCCAGAGAAGGGTTGATCAGCCCCACTGCTGCCAGCGGAATACACACGGCGTTATACAGCGTGGCCCACAGAAGATTTTCATAGATGTTTTTCATGATCTTGTCCGCCAGCGAGAAAGCCAACGGCAGCTTACTGATCTCATCCCCCAGCAAGATCACATCCGCTGTATCTTTTGCCAGTTCCGTACCGTTTTGAATAGAGACCGACAGATCGCTTACCGCCATGGCCGGTGCATCATTAACCCCATCACCTACCATCATGACGGAACCCTCTTTTTTCAGTTTCCGTATCACATCGGCTTTTCCATCCGGTTTGATCTCACTGTAGATCCGCTCTATCCCCGCCTTTGCGCCTACTTTCCCGGCTATCTCTTCCTTGTCACCGCTGATCATTACCGTCTTATGCGTCGCAGACAATTGACTGACAGTTTCCGGTACCCCTGTTCGCAGAATATTGCGTGCACTGGTTTCGCCGCCGCAGGTCAGCGTACCTGTTTTGTCAAAAGCGATCACTTTTACTTTATGCATTTTTTCAATGGCAGCAGCACTTTTAAACAGAATTCCCAACTCACTGCAGCGACCGCTGCCCACCATGATACTGGTAGGGATCGCAAGTCCCAGTGCGCAGGGGCAGCTGACTACAAGTACCCCCACACAGCATAGAAGTGCCTTTTGCAGATTGTCGGGATCGGCAACAAAATACCAGATATCAAAAACAATAAATGCGATCACAATGACAGCCGGAATGAAAAAACTTACTATAGTATCCGCAAGCCTACGGATCGGCGAGGCGGATATCTGCGCCTGACGCACAATGTCGATCATCTGCTCCAGAGAAGTCTCTTTCCCTATCTTCGTCACCCGAATAGTCAGCGCACCGGCCCGTAAAAGAGTTCCTCCCGTGGTCTCACTGTCTATATCCTTTGTGACAAGAGCACTTTCACCGGTCAACAGGGATTCGTCAGCCAGTCCATTTCCTTTTATCACGGTTCCGTCCACCGGGATCCGCTCTCCTGCCTCCACGACTACCAGATCCCCTATGGCGATCTCATCCACATCCTTGCATATTTCTCCCTTGTCGGTAACCAGACGGGCCTGTCTGGGGAGAAGACTGATAAAGCCTCGCAAAGAACGCTCTGTTTCCCCCCGGGCCACAATTTCCAGATACCGGCCAAACAGAACAAGACAGACCAGCACGCCTTCACAGAGAAAATATAACTTAATATCCTCTGTTTCCGTAAAGGCCAGATAGGTACTGTAACCATAGACAAGGCAACTGGAAACAGCGATCAGGACATCCATATTCATGCCGCCGTGAAACGCCCGCAAGGCGCCTCGAAAAAATACCCTTGCCGGGATCAGCAGGATCAATGTTGCCAGCAAAAATTGAAAAAAAGGACTTGGATTCCAAAGAAGAGGTAACGTCAGAAACACGGATAAGACCAGCTTGCGAAGCAGGCCAACCTGATCCTGTGCCAATGCTTCTTCGTTGCCGCTCTCCCACTTTATGATCTCGATCGGAAGTCCCTCTTCCCGGAATACAGCAATGATCTCGTTGCCGCGACAGCCTACCGGATATAAATACAGTATGATGTTCTCGACTTTTTCCTCCACCAAGGCTAACGCCGGAAGTTGTTCCCTGAGGGTATCCAGCTTTGTGGAAAACAAAGTACTGTCTGTCTTTATCACGACTTTTTCTTTAGGTAAAAGGTATCCAAAGCGTTCCAGCTTTTTTTCGATCACGGAAAGATCCGGAAAGGTCCGGGACTCTATTTCTGCACAGGACGATCCAAAATTTACTCTCACCCGGTCGATCCCCGGTATTTTTCGTAAAACAGATGTGACCTGTCCCGCACAGGCCGCACAATCCATGCCATATATCTTAAGTGAAAGTTCCATTTTGATCCCTATTTCTGAGCAGCTATGCTGCTTCTTTCTTTGCTTTAAAATACGTCATAAAGGAAATGGCAGAAGAAGGAAGACTCAATACCGGGACCTCAAATAAAAAGATCCAGCTCCAGATATCGACGCCCTGATAAAAGACACCGTTATAGGTCACGCCCTTGATCAGTTCGAAATAGGAATAATTCCATACGCCCCACAGACCTGAAAAAGCACCGCACAGATGGATGATAAGAAATCCGGCGGATGTCACGATACCTGCAATGCCTGTGACCAGAGGCGCACTCATTCTCCCCATCTTTATCAGGAAAATGGACACCACAGGAAGCAGATATACCACCAGATTCAGCACCAGCAATGCAAAGGGAATGCTGTAGCCCCAGTTAAAAGCCTGCCGCAGATGATCACCGTCATGCATGAGAATGGAAGCCAGGATCACCAGGGCACAGATCCAGACCGTTTTCAGATTCTTCTTACTTACCGGCAGATTTAACGTATTTACGATTTCTTTGTCACTCATAGGAATACCTCCCTTTTTGGATCAATGTTTTTATTTACCATTTGGTAAATATCCTAGTGCAGAAGTTCTCTCCTGTCAAGAAGGCGTTGTACATTCATTGGGCAGGACATATAATTAGACCAACTTACATGATCAATCAAGGAGTGACCGAATGCCGCTGGTGGTAAATAAAGAAGAGGAAAAAAAGAAAATACTGTTGGCGTTTGAACAATGTCTGGAAGAAAAGCCGATCTTTTCGGTATCACTGCGTGACATCGCAAAAAAAGCACATATGACGCACCCCAAGCTGCTCAACTATTTTGAGAGCAAGGATGCGCTTGTGCTTGCCTATTGTGATTATATAAAGAATTTTATGTCCGATCATTGCAGAACATGGTTTGCCAATCATCAGCCGGAAAGTTATCCGGATAAACTTGCCTATATGAACGCCTTTATGCAATATGTGGCAGAAGGGAAAGAAGGGGAAAAGCGCCCCATCGCAACTGTTCAGACCTATGTTCTCGCCAAATACAACGCAGATGTGGACCGTATGATCAAGGAAGAATTCCATACCTGGCGTACCCTTATGAAAGAATGTCTCATGAGCGTATACGGCGATCAGGCTACGGACGCAGACAGCGAGTATATGATGATACTGATCGCCGGTGTGTTTATCTGCCGATATAACGGCGTCTTATCCAACCGGATCAACCATACTCTTATCAGTGCATCCCGGTTGTTTCAGAAATGATAGTTTGAAAAATACAGACGATGTCGTATTTTTACACAGCTATTTGTGCCGCAAGCAGCACAGAGCGCCTGTAGAATGTGGATCAACATGACAGTTTTCCGGCATCTGTCACGTTTTCCCGAATATCTCAAAACAAACATCCCAAAAGCGATGCTGCTATCGCCACCGCCACAATAATGATGACAGGATATGCAGTCTTCCTGGTCCGATCAAGAAAATACAGTGCAGTCGTATACAGGCCGGTGACTGCAATGCTTGCCGCGATCTTCAGCGCAAGACTAACGCTTCCAAAATACAGAGCGATCGATAAGATCACAGGGAAATGCGTCAGATAGATATAAAGGCTAAGTCGTCCCATCACTTTGGAAATTCCGGTAGGAATACGCTGCAAAAAACGCACTACCGGAGTAACGCCGATCGCGCCACCGGCTGTTATCACCATGAAAGGAATGACACAGAACACGTTGCCGTCCTGTACTATACCAAATGAGAGAACGAGAGTCAGTGGAATCACCAGCCAGCATAGGCTGTCCAGAATCATGCCTTCTTTTTTCTCAAAGAAATGGGTCTTTTGCGACCGGCGATAAAATTCATAAGAGAGCACACCGCAGCACTGCCCTGCAAAAGCCCGGTAAAGGGAATCAGGCAGAAGATATGTGATATCCTTTCCCACATCGATGGTCCCGTATTTCTGCATCATAAAGGAATACACGAAGAGGATCATCAGCGGACAGATTACGCGGACAAAAACCTTCCGGTAATACTTGGCAATGGGATAAAGCAATGCCTGGGTGAGCATCATCGCGGAAAGATACCAGGTCGCTCCCACCAGATAATCCGTATTAAACTGAGGATCCTGGATGAAATTCCCGCAGTGCAGCATCAAAAATTCCCACTTGAAATGCCACAGTTTCCACAGCACGTCCGGCACTGTCCGGATGCCGTTATAATTGCAGTAAAAGAAGAAATGAACGGCATTTACGATGCAAAGTGCCCCGAAAAAGCCCTTGCATTTATGCAGCAGATATCCCATCGTGGTCTCCCCGGAATCTGCCGGCTGTGCGTCCACATGTGCCATCAGAAAAAATCCGGAAAGGATAAAAAACAGTTCCACATAAACAGCAAGAGCATCTGTCATGGGATAAATACTGTTCATCCCCAGAAGCTGCCACAAATGCGCCAGCACGATCATAAGCGCCGCAATAAATTTCAGAATATCATAGGTTCCGCAGTATGCTTTTTTGTTCATATGATTATCAATAAGTCTCCCCGTCGTTGTCATGCTATTTTACTTGATAGTATTATATCCGCAAAAATGAAAAATTTAAGGCGCGTCGTCGCGCGATCGCGTCAAGTCTTTTGCACAAACAGGTTCCGATCTCTTGAGCCGTATTGTTCATTTATGCGGCAGCTAATTTGATAACCTCTTCGAGATCTTTTGTAGCGTATACGCCTTTTTTACATTGCCGTCCAGGTTTTCCATGCCAAAGCTCATGGGCAGCAATTCCTCCAGTGTCAGCTCCTTTTTGGAACCATCTGCCTTGCACAGAATAACCAGAAATTCCCGGGGATCCACGAATTCCCGCAGGGCCTGACGGCAGACACCGCAGGGCGTGCAGAAATTCTCCGGTGCCTCTTTTCCCATGCCGCCGCAGACAGCGATGGCAGTAAAGGCTCTTTCTCCCTCTGAGACTGCCTTGAAAAGGGCTGTCCGCTCCGCACAGTTGGTGGGGGAATAGGCTGCATTCTCAATATTGCAGCCGGTATATATGGTTCCGCTTTCCGCCAAAAGGGCAGCGCCCACGCAGAATCCGGAATAGGGTGCATACGCAAAGTTCCTGGCCTGCAGTGTTTTTTTCACCAGCTCTTTTTTGATATCTTCTGTGATCTCTGTGCTCAAGCGTCTTCCTCCGTCTTCTTATGGTCTTCCCGGATCAGGATCCGCATGGCCTCCACTGCCACGCAAACAGCCGCTTCCACATCATGGGTGATATGATTCTCCATGCCCCGCTTTGCCCGTTCCTGGTTTCCCATGACAAGGAAATCCGCTCCGGCCCGCACGCCCCGGGCACTGGCCACTATAAAAAGTGCCGCCGATTCCATCTCTGAAGCCTTACACCCAAGCTTCATCCACGCATCCCAGTTTTCTATAAGCTTACCGGCAACCGGCATAGTCTCCGGATCATGCTGGCCGTAGAAGGAATCCTTACTCTGCACCACCCCCGCATGACAGGTTTTTCCCAGATTTCGGGCCGCCTGTACCAATGCATTCGTCACGATAAGATCTGCAACAGCCGGAAATGCCAACGGCGCGTATTCTCTGGAGGTTCCCTCTGCCCGAATGGCTCCCGTGGCCACCACGATGTCACCACCCTGCACCTCCAGGGCCATGCCGCCGCAAGTCCCTATGCGGATAAAGGTATCTGCCCCGCACTGCACCAGCTCCTCCATGGCTATGGAGGCCGACGGTCCGCCGATGCCGGTAGAGGTGACGGATACCTTTTCTCCGTCCAGCGCGCCTGTATAAGTCACAAATTCCCGATTATCTGCAATCAGCACCGCATTCTCCAGATACGATGCGATCTTAGCACACCGTTTGGGATCTCCCGGCAGGATCACATATCTGCCCACATCACCCCTTCGGATCTGCAGATGATACTGCAGTCCCTCTTCTCCTGAATAATTCTGCATGCGTATTCTCCTTTATTTCTTTCTCCCAAATTTTATTTCTTTCTCCCAATATTACTATTATTTTGGGAGAAAGAAATAAAATTCAGGAAAAGATTTATGTAAAAGCCCTTCACTGAAAAAAATCGACAAAAAAAGACCAGTCTGCAGCACTCTGTCAGACCGGTCTTTCTCTTATAGGCTATAGCCGTTTATTTTTGTTCCCCTTCCGGGAAGATGATCTTATTCACGAAGAAGAACACCACCATGGACACGCCGCCGTTTAAGACGGTAGTACCGATGTTGTAGAGCCAGTTGGGAACGAACATTCCCGCAACGGCTACCCAGATACAATTGATGGAATTCACGATACAGGTTACGATGCAGAATGCGATCAGATACCACATAGCCTGGTAAGCGATCTTTCCCTTGCTGCGGAATACAAAATTACGCTGGATGGGGAAGTTGATGCATTCTCCGATGACCATGGCGATCAGGTACGCACAGAAGTACGGGAGTCCGCCGTGGGCGGCATCATAGCCGATGATATTCCATTTAAAAGTCTCTCCGAACAGGGTGATATCGATGCCCGGAAAACCGAAGTCCACATTGGGAAGCCCCGCAAATGCAAGGGGCAGCACCAACAGCATCAGATATTTAAACACGGTGATCAGATTACTCACGATCACGAAGAGGCCACCCTCCCGGATCCATTTATAGGCGCCGGGATGGTTTTCTGCAAAGTGTGACCAAATATCACTGATCTTTCTAATCATATTTTCTTCACCCGCTTTTATTCGTTAGACTCATTCTTTTTTCTCTTAAGCCATGTTCTTACGATCATTACTTCTGCCAAAATAAGGATCAGTGCTGCAACGATATCAACTCCGATCACAATGTACTCCCATACAGGGGTTACCATGGTTACATCAGAATCATATGCATGGCTGTTTACAACGGTGTAGAGAATGTTGTGGCATGCATTTCTCATCGCAAGAACACCTGTTGCACTTGTCTGGTCTGTTACATGGTTTGTTTCTACATCAAAATTCTTTAACATCAGATCACAGCCGTTACGGATCGCACGGTCGGAATCCATGTATCCGCAATAGTGGTATCCGTCAGTAATTACCATTCCGACAAAGCCCCATTCATTGCGAAGTACATTGATCAGCAATTCCGGATTGGCACCGGCCCATTTATTGCCGATGTAATTCCATGATGACATAACCGCTCTGCAGTCGCCTTCCTTTACAGAGATCTCAAAAGGCTTTAAATAAATCTCACGGATCGCCTGCTCTGTTGACCAAGTACAAAGCATTTCGTTCTGGGCGATCTGCTGATCATTTAATGCAAAATGCTTCATGTATGCATAGACGCCCTTGGACTGTGCGCCCTTGATGGAACCGGCAGCGATCATACCTGCAAGCACACCATCCTCTGAATAGTACTCAAAATTACGTCCGTCAAATGCAGATCTGTGGCAGTTCATAGCCGGTGCATACCATCCGGAGACATTCATCTCATTTGCCATCTGCCCGATGCTCTCACCAAATTCTTCTGAGAGAGCTACATTCCAGGTTGAAGCAATAATAACCTCTGACGGGAAGCCGATAGAAGAAAGTCCGGTAAAATTATTGTTGATGGATGCCGGTCCGTCACAATCATAGGTCTGAAGCTTATCAATGCTCTTCTCTGCTTTTGTCTGGTATCCGCCAAGTGCGATCAGATCGTCCATCTCTGCTACAGTCATCTGGTCTAAAAGCTTATCCCAGTTTTCATCATCGTAATCCGCACCGCGCAGGTCAGCAAGGGAGAGTCCATTGTCTGCTCCTGTTGTCGGCATTTCATCATCTGCATTATTGAAATCGTCCGGATCGTAATTGTAGCTGTTATAAAATCCGTCCTTTGCCTCGTCTGACATCTCAAAATTTGTCGGAGCAGCTACTGCTTCTGCATAATTCTCAAAACCATTTGCACGAGACAAATAGGTCACATCGCCTCTTGCATAATCAAACTGATTTGTTGCAACAGTCTCATCTGTGCTTCTGGCGTTATTTTCGTCATACACGATCGTGTCTGCAACAGTGTATGTCTTCTGATCGATCACATTGTGTGAATCAGAATTGATGGAGATCTGATAATCTCCTTTTTCCAGTACATAAGCTTTTGCATTCTGGTCATCATAAGAAGCCATGTCCTCAGCCTTAATGCTGAAGCTGATGGTCTGAGATGCACCCGGCTCAAGCATATCGGTTTTTGCAAAATCAACCAGATTTGCAGATGCCTTCTCGATTCCTCCGTTTTCGTACGGCGGGTTGTAATAGACCTGTACTACATCTTTTCCTGCTGCATCGCCGGTGTTAGTTACCGTGACATCAAAGTTGATAGTTCCATCGCTTTCTGTGATGTCGCTCATGCTCTGCTGGAAGGATGTATAGGATAAGCCTGTTCCGAACGGATACTGTACCGTCTGGTCATAGTCGATCAGCCCCTCGGCGGCAGCTGTCTCATAAAAGCGGTATCCGACGTAAATTCCTTCTGTGTAATTTACGAAGTGCGGAGAAGTTGTTCCCTCTGTGAAGAAGCCGATCGCTTCATAAGAGAATTCATCTGCATTTGTGTATTCGAAATCACCAATATTGTTGAAGTACGGTGTTGCTGTAAGATCATATACAAATGTATCTGCTGCATGTCCGGACGGATTTGTTTCACCTGTGAGAATACGTCCAAGCGCATTGAAACCGGTCTGTCCGGCACCGGGGCACCAGATCACGCTCTTGATCTGGTCATACTGATCTACGATTCCGAGTTCCAGCGTATTAGCGCCATTGTAAATCAATACAACATTGTCAAAATTCTTGCAGACAAGGTCGATCATATCCTTCTCTGACTGGCTCGGCTCAAGGTAATGGGAGCCTTCCGCAAAATCCTTATACTCATCGGAATTCTCTGTATAAGTATCTGAGGTTCCGTCCAAAGACATATCAGTCGGCAGATCTGCAAACTCTCCGCCAAGACGTGACAAAACAACCACTGCTGTGTCAGAAAATTCCTTTGCGTTCTGTATCAGCTCATCGGAATAGGTGCTGGCAGGCGGCTCCGGCAATGTCCAGTCATGTACTGCATATCCAAGTTCCGGTCTTGCCTCAAGATAATCTGAATAAAAGTCGGATAACTCAGTATTTGTTTCAATCCCTGCATTATGGATTCCATCCAGAAGCGTTACCTTCTCGACTTTATCGGAGATTGCACCTGATCCGGTTCCGCCATATACGGGACTGACAGATGCCCAGCCAAACACGTTGATCTTGGAATCATTTGCTACCGGAAGTAAATTGTCATCATTCTGCAACAATACAATTCCTTCGTCCGCGAGATCTTCACAGACCTCCATGGCTTTGGACGCAGATTCATCGGTAATAGTTCCCGATCCGGATACCAGATCCAGAAGTGTTGACATGGGTCCAAAGCAGATCGTATTTAGTACGATGACCAATCCCATAAAAATAGCAACCACTGAGGTTCCCCTGATCATTGACCTCAATGGCTTCTTTACCTTTCGTACCGCAATGCAAACAATGATTGCTGCTGCAAGAATGATTGCAAATGCGATAAGATGCGGCATACAGTTTTGTAATACTGCATACACGTCATCCATGCTGATACTTAACATATGCGTTTCCTCCCTTTTTATTTCTCGTTATAAAGCGTTTTGAGCACTCTAACGCCTATACGGCAATATCCTAGCATATGTGTTTTTTTGATACGGGAATTTACATAATCTGCATTTTTTCTGCACAAACTGCATTGGCTTCTGCTCAAAATAAAAATAGCCCCTGTTGTTGTACACTTCGTACAAAACAGAGGCTTGCGGAAAGCTGCAGAAATTTCTAACATTTATACTACTCGCGTATAGGGATCAGGATCTTTAAATCAAACCAGTTCTCCTGGGTATTGATGCTCACGGCCCCGCCATACTTGTTCACCGTATAGCGGATACTCTTAAGGCCGTATCCGTGAAATTCCTTTTCCTTCTTGGTGGTGACCAGATTGCCCTCCTGATAGGAAAGGGCCTCCTCATAATAGTTCTCAAACCGCAGGATCAAAAAGGCCTTCTGCCGGGATACGGTCACATGGATCAAGCGCTTTTCCTTATCCGCGATCTTGCGCTCACACTCAATGGCATTGTCCAGGGCATTGCCGAAAATACTGCAGATATCCATCACATCCATAAAGGAAAGAAGGGTACCGTCCGCCACGCAGGTAAGGGTGATGCCGTGCTTGGCACAGTAAAGGCTTTTCGTGGTCAGCACCGTATCCAGTACGCCGTTTCCCGTCTTATTCTGGGCCTCGTACCGGCGGATCTCCTCCTCCATGCGGTTCAGAAAGGCTTCCCGCTTTGCCGGATCTTCCTCACTGCGCAGGAAGGCGATCTGGTGCTTCAGATCATGATACTTATAGTTGATCAGGTCAATGCTCTCTTTGGACTGCTTGTATTGCAGATACTGGTTCTGCAATACATTCTGCATAGTCTCCAGTTCTTTGCGGATGCGGATCTCCCGGCACTGCATCAGATGGGCATAGAGTATGGCAATGCCTCCAAAGTCTACCAACGTGCGGATATTTCCGATCTCAAAGGACATGTGCCCGGAAAAAGGGGTCTTTTCCGTAAGAAAGCTGATATTGCTGACCGCAAACACCGCGATGGCGATCAAAAGGCCGGAGAACAACTCTTTTCCGGTAACGTTCATGGCTTCATTGCGGGGCAGCTGCTTTTGCAAAAGCCAGCCGAACAATAAAGACAAAAGGCCATAAATTATAAGAAGAAAAAGGATCCTGATCCCAAGGGGCGGCAGTTCGCTGCAGAAGAAGCAGAGAAACTGCCACTCCGCCGATGCCAGAAACTCCGCTGTTACAAAGGCGATCATTCCATAGTAAGCCGCATCTCTCAGGCTGATCTCGCATCCCAGATACAGAAAAGCGATCATCAAAAAGACAGCCACGGCCATGCAGGGAATCCAGAACCAGATGGCAATGTTCCCCGTTATCACCAGAAAACCACTCTGCACCAACAGCATGATGGTCATTAGGATCCCGGTTTCCGGCTTGTCAAAGCGCTTCTTTAAAGGAAGCAGAAAGAGCACACAGGCGATCCATTCGGCCAGGGCCGTATAAAACCGCGGGATATCCGGCATCGAGCTTCCCATTATTTCACTACCTCTCCCCAATATGCAGTCAACGCTTCCATAAATTCCTTCCGTCTGGCCCGGCTCAGGGTCAGATACTCCTCTCCGATAACGGCGCAGCCATCCTGGATGCGGTCCACATGCTGCAGATTGATCAGATACCCCTTGTTGCCCCGGCAGAAATTCATACCGGAGAGCTTCTCCTCCATCTCCTTCATGGTACAGGTGGTCTCATAGTTGCCAAGGATGGTATGCAGGATCAGGGTATGGCCCTGACTTTCCACATAGTAGATATTGGCGATGTTCAGCCGCACTCTTCCGCCTTTGATATTCACCAGGATCACTTTGGATTCCCGCTTTTTCATGCGGGAGATGGCACGGGAGAGACGCTGGGAGAACGCAAAATAGGATACGGGCTTGAGCACATAGTCCAGAGCATCCACGGCATAGCCCCGAATGGCATATTGGGCCATATTGGTAATGAAAATGATCACCACCTCGGCGTCTACCTTACGGATCTCCTCCGCTGCCGACATGCCGTCCATGAATTTCATTTCCACATCCATGAGAATAATATCAAACTGGGAACGGTATTTACTTACAATACCGTCCCCGTCTGAATAGGTCGTGATCTCAAA
Source organism: Bacteroidaceae bacterium (assembly GCA_963596015.1). Lineage (GTDB taxonomy): Bacteria > Bacillota > Clostridia > Lachnospirales > Lachnospiraceae > CAG-791. The sequence continues at coordinate 14,399 of CAVBJS010000040.1, forward strand.
CTTGTCCCCATGTTCTTTCTCGTACTGCGCAAGGTAGGTTCGAAGCTGCTCTGCATACAGTTCTTCATCCTCAACAATCGCGATCCTTATCATACGCCCCCCATTTTCGTCTTTATCTGCGCACGGCGGCCCGGATCAGATGGGCGGTTCCCTTGATACGGTGTCCGTTGGCCATCTCTGTCAGAGCTCTGGCCATTTCCATGGTCACAAAGCCACCGGTCATCTTGGCGTAGCCGCGGATTGGCATATTATAGTTAAACAACACATTTAAGTTAGGCTTGCCCTGCCATTCGCTGATCTTCAGCAGCAGGCGAAGAATCCAGTAGAACAGTCTTCCCAGAATGCCCTTTCCGTAATACAGCTGGCATACCGCATCATTGATGTCGATCTCCCCACTCCAGCTGCCATCCGGAATCTCTCTTCCGTACAGTGTCTTAAACTCTGCATCTGTCACGTCTCCGATCTGTCCGGAGAAATAGGACGGCAGGGTTTCCTTGGTATATCCGCCCTCTGCCACAGTACCTTCTACTGCCAGCTCTCCTGTCAGCACCATATGCTCTGCATCGGTGCCGATCATGATCTGATACGTACCGGATTCAATTTCCCAGGTATTGGTACGGGTATCGTAGAACCGAAAGGTCTTATCGTCGAAGGTGATGGTCACTTTTTTGGATTCTCCGGGAGCCAGGGTTACTCTGGAGAAGCCTTTCAACTCCCGCACCGGACGGAAGACGGTATCGGACTGCCTGCCCACATAGAGCTGGGCGATCTCCGTACCTTCTCTCTCTCCCGTATTGGTAAGAGTGAAGGTCACGCCCTCCCCTGTCACCTGCAGATCACTGTAAGCAAAGGTGGTATAGCTCAGTCCGTATCCGAAGGGGAAACGCACCTTCTTGCCCACTGTGGTGTAATACCGATAGCCTACATACAGGCCTTCCCGGTATTCACTGCTTCTCTCCTTGCTGGGATAATACCGGTAAGCCGGTGTATCCTCATAGCTCAAAGGATAAGTCTCATTGAGCTTACCGGAAGGATTTACCTGACCTGTCAGCACATGCAGCATGGCAGAAGCGCCGGCCTGTCCTCCCAGATACCCATGGACGATACCCTTTACATAGGAATACCAGGGCATCTCGATGGCAGAGCCTGCGGAAAGTACTACTACTATATTATCATTGACAGTAGACAATTCGTCAATGAGGGCACTCTGGGCCTTGGGCATTTTCATATGGGTTCTGTCCAGTCCCTCGGACTCACTGATCTCATCCAGACCACCGAAGAACAGCACCACATCCGCCTTCTTTGCAGCTTCTCTTGCTTCCTGTACCAGCTTCTTATTCTCCTTGCGGTTGCGCACATAGCCCTGGGCATAGGAGACCACTTCCAGGTCGGTCTCTTTGATCTGCTCTAAAATGGACTCCGGTGCCTTGGCCGGATTTACCAGAGAAGAGCCGGCGCCCTGATAACGGGGGGTGCGGGCAAAATCGCCGATGACCGCCACCTTGGTATGAGGCTTTAAAGGCAGGATCGCATCGTCGTTCTTCAGCAGTACGATGCTCTCCTGTGCAGCCTTTCGTGCCAGCTGATGATGACCTTCCACGTCATAGGAAGTATCCTTGGCCTTCTCGGTGGCCTCGTGGGTGGCGAAGATGACTTTTAAAAGCTCATCTAAGCGCTGATCCAGGATCTCCTCCGGCAGCGTGCCTTTCTTTACCGCACTGACGATATCATGAACGCCGGAATTGCCGGTGCCCGGCATCTCCAGATGGCTTCCGTTCTTTACGCCCAGGGCATGGTCGTTGCTGCCGCCCCAGTCAGAGACCACATAGCCGTCAAAGCCCCATTCATCCACCAGGATCTCCTGGAGCAGGTGACTGTCCTCATTGGCATATACACCGTTGATCTCATTATAGCTGGACATGATGGATCTGGCTTTGCCTTCTTTTACGGCGATCTCAAATCCTGTGGTATACAGCTCCCGGAAGGTACGCTCATCCACCACGGAATCATTGGCCATGCGACGCAGCTCCTGGCTGTTGGCTGCAAAGTGCTTCGGACATGCCGCAATGCCCTGGCTCTGGATGCCCCGGACATAGGCTGCTGCCATCTTGCCTGCCAGATAGGGATCCTCGGCAAAATACTCGAAGTTCCGGCCGCAGAGAGGGCTTCTCTTGATATTCAGGCCCGGCCCCAGAATGACATTCACATTCATGGTCACCGCTTCCTGGGCCAGCGCCTGTCCGATCTCTTCTCCCAGCTTCTCATCCCAGGTATTGGCCATGCCTGCTGCCGTGGGAAAACAGGTAGCCGGCAGACTGGCATTTAATCCCAGATGATCTCCCGCTCCGGCCTGTCTGCGCAGTCCGTGAGGGCCGTCCGACATCACCATGGACGGAATGCCATACTTCTCATAGTCCACCGTCTCCCAGGTATTCTTGCCGGACATCATCCGCGCCTTCTCTTCCAGTGTCATCTGCTTAATGATCTGCTCATATTGTAATTTCATAGAAAACCGCTCCTTAGCTTATACTTATGGTGATCTTATCTTAGCACCTGATCAGCTGCGCTAAGGTTTTTCACACGAATGGTTGTTATTTTGCATAAACGGTTGGGATCGTTAACTTTTCCTTTCCCATGGGTGACCGTCAAGACCGAACAGCGGATAACATCTGTGATAACTATGGTATAATGGCATGACAATACAACATCTGACAATTCAACATCTGCCGATATATGTAGTGAAAAGCGGAGCGTTTGGATGTATTCCAAACGCTCCGCTTTTCGTACTTTAATGTACCGCAGGTAGATTAATGAGACTTTGGCTGCAAGCAGCCAATTCCCATTAATCTACCGCAGGTTTTGGCTAGCCCTCATCTGGATTTTCCTTTGGAAAATCCAGATGAGGACGGCCAGAGGCGCTTCGCGCCTTGGCCGCCTGCGGTACATTAATGTGACTTTGGCTGCGAGCAGCCAATTCCCATTAATGTACCGCAGGTGCTATCCTAATATTTCACGTTGCTTATAACATACTCCCCGTCATTGACGAAGATCTCCACCAGGTTCCGTTCGATATAGATCTCCAGCCGGCAGTGGTCTCCTACTTTTGGGGTGCTGCACTTGGTGTGCCAGACCGCATCCGCAGGCAGGCATCCTGTCCGGTCTGTGCAAACGCAGCCATCCATTAATGTGATGGTTATACCGCCTGCCACAAGGCTCTCCCCTTCCTGCAGGGTCGCCTCCATTCTCTCATAGCCTTCCTTTTCCCACAGGTCCACATTTTCTTTAAGTTTCCGGTGGTCGGCATCTGCAAAAAATGCTCTCGCACTGGGGTGTACCGGTGTTACCAGTTCATTCTCTCTCCATTGCACTTCCCGGGGAAGGCCCATCATGCCGTTCCAAAGCTTTCCGCCGGAAGCCTCATTATCCTCCGGCTGCTGGGGCACCGGCATCCGCATCCAGGCCATGACCGTCCGTCTTCCTTCTGCATCCAGGTTGGTCTGGGGGGCATAAAGATCAAAGCCGTAGTCCAGGAATTTTTCTTTGCCGCGCAGTGCCACTTCGCCGGTTGCCGGATCGAAATCCACCGGCTGTATTGTACTCTGACTCTCCGGATACTCTGTGCCCTTCTTATTCCCCATAGGAGAACTGATCAGCACATATTTTCCATCCAGACAGAACAGATCCGGACACTCCAGCCCTCTTCCCAGCCGCTTATCCTGCAGACGATTCTGGTATTCCCAGTGCAGACTGTCCGTGCTCTTATACAGCAGCAATACGCCTTCCTGCTGCAGATGAGTGCTGGCAAGGCACATATGATACCCCTCTTCATCCTTCCATACCTTGGGATCCCGACAGTCCTGAGGATCTCCGATGGAAGTATCCTGAATAGAGGGGATGATGAGCATTTTGCCATGCATATTATCGAAGGTAAACCCATCCTCCGAGATGATCATGGCCTGGGACTGGGTGTTTTTGCCGTCCTTAGCCACATGGATATTCTCGGGATCCTCCTGCTCATACCGGACTGCCGTATAATACAGCTGCATTTTCCCGTCTTTTTCCAGGGCGCTTCCGGAGAAGACACCGTTGGCGTCAAATTCCCGGGTGGGATAAAGGGCCACGCCCAGATGCTTCCAATGTATCAGATCCGCACTGACGGCATGGCCCCAGTGCATGGTCCCCCACTGTGGTTCATAGGGGAAATACTGATAAAAGAGATGATATTGTCCTTTGTAATAGATAAAACCATTGGGATCGTTGATCCATCCGCCGGGTGCCTTCAGATGCAATGTATTGTGCATATTTCCTTCGTCCTTCCCTTCCATATTACTGTTCACGCCCCAGCCAGGCAGTGGTTCCTGCCTAAGTCCTGTCAGAGTTGTCTGAACAATGCCCCATCTGTCTTCCAAGATGTCAATCCTCCGCTGCTGCATCCTCATGAATGGCCCAGACATATTCATAGGGCTTTAAGGTAATGCCCACCGACTTTACCGTTTTGTCGTCGCTTAGATAATCCCGATAGCCATCTGCAAATTCCATGATCCACGCATCCTTCTCCTGATCTGAGAAATTAAACAGGCCGATCATTCTCTTACCGTCTTTGATGCGGATCATCCCCAGTACGGAACCATTGTGGGTTTCTATGGTATATACGTTGGCGTTGCTGTCAAAAATATCGTCCTTTCGGCGAGCCGCTTCCAGTGCGCAAAGGCCCCGGTGCATCCGTCCTTCTGTGGAGTCTGCCTCCGGGATACGCTCTACTGCCTCCCAATGGAATTTGCCACGATGAAGGTAACGGGAATCCTCTGCCTTCAGCGGATTCTGGTGATAGGTCCAGTCATTGACGGCTGCGATCTCATCCCCGCTGTAGATCACCGGAATACCGGACTGGAACAGCAGGAATGCATGTAGCATCAGATCCAGCTGAATGCCCACGGCAATCTTGTCCGGATTGTTCTCAAAGCCGCCCCGCTCAATACCGCACATGGATGCTGTGGTTCCGCAGAATCTGGCATCGCCGGTTATGAAATCCTCATTGTACAGCTCACCGGTACTGGTGCTGAAATCATATTTTCCAAGGAAATAATCATTCAGGAAGCGTTTGTGGGGCACTTCTTTTACGCCCTTCTGCTCCAGGAATTTAAAATCCAAACCCCAGCCAATGTCATCATGACAACGGATATAGTTCAAAAAGCCGTAGGTCTTGGGCAGGCCCACCACCTGGTCGGTCTGATAGCGAAGGAGGGATACGTCTCTGGTGGCCACGGTATGCCAAAGGGTGCACATGGTAGTGGCATTGTAGAGCATGTGGCATTCCGGCTTTTCCGGAGTGCCGAAATAGGGTGCCAGTTCCTTGGGCTCCATTACCACCTCTCCCAGCAGTAGTACGCCGGGGCACACGATCTCCGTGATCAGGCGTATCATGCGAACGATGGTATGCACCTGAGGAAGGTTCCGGCAATTGGTCCCCAGCTGCTTCCAGATATAGGGAACCGCATCGATGCGGATGATATCGATGCCGCGATTAGCCAGATACAGCAGATTGGCTGCCATTTCGTTAAATACTACCGGATTCCAGTAATTCAGATCCCACTGATAAGGATAGAACGAGGTCATCACATATTTGCCCAGCTCCGGCAGGTAGGTGAAATTCCCCGGTGCCGTCTTGGGAAAAACCTCCGGCACAGTGCGCTCGAACTGGGCCGGCAGACCATAGTCATCATAGAAGAAATAGCGGTCCTGGTACTCTCTTTCGCCTGCCCGTGCGCGTCTTGCCCACTCGTGCTCCTCGGAGGTATGGTTCATCACGTAGTCCAGGCAGACACAGATGCCCCGGTCATGGCAATCCGTTGTCAGTGCCGACAGATCCTCCATGGTTCCCAAACTGGGCAATACCTTGCGGAAATCCGCCACCGCATAACCGCCGTCGCTTCTTCCCTCCGGTGTGTCCAGAAGGGGCATCAGGTGCAGGTAGTTGATGCCGCTCTTTTCCAGATAATCCAGATGCTTGCGCACTCCCTGCAGATTTCCACCGAAGTTTTCGGTATAGAGCATCATACCCACAAGGTCGTTTTTCAAATACCAGGAGGGTTCCTTCTCCCGCTGCAGATCCGAAGCCTTCAGTGCCTCTTCCCGCTCATTGTAAAATGCCTCCATGGATCTGCAAAGATTATAATAATTCATGGTCTGTCCATGATACAGCTCCATGTACAGCCATTTTAACTCATCGCTGCGGGCAGCCAGTCGACGCTGAAAATCATTCTGCCCTGCTTTTTCTTTACTACTTTTTTTCATGTTTACCTTTCAAGCCTACTTCTCTATGCCACAGCCGTCTGTAGCAGCGTGGGGAGAATCTCGCGCAGGCCGATCCTCCGATACAATATGCACCTATGACGCTTACGGCGTCAATACTGTTTGAAAGAAATACTGTCAAACACTTCTTTTAAATTACCTCTATGCAGTTACATCCAGGTTCCCCGTAGGAAACCTGGATGGATGCCGAACAATTAACTTTTTATCTATCTGCTTTATACTTACTTCACCGCACCGGCTGTCACACCTTCTACAATGTAGCGCTGCAGGAACAGATACAGGATCAGGATCGGCAGCATCGCCAGAAGAAGGGCTGCCATGATCAGACCGATATCCGTAGAGAAGGTTCCGTAGAACACCTGGGTTGCAATGGGAAGGGTATACAGCTCTTTTCTTCCAAGGATCAGGCTGGGAAGCAGATAATCGTTCCAGAAGGCCATAGCGTCGATGATCGCCACCGTAGCAATGGTAGGCTTAAGCATAGGGAATACGATCTTCCAGTAGATCTGCCAACGGGTGCACCCGTCAATGGTGCCTGCCTCCTCCAGTGCGATGGGCACATTGGTATGAATGGCACCGTGGAACATGAAGGTGGCCATGGACAGGGAGAAACCTACGTGCATAAAGATCAGGGTCACCCGATGGTTCAGAACACCCAGCATACCGCCATAGATGGACACTAACGGGATCATCAGCACCTGGAAAGGAATGACCATGGAAGCGATCATCAAAGCAAACAGAAGGTTGGTCACCTTCCATTTCCGGCGCACCATGACGTAGGCTGTCATGGAAGATAACAGGATGGTGAATACCGTGGAGCTTACGGTAATGAGGAAGGAATTTCCAAAGGCGTTAAAGAAATTCATCTTCTTAACGGCCGAGGGAAAGTTCTTCAGTGTGAATCCGTGGGCGCCGACCAGCGCTAACGGATTGCTGGTAATATCTGCCTTGGTCTTAAATACATTGATGATGACCATAAAGAACGGGAACACAAAGATCACCAGCATCAGGATCAATACAACAAATTTCAGGACACGCAATACGCTTTTCTGAGCTGCCGCTTTTTCGTTCTGATTCATGCCTGTACCTCCCCCTTCTTACCGATGTAAACCTGCAGTCCGCCGATAACGGCGCAGACCACAAAGAGTACCAGTGCTTCCGCCTGACCGGTTCCGTAATTCTTATACTTGAAGGCCTGGTTGTACACGTGCATAGCTGCCAGCACGGAGCTGTTGAAGGGTTCGCCGTTGGTCAGTGAAAGGTTCACATCGTAGACCATGAAGCAACGTGTGATGGTCAAAAACAGGCACTGTACAAAGGAAGAAACCATAAGCGGAACGGAAATGCTGATCATTCTCTGGAAGCCGTTGCAGCCGTCGATGGAAGCTGCCTCCAGCACATCCTCGGAAACGCTCATAAAGCCCGCAATGTAGATCAGCATCATATAGCCTGCATATTGCCATACCGAAACGATGATCAGGCACAGCAGCGCTCCGTTGGTGGTAGCCAGCCATGAGGTGGACAGTGCACCGATGGAAAAAGACTCACCCAGCTTGACAAACGCACGGTTGAAAACGAATTTCCACACATATCCCAGGACAATACCGCCGATCAGGTTCGGAATGAAAAAGCCTGCCCGGAAGAAATTCTGTCCCTTCACACCGCTGGTCAGCATATAAGCCAGAAGGAAAGCAATGACATTTACCAGGATCACCGAGATGGCTGAATATAAGAAGGTTCTTCCCAGAGCCTGCCAGTAGGCAGTGTCCTGAAAGGTTGCAACATAGTTGGCAAGCCCTACGAAAGGCTTTTCTTTGGAAACGCCGTCCCAACTGGTGAAGGTCAGGTAAAGACCATACAGGAACGGGACGATGACGACCGCACAGAATACAAAGGTGGTGATTCCGGCGAACATCAGAAACTCTTTTACTTTGTAAGATTTTGAATTCGTTCTCAATTGTCTTCCCTCCTCTTACAAAGCCCGGCGGAGCGGCCCCTGCCCTCCTGCGCCGGGCTGATACATCTGATCAAATCCCCATGTCAGTACTGTTTTTTCGTCATACACAGCTGCACGGATCTACATCTGTGCAGCTGTGCATATCGCGATCTTTATTAGTGTGCTACTACAGTAGCGCCTGCCCAGTAGTTCTCCAGGTCAGAAGCGAAGGTAGCTCTGTCCTCTTCCCCTGCCAGGTACTTCTGCATGATGCCGCCGGCAACGGTGATGTGATCATCGGGAAGGTAGTTGTAGTTGTCGATCAGAGCACCTGCATCTGCGTACTTCTTAACGGACTGAGACAGCGGATCCAGTGCGGAGCAGTCGATATTGCTGTAAGCAGGAACCAGTGCGCACTTCTCGGTCAGGAATGCATTGCCTTCCTCATCGCTTACCAGCCAGTTCAGGAAATCCTTAGCTGCCTGTCTCTGCTCATCGGAGGTATTGTCGGAAGAATCGATGAAGAAATATTTAGAACCGCCGCCTACAAGCTTCTCATTGCTGCCATCGGTGGTGTTCTGGGGAACAGGCATCATGCCCATGTTCTCACTGTAGTCATATGCATTGATCATGGTCCAGTCCCAGTTGCCGCCGAACATGAAGGCGATCTCACCCTCTGCCAGCTTCTGCTCGGATACTTCACGCTCTGCTGCTACCGGAGAGCCTGCTGCATAGTTGTATGTGCGAAGCACATCAAAGGTATCCATCAGAGACTCAAACTTTTCATTGCCGGAGAGCTTCTCGGTACCTGCTGCCAGTCCGTTCACGAAAGCGTCAGGATCGGGCTGTTCCTCATAAACCTCAGCAAGATAATGCGCTGCTAAGGACCAGTCCTCCTTCATGATACCGGTAGGTGCTGCCATACCGCCGGCTACCAGAGTATCGCACAGTTCCTGGAAGGCATCCAGTGTCTTATAATCGTCCGGATTAAAGGTCTCGCCGGTGATCGCCTCAATAGCTTCTGCGTTATACATAACGCCTCTTGCCTCGATGCACAGCGGGAAGCCTACTACCTTGCCATCCACGGAGATCTCGTAGTCGGTCTTGTCTACCCATTCCTCACCGCTTAAGTCTGTGGCATACTCACCGGCCAGTGTGTAAATATCCTTTGCGTCTACCATAGCCATGGTGTAAGGATCGCCGGATGCATACTTGGTAGCAATGTGAGATGCTACGGTGTCGCTGTTATAGTAAACCTCAACGTTTACGCCCTTCTTCTCGCTGTACTCTGCAGCCATCTCTTCGAACTGCTCCTGTACTTCCATCTTGGAATTGAAGATGGTGATGGAAACCGCACCGTCGCCGGATGCTGCAGCTGCGCTGCCGCTGTCAGATGTGCTATCGCTGCTGCCGGAACCTCCGCATGCTGTCATGGACAGACACATTGCTGCCGCCAATACAATTGCCAATACTCTCTTTTTCATCTTTCCCCTTTCTTGCCGCAGCCTGTCTGCGACACGTGAGGAGAATCCCGCGCAGGCGGATCCTCCGATGTACTCCGCATCTATGCCGTTTACGTCATCGATGCCGTTTACATAAAATACTGTCCTGTATTTTCTGTAAACTTTACTCCTGTTTGTGAACTCCCTTGGAATTCTGTTGTTAGATTGTACAAAGAATCATGTCCTTTGTCCGTTCCGTTGTCTATGTTGTTACCATATTCCTTTTTGTTGAATATGTCAATCGATTGACATACTTTTTGTCGTTTGTAACAAATTATCGCCGTCTGTTTTGTGAAAGATAGCTGATATTTCGCCATATTTTATATGTCAATCATTTGACACAGGCAGTTGTGCCGTTTACTTTCACTGTTACTGTGTGTTCCTGCTGCTATCCGTCTGTGCCTGCTTTTTCCCTCAAAAACGGACTCTGGATGGCCAAAAGCGCTTCTCTCCTCGTCCTGCTGTCCTTTATTGAACCGGATCTGGCTGCAGACGGACAAGGCAAGTCACTACATGGCACATGGTGAAATATACAAAAAGAGCACCGACATATCTCTATGTCCGTGCTCTCACCTGTTTATATCTTCTGTATGATATCTCTGTTCTGTAATCTTATAGACTTGCTACGCCTTTGCTTCCACCGTTCCACGCTCGATCAGCTGCACCGGCAGTACCATTCTCTTGGCTACCACCTTGCCTTCCGAAGCATCTTTGATCAGGCGCACCGCCTGCTCCGCCATTTCCTTAATGGGCTGATGAATGGTGGTCAGCTGCGGCGTTGTCAGTGTCGCCACCAGAGAATCGTCAAAGCCGATGACCTTCAGTTGCTCCGGGACAGAGATTCCCAGCTTTTTACACACCTGCAGGGTCTGGGCGCCGATCACGTCGCTGCTGGCAAAGACGCCGTCCGTCTCCGGATGCTCTTTCAGAGCCGTCTCCAGCAGATCCGTGTATTCCAGGTTCTCATATTCCTTTGGTCTGGGATCGATCTCGTAGAAGTTCACACCCTCTCTCTCACATACAGACTGGAAACCGACAGCCCGGTAGTCCGCCGGCAGTTCCAGATTGATGTTCGTTTTTCCTACCATGAGAAGATGCCTGCAGCCTGCCTCAATGAGCCGTTCTGCAGCCATCTCTCCGCCGGAGCGGTTGTCACATTCCACCGATGCGGTACCATTGCCGAGAATACGCTCCATGGCGATTACCGGCACATTCATCTTCACGAAAGGTTCCTCTGACAAAGAACCACTGAACAGAATCACCCCCGCCACCCGGTTGCTGGTGCAGATGTCCAGATATTCCTTCTCATTTTCTTCCTTGCCCTTGGTATTACACAGAAAAATGCGGTACCCCTGCTTGTACGCTTCATTCTCAATATTGCTGATCATCTCCGCAAAATACGGATGACAGATGTGCGGCACAATAAGGCCAATGGCATTGGTAGTCTTCTTGTGCAGTGATCTGGCCACCTCGTTGGGGCTGTAATTCAGCTTTTTCATTGCGGCGTACACCTTTTCCCGGGCGTCGTCGCTGATATATCCTCTGTTATTCAAAACCCGGGATACGGTTGTCACCGTAAGTCCCGCTTCTCTCGCAACATCCTTAATGGTTGCCAATATACACTCCTTATCAATTCTCCCAGCCCAATCAAACGGCTCTGCGGTACGCAGCGATGCCGTATGTCAATCGTTTGCTATATGGTCTATTTTAGTACATTTTTTGTGCATAGTTCAAGTCCTAAGCATGTTTCGTTTCTAAAACATTGGTGTCTGGACTGATGAATTAGTGTTGCCCGGTCATGCACCGGAACACACAAATTGTAACGTAACGATAGCCAGGTTACTATGACGATTTTGCGTCGCCCGGTCATGCACCGGAGCACGGCAGATGTCTCGCACCATGCACTTTGCGCCGTTTTGCTTTTGATCTGCCTCTCGCCTGCGGATGGCCGGCCCGAACTCGCATCCCCGCCTGATGCGGGGATGCTCAGACAATACGGGCCTATCG
>CAVBJS010000041.1:0-25827 GCA_963596015.1 Bacteroidaceae bacterium
GCCTCACAGGGCTTTCATCCTCCAAACTAAAGTTTGCAGGATTTCTCGCCTAACCTTTTAAAAAAGTCGGCACTATGCATCCGGCGTATCTGCTATTTTAGCATCACCATTGATACATGATCCGACCCCGTCTGACACTCCAAAGTACACATATGTTCTCCCCCTTTACAGCCTGTGCTTAAAAGAGAAGGTATGTTCTACCCCCCCCCGAAAAAACACTTCGGGTATTGCACTTCGCTATCTGTCCCTTACTTTAATACTATCGTTATAAGACGCTCTACTCTTCTTCCTCGCCATAGTACTTACCATAATATTTACCGTAGTACTTGCCGTAATATCCGTTTCCGCTCATATCCACTTTATTAAGGATGACTCCCAGGATCTTGGCATTAGACTTTTCCAACTGCTCTTTGATCTTTTTGGCAAAGGGAGCATGGATCTCTCCCTGGCTCACCACTACAGCCACACCATCGCAATAGCGGGATACAATGGCGGCATCGATCACAGAGCCGATGGGCGGTGTATCAATGATAATGATATCGTAATCCTTCCGTAAGTCCTCCACCATAGTGCGGAAAAGCTCTCCTCCCAGCAGTTCACTGGGATTAGGGGAATTAGGTCCGGCAAAGATCATATGAAAATCTTCTATATCCGTGACGCAGATAGCATCCGTCAAGCTGCATCTCCCCACCAGATAATTGGTCAGTCCATAGCGGATACGGCCTCTCTTATAGCGGGAGCGCATGACCGATTTGCGAAGGTCCGCATCGATCAGCAGCGTCCGTTTGCCTGACTGGGCAAAGGAAACCGCCAGTTCGAAAGAGGTGGTAGATTTGCCCTCACCGGGGGTCGCGCTGGTTATGGCAACGACTTGGATATTATCGCCGGAAAATTCTATATTGGTTCTAAGGGTCTTATAAGCTTCTCTTGCTCTGTAATCCAGATTGCTCTGCTTTACTTCCAGTTCCTGCATGAATTTCTGATCTCCGTTTTGCTGTTGTTGTGTTTACTCTACAAGGATCTCTTCGATCTCCTCTATCTTCCCGGTGTTTTGTTCCGTTGCCGGTACCGCTTCGGCTGCATCCTTTGCCTTACTGTTATTACCGGCGTTCTTAGCATGCTCCTGTTCTTTGGCTGCCTGCTCGTTTTCTTTCGAACCATTCTTTGTTTCCTGAGGGGAACGGTTCATCTTCTCCCTGGCATCCTTATTCTTCTCTTTAGGATTCTGCTTCTTCTGGGAGGTGTTTTCTGCGTAGGCCTCTCTGGTCTCTCTGTTTTTGTCTTCCTTCTTGCTTTCTTTTCCGGAGGAAACAGGGATCTTTTTGGATACCTTGCGGCGTTCCTGATTTTCTTCGATGACAGGGATCAGCGCCAGCGTACCCCAGCCTAAATATTTCTCCACATCCTCCGAGGTCTTGATAGTATCATCCAGCAGGAATCTGATCACCAGGATGGCCATGCAAAGGATCAGGCCGACAGCTGCAGCCATGGCGGTATTCTTGCGTATAGAGGGCGCGGAAGGTCCGGTAGGAAGATTGGCCTCGTCTACCGTATTGACAGCCTTCACATCTGTCACAGCTAAGATATGCTCTGCGGACAGATCCCGTATAGCATTGGCGGTATCCATGGCTCTGACGGGATCTGTATCGGTCACGGTAATATAAAGGATACGTGTGTCAGAAGTATTGGATACGGAGATCCGTTTCTTCAGGCTCTCATAAGTATCCGGAAGGGATTTCTCCGCAATAACATTCTCCAATACCGTCCTGCTGATGATCAGTTCCTCGTAGTCCTTGGTCAGCTGATTGGCCAACTGGGTATCGTTGTAGGTAAGGGTATCGCCGCTCTGTCTGCTCATGACATAGATACCGGTGGTAGACTGATACTCAGGCGTGATCAGAAAGGCGCTGACCAGAAAGCCTGCCAGTCCGGTCGCCAAGCCGCATATAACAATAAGCCAGATCCAGTGCAGCAGATAGCCAAAAAGCTCCACCAGATCGATCTCTACTTCTTCATTTTTCACTGTCTTATTTTCCAGCATAAATCTTACTCTGTCCTTTTCCCTTGTAAATTAATATATCTGTTCATGCACATCCGGCTCTTCCCAAAAAAAGTCCGATCGGTGCCACGTCGTCGCCTGCGCGCTGTATATACGGCGCATATCAGGCTTCGATCAATGCCATGGCATTATTATAGAAGATATCCTCTAAATATGCCCCGTCCAGCCTGCGGCTAAGCTGCTGATAACAGTTCTGAAAAGCCGGTGCCCGGCTGTCCGTATTATGGGCATCTGTCCCCACATAATCCACCAGCTGCTCATCCAGCAGGTGGAGAAGGAACCGCTGCACCTCATGTCCCAGCCTTCCCGTTACACTGCCGGCATTGATCTGAATCTCCGTATCCATCTGTCGAAGCTCCTCTACATAGGCGGAATTCCTCACCAGTGCCTCATAGCGCTCCACATGGGCCAGAACCGGCACATAGCCGGCATTGGCGATGCTGTCCAGGCCATTGCGGATATACTGAAAGGTATCTGTGGGAGAAAACTCCACCAGGGCTCGGTTGGTCTGATTTAAACTGAGCACATGGCCCTTCTCCAACAGCCTGTCCACGCCTTCAAAGTAATATATTTCATTCCCCGGAAATATGGAAATGGCAAAACCCTCCTCATCAGAGATGCGTTGTACCCGCTCTGTGAGCTTCAGGATGGTCTCCGGGGATGCACTGTGCCGGAAAGCCTTATAATGGGGCGTGGCAATGATAAACTCTATGCCTTCGCTCTCGGCTATCTCCAGCATCTTGATGGTTCGATCCATGTGATCTGCACCGTCATCGATTCCGGGCAAGATATGGCAGTGCATGTCAACCATATAGCCTCTTTTTCGTCTCGTCAGCAGCATTTCTATTTCTGCAATATGTCTCTGTGTTTCTGTGGTCTGTGTTACTTCTATATACTAGCACTTTTTCGCTAGTGTAGTTTACCACCTTTTCATAATTTATTCAATAAAATATGACAAAAACAACTTCTATACCGCAATGGATTACTGTGCAGGCGCGTTACCTGTGCCGGTTTTCTCTCTGATCTCTCTTTTCAGCCGACTCAATGTCACCGTTGTCATATTCAGATAAGAGGCAATATATTTATCATTGATCCTGTCGCTCACATTGGGATATTCCTTCAAAAACCATTGGTATCTCTGCATAGCCGTATACTGATAATTTACCCGTTGCAATTTCATGTGCAGGCCGAAACATTCATTGATCAGACGTAATTCCAAAATAGCGAGATCTTTAAAGAACCGCTTTTGGAGCCGTATAACATCCTCCATAGGAATGTACAGGACATCGCAGTCCGTAAGAGCATCTATCGAAACGGAAGCCGGCACCAGAAAGTTATTATCCGGCATCACCGGGCCACCGATCCACCACTGGATACAGTCGGTAATTTCTTTTCCTTCTTTATCGTAATAGAAGCCTCTGACCACACCCCCCGAAAAATTAAACATAACGTATCTTGGCTTGGTTCCTTTACTGATCAGGCATTCTCCTTTTTTTACATGCCGGACTTTTGCAACTTTGCAGAATTCTTCGATCAGTTTTTCGTTCTCTATCCTTAACACTTCTTTTACGAAGTTTTCTACCTCTGCCATGTTTCCTCCAATTACATATCTGCTATATTACCACGATAGAATGTTCACCTGCATTAACATATGTTAATTATTCTTATTCTATCATGAACACGATCTCTTCTGCTCTCCCTGCCTCCTGTATTCCGATGGACTCCTCCCGCACCATTTCCGAAAACTCTCTGCATAATAACTGCTTCCGGAAAAACCCACTGCCCCGGCGATCTCGCTGATCGTCATATCTGTATTTTTCAGATACCAGATGCTTTGACGCAGCCTGTATTGGGTCAAATAGGTGTTGGGCGTGGTGCCTGTATATTGGGCAAATAATTTACAGCACTTCGTTTGCCCGACTGCGCCTGCCTTTGCTATAGCTGCAAGTGTTATCTTCTGACTGTAAAATTTTTGAATAAATCCGATCATGTTTTTCAAAATGATCAGATCACTGTTTTGCTTCTTCGTTGATACACATATTTTTGATCTCTCATAGATAAGTGACCATATTTTCAGAAAGGAAGCCGTCAGTGTCAACGGCGCTGTTTTCGTATCTTTTTCATGATACATGCGCAAGATTGCTCCTAATACTTCCTGTTTCCATGGTTCATCCGGAGACAGTTTTATATAGGCTGCATGATCGTCTTTTGTCACCGGAACTACATATTTCTGTGCCATCGTCTGGGTAACGCACAGCATCAACGGATGTATCAAAATACAGATAAATTCACACTCTTTCTTCGTTTTGGAAAAGCCGTAATGAAGCTGTCTCGAATTGATGAATATGCCCTCGCTCTGCTTCATGGTAATGATGTCACCGTTTACAAAATAGTCCATTTCTCCCTTTAAAACAGCTATCAATTCTATATCAGTATGCCAATGTGCCGGTGCTTTAAAATCGTGATAGGTGGATAACAGTGATCTGCGTATATAGATCGGATACTCCTCAAAATCATAATGTACGATTTCCGATCGATCGTCTTTTATATCAATTGATGTCATGGGATATTCACCTCGCAGGATTGTTATGAAATAGTGCAGGATTTCAGCCGAATTACGGCTAGCATTACGCTATAGTTATAATTCAAAGAAACTGCCACGTCAATTGCATGTCTTATTTTCCGCAAATGATTGTATTCTAGCTGTCAATTTACTATACTAAATAAGTAATGACTGTCATCCGTTAAAGCATCACTGTTACGACGCAGACGTCCTGATAGACGTTGCAATAGCCGTCTCAGTAACCGTCCCGGCAGATGTCTCGGTAGACATCTCGATCATCAGTCATCATCCGCCGTTTTTATTGGTAACGGCAGTGCGACACGCCTTTTTTCAGATGCCTCTGTATGCAACGACAGTTCGGAAAGGAATTTTACACATATGAGCCCAAGATCTCTTCTCATCACCTACGCGTTGGTGATGAATCTCATCGCTTTTTTCGCCATGGGGATCGACAAAAGGAAGGCTATCAAGCATGCCTACCGTATTCCCGAGGCCACACTCTTTACGTTATCTGCCCTTGGCGGCAGCGTTGGTTCTCTCCTTGGCATGTTCTATTTTCACCACAAAACCAGAAAGCTTTATTTCCGGATCGGCATGCCTGCTATCCTGCTTCTTCATATTTTATTGGTTCTCGCCTTCTATTTCTACTTCGGCGAGATCAGTTTTATTTATGAATTAGCATAAGGAGATGCCGATAAGTGCGGCAGCGTGGCAAGGCGCAAGGAGGGAATCATGCATATTGCGATTTGTGAGGATAATATTGCAGACAGACATCAGACGGAGCGGCTGCTGAACAGGCAGGCCCAGTCCCGCCGCAGCGATGAGGAGGGATACTACATTGACTCCTACGGAAACGTAGATTCCATTATGCCCTTTTCCTCCCGCTATGATATTTTTCTCATCGATATGGTGCAATCCGAATGCAATGGTTTGGAGTTGGCCGGACGTCTGCAGGCTGCCGGGGCTCATGGCTACTTTGTGCTTTGCAGCTCTTCCATAGACTATGTCTCCCTTTGCCAAACCCAGCATCTGGAAAATGATCACTTCCGCTTTCTCTCCAAACCTATCAAAACCGCAGAATTGACCGCGCTTTTGGATGAGCTGCTGCCCTTGGCCTCTCAAAAAGAAGAAATGATTGAGCTGCGGGGGCTTCATATCAGCGAAACCGTTTATGTGCGCCCCATGGAGATTCTCTACGCCGTCTCCGAAAAAGGAAATACCAACGTATTTCTCACCAATGGTCGCTCCATGCTGATCGCCGGCGAGCCCTACCGTCTGTATCTGCCCCTGGAGGATGATCCTCTCTTCTCCCCCATCAGTGAACATGCCTTTATCAATGTAGCCCATACCGCTTCCATATCTATGTTCGGCATTACCATGGATAACGGTCACAAGTTCCGGGTATCTCCCTACTTCACCGGTCCTATCAAGAAACAGCATCAACAATTGATCGAATTAGGAATGATTTAGGTCTGTGTTTGGTCTAATCCAGGTTCATCAATTGCTGATTACCTTTAAATGAAATATGCGCAAAAAAGCAACTAAAAAAGCAACCCCCGTATCTTCCTCATGGCTTTCCGGGAGTTGCTTTTTAGTTGCTTTTTAGTTACTTTTGGTTGCTTTTGGTTGCTTTTTAGCTGCTTTTGGTTTCCTTTTTAGTTGCTTTTATTTGCTTTGGGGTTACTTAAAATGCTAGCAGAGACATATAAAGAGGTCCATAAAAAGGAGTTCCTATACCTCATCCTTATCCTGCGTCTGTTCTGCCTTTATGCATTTACAATAACGCCGCCATCGTTGGCATACAGGGAATTAAGGCCACTGGTATCAAGGATCATGATCTCTTTAAAGCTTACCTTGGCCTCCACATATTTCTGCAGCTGCTCTGCCCGGTCCGGGCAATTGCAATGAGAAATGATCAGGATCCGCTCATGTGGCTCCTTGACCTCCGCAGCCACATGATCCGCAATACGCATAAGGGCTTTCTTCATGCCCATAGCCTGTCCCTTCATGATGATCTCGCCTTTGTGGGAGCCCATAACAGGCTTAATGTTCAATGTGCTGGCAAGAAGTGCCTTTACGCCGGTAAGTCTGCCGTTTTTCTTTAAGGTCTCCAGGTTATCCAGCACAAAGTAGGTCTTTTGCTGATCCCGGAACGCCTCTACCTCTTTGATGATCTCTTCGAACTCCAGTCCTGCCTCTTCCTTTTCAATAATCCGAAGCAGAAGGTTTGTCTCTCCGCCGGCCGTGGACTCTGAATCAAAGACGTGGATCTTTTTCTCGTCTTCGTGATCTTCTTCGTAGATGGAGACACCTAACTTGGCACTGTTATAGCTGCCGCTTAAGTGGGAGGAAATAGTGATGATATAGACTCGCTCTGCCTGGGTCTTTTCAATGCACTCTCTGAAGCCGTCCGGAGAGGGGCAGGCGGACTTGGCCACGCCCTCATACTCTGCTACTCTCTTGATAAACTCTGCCTGGTCAAAATCCGCATCATCCTGGATATACCAGTTTCCTACCTGCAGACCAAAGGGCACCTTCTGTATTCTCTTATCCTCTTTCAGTGCAGCAGGAATTTCACAGGAACTGTCCACGATGATCGTAAAAGCCATAGTCATTATCTCCATTCCGCAGGCTCTCGCACTGCTGTATTTATGTCCAGTTTTTTTATCTGGTTTCTTACGTCTGGTTTTTGCATCTAGTTTTGAAAACTATGTTAAGTTTACCTTGCCGGGGGAGTATTGTAAAGTACCTACTGTATTTGATGGATAAGTTTGTATTTACGATCACTCATGCCTCATTACAGTATCGGTGGCGGCTGAACTGTAACTGACAGGTTATATTATGATAATTTGGTGTTACCCGGCCATGCACCGGAACACGGCAGATGTCTCGCACCGTGCACTTTGCGCCGTTTTGAGCCTAAACAGTGACATAAACTTCATCCGTATTGCCCCTTTCACCAAACCGCGTTATCATAAGAGATGTCTGCAGGCTTATATCCTTTCTTTCTAAGCATGCACCTTTCTGACAAAAAGCAACGATTCAGCACCATCCCAATTCTGCTGTCCGGCCCCCGATAAGGAGAATACTTTTTAATATGATCGCATTAAAAATCACAAAGCTTGGCGCCTTT
This sequence comes from Bacteroidaceae bacterium, assembly GCA_963596015.1. GTDB lineage: Bacteria > Bacillota > Clostridia > Lachnospirales > Lachnospiraceae > CAG-791. Next base: position 7,756 of record CAVBJS010000041.1, read on the forward strand.
ATGGGAAAGCTTCTTTCCTCTGATTGCTTTGACAGCTTCCTTCTAGAGGAGGCCTCCGTTTCCATGGGTATCACCATGCAGTTAGACGGCCATTTGAACCGGTCTTTTTATACCAAGGAAGAGTGGGATGTGCTCTCCGGCCGTGGATATGATCTGACCCCCTGGAAAAATGTCCGCCCTCTCTGCCATGAATTTATTAAGGGCAAAAAAGCCCCCGCCGCTTTTCATATCGTGCTGCACTTAAATCCGGAAGCCATCCCTTCTTTACTGGAAAAAGGCGGCGCCCAGATTCCGCCGGAGCAGATCCGGGCTCTTCTCATAGGCATACGCTACGATGGCACCGGCGCCGTGGTGACCACAGGCGTCTCTACCCATACCTTCACCATGGACAAAAGTGCCGATGGTGTATGGGACCAGGCGGTGCAGCATTTTTTTACAGCCAGAGAGATTTCCTATGAGGTACTGTGACTCTTTCAAAGATACTGTTCTGACGCCGGCCAAGCGGCGGGGTCCGTCGAAGTTGTTCAGATTTAGGGACGCAGCTCGGCACCTGGACACACTCCGCTGCCCTGCTATTTGGTTGGGGGCTGATTTGTAGCCTGCCATTGTATTTTATCCGGAACTTTTTCATTTTTACAGTTGTCATCCCTGCGGCGACGTGCTAGAATGTGGAAAGCAAAAAACAAAGCACCTATGCGGAGCAGAGAAATGCACAGTACAAAGATGAGAGCAAAGGCAATTGCATATTCCGTTTGTGATGGATTTACTATTTAAAGAATCGAAGAGGTTTTATTCTTCGATTCTTTTTTTACGGAGAAAAAGGACTTTATCGCACGGATTTTGCCGCCCGACCGGGCTTTTTTGCATCCCAACCAAACCTGTGCTGCAGCAAAAAGTCCTCAAAATGCAAGAATTCTTATTCGCTTCTGTACACAAGCTGTCTGCCCGTTGATTTTTGCAGGAAAGGAGATATTACAATCATGATCAGACACCTGATGAACCCCCTGGACCTGTCCGTGGAGGAACTGGACCATCTCTTCCTTCTGGCCGATGATATCAAGGATCATCCCGACAAATACGCCCATGCCTGCGCCGGCAAAAAGCTGGCCACCCTTTTTTATGAGCCCAGCACCCGTACCCGCCTGAGCATCGAAACCGCTATGCTTAACTTAGGCGGCAGCACCATGGGTTTTGCCGATGCCAACAGTTCTTCCGCTGCCAAGGGCGAGACCGTAGCAGATACCATCCGGGTCATCTCCTGCTTTGCGGATATCTGTGCTATCCGCCATCCCAAGGAAGGCGCTGCCATGGTAGCCGCCAACTATTCCTCTATTCCTGTAATAAACGCCGGAGACGGCGGTCACCAGCACCCCACACAGACTCTGGCGGATCTGCAGACCATCCGTTCTCTGAAGGGACGTCTTGACCACTTCACCATCGGCCTTTGCGGCGATCTGAAGTTCGGCCGCACGGTCCACTCCCTGATCAATGCCCTGTCCCGCTATGAAGGGATCCACTTTGTCCTGATCTCCCCGCCGGAGCTGCGGGTGCCGGACTATATCACGGATATGCTGAAAGATAAAGGCATTACTTATGAAGAAGTCATAAGGTTAGAGGACGTGATCGGCGATCTGGATGTGCTGTACATGACCCGTGTACAGAAGGAGCGCTTCTTCAACGAAGAAGATTATGTGCGTCTGAAGGATTTCTATATCCTCAATGCGGAAAAGCTGAAGAAGGCAAAACCGGATATGTATGTGCTCCATCCGCTCCCCCGTGTCAACGAGATCGCCGCAGACGTGGATAAAGACCCCCGTGCTGCCTACTTTAAACAGGTGCAGTACGGCGTCTATATGCGCATGGCTTTGATTCTGACTTTATTGGATATTGAGGTTAAATAACAGGGCAAAGAAAGGACAATTATGCTGAACGTAGGAAAGATCGAAGAAGGTTTCGTACTGGATCATATCAAAGCCGGCCGCGCTATGTTTATTTATCATCAGCTGGGCTTGGATAAACTGGACTGCCCGGTGGCCATTATCAAAAATGCCCGCAGTGATGTCATGGGCAAGAAGGATATTCTGAAGGTAGAGTGCGACGTGGATACCCTGGATCTGAATGTCCTGGGCTTCATTGACCACAATATCACCGTCAATGTCATCAAAAACGGAGAGATCACAGAGAAAAAACTTTTGACCATGCCCAAGCAGATCAAAGGTGTCATTCGATGCAGCAACCCTCGCTGCATCACCTCCGTAGAACACGATCTGCCCCAGATTTTCTATCTCTCTGATGAAAAAAGAGAGACCTACCGCTGCCGCTACTGCGATGAGAAGTTTACGGCTAAGGACGAGGGAGCATATTAATATCAGATATCCCATATGTATTTATGTTTATTCCACAGATAGAAGCTAACCATCTGCTCTGCTATCTGGCACGTGAGAACATGATTTGAGAGATAGCAGGCTCCTTTAAAGGTTTGCGTAGCAAAACATTAAAGGAGCCTGCAAATTGTTACCGGCGCACGATACTAACATGCGATATCCTTCACGATCATTGTTTAAACGCTGGACAAATGGCGGGACCTTCAACCTTCACACTCTTTTTATAAATAATTCCCCTTTCTCCTCTTGCAAGGGTTGTGGTTTTGTGCTACGTTATAAGTAGTTTTAAATACTACATGTAATAAACGTTACTGCACTGCAAAATACCAGCAGAACACATATACAGGCAAGGCTGATGGGATAAGTCCTCCCGGAAGAGGACAGCCTCCTCTTCTGCCTCTGAAAGCCAGCCGGAAAGGGGAAACGTTATGACAACAAAGGAATTAAAGAGCTATTTAAAGGATCATCTGGTACCCGATCGTCTTTATGATTTAAAGAGCAATCACAAGAACAGACTTTGCATGGAAAAAGCAAAGAACGGCTATGAGATCTATTTCAGCGACCATAAGGAAAAGGTAGGACTTCTCCACTTTGCTACCGAATCCGAGGCCTGCCAGCGCATGAAGGAAGAGATCAGCAAGCTGATGGTTTCCCTGTACGGAGTAAGTTTTGTCAGCTAAGGGTTCTATTCGGCTACAAGTGATTTAAAAGCTTAATCTTAAAAGCTGATTTTTAAAAAACGAGGTTTAAAAGCTGACTGCATAAAGCAGTCAGCTTTTTTATACGAAATAAGCCACCACACAAAAAATCTGCCTGCACAACATCTTTGCATAATACATATATAGCGCCAACGTAACTCAATTAATAGAAAGACTCATAAAAATATCCATAGAAACAGCCTGTGCTATTACACTGCCCTCCTTCACATAGGCGTCATAGCACAGGCTGTTTCCTGTTTTCCTGTATTTACGTATTACTGCACGCTAAGCAGGGTATCGATATCCTTTCTGGGCGGTGCTGCGGGATCCTGGTCCGGGTGACCGATGGAGATAAGAGCTGCCACAGTCTGTCCTTCCGGGATCTCCAATACCTCTGCTACCTTTGCCGGATCATAGATGCCCATGATCACGGTGCCAAGTCCCTTGGCATGCGCAGCTAAGCTGAAGGTCTGGGCAGCGATACCGGCATCAAAAGACTGCCAATGCTTCTCTAAGGAAGTGGAATAGCTGCCGTCTCTCTCATAGCCGGAACGGCCGGTGATCATGGTCAGTACCATCAGCGCCGGTGCTCCCTCAATGATCTCTGTATTGTGGGTGAAACCGAGAACGCAATCCTTTGCGATCTTTTCGATCTTCTCACGATCCTGTACCAATACGTAACGAGCCACCTGTGTATTCTTCCAGCTGGGTGCTAAAGCAGCGACTTCTACGATCTCCTTGATCTCTTCGGTGCTCACCGGCTCCTTTGTAAAGCTGCGGATACTGCGTCTTGTCTTCAGGCATTCTATTGCTTCCATAAGATTCTCCTTTTCAGATAATTATAGTTAAATTCAGATAACCTTCTTTATTATCACGTTTTGGGGAAGAATTGTCAAGCTTAGAGCAAGGTTACCATTCAGCCGTCTGCCAAACGGCAGGGTGCGGAGTGTGTCCGGGTGAGGGGCCTTGCGAGGCCTCGGTACTAAGCTCGTGTCCTTTGCGAGCTTAGTACCGCTAGGTCCGAAGGATGGAGCCGAGAGGCGTCCCCTCACCCGGATACCGCCCCCAGAACCCGCCGCATGGCTGGCGACTGAACGGTAACCTCGTCTAAACCGTAACTGATTTAATCCCAAGCAGATACAATAATTGCACTCCTCCACCTACTGTGTTATAGTAATCCTACGCGCCAAAGACCAAAGCGGTCAAGTGAAGGCGCCGCATAAGGATGAATTATGAACGAGAAATTTTTTGATCTGAAAAAAGAAAAACAGGACCGCATGATCAATGCTGCCCTGAAGGTATTCTCCGAGAATGGATATAACCATGCCAGCACAGATGAGATTGTCAGTGAAGCTTCCATCAGCAAGGGACTGCTCTTCCACTATTTCACCAGCAAAATGGGACTCTATACCTTTCTCTATGACTATTGTACACGTGTCATCATCTTAGAGCTCTCCTCCAGTGTCAGCCGGGAGCGTTCCGACTTTTTCTCTTTGCAAAACGAGATACTGATGACCGAGATGAATCTGTGCCGCCAGTATCCCTATATGCTGCTTTTCTTAGAATCCGCCAAGAAGGAAACGGATCCTGCCATCACCGAAGCTATCGCTCCCAATCAGAAGCAGATCTCCAATTGCTACCATAACTTAGAGGGACGGGCTGACTGCTCTGCCATCGGCAAAAACGCCGATGTCCAAAGGCTGATCAATATTTTCCGCTATACCAAGCTGGAATTGATGCGGGAGCAGTTCCGCAAAAATGATCTGGATATGGACCACCTCTACGAGTCTGTAGCCGCACACTTAGGTTTACTGCAGCGATTGATGACGGTTTGAGGATTTGATCAGTTTGACACTGTAAAAAAAAAGACATGAAATTTCCGCCAGCAGAAATTTCATGTCTTTTTTATTCACGACGTATTTATAACGAATGTATTTATAACGAACGTTTTTATAACAAACGCATTTATAACGAACGTATTTATAACGAACGTATTTATAACGAACGTATTTATAACGAACAATGCACGAAGCACCTCCGGCCGGCCTCGATCAGGTTTTCCTTTCGATAACCTAATCTCGATAACCTGATCCATCGAGCGTGCGTTGCCGCCATCCATTTACTTCTTCATTCTATAGGGGAGCTCCGCCGGGAAGCCGCCTTTTAATTTCTGCATGCCCCGCTGCACGGCATCCTTGGAATTCTTCCAGTCCGCATCCTTATTCTGGTAATCGAACTTCTCCACCAGCCAGGAGACATCCTCTGCCATACGTTCCATATTTTTCTGCATCATGGCAAAAATCGTCTCGTAGAACTGCTGCTTTTCCTTTTCCGGGATTTCCTTCTGGGCCCGCTCGCACAGGTCCCCGAAATGATGGAGACAAAAGCCGTTGCTTTTCTCTATTTTTTCCCTGAAGGACGGATCCTTTTCCCAGAGATAAAAGAAGGTGGAAAGATACCGGTCGTAGGTTTCTCTCTCCTGTCTGCAGATAAAACAGGAGCACTCTTTTGACCGCACCCAGGCCGCCACGGAGTCACTGCAGGAGGATTCTGTCTCTACGGTACCGCTGCCATTGCCGGCAACACCGCCTTTTCTGAATCGTCCCAGAATCGAAGTATTCTTTCCGGATGCGCTGTGCTTTTTGATCTGTTCCTGCAGTTCCCGGTTCATCTGCTGATAATGGGTCTTTAAGATCCAGGCATTTCCCAGGGTATTGCCATAATCAAAAAGCTGCTTGAAATGCCGGCGGCAAAAGCCCTCATGGTCCGTCATATCACGCACGTCACTTTCCATATAAGAAGCGCCGGCTCCCAGGGTAAAGTCCAGCAGATCCTCTTCTACTTTCTTTTCTACCACGCAAAGGGGACATTCCCCTCCGGCAGCCACGGCATCATTTAACGGAATGGTATATAGCTTTTCTTTCACAGCCACGCCTCCTTTAATCTGTTAAGTCCCTCTGTGATCTCCTCCGGCCGAAGGGCCGCATATCCCAGCATCACCGTAGCCCCACGGTCCGTTTTCTGGGGCAGGGGCATATCCGGAATCAGGTTCTCGGAAAGAGGATAGACCCGGACGCCCTTTTGTAATGCCAGCTCTGTCAGCTGTCTTTCCATTCTCTCCTTTTGAGACTGTTCCCTACACGCCTGCTCCTTGTAGGACTGCTCCTTGTAGGACTTCTCCTTACCAAAAGCTTCACAAGACGTTTCCTGCTTCTCTCCTGTATCCCCCGTCGTCTTTGCAGTCAGCAACAGGTGCAGGCCGGCGCCGGCGCCGGTGATCTCGAATTTTTCTCGAAAAGGCTGCAATCCCTGCAGGATCAGGTCATGTTTTCCCCGGTAGATATTGCGCATCTTATTCAGATAACGCTCGAAATACCCCTCCCGAATAAACTCATCCAGAATGCTCTGGTCGATACGGGAAACCGTAGAGGAAAAGAAACGACATCGCTCGTTATACCGCTCCATCAATTCCCAGGGCAGGATCATGAAGCTGATACGGATGGCAGGGGCAATGGACTTACTGAAGGTGCCAATGTAGATCACTCGGCCAAACCGGTCCGAAGCCTGCAAAGAAGGCACCGGCTTGCCCCGGTAGCGAAATTCGGAATCATAGTCATCCTCGATCAGATACCGGTCCTGCGCCGCCCCGGCCCAGCCTAACAGCTCTGCGCGGCGGGCTATGGGCATCACCGTGCCTGTGGGAAACTGATGGGAAGGCATCACATAGGCCAGTTGGGCACCGCTTTTTTCCAGAGCATCTGCCCGCATTCCCCTACTGTCCATGGCCACAGGATGCACCTGGTAGCCGAAGGAGCGGAAGATTCTGTAAGCCCGCAGGTAGGTAGGATCCTCCATGGCGATGGTTTTCCCTTCTCCTAAGATATGGCGCAGCAGCATCAGCAGATAGTCATTGCCGGCGCCTACCACGATCTGTTCCGGCTCACAGACCACACCGCGGGAGAGATGCAGATAATGGGCAATGGTAGAGCGAAGGGAATGATCCCCGCAGGGCTCTCCTAAGGCAAACATCTCCGACCGGGCATCCACCAACGTGTTCTTGGTGATCTTCTTCCAGGTAGCATAGGGGAAATAGGACATATCGATGCGACGAGGCGAAAAGTCGATGACAGGCTCGGTATCTTCCGCCTCTGACTGCATGTCATACTCTTCTTGGGGCAGATATTGCAGATTTCCCAGGCTTTCTGCGCCTTGTTTTGTCTGTCTCCCTATCTGTCTTTCCGCATTTCCTTCTGTCTGTCTTTCTATCTTTCTTTCCGCATTTCGTTCTGTCTGTCTTCCTATCTTTCCTTCTGCATTTCCTTCTGTCCGTCTTTCTATCTTTCTTCCTGCATTACGCTCCGTCTGTCTTTCTGTTTTTCTTTCCTCTCTCCCCGCAGACTCCCTTTTTTCCATATTTCCCAGGTTATAAAGGTTGTCGATGCCGCAGACAAAGTAGCCTCTGTTCTTACTGGCCACCAGATAGCCCTCTGATACCAGCTGATCGTAGGCCAGCTGCGCGGTGCTGCGGGATACTTGCAGATAAGCCGCCAAAGAACGCGTAGAGGGAAGCTTCTCGTTTTCAAGAAGCTTCCCCTCTCTTATTTCACGCTTTATATAGGCATAGATCTGTTCATATAAATGTCCGCCTTCCGGCGTAAAGCTAATGCTTAATTCCAACGGATCCTTACTCCTTATGCCTTAGGCAGTACAAAAGAACTCTTCAGTCCCACGATCCTGTTAAAGACAGGTGCGCCTTCCTTAGAATCCTTGTAATCTGCGCAGAAATAGCCGTTTCGTACAAACTGGAAGCGGTCGTAAGCCTGTGCCTTAGCCAGTGCCGGCTCCACATAGGCCTGGCAAACCGTAAGAGAATTGGGATTAAGGTTCAAAGAGCCATCTTCATTGTAAACGCCCTTTTCCTCATCGATGATATTCTCATAGAGACGAACAGTGCAGGGCACAGCGTCTGCGGCATTAACCCAGTGAATGGTGCCCTTTACCTTACGGCCGGTAAAGCCGGTGCCGCACTTGGTCTCCGGATCATAGGTAGCGTGGATCACGGTCACATTGCCTGCCTCATCCTTTTCACAGCCGGTGCACTTTACAAAATAGGCATTCATCAGGCGGACTTCATTACCGGGGAAGAGACGATAGTACTTCTTAGGCGGCTCCTCCATGAAGTCTTCCTGCTCCACCCAAAGCTCGCGACTAAAGGTGATCTTACGGGTGCCCAGTTCCGGATTTTCCATATTGTTATCAGCGACCAACTCTTCGGTCTGTCCATCCGGATAGTTATCAATGATCAGCTTCACCGGATGGATGACGGCCATCATACGGTTGCAGTTAGGCTTTAGATCCTCACGGATGCAATACTCCAGCATAGCATCGTCCACAGAAGACTGGCTCTTGGAAATACCGCACAATTCTACAAAGCGCTTGATGGAAGCAGGGGTATAACCTCTTCTGCGAAGTGCGGCGATGGAAACCAGACGGGGATCATCCCAGCCGTCTACGATCTCCTGCTCTACCAGCTTCTTGATATAGCGCTTTCCGGTTACCACGTTTGTGAGATAAAGCTTTGCAAACTCGATCTGTCTGGGAGGATGGGGATACTCTGCCTCTCTGACTACCCAGTCATATAAAGGTCTGTGATCCTCAAATTCCAGGGTGCAGATAGAGTGGGTAATGCCCTCGATGGCATCCTCAATGGGATGTGCGAAGTCATACATGGGATAAATGCACCACTTATCACCGGTGTTCTGATGAGACATATGAGCCACACGGTAAATAATGGGATCTCTCATATTGATATTGGAGCTGGCCATATCAATCTTGGCCCGAAGGGTCTTCTCGCCGTCGGCGAACTCACCGTTTTTCATGCGCTCAAAAAGGGAAAGATTCTCCTCGATGCTGCGGTCCCGGTTGGGATCATCCTTGCCGGGCTCTGTCAGGGTGCCGCGGTACTCTCTCATCTGCTCTGCGGTCAGATCGGAAACATAGGCTTTTCCCTTTTTAATCAGGCGTACAGCCACTTCGTACATTTCATCGAAATAATCAGAGGCAAAAAATAATCTGTCTTCCCAGTCAGCCCCTAACCATGCCACGTCCTTCTTAATGGACTCTACAAATTCGGACTTTTCCTTGGTAGGGTTGGTATCGTCAAAGCGCAGATTGAACTTTCCGCCGTACTGTTTAGCCAGGCCGTAGTTCAGCAGTATGCTCTTGGCATGGCCGATGTGAAGATAACCATTGGGCTCCGGAGGAAAACGGGTATGCACCGTATCATAAACGCCCTCAGCCAGGTCCTTGTCGATGGCCTGCTCAATAAAGTTCCTGCTCTCGACTGCGGCAGTCTCTTCCTTCTTTACTTCCTCTAAGTCACTCATATTACTCCTCATTCCACAGGCGATAGGGGCCGGAGGGATCGCAACGCGGATCCTGGATCTGCATAAAGCAGATCTGTAACTGTTCAGTACGAAACCCGGGGTAGCGATATGGCTGTTTGTAACGCCTGCGACAATTTATTTCCTGTCAGCAATGCCTTTGCAGACCATGCTGCAGAATCATTTTGTATTATAACAGATTTAAAACAATTCAGCACCTATAACATTACGAGGAATTTGGCCGGCTTCTGCCCGGTAACGTAATGCCAATTCATCGTGATCATTACAGATGCTGAAAACTAAATCTATTTTATTCGTCTACAGAGTAGTTCGGCGCTTCCTTAGTGATATGGATATCATGAGGATGGCTCTCACGCAGGGATGCTGCGGTGATCTTTACGAACTGGCTCTCGCTGCGCAGTGTCTCTAAATCCTGTGCACCGCAGTAGCCCATACCGGCACGGATACCGCCGATGAGCTGGAATACTGTATCCTCTACAGATCCCTTGTAAGCTACACGGCCTTCTACGCCTTCCGGTACCAGTTTCTTTGCGTTCTCCTGGAAATAGCGGTCCTTGCTGCCGTTCTCCATAGCGGAGATGGAGCCCATGCCACGGTAAACCTTGTATTTTCTTCCCTGATAGAGCTCGAATTCTCCCGGGCTCTCCTCGCAGCCTGCAAAGATGGAACCCATCATGCAGACACTGCCGCCGGCTGCCAATGCCTTGGTCATATCACCGGAGTACTTGATACCGCCGTCGGCGATGATCGGAATGCCATATTCCTTTGCCACTGCATATGCATCCATGATGGCGCTGACCTGAGGTACACCGATACCGGTAACTACACGGGTGGTGCAGATGGAACCGGGGCCGATACCTACTTTGACAGCATCTGCGCCGGCCTCGATCAGGGCTCTGGTGCCTTCACCGGTTGCTACGTTGCCGGCGATGACATCCAGATCCGGATAGTGCTCTTTGATCATACGCAGGCAGCGAAGTACGTTTTCGGAATGGCCATGGGCGCTGTCTAAGACGATCACGTCTACCTTGGCATCTACCAGTGCTGCCACACGGTCTAATACATTCGCGGTAATACCTACACCTGCGCCGCACAGAAGTCTTCCCTGGGAATCCTTGGCTGCTAAAGGATACTTGATGGTCTTCTCAATATCCTTAATGGTGATCAGGCCTACCAGATTGTAATCATCATCTACGATCGGCAGCTTTTCCTTCTTGGATCTGGCCAGGATCTGCTTGGCATCCTCTAAGGTAATACCTTCCTTAGCGGTTACCAGATTCTCGCTGGTCATGGACTCTTTGATCTTCTTGGTGTAGTCGGTCTCGAACTTCAGATCACGGTTGGTGATGATGCCGACTAACTTTCTGCCCTCGGTGACAGGCACGCCGGAGATGCGGAACTTGCGCATCAATGCCTCTGCGTCTGCCAGTGTATGCTCCGGGGAAAGAGAAAAAGGATCGGTGATGACACCGTTCTCGGAACGCTTTACCTTATCGACCTCTTCTGCCTGTGCTTCAATGGACATGTTCTTGTGGATGATACCGATACCACCCTGTCTGGCCATAGCGATCGCCATGCGATTTTCTGTTACCGTATCCATACCTGCACTCATCATAGGGATGTTCAGGGCGATCTTCTTCGTCAAATGGGTAGAAATATTCACCGAATTGGGAATCACCTGTGAGTAAGCGGGTACCAGCAGGACATCGTCAAAAGTAATGCCTTCACCGATTATCTTTGCCATTCTCTCTGTCTCCTCTCTCCTTTTGGCTCTCTTTGGTTAGCTTTTGTCAGATCTGCGTAAGATCAAACGATCATCGTATATCATAAAGCAGTCCGAAGACTGCCTGATATCATTTGTGGTGTTTCCAGTATTTCTAGTGTTTCTAGTATTTCTAGTGTTTCTAGTGTTTCTCTGTACTGCTTATCTGTACTGTCAGGCGTTTGCAGCCGTCTCATCCCTTATCAGGAATTAAAGGTCTTTCTGGGCGCAAACATGCGGATAGCATTTACCATCTCTTCGCTGGGCTCTAAGATCAGCTTGGTATCGCCGTTTAAGAACATCAGATAACGGGGATCGGGCTGCTTCTCTTCGTGGGAGCTAAAATCCAGCTCTCTGGCCTTACGATTCTTATAATCATCCAGATGATAGGAAGTAATGGGCGCTAAAATCTCCATCTTCTCCAGATCATACTTGCCGATCTCCTTGCGATGGCTTAAATTCATGATCTTTGCCAGGCGGAGTTCCCTGTCCAGATAGGTATATTCATACTCGATATTCACATTGCGGGAAACAAAAAAGGCTGCAATACCGCATACAATGGCTACAATAAATCCTACCCAAAGTCCGGTGCACCCTATCAAAAAGAAAGCCACTGCCAACACGATGGTCAAGATCTTTAAAAACTTCATGGCCGTGCTGTCTTTTCTCTTTACTACTACTTCAATACATCCTGTGTCCATGCTTTTCTCCATTTCTGAGCAGCTTTGCTGCGAAGAGGCGACGAGAATTTCAGATTCTCGTCTGCCATCAGGGCTTCTTGTGACGTCCACGTCACAAGAAGCTGTTTGAAAAATACGATATCGATCGTATTTTTCAAACTTTTCTCCATTTCTGAGCAGCTTTGCCTTCTTTATCCAGTAAGCTGCCGCTGATTTTTAATATATTATTACAGCTTTTTCTACTTTGCAATAGTTTTTGCAAAATCTTATGGCACGCATAAGCTATGCTTATATCTTCAAAAGACCGTTACACTTGTCTCCTGCAGCTCATCCTGCAGATCATCCTGTAGCTCATCCTGTGAACTCATCGACCACCTCTGTCAGGCATATTTCCATCAGTGCTCCCACAGATACTCCAGCATCTTCACCGCCATATCCTGTCTGTCGGAGGAAACCAGCACACCGCAGATGGGAACGATGTCCCCATAGAAGTTGGTGGTGGAAAAATAGGGTGCCTCGGTCAATATCACGCCTACCGGGATGGGATCTTCCATCGCAGACGGATCCGGGCTGACAAACACATCCTTTTTCTCCTCCGCTAGCAGGGCTGCAGCCTTGGCATCCGCCTCTGCCGTCAGGGGATTGGACTCTGTATCTGTCAGATCATTCGTATCCTCTGCCTCCTCTTTATTCTCTCCGGCAGCGTCTCCGCTCTCGTCCTCGCTGCTTTCTGTATAGGCGGACATACTTTGGGCCTCCGCGGCCTGCTCGTCCAGAGAGGAAGAATTCTCATATTCCTCGATCTCCTTGCCATCTATGTAATAGAAGTAAGAAGAATACTTTTGTATCTGTTCCTGACTCAAAATATCCCGCAGATCCGTAAACATGCCGCTTCTGGCATAGTTATGGAAATTGTAGGGATCGGCAGTCATCACATCCAGATCCTTAGCTGCGGAATAGGCCATGATCTTCATGGAAGTAGCCGCCTCCACCTGGGACTGGGCGCCGCCGGGAGTGATATAGGAAGAGGTGTCGATGGTCACGGAATACTTTCCCGTATCGATGCCGGCATATTGGATAAAGTCATTCTCGATCCAGTCTGTACTGTAGGTCAGCTCCGTATTGGTGCCGTTTAAAAACATGGCATTGACAGCGGTAGGCTTGTTGGAAGCTATGCTCCTGATCAGACTGATGACGATGGCGGCCACAGCGATGACTGCCAGCGTCGGCCACTTGTAATAGGTCATAAAATAGGAAAAGTGAGCCTTAAAGCCTTTTCCCTTCAGCTTCTTATGTTCTGCTCTTATTTCTTCTGCTACACTCATGGAAAAACCTCCCTTTTTGATCAATAGAACTATCTTACCTTTAAGATTGTCATGACTCAAGAAGGCCCGGAGAAATTTCATTTTTTTTTCAGATACGTGGCTAACACGGTGCAGGTCAAGCAACGACATAAAAAAGCAGCACGCAGTTTTTACGCTGCGCGCTGCTAAAATTAAACCTATTGATGGGACGATCCGCGATTTAGAGCTGTGTCAGAACAAAGATATCATAGATTGCTTTAACGGCTGTCTCGAAATCCTTATTCTCTACACCGATGATGATGTTAAGCTCACTGGAGCCCTGGTCGATCATCCGCACATTAACATTGGCATGGGCCAGAGCGGAGAAGATCCTGGCTGCGGTACCACGCATGGAACGCATGCCCCGGCCTACTACGGCGATCAGTGCCAGATCGGACTCGATCTCGATAGAATCGGGGGAAGCCAGACGATGAATAGCGGAAACCACATGATGCTCCTTATCCAGGAACTCATCCTCGTGCACCACTACCGTCATGGTATCAATACCGGAAGGCATATGCTCGATGGAAATGCCGTTTTCCTCAAAGGCCTGCAGTACCTTGCGGCAGAAGCCGATTTCGGAATTCATCATTTCCTTGTTGATCAGCACGGTGCAGAAGCCCTTCTTGCCGGCGATACCTGTCACCACATATTCCGGTTTCTGGCAGGTGCTCTCCACGATCCAGGTACCCTCATCCTCCGGCTTATTGGTATTGCGGATATTCACCGGAATGCCCTCCCGGCGCACAGGGAAGATCGCTTCTTCATGGAGAACGGAAGCACCCATGTAAGAAAGCTCACGAAGCTCCCGATAGGTAATGGATTTGATGGAAACGGGATTTTTCACCACACGGGGATCGGCGATCAGGAAGCCGGATACATCGGTCCAGTTCTCATATACATCTGCCTTACAGGCTCTGGCTACGATAGCACCGGTAATATCGGAACCACCTCTGGAAAAGGTCTTGATCTTTCCGTCATAGGCTACGCCGTAGAAACCGGGAATGACAGCCTTAGGTGTCTTAGCCAGGCGCTCTCCCAGCACTCTGTTGGTCTTTTCGGAATCAAAATGGCCGCTCTGGTCAAAGAAGATCACCTGGGCCGGATCGATAAATTCATAGCCTAAGTACGCAGCCATTACCAGACCGTTTAAGTACTCACCACGGGAAGCCGCATAATCCTTGCCTGCCTTGTTCTTGAAATTCTTCTCGATCTCCGCAAAGGAATCTTCCAGGGAAAAATCCTTCAGCTCAAGTCCGGCAATGATCTCTCTGTAGCGATCTTTGATCTCTTCGAAAGCCTTTTTAAACTCTACGCCCTTCTTTGCCATCGCATAGCAGCTGTAGAGCATATCGGTGACCTTGCGATCCTTGTCAAAACGCTTGCCCGGCGCGGAATCTACCACATAGACACGAGATGCATCGGCGCGGATGATGTCCCCTACTTTCTTAAACTGTGCAGCATCTGCCAGAGAGCTTCCGCCGAACTTTACTACCTTTTTCATGAATCCAAATCTCCATTCTGTCGTTTTTTATTCTTCTGATCCGAAAAGTCTGTCGATCAGTTTGTTGCCCACCTGGAAGAAATTACCGCTCTTTTCAGCTTCCTTCTCATTGTAAAGCCAGTCATGCTCCTGGGGCGCAGTACTGTCATAGAGCATGTAAGGAATGGGCTTATCCGTATGCGTTCTCTTAAGGATCGGTGTGGGATGATCCGGCATGATCAGCATGCGATATTCTACTCCTGCCTGGTCTAACTTCTCCTTAAGATGACCGATCACCCGGGCATCCAGATATTCAATGGCCTGGATCTTCTTCTCTGCACTGCCCTGATGGCCCATTTCATCCGGCGCTTCCACGTGGATATATGCAAAATCATAATCCTCTTTTGTCAAAGCGTCAAAGGCTGCGTCTGCCTTTCCTTCATAATTGGTATGAAGACCGCCGTTGGCACCGGGCACTTCCACCACTTTCATGCTGCTGCCGGTGGCAATGCCCTTCAGCAGATCCACCGCGGAGATCATGACACCCTTTTTGCCGGTCTTCTCTGTAAAGGAAGTCAGCGCTGGCTTGGTGCCTGCGCCCCAGAACCAGCAGCAGTTGGCGGGATTAAGTCCCTTCTTTTTGCGCTCTGCGTTCAAGGGATGGTTCTTTAACAGTTCATAGCTGTCCTTCATCATCCGGCGCAGATTTTCATCCTGCGGCAGATACTGTCCGATGGTCTGTCCCAGTACGTCATGGGGCGCCGTCAGTTCTGTGACCACACCCTTTTTCCAGATCAGGCAATGACGGTAGCTGGTGCCTACATAAAACTGATAGGTCTCGTCCTGCATCCGGTCTTTCACCGCATCTAAAAGAACGGCGCAGTCCTCGGTGCTGATCTCATCTGCGCTGTGATCGATGATGGTCTGCTCCTCAAAGGGAAGAGAAGGATCCTCGGAAATGGTGACGATATTGCAGCGAATGGCGATATCGGTAGGCTCCATGTCGATGCCGATGCTCAAAGCCTCAAGGGGAGAACGGCCGGAGTAGTAGATCTTGGGATCATAGCCAAGCACTGCCAGGTTAGCCGTATCAGAACCCGGCTTCATGCCCTTGGGCACCGTCTGTGTCATGCCGATCTCCGACTGCTTGGCCAGTGCGTCCATCACCGGTGTTGTTGCTGCCTCTAAAGGTGTTTTTCCATCCAACTGCGGCACCGGCTCATCGGCCATGCCATCTCCCAGTACTACGATATATTTCATGGTTTCCTTTCTATGCCGCAACTCGTTCACGACATATGTGTGTAGAATTTCGCGCCGGCGGATTCTCCGATACGATCCCCATGGAAGCCATTGATGGCTTTCATGGAGTTATAAAGAAATGCTGCCTTGCATTTCTTTATAACTTGCCTGTCTATGCCGCAGTTTATCTGCGGCAATACTCATCTAAGTCAGCCTCGTCTAAACTCAAGCCTTATCTTCCAGCAGGCGGATCCTGTTCTTCAGTGTGGTAAGCTGGGCAGCCTTCTTGTCAAACTCTTCCTCAGAGATAGGTGCTGTCAGGAATGCATACTCATCCACAGCGGACTCACATCTTACCTTCTCGATATCCTCACCGAAGAGCTGCTGTGCCAGTTCCTTCTCCGCATAGCCTACCCGCACGAACATTCTGCGACAGATAGCCTTGTAATCGGAAACAGCTACAGACTCGCTGCTCCAGGTGCATCCCACGGTGGTGCCTGCATTGCGGGCAGCATCTACTACGTCAGCTACTACAGCACTGGCAGTGGGATTCTTTCCGGCGCCTCTGCCGTAGAACATCAGATTATCTACCATATTGCCGTGTACATAGACGGCATTAAACACATCACTGACACTGTAAAGAGGATGCTCCTGCTGTACTAAGAAAGGCGCGGTAATGACGAAGATGGAATCGTCAGCCTCATTGCGGCGGCTGATGCCCAGCAATTTAATGGACATTCCCATGCTTCTTGCATAATCGAAGTCAGCGGCGGTGATGCTGCTGATACCTTCACAGTGGATATCCTCATAGTGTACGGTCTTACCGCACATCAGAGAAGAAAGAATGGCGATCTTACGGCAGCAGTCGTGACCCTCGATGTCGGCCTCGGGATTGCGCTCTGCATAGCCCTTGTCCTGAGCATCACGAAGAACCGCATCAAAATCTGCTCCCTCACGGTCCATTCTGGTCAGAATGTAATTGGTGGTACCGTTCAGGATACCGGTAATGGCATCGATGTGCTCCTGTACCAGGCAGGTATTTAAAGGACGGATAATGGGAATACCGCCGCCTACGCTGGCCTCAAAGAGATAACTGCAGGCATGAGCCTTAGCTGTCTCTAAGAGTTCGGGACCAAATGCTGCTACCAGCTCTTTATTGGAGGTGCATACGCTGATGCCCTTTTCCAGTGCCTTCTTACTGAAAGTATGTGCCGGCTCCTTGCCGCCCATAGTCTCACAGATCACCTTGATCTCCGGATCCTGGAGAATGATGTCAAAATCATGCACCACTCTGTCCTGATAAGGGCTGTCAGGGAAATCGCGCAGATCCAGAATATATTTTACATGGATGCCCTCAGGAAACTGCTGCCGGATATCTTCCTGATTTTTGTCGATTACCTCTGCCACACCGCTGCCGACTGTGCCGAATCCCAGTATTGCGATCTCTACCATTTGTTTCTTCTCCTATTCCTTTTTTTCTTACTATAAGTGTATAAGCGCCGATCAAAGAAGTTTCTTTACTCTCTGCCGGTCACCTTTACCTTGCGTACCCCCGGGCAATGCTCTAAGGCTGTCAGCATACTGCTGATATTGCCTGTGGTCTCTGTGACCTGGATGCTGATACTTAAAGAGGCCACACCGTTTAAGGGAATACTCTGATGGATCGTCAGTATATTGGCCTTGTTCTGTGCGATGATCTCCAGCATATCCGACAAAAGCCCTGTCTCATCATTGATCTCCGCAAACAGTGTCAGGGTCGTTCCCGCAGAACTGTCGTGGAATTCCTCCACATCGTCCTTAAATTTATAATAGGAGCTTCTGCTGATCCCTACCTTTTCCACCGCCTCGTTGATGGTCTTCGCGCCTCCGGAAGCTAAAAGCTTGTTTACTTCCACAACCTTCTGCAATACTTCCGGTACCGCTCTTTTCCTGATGAGATAATACCCTGTTCCCTTACCGTTCATTCCTGATCCTCTTATATGTGGCGCCAGCGTCTTTAACATGCGGACATTTGTGCGTCAACGAAAGATATGTTACCACGGCTTTTTGCCTATTGCAAGGACTAATGTGTACTTTTTA
>CAVBJS010000042.1:0-24771 GCA_963596015.1 Bacteroidaceae bacterium
CATCAGGCGGGGATGCGAGTTCGGGCCGGGCCATCCGCAGGCGAGAGGCAGATCATAAGCAAAACGGCGCAAAGCGCATGGTGCGAGACATCTGCCGCGCTCCGGTGCATGGCCGGGTAGCACTAAATTATCATAGTAACATCACTCTTCAAAGTGCTCTGCCACATCCTTCAAATACTTTCGTATCGTCAGATGCTGGGGACAGGCCCGCTCGCACTGCCCGCAGCCGACACAGGCACTGGCTTTTCCGAAGCTTTCCGTCAGCCGTTCATAGTAAGAACCCTGAGACGTCCATTTCTTCTCCGGACTTTCCTGCTTATCCGCATTGTAGAGGGAGAAATATCTGGGAATAGGAATATTCTTGGGACATCCGTCTGTACAATAGGAACAGCCGGTGCAGGGAATGGCAATACCTTCATTGATGGTCTGCACTGCCTGCCGGATCAGGGTCATTTCCTCCTCATTCAGAGGCTTAAAGTCCGCCATAAAGCCCGTATTATCCAACACCTGCTCCATGTTGCTCATGCCGCTCAGCACCAGACTGACGCCGGGCTGACTGGCTGCAAAGCGGATGGCCCAGGAAGGAATGGACCTATCCGGCGCATAGTCCTTATAGCTTTTTTCCACAGCCGGGGGCAACTTAGCCAGTGTACCACCTTTCACCGGCTCCATGACGATCACCGGCTTGCCATGCTTGGCTGCCACCTCGCAGCATTTTCCGGACTGAATGCTGACATTCTCCCAATCCAGATAATTGACCTGCAATTGCACAAACTCCATTTCCGGATGCTCTGTCAGTACCTGGTCCAGAAAAGCAGCATCATCGTGGAAGGAAAAACCGATATGACGGGCCAGGCCCGCTTCCTTTTTCTCTTTGATCCAGGTAAAGCAGTCCAGTTCGTTATAGACCTTATAATAATTCTTGCCGATGTCATGGATCATATAATAGTCAAAATAGGAGACACCGGTCTTGCGCATCTGCTCTTTAAAAAACTTCTCTCTGTCCTCTTTGGTCTTGATAAATCCCGCATGCAGCTTGGTGGTGATGGTAAAGCTGTCTCTGGGATGCCGGTCCACCAGAGCTTCCTTTACCACATTTTCACTGCGAAAATTGCAATACATCCAGGCTGTATCAAAGTAGGTAAAGCCTCTTTCCAGAAAGGTATCTACCATTTGGTTGGTCAGATCCATATCGATGCTGCCGCCGTCATCGGGATTGGTCAAAGGCAGCCGCATCAGGCCAAAACCCAGCTTTTTATCCGTATTAAATAATCCCATATTCTTTCCTTTCTATGCCAAAGCATGTCTGCGGAACATGATGAGAGGCTTGGCCGACATCTGTGACCATTACCTTCGCTATGGAACTATGAAAGAATTCTTATAAAGCTGAATAGATGATCTCCCCATTCATCATGGTCAGCATCACCTGCCGCTGCAGGATCTCTTCCGGCTGTACCTTGAAAAGATCCCGGTCCACCACCGCGATATCCGCATATTTCCCCGGCTCCAGAGAGCCGATCTCCTGCTCTCTGCCATAGACGATGGCCCCGGCCATGGTATATCCCCGCAGCACCTGGGCCATGGTCAGACGCTGCTCCGGATTAATGCATGCCTGTTCTCCCTGCAGGGTACAGCGGGTAACGGCCGCATAAATGGTCTCAAAGGGAGAAAGAGACGTCACGGGATAGTCCGTGCCGATAGCCAGTATGCCTGTCTTTTCCAACAGTGTCTTCTCCATCCACTCATACTTCGCCCGCTCCCGGCCTATGATAGGATATTCGCTGTCCTTATCCATGACCAGGTGCATGGGCTGCAGAGAGGGAATGACCTGCAGTTCCTTAAACCGGTCTATATCCTCCGGATGAATAACCTCGATATGCTCGATGGCATTGGGCAGTTTGCTTTCCTCATAAGCGGATCCATTGGCCGCCTTGGAAGCCGCAAAGCCGTTTAAGGCCATGCGCACCGCCCCGTCTCCCACACAGTGCAGACGCACCGGCAGTCCTTCTTTGTTAGCCTGGGTGATCCAACCGTTTAAATCTTCCTGGGAAAAAAGAGGCATGCCGTCTCCGCATGTGTCCGGCCTGTCACTGTAAGGCTCCACCAGCATGCCGGTATGGGCTTCCAGTACCCCGTCCACAAAGCCCTTAAGCCCCGTGAACTGAATCCGGGGGGACTGAAATTTTTCCCGCAATCCCTGCACCGCATGATAATTCTCACAGTCCACTAATTTCGTGTAGATATGGACTCTGGCGTTAAGCTTTCCTTCTTGCTCGATCTCCTGCAGCAGTCTGTATTTCCGCTCATGGCTCTCATCATACTCGGAGGAAGTCATCTCGCTGACAGAGGTAATGCCCCACTTAGCCAATTGCTTAAGAAGCTGTAAGTAAATCTCCTTCTCTTCTTCCGGAGGAAAATCGTGATACATCCGGTCCGCCGGAATGCAGGCCTCGATCTCCGCCAAAAGTCCATCCGGCTCCCCGTCAGCACCTTTTTCGATATATCCGCTTTTTACCGTAGAATCCCTGGTGATGCCGCATTCTTTTAACGCCATGCTGTTGAGCCAATAGCAATGGGCATCGATGGACTGCATATAAACCGGCACATCGGGAAAGGCTGCATCCAGACTTTCCTTGGTCGGCATCTTCTTATTCTCCCAGGCACTGACAAACCAGCCCCGGCCCCGCAGTCTGGTCTCTCCCGGATGCTTTCTGGCAAACTCCTTCATCATCTCCACGCATGCCGCCTCGGAGCAGGCACACACCGGTGCATCGCACACCCTGTCACAGCCGGCAAAAGCCCCCAGAAAGAAATGGGTATGGGCATCCACAAAGCCCGGCATGATCATCTGCTCTCCCAAATCCAGCACCTGGGTATGGCTATCGATAAAGGGTGCTTCCTCTCCATAGGGCACCACCGCCAGGATCTTTTCTCCGGACACCAGTACACTCAGGGGTTCTGTGTGATCCTTTAAGCCTGTATAAACAGCCTTGCTTTTCAGACAAAGATCTGCCTTTTTGTGAGCAGACGATTTAAATGCTGCTGCCTGCACTGATCCATTTTCTGCCGCTTTTTCCACCGCACCTTCTGTCTCTGCGCATTTTTTCTCTTTATTCTCAATCCTTGCGTTTTCTGTCTCTGTATTTTCTATCTCTGTATTTTCTGTTTCAATGACTTCTGTTTCCATGACTTCTCTTTCCGCTGTCTATCTTCTTTCATCACGCTATATGAAGGCCCGGGAAATGATATACCGTCCGGGATCTTCTACAGCGCACAGGGAGATGCCATATTTGCCCACTCGAAATAGGCAAGCTTTGCCAGCTCTGTCTCCGGCTCCTCCCCATTCCAACCGTAAGCAAAGGGAAGCAACGGCTCTTCCAGCTCTTCGATCCTGTCTGTCACGCCGTTTACATAATTGCGCAGGCTCTCCCCCACTTCAATAAGGCGCTGGCGCAGACCGCCGATGCGGATAGACTGCACCTCAAAACCAAAGGTTTTATTCTCCTTATACCACTGCTCCTTGAAAACATGATAAAAAGCATCCAGCTCCACTGCCAGCTCCGGTATTTCCATCTCGCCCATCACCCGCAGGGACTCTTTATCTCCTGTCAGATAGGCCTTCCGCAGACGGATGCCCAGATCCCACTTCATGGTCAGGGCCTGGCAAAGCCCCACCTGGGTCCGCAGCACCTGGGAAAAACGGCTCTTCTCGCTGCGCAGCAGTGCCCCATCCAGTTTTTCCACAGCATCTTTGTAATAATTTTCTTTAAGAGTAGCCGCCACCGAATCAAAGGCACCGGTAAAGGGATCATTGTAAAGCAGGAATTTGCTTGCATTGTTCAAAGCTCCGGGCTTTTCCGCATCGGGATTGGCTATATCGGAAAGCAGGTAATCCTCCCAGGAAATCCCGGTAAGTGTCTTAAATCCATCCGCCTTTAACGCACCCTCATATGCCTCATTGGCATCGGCATAAAGAGCCGGCAGAATGGAGAACTGGCTTGCTTCTGCCCCGTTATCTCCCCATCCCGTGATGACTACAGAAGCAATGTTCTTCTCTTTGCAGGCGGACAACGCAGCCTTGCCGATGGCAATGCTGTAGTGATTATTCGGGGTAAAGCCACTCCACTTCCAGGCCCCGCCGGCAAAAGCGATATTGGGCGTAAGAGCAAAATGGCTCTCCAGCATCTTCTCGTAATGTGCCTGATCTGTGGAATAATAATCCCAGTATACCAGTTCCACACCCTCCGGGATCTCTATGCCGGAATGCTGCGCTGTCTTTGTTCCGTCTCCTGCATAATAGTCACCGCCGTTGGCAAGGCGGAAGAACATGTCACTCCACATCTGGGGCTGTAAGTCATATTTACGGCAGATCTCCAGTACTTTTTTCAGGTGTCTTTGCATGATGCCGATCCGGTCCTGATAGCCGTGAACGTCCAGATATTTGCCAAGACCGATCTTGTGTGCCTCGTCCATGCCGATGTTAATGCGCTTAGAGGAAAAAGCGGCCGCCACAGAGCCAAGGTATCGGTCCAGAAAAGCATAGGTTCTCTCATCCTCTGCCAGCAAAATATCATCCGTATCCAGAAAAGCCTGGTAATGAGGATAACGGGTCAACTGGTTAAAGTGAGCCAGAGTCTGCACATAGGGCCTGATCTCCATGCCGAAGATCTCACCGTAGGCCACAGCTTCTTTAATTTCCTCTTTGGAATAAGCGCCCCGCATATAGCCTGTATAAGGTTCGCCCTCTACCCGAATGGTATCCTCTATATAAAGTCCCAGGAACTGATAGCCCATCATGGAAAGGGTCCGGATCAGCTCCTTTATGGTCTCTACCCGCAATACAGCGTTTCGGGAACAATCTGCCATATAACCCAGTTCCTTAAAGCTGCGTTTTTCCTCTCCGCTCTTTTCCTCACTCTGGGCCGCTGCCAGCAGTGCCCGGCAAAGATCCGTCTTCTCGGCATATTCGATCTCTAAAACGCCATCCTTTTTCGCAAAGCGATAGCCCGGCATTCTCTTATCATCCTGCTTAGCGTCCAGTTCAAAGGTTCCCTGCTCCGCGCCCTCTGCCAAAACAGATACCGTCTCCCGCACCAGTGCTTCATATTCTTTTTGCTGCTGTGTAAGTGTAAGTTTCAAAGCTTCCTCCCTATTTAATAATTGCTTCCCACAAATTCTTTACTGGTCTCCTGGCTCCGTAAAATGCCATCCTCTATGGTCTGTTCCACCACGTCGGAATAATAGGAATCACCGCGTATATCCGTCAGAACGATGGCATTCAGATAGTTTCCGTCCGGCAGACTCTCTACGGTGATCTGCGAAGATTCGCCAAAGATTATCTCTTCCTCACTCTCCTGTCTGGTCCCGCTATTAGAGGACGGATCATAAACATCGTAGACAGGTTTGATAACATCCCCTGCCTCCAGGGAGATCGTGGTCTTTCCGATCACGTGAGCCGCAGAAGCGTCCGCCTCGGCATTCGCATTATAGATAGAAGCACCGTTTAGCTTTACTTCGTCGGTTCCCCTTTCATAAGAAAAGAGCAGATAATAGTTTTCATCATTGATGGTTACAGGGCTTCTGTATGCGATGCTATCCTGCGTTTCACTGACCACCTCCACATACAGCGGCTTCCCATCCAAACAGATCCATTTTCCGCCAAAGTCCGCACTGATGACGCCGTCCTCCTCAGTCAACTGGCTGCTTTGTCCATAGCTTATGACCTGCTCTTCCTCTTCCTCATATCTTGCGACCTCCAACCGGGCGCTCTGATAGTTTTCCTTTTGCTTTTTATTCAAAGTAATGCCGAACCCATTTTCATATATGGTGATGGTATTTTCCCGCAGTTTCTCAAGAGAAGCAGTATCGATCGTCTTAGCTTTGCCATATCCCTGCTTTTCCACATACTCCTGATACTCCTGATTCAGACAACCGGAGATCTTATAGTAGTACAACGCCCTGGTGGCCATATCGTCACAGACATTTTCTACATAAGGAAGGAAGAAATATAATCCTTCTATTCTGCTGATCGATACCGGCATATAAACATTTATGCCGGTAGCTTCCGACAGATAGCCATTTCCTCTGTGATAGACAACAGCCTCCTTCAGGTTAGTGAGCACTGCCTCACACTCTTTCGGATACACTTCCGCCAAAGCTTCCATATAGTTGCCAAGGTCGATCAGATTGTAGATCTCGTAGGTTTCTCCCGCCAGGCGTGTGGCATTCTGGGCTGCACTGCCGATCTTGGTCAACACGCTGTTGTTTTTTACCGCATCCTCTAATAATCTCTCATTCAGCGCGCAGTAGGACTGATAGGTTTCTTCCGCTTTATTCAGATCGATCAGTGAAAAGGATGTGGTGATGGAATAAAAAGGCATATTGAGAATGCCACAGTTTTTCTCCATATAAAAATCCACGAAGGAATCTGCGATTTTCTCCCCAATGGCCGCCGGACTCATGGTAGGATCCTCGGACATTGCCTGCAGATAGGAATCATGACTCCAGCCGGCGCCCGGCTCTGTTTCCTCACTTCCCACCAGGTACCTTCCATAGCCATAAAGGGTATGGGCAGTCTCTAAGGAAGCCATCAGACAGGCATCAAAGCCGATGATGTCATAATGGGGATCATCCGGATCTGCCTCACATACTCTGGAAAAAGCCTCCTGTATATCCTTCAAGGACATAGAGGAGCCAAAAATATCATCCTTGCCGTAGCCGGAGGCGCCGCCGCCGTGATCCCACAACACCACCATCCGATGATCCGCGGGATAGTTTTCATCGCAGAACGTAAGAAAGTCTGCCAGAGTATCCACGCTGCAGCTATCCTGCAGGGGCATATTCTCAATTTCTTCCAGATTGCCGTCTTTGACCAGAAAACGCTGGGTCTTATTGGGATTGATCCGGGCATTGCTCCATCTGGTGGCGCCGCCGGTCTGTATGATCACATTGATCTTATCGGAGGAAACGCCGTTACAGATCTCACCGATGTCCTCGGAAGCCATTCCGTCTATGTCCGCCACAACCACATCCTCTGTCACCGGCTCACTGGAAGCTTCCGGACGCACCGGTTCATAGAGATATTCCGGAAAATCAAGGCCATTTTCGGCCAATTCCTTTGCATAACTGCTGATCTGCTCCATCAGGGAATTCTCCGCATTCTCCTGATTTTCTGTCAGCTTCTCCTGGGTCAGCAATTGGGTCATCTGGGAAAGATCATTCTCATCCATATCTTCCAGATTAGAACCCACCATGTAGTAACAGATCGTCCATGTGTCATCCGAATCTATGGGCTGTGCCTGCTGCA
This sequence comes from Bacteroidaceae bacterium, assembly GCA_963596015.1. Taxonomy (GTDB): domain Bacteria; phylum Bacillota; class Clostridia; order Lachnospirales; family Lachnospiraceae; genus CAG-791. The sequence continues at coordinate 7,307 of CAVBJS010000042.1, forward strand.
CTCTCTTTTGGCCTTCTTCGTCCATGGGAGAGAGTTCATAAATGTCCAATGCATCTGCGTCTTGCACTTCCAGTCCGAAAAGTGCGCAGACCCCCTCCACCAATGCTTCCCTGGCCGGCGTATAAATACAAAAAAATCCTGCACAGTACAAGGCTGCGGCCACCACCAGCACCGCCAGTGTCTTTTCTGCCTTCGTTCGCTGCTTTCTCTTGCTTTGCTCTGTTCCTGTCTGTTCCCTTGTCTTTTTACACAATCCCATGTATACCTTCCTGTGTCGTAATTTATTGTGATGACTCCGAGGGAATCTCACCGAGAAACCAGTTAAATTCTCCGATATATTCCCCATAGATGACGTTTATAGTATGCCTCTATTCGAGTAAACACTCTTTTCTTATTTTGCATCACCATTTCATCCATGTCCAGCCAAAACATTATCTAAGAAAGCAAGTTACATACGCCGGGTTACCGTTACATCGCCCCAGACAGCCGAGCCTGTAACTGCGCAAGCAAACGGCAGACCCATAGCATGGCTCACATCTGCACATAAAAACCGGCTTGTTCGCCATTGTCACGAATAAGCCGGTTTCCGTTTTTTCGATAAGGAGCAGCATACTGCTTTATGCCGTAGGAACAGTCTGTCGTTTTATGATATTGAAATCTGTACACTGTTTTATACTGCAGGGTGCTATATGCTATTTATCATGATGCTATATGCTGTTTCTTCATGATGCTATACGCTGTTTCTTCATGATGCTATACGCTGTTTCTTCATAATGCTATATGCTGTTTTATCATAATGTAAAATTTGTATGCTGCTGTATCATACAAAGGCACGGATACCACCTTAGAAAGCAACGACCTCTCCGTTATGGGTCACAGTAAATTGCTTAGTGGCAAAGTCTGCCTCCAGCACCGCCACATCCTCTCCGTTTCCGCGGACGATGCGCAAAGAGTGGTCGTCGGTATTTTCCACCCGGAAACTTCCGTTAAAAGCCTCTGCCGTATTGCGGAATTCCATGAGCTTTAACAGGCTGGCCACCACCGGTCTTTTCACCTCCTGGGCAATCTCTTCCTTGGTGTAGTAATGACGGTTGATATTGCGGCCTACCTTCGTCTCTTCCAACAGCTTTAAGTCATTTTTGCCTGCCAGAAGTCCCACATAATACACCTGGGGAATGCCGGGAGCAAAGAACTGTACTGCCCGGGCCAGGAGATAGGCATCGTCATCGTCTCCCAGTGCGGAGTAATAAGAGCAGTTCACCTGGTAGATATCCAGATTGTTATATGCCTCGGAGCTGTAGATTTTCTTGACATTGGCGCCGTACTTAAAGATATCTTCCTTAGTTCTTAAGATCTCCTCATCCGGTAGCAGATCCTTTACATCCACCACGCCGATGCCGTCGTGGGTATCCAGCGTAGTAAAGCAGTTCTGAGGACAGATTTCCAGCCAGTGCTTTAAGTACTGGGTCTGCCCGTAGTAAATGCCGTTCAACAGCAGCATAGGCAGGGCAAAGTCATACACTGGGAAATCCTTCGCCGCAATCTTCTGCTGCATGGTATAGTGCTCGTGAATCTCCGGCAGGATCCCCACCCCTCTGGGCTCTAAGATGTCCTGTGCTTCCTTCAGCAGCTCCCATACATCCGGTTCCACAAAGAAGCAGGTGGTATCGGCCCGCTTGGTGGCATAGGCAAAGGCATCCAGACGGATCAGCGCAGCGCCGTGGTCTGCCATCCACTCCAAGTTGCTGCGAAGGAACTGCTTCGCCGTCTCACTCTTACAGTTGATGTCGATCTGCTCTTCATCAAAGGTACACCATACCTTTTCCTGACTGCCATCTGCAAAATGGGCGATGACATAGGGCGCTCTGGGTTTTCTCTTATAGATCTTGTCCACCTGTTCCTGGGTGGGCTCCCCGCCTTCCCAGAAATCCTTGTAGCGGATAAACAGATCGTGCCACTTTGAGTCATCCTTCTTGGCCAGGAAATCCTGATAGTAAGGACTATGAGCGGAAATGTGATTGATCATATAGTCAAACATCAGGTAATAGTTTTCTGCAATGGCCTTTACATCATCCCAGTCGCCGAAGGCCGGATCCACTTCCTTATATTCCATAGGTGCAAAGCCCCGGTCTCCGGAAGATGGAAAGAAGGGAAGGATATGGACACCGCCCACAGCTTTCGAAAAATAGGTATTCAGTACTTCTTTTAAATCCTTCAGATCGTGGCCCATGGAATCCGAATAGGTGATGAGCATAATCTTATTTTCTAAATGTTTCATAGATACCTCCCTATGACGCAGTTTACCGTGGCAACACGAGAAGAAACCCGCGAAGGCAAATTCTCTCTTTACAGGTTTTCTCCGTTTGCCGCAATGACATCCTGATAGAAATAGCCGGAGTCCTTCACGGTTCTCTTCTGTGTCTGATAATCCACATAGATCAGACCAAAGCGCTCCGAGTATCCATAGGACCACTCGAAATTGTCATGGCTGCTCCATGCGAAATACCCCCGCAGATCCACGCCGTCCTCTGCTGCCCGGCGATACTCTTTCAGATAACGGTGCATAAAGTCCACTCTGGATGCATCGTGTACCCGTCCGTCCAGAGACACCCAATCGTGGGAGGACATGCCGTTTTCCGTATTATAAAAAGGTTTCTGATAGCGCTCGTAAAGGAACTTAGGAGCCCAGTACATGCAGGCCGGCGTCACTGGCCACTGGATGGCGGTCTTAGGTGCGCCGTCGGGTCGTTTTACCCGCACCGGGTCGCCATTCTCATCAGCCCGGACCGGCACGGCATTGTACATATTCTGGCCGTAAAAATCCAGGGGCTGGGATATGATCTCCCAATCCTCCTTGGACAGAGGCGGCATATACTTGCCGAAATACTGCACTGCTTCTTCCGGATAATGGCCGAAGAATACCGGATCGGACCAAAGAGCGATATTCCAGACTGCCCCGTTAAGGTCGTCATTGGGCAATACGAAATTGGCTCTTCTGGCTGCCTCTATATCTTCTTTACTCTCGCTTTCCGGATAGTAAAGTCCGCTGCAGGGTGCGCAGCCTACTTCAATGGAAGACTTAGCATGGCGGCGAAGCTCCTGTACAGCCCGGCCGTGGGCTTTTAACAGATTCTGCCACACATGGAAGAATTCATAAGCTCCTACCTTAAGTCCCGGTGCATGCTCCCCGGTAAGATAGCCCAGTCCTGCTACGCATTGGGGTTCATTGATGGTAAAAAATTTCGTTACCCGGTCCGAAAAATGCTCCGATACCAAGGCTGCATAGGAGGCAAACCATTCCACGATGGCCGGATTCATCCAGCCGCCCTGCAGCTGCAGCGCATAGGGAAGGTCCCAGTGATACAGCGTGACAAAGGGCTCTATGCCCTCTGCCAACAGTGCATCGATCAGGGCATCGTAGTAAGCCAATCCCTTTTCATTGACCTCTCCGGTGCCTTCCGGCATGATCCGGGCCCAGCTTAAGGAAAAGCGATAAGCCTTGATGCCCAGCGCCTTCATCTGTGCCACGTCTTCCTTGAAGCGATGATATTGATCACAGGCCACATCGCCGTTTTGACCTTCATAGATATGTCCCTGCTCTTTGCAGAATACATCCCAGATATTGAGGCCCTTGCCATCTTCATAGGCTGCGCCTTCCACCTGATAGGACGCCGTTGCCGCGCCCCAGACAAAATCCTTCCGAAATCCCATTTTTATCCTTTCTTGCCACAATTTTATTGTGGCAACGTGAGGAGAATTTCGCGCAGGCGAATTCTCCGATACGATCCTGCATTGATGCCGTTTACGGTATCAATGCTGTTTGAAAGAAATGCTATCAAGCATTTCTTTCAGACTTAGCCTTTCCGCCACAATTTTATTGTGGCAACGCGAGGAGAATTCTCCTCTATGATGATACAGGGATGCCGTTTCCGGCATCCCTGCTGCGTTATAAACCTCGTGGGTGATCTTCCGCTTATGAACTTAACCCTTTACGCTTCCGGCTACGATACCCTCGATGATGTACTTCTGTCCGATGAGATACAGGATAAGTACCGGCAACATCATCAGTACCAGGCCTGCCATCATAGGTGCATAATCCGCAGAGTGGGTGGTCAGGAAGGAATAGGTCATCAAAGGCAGTGTCTTTACTTCCTTTACGGAAAGGAAGGTGCTGGCCAGGATGTAGTCATTCCAGATGGACAGTGCGGTGAACACCACGCAAGTGATGGTGATGGGCTTAAGCAGCGGATAGATAATGCTGAAAAAGGTCTTCTCGGAGGAAGCGCCGTCGATCAGAGCTGCCTCATCCAACTCCTCCGGAATACCGCCGATAAAGCCGCAGTAAAGGAAGGTAGGGAAGGGAATGTTAAGGCCAATGTGGAAGAAGGTAACGATCCAGATATTATTGGCAAGACCCAAAGTGGAGCCATAGATCTTTACCAGCGGGATCATGACTACCTGGAAAGGAATGACCATAGCGGCCACCAGGATCATGTATACCGCCTTATTGATCTTCCAGCTGCTGTAACGGGTCAGCACATAGGCGTTCATGGCGCTGAGCACAGAGCTGACCACCGTAGCGATGACGCAGATCAGGATGGAGTTTAAGAATGCCTGTGCGAAATTCATCTTCTCCAGGGCTGTGGCATAGTTTTCCACATGTACAACGCTGGGGAAGCTGAAGGGATTGGCTACGAATTCCGAGGATTCCTTAAAGCTGTTTAAGATCACCAGGAAGAAAGGCATCACGAAAAGGATTGCCAGCAGAAGAACGACGATAAAAAGCAACCAACGCAGGTTCTTCTTTTGTTTCATGCTTCTCTTTTTCATTATCCATTTACCTCCTTTTTCTTGGAGCTGGTCACCTGGATCAGAGAAATGATCGCTACGATAATAAACAATACCACTGCCTCAGCCTGGCCCTTGCCGTACTCGAAGTTAGAGAAAGCGGTCTGGTAGATCTTTAAGGCCAGCAGTTCGGTAGACTTATAAGGTCCGCCGGAGGTCAGGGACAGGTTCACGTCAAAGGACATGAACGCCTTGGAGATAGCCATAAAGGTACAGATGGTAATGGAAGAACGGATCATAGGCAGCTTGATAAAGCGGAACAGCTGGAAGCCGGTAGCGCCGTCGATCTCTGCCGCCTCCAGCATCTCGCTGGAGATATTATTAAGGCCTGCTACATAGATGACCATCAGATAGCCGCCCATCTGCCATACGGTTACAATGATCAATGCCATCAGAGCGGTAGCCGGCTTGGTCAGCATGGAAGTCTCCAATGCTTCCCACCCTACGGTCTGTCCGATCTTTGTCACCGCAAAGGAGAAAATGTAATTCCAGATGTAACCCATGATGATACCGCCGATCATGTTGGCTGCAAAGAAGCAGGTTCTGAATACGCTCTGCAGCTTAATGCCTGCCGTCAGCAGCATAGCCAGCACCAGACCCAACACGTTGCTCAGTACCACTACGAAGAATACATAGATGAATGTTTTTCCAAGAGAAGACATGAAAGTCTTATCCCGGAAGATCTCGATGTAGTTCTGGATGCCCACCATGTCGTAGTTGGGAGAAAGGCCATTCCAGTTGGTAAAGGTAAGATAAACACCATAAAACAAGGGCACGATCACTACCAATGCCCAGATCAGCATCGGGGGGATAACAAATTCGCAAAAGAGTTTGATTCCCTTTTTCTTCTTGTCCATAAGAACCTCTTTTCTTTTCCTGAAAAAATAAAAATCTGTAAAACGAAAACCAGATCGTCTCTTTTTCTTCCTGCATGAATCCGTGCCGGCACCATTTTCACAGGAAGACTTGTTGTGAAATGCAGCAAGCGCTGCCGCGCCTTTTGCACGACAGCGCCTGCTGTAAAGATCACTTCTATTTAAGATTGCTTTTATTAAAATTTTAATAGCTTCTGATCAAGTCCGAATAGCTTCTATATCGAAGTTAGTTCTGTGCCTGCCAGTATGCCTGTACAGCATCTGCTGCGGCATCTCTGTCCATCTGACCTGCCAGGTACTGCTGCATGGTTGCACCGTTCTCTGACCAGAAATCGGAAGGAAGCAGTGCGCTGAATGCATAGGTGCTGTAGGTATTGCCTGCTGCTACATACTCCTGTACGGAAGCGATCATGGGGTTGGTGTAAGTTACTTCCACATCAGAGTAAGGAAGTGCGGTCTCCAGAAGGTCTGCAAACTTCTGTGCATCATCCTTCATGATAAAGGAGATCAGCTTCTTGCCTGCTTCCTGCTGTGCCTCGGTGCTCTGGCTGCTGTCGATGCAGAAGCCCTTTGCAGGGAATACACCCAGCTGGCTGTTGATAGCATCACTCTCGTTGTCGGTCAGCGGGCAAGGCATCAGGCCATACTCATCGCCATCCTTGGCAATGCTGGAGATGTAGGACCAGCCCCAGTCACCCATGAACCACATTGCTACGCTGCCGTCAGCCATTGCCTGGCCGTCGATATCGGTATTGCCTACCAGCGGATCCTTGGAATTGTAGTTGTACTCTGCGAACAGATCAAAAGCATCCATTACGCTGTTCCAGCTATCGTCAGTCTTTAAGTCCACATTGCCGGCCTTTACATCATTGATGAAGGTCTGCTGTGCATCTGCATCTCCTCTTACACCGGTAAATACCTGGCTTAAGAAGTGGGAACCGAGGGACCAGTCAACACCGGTCAGCATAAGAGGTGCCACACCACCGGCCTGGATCTTTTCGCACAGAGCCCGCAGGTCGCTGATGCTCTTGATGGTGGAAGGATCGAATTCCTCGCCGGTTGCATTCTCAATGGTAGTCTTGTTATAAATGATGCCCATAGCCTGTACGGAATCCGGTACGCCGTAGACGTTGCCGTCCTCGCCCTTGAAGACATCGGTATACTTGCTGTCCATGCCGGTAAGTACTTCGTCATCAGCAGAGAAAGCCAGCATGTTTTCGGAGTTTTCCTTGATATCGATGGCATCCATGATGGAAACGGTCGGTGCCTGTCCGCCTGCATACAGGGTCATCCACTTCTGCTTCTCGCTGCTGTCATATGCGATATAGTTTACAGTGATATCCGGATTGACTTCCATGAAGTCTGCTACGATCTCTTCGAACTGAGAGTCCTTGCCGGGAATGGTGGTATACAGGGAAATGGTGGTAGCACCGCTTCCGGTAGAATCCTGGCTGTCTGCATCAGCTGCTGCAGTGTTTGCTGCGGTGCTGTCAGAATTTGTGCTGGCCACGCCCACACAAGCGGTCATAGACAGAGCCATCGCTGCGGCGGATGCGCAGGCGATCACTTTTGTTGCCCAGTTTTTTCTCATGATTAATCCCTCCTGATAATTAAAGACTTTCTTCTTATATATATCATCTGATCTTCGTATTCATAGTTTCCGGCACAGCTGCCTGTTCTTTTTGACATTGCATCCTTTTTATGTCCTTTCAAGCGATCACTAAAAAGGTCACTTAAATTTTTTGATAGAATGCTGCCTGTCCGGCTATCGGAATCTGAAGATCAGCCGATATCGTTTTATTTGTATTCTCTTCTATTCTTCTGCACTGCTTCTGGCTCTGGTGGAGCTTCTGCGCAGCACCCGGTACGGATAGTAGATCCATTCCTTTCCTTTCTGCGGATCTTTTTCCTCCGTGAAGAGCTGCTCGCAGATGATCTTGCCTCTGTCATAGCTGCGCACCGTGGAAAGCGGGATCTCGAACAATTCCGATACGGAATCATCGAATCCAAAAACGGAAATATCCTCCGGCACCCGGACGCCCACGCTCTTTAAATACCGAATGGCACCGGCTGCAATAGTGTCACTGGCGGCGATCACCGCTGTTGGAAGCTGCAGATTGTTTTCGTAGATCATCTGCATCCCCTTCCTGCCGCCTTCCATGGAAAATTCTGTCTGCGCCACATAGGTGGTGGGAATGTCCAGTCCATTGTCATCCATGGCATCCAGAAAACCCTTAAGCCGCAGTTTCTCATTGGTATAATCTCTGACATCACCGCCGATAAAGGCGATCCGTCTGTGATTCTCACTGATCAGGAAATTGGTCACATCCTTCTCTGCGTGATAACTGTCATCTGTGGTGGTGGTGAAACGACATTCTCCCATCTCCTGTCCCTGCTGGGCCAGCACCACCGGACAGCTGAATTCTGCCAGCTTATTTATGATGCGGTCATCTAAGACTACGCCCATGAATACTACAGCGTCCACATTTCTCTCTAAGAGCTTATTAAGAAGCAGGACCGCTTTGTCGTTATTGCCGCCGTAATCGCAAGTCATCATGACCTTGTTATTCTTTGAACAATATTCATCGATCTCCTTCAGGATAGTGGTGGTCACCGTATTGGTCATGTCTGCTTCCACCACAGCGATCAGATCCGTGCGCTGGGTGATCAGACTCCTGGCCGCAGCGTTTGGCCGGTAATTAAGTTTCTTCACGCTCTCCATTACCCGCTCCCGCAGATCGTCACTGACGATAGCCGTTCCATTCATGACTCTGGAAACTGTCGAAACCGAAACCCCTGCGTCCTTTGCCACTTCTCTGATGGTGATGACAGACCCCATATCCGCCTCCTCGCTTCTTCCTGTTCAGATGCTTCGATTTCTCGATTTCATTTTCGCTTACGTTCGGAAATCGTTTTCATCTGACACTTGCGATTATAGGCAGACCGCTATTTTTCGTCAACCCCTTTTTGGCTTTTTATTCGCATATTTGTGGTATCTAACAATAATAATTGCCTTGTTTTAGTGATTATTTCCATATTTTTTTCCTTTTCCGTCTGAGAATCCTCTTCATTTCGATATGAAACCCTTTGCAGAAATACTCTGATCCTTCAGCTGCTACTATTATTTCCCCATCCTTACTGTTTTTTTATTCGTTATATTTCATTATTCTGCGTTAAGATTTTGTTTAGTGTTCTTCATAGCCTGTTGGTGTTACTATCATTTCGTTACTATTAAATCTTTATTTAGTTAGCTCTATTCTTCGGCAAACCATTCTCCATTTGTTTTGAAATCGTTTTCAAATTGTTTTCGCTATGTATTCATTGACGATAGTAATACAAGGAAAGCTCCTATGGAAAAATTCTTGCGGTTTCCGGTTATAGTTCCGGCGCCCACCAGGCAACAGTCTGAACTGTAAAAGAACGATAAACGAAGCTTTATTTTCTATATTTCGGCGCATTTTGCATATTGTCCATTGCTTTTACAGGCCATTATGGTACATACTAAAGAATGTATCGCCGAGGGCGGCGGAGGGTTTGCAAGAAATCTCCCTGCCTGCCGGCAGGAAGGAAACGATCATTATGCCCATTAAGATTCAGAACGATCTGCCTGTCAAAGAAATACTGGAAAAAGAGAACCTCTTCATCATGGATGAGAATACCGCCATGCACCAGGACATCCGTCCGCTGCAGCTTTGCATCCTCAACCTGATGCCTAAAAAGGAGGATACAGAGCTCCAGCTTCTTCGCATGCTCTCCAATACCCCTCTTCAGGTAGATGTTACTTTTATGCGTGTCAGCTCCCATCGTGCCAGCCATACCTCTTCGGCTCATCTGCACAATTTCTACTATACCTTTGACGAGCTGAAGGACAGAGCCTTCGACGGTCTGATCATCACCGGTGCCCCGGTGGAGAAGATGGCCTATGAGGAAGTGGATTACTGGCCGGAGCTTTGCCGTATCATGGAGTGGAGCAAACACAATGTCACCAGCACCTATCACATCTGCTGGGGTGCACAGGCCGGTCTGTACTATCACTATGGCCTGAATAAAGAGATGCTGCCCCACAAACTTTTCGGTGTCTTTTCTCACCAGGTTGCCCACCGCAAGGAGCCTCTGGTGCGTGGCTTTGACGACTATTTCCTGATCCCCCACAGCCGTCACACAGAGGTACCGGCCAAGGCCATCCACGCCTGCCCGGAGCTGACGGTATTGGCCGAGTCTGAAGATGCCGGCGTACTGCTGTGCATGGCCCAGGGCGGCAAGCAGATCTTCATCATGGGACATCCGGAATACGACCGCTATACCCTGCGGGATGAATACCAGCGGGATCTGGATAAGGGACTGGATATCCAGCTTCCCATTAACTATTTCCCGGACAACGACCCCACTAAGCGCCCTCTTTTGCAGTGGCGCTCCCACAGCAATAACCTGTACTGCAACTGGATCAACTATTACGTATACCAGGCAACGCCTTACGATCTAAGCCAGCTGCAATAACACCGCACAGGCAGCACAACCACCGGTAAGATCCTGAAATATCAATCTCACGAAAAGTAAAACCCGGAATCCTCTCTCTACGAGGAATTCCGGGTTTTTTTTAGTTTTTTCCTTGATCATTTGTATAAGCTTAACTTGATCATACGATCGGCCATTATATATTGTTTCAAAGCAGTCTGTTTTTAAAATTATACACTGGCAAGATCGCTTCGCGATTTTATGCGGTAAAAGCCGCGATGAATGCAGCAGATAAATAGTATATTTATCTGCCCTTCTGTTAAAACTGTATCAAGACTGCCGCTGCAAAGGCCAGTGCGCAGGCAAGCCAGAGGATCCATGTCTTCCGATGCCCCGGCAGAAAAGTGTTGATCAGAGCTGTCAGGAAGGAGACGGCGCCGATCGTGACAAAGTTAAACATCAAAAGGCTTCTGCTGGCCATATTGGAGGCCACGAAGGCGATATTTACATTTAAAAGGCAAAAGATGCCCAGGAAAGCCACTGCAAGAGATAACAGACTTCCGCAGGTCTCCTGCGATATATGGGGAAGGCTCACAGGGACGCCCGTATCCTGCAGAGGTTCATAGTGCCCATTCTGCACGATATCCTTATCATTGCCTGTGGGAAAAGCATTTTTCTGCGTCTGCTCATAATTAACCTTTTGCTCTTTTGCGGCATCTGCTGTAGAATGCATTTCCTTTATACCTTCTTCCGCTGACGGATGATCTTCCTTTACTGCATGCTCCGATACAGGATCCATTTCCTTTACCTCTGCCTTGGTTTCTGCCGCATCTGCCGCTTCCGGCACATCCGTTTGCTTTGCGACATCATCTGCCGCCAGATCTGCTTCCTTTACAACATCCTCACCTGCTGTATCTGTTTCTTTTACCACATCGTCCTTATCTGCCATCTTATACCCCATTCCGCAGGCGCTATGCGCCGGAGAAATCCAAACGCAAATTTAAGATTTGCGTTTGGATCATGGCTATTTGTGACGCCTGCGACGCAAATAGCTGTGTGAAAAAACCAGAATCTTCGATTCTCCTTCGACATCCGTCGTATTTTCACACTACCCCGATTTCTTAAAAATCATGCCGTAACCCGAAACCTATTCCTGCTCCGGTCTTGCACCTGCCATCTGCAAAAAGGCTTCCTCCGAGATCACCGGTATTCCCAGTTCCTTTGCCTTTTTGTTCTTTCCCGTCAGAGAATGGACGTCGTTGTTGATCAGGTAACTGGTCTTGGCGGTCACACTGCCAGTGGCCTTGCCACCCAGCTGTTCGATATACTCTTTCAGGGCATCCCGGTTATCGAAATGTTCCACCTTCCCCGTGATCACAAAGGTCAGTCCCTTCAGAGGCTGCTGCACCTCCTGCTGCCCCCGGGCAGTCTCCTGCGGCTTATCAATGGTCAACTCGTCTAAAAGTTCTGCCAACTGCTCTCTGACAGCTTCCTTTGCAAAGTATTGTACCACAGCATCCGCCAGCACAGTACCGATTCCTTCAATTTCCGACAAAGATGTGGCATCGGCCGAAAGCAATGCATCCAGATCATCATGGAAATGCCGGCACAGCAGCTTGGCATTGGCCGCTCCGATGCCGGGAATCCCCAGACCATAGAGTAGTCTTGCCAGGGTGGTATGCCTGGAATTTGCTATACTCTCCTGCAGATTGGCATAGGATTTAGGTCCGAAACCATCCATCCCTTCAATCTGTTCCTGATACCGATCCAGATGATAAATATCTTTCAGGGTATGAATAAAGCCCCGACCGATCAGTTTCTCCAGTGTCATTTCCGAGAGGCCGTCGATGTTCATGGCATTGCGGCTGACATACAGGGCAAAGCTCTTTAGTTTCTTGGCAGGACATTCCGGATTGGTGCAGAGCAGCACCTGGGCATCATTCTCCTGCCGGATCTGGGTAGGTGCATCGCATACCGGACATTTCTCCGGAATGACCAGCGTATCTGATCCGGTCAGATTTTCTGCGATCTGGGGAATGATCATGTTGGCCTTATATACCGTGATATGGTCACCGACACCCAACCGCAGGCTCTTTACAATGCTGACATTGTGAACGGAAGCCCGCTGCACCGTGGTTCCCTCTAACTCCACCGGCTTAAAGACTGCCACCGGATTGATCAGACCTGTGCGGCTGGCGCTCCACTCCACCTGCAAAAGCTCTGTCTCCTGCAGTTCATCCGCCCATTTAAAGGCAATGGAATCACGGGGAAATTTGGCCGTCCTGCCAAGAGACCGGCCATAGGCAATATCATCATACAGCAGTACCAGACCGTCGGAGGGAATGTCGAAATCCGCAATTTCCTTTTCGAACTTTCCCACTGCCTCTACGACATTCTCCCCTGTAACCCGCACATAGGGTACTGTCTCAAAGCCCTGCTGCTGCAGGAATAAAAGCTGCTGTTCTCTGGAATTCTTAAACTCCGGCATAGCCCCGCTGTTGCCTGCACTGCCGGAATCATTGCCGGAATCATTGCCGGAAGCATTGCCAGAAGCATTGTCGGAAGCGTTGTCAGAAGCGCTCACGCTCTCCGTGATCTCCACCAAAGTAAAGGCATACAGATGCACCCGTCTTCTGGCAGTGATCTCGCTGTTTAACTGGCGAACGGAACCGCTGCAAAGATTCCGGGGGTTCTTATAGACGGCTTCTTCTCTGGCATCCTCGATCCTCTTATTGATCTCCTGAAAATCCGAATACCGGATCACCGCCTCTCCCCGCAAAATCAGTCTGCCCTGAAAAGGGATCTGCAAAGGGATATTCTGAAAGACTCTGGCATTGGGGGTAATGACCTCGCCGATCTCTCCGTTGCCTCTGGTCACAGCCTTACTAAGAGTGCCGTTTTCATAGGTCAATACCACCGTCAGACCGTCCAGTTTCCAGGATAAGAGACCTTCCTGGTCCCCCAGCCAGCTTTGCAGCTCTTCTCTGGATTTGGTCTTTCCTAAGGAAAGCATAGGCTTTTCATGCCGCTCCTTAGGCAGGGCATCCACGGAAGCATATCCCACCTGCTGGGTGGGGGAGCCTGCCAGGATCACGCCGGTCTTCTTTTCCAGCTCACAAAGCTCATCGTAGAGCCTATCGTATTCCAGGTTGCTCATGATCTCGGTGTCATCGGCATAATAAGCCTTGGCGGCGCGCTGCAGCAGCGTCACCAGCTCCTTCATGCGCTTTTGCTCAGAGTCCTGCTGCGTGATAGAGTGCATTTCTCTCCTCCCCCTTGATCTCCCGGCTCTGTCCCGGCTGCAGGTCATTTAGCCGCACCGTCAATACCCGGACTCTTTTCAGCGTCTTGACTTCATTGCCTACTGCCTTGCACATCCGTCTGATCTGCTGATTCAATCCCTGGGTCAGTATAATCCGGAAAGTATGATCTCCCAGTCTGGTCACCTCACAGGGTCTGGTAGTAGTATCCAATTCACGCAGATAAATGCCCTTGCGCAGTCGCTGCAGGCTGGCATCGGAGATCCTGCCCCGTACCCGGACGATGTACTCCTTCTCGTGGCCATTACTGCCCCGCATCATGGACTCAATGAGTTTGCCGTCATTGGTCATGAGCATCAGTCCCTCGGAATCCCGGTCCAACCGCCCCGCATAGGTAAGACGGATGGGATAGGAAAAAGCTTCCTTTATGGTCCGCTCCGCATGGGGATCCCGCTCGGTACAGGTAACTCCCACCGGCTTATACCAGGCTACCACTACCTTTTTGTCCTTGCCGCCTAAGCGTTTTCCGCGTACGGTGATCTCTTCTTTGCCGCTGACACGCATGCCCTGAACGGCAGGCTTGCCGTTTACCGTCACCTGTCCCTCCAGAATCAGCTTGTCCGCATCCCGTCTGGAGCAAAGGCCGCAGGAAGCGATATAGCTGTTTAACCTGATACCTTCTTTGGGCTGCGGAGACCGGACTGCTGCCTCCGTCCCATTGTTCCCTCTTGGATCGGAAAGGGTGCCCTTGGGGTTTCTTTTTTGCATCTCTATATTTCTGCCAGTTTTTCTATTGCTTTTTCTTTCCACAGACATTCTCCATGTTCTTTTAAATACGCCTGAAATTCCGGGCGTACGGCGTACATTTCGCCGAATTCGCCGGCTAACAGTGCCGCTCTGTCATATTTTTCCTCATCCACAGGCGCATCGGACTCCTTTTCCAGGATCAGGTAGTAGCAATGCTCCTTCTCCAAAAAATAAAGAGAGGAAGGAACGGCCTGCTGCGGTGCCCATTGACGACAGTAATCCGTCACTGCCCGGAAGCTGCCAAAGGCCACCGCACACTCAGTGGCGGGACGTTCATGGCCCTTACGGGCAGACTCCCGGCGCTTTTCCTGTGCCGATGCCTTGGTATCCCCGGTGGATGTATTCTTTCCGTTGTCGTCAGCACTCTTTTTTTCCAGCAAGGAAGGATTCTCCATCACATGCTTCGCTGCCCCCTGCAGTCTGGCGGCATAGTCCTTTAACCGCTCTATCCGCTCATCATCCGACAATTGCCGCAGCTCTTCTATAAAATTAGCGGGGAAAGAGATCCCCAGCTTATCCTTCAGATTCGTCAAAAGCCGCTCAAAGGCATCTGTGGTATCCTCGGAAAGCACCAGGCTCACGCTCTTATCCGGCATGACAGAGATCTGCATGGAGGTAATAGCCCCCTGAGGATGGAAATCCACCTCTCTGGCCGCTTCATCCACCACAATATGGAGAAATTCCATGGCCTCCTTCTTTTTTTCAAAAAGGTCTTGAATCTCCAGGCCGTGCTCCCTTAGATCTTCCTGACTGATCAAACAATTAATGGTCTTTTCATCTATTCTGCGATATTTCATGCATGTTTCTCCGTTTTTCTGCTGTACTTCCCTGATGATCAAGGGGAAGAAGATCACCGTCCAGCCATTTCCATATTTTCCACGGGAAAAAGGAAATGCGTATTGAACGATTATTCTTATTATAACGCATTACGGCTTACAGCAGTATAAAAATCGTTACCTTCCCGACGCCGGTCAAAAGTGTCCGAGGCGGGCACTATTCGGTCAGCGTCTGCAAAGTAATCAAAAATCCCTCATACCTGCAACAGATATGAGGGATCTGATCAAACTATTTCAAATTAGGTAAAGCGGATTAAGCCTGTGCCATCTGTGCAGCAACTTCTTCTGCAAAGTTCTCCTGCTTCTTCTCGATGCCTTCGCCGGTCTCGAAACGAACAAATCTCTTTACAGAGAGCTCTGTGCCGTTTGCCTTGCCAACCTGTGCCAAGTACTGACCTACGGACTGCTTGCCGTCCTCAGCCTTTACATATACCTGATCGTTCAGGCAGATTTCCTTGAACTCTTTGTTCAGTCTGCCGATGAGCATCTTCTCGATGATTGCCTGAGGCTTCTGTCTCTCAGCGGGAAGTGCCTCATTCTCAGCGATAGCCTGTGCAAGAAGGATCTCCTTCTCGTGCTCCTTGTACTCATCCGGAATCTCATCAGCGGATACATACTTAGGATACATAGCTGCGATCTGCATAGCTACGTTGTTCAGTGCTTCCTTAACGGCATCGTTAACCACTGCGGTCTTTGCCTCAATGATAACGCCGATGCGGCCGCCGCCGTGTACATAAGAAGCCACGCAGCCCTCAGCTGCTACAACCTTCTCAAATCTGCGGATGGTCAGCTTCTCACCGATGGTAGCGATCTTCTCAACTAATGCATCGCTGACAGTCTTGGAAGCATCCTCTTCCCACTTCTCTGCCATAAATGCATCCATGTCTGCTGCGTCAGAGTGCAGTGCCTGCTTAGCAACTGCCTCAACAAAGCTCTGGAACTTCTCATTGGAAGCAACGAAGTCGGTCTCAGAGTTTACTTCTACAACTGCTGCTACCTGATCGCCGTCCTGTGCGATGCGGCAAAGACCTTCTGCTGCGATACGGCTTGCCTTCTTCTCAGCCTTAGCCTGGCCGTTCTTTCTCAGAAGCTCTACAGCTGCATCCATATCACCATTGGTCTCGGACAGGGCCTTCTTGCAATCCATCATGCCTGCGCCGGAAACTTCTCTTAACTCTTTTACCATAGCTGCGGTAATAGCCATTTTATATTTCCTCCTGTAATGTGCTTTATGCTGTCAGCTCGTTGGAAGGGCAAATCTTACAGAGTTCCCTCTGCTGCCTGTGCCTCTTCGCTTGCTGCAGACTCAGCTGCAAGAGCATCCTGCTGTGCAGCATCTGCTGCTGCGTCAGCTTCCTGACCCTGGTTTGCCTCGATAACAGCATCAGCCATCTTGCTGCAAAGCAGCTTAACAGCACGGATAGCGTCATCGTTGCCGGGGATGATGTAATCAAGTTCTTCCGGATCGCAGTTGGTATCGCCGATACCGATCAGAGTGATGCCCAGAGCGTGTGCTTCCTGTACGCAGATCTTCTCCTTCTTGGGATCTACTACGAAGATAGCATCCGGGATGCGGGTCATGGTCTTGATACCGCCCAGGTTCTTCTCCAGCTTGTCCCACTCCTTCTGGAGCTGTGCAACTTCCTTCTTAGGAAGGACATCAAAAGTGCCGTCCTCGGACATCTTCTCGATCTTCTTAAGACGCTCGATTCTGGACTGAATGGTCTTGAAGTTGGTCAGCATACCGCCGAGCCATCTCTCGTTTACATAGTACATGCCGCAGCGCTCTGCCTCAGCCTTAACTGCATCCTGTGCCTGCTTCTTGGTGCCGACGAAAAGGATGGTGCCGCCCTGTGCTGCGATCTCGAATACAGCCTTGTAAGCCTCATCTACTTTGATGACAGACTTCTGCAGGTCGATGATGTGGATACCGTTTCTCTCGGTGAAGATGTAAGGAGCCATCTTGGGGTTCCATCTTCTGGTCTGGTGACCAAAGTGTACGCCTGCTTCCAGCAGCTGCTTCATAGAAATAACGCTCATGTTTCTTTCCTCCATTTGGTTTTTCTTCCGTACTCCCGTTATGCAAACAGGGCCTTGGCCCCGGAAGGACAGCGCACCTGCGGGTCTCCCCGTCACCTGTGCGTTTGCAGGGAATACGTGTATTTTGTCACAACAGTCTGATTCTAGCACAAAGCGGGGCTTTATGCAAGCCCCGCTTTCTATATTCGCTACTGTAACAATAAGGTGATTACGATAGTTTAGTGTTGCCCGGCCATGCACCGGAGCACGACAGATGTCTCGCACCTTGCACTTTGCGCCGTTTTGCTTATGATCTGCCTCTCGCCTGCGGATGGCACGGCCCGAACTCGCATCCCCGCCTGATG
>CAVBJS010000043.1:0-22995 GCA_963596015.1 Bacteroidaceae bacterium
GAGAGGCAGATCAAAAGCAAAACGGCGCAAAGTGCATGGTGCGAGACATCTGCTGTGTCCCGGTGCATGACCGGGTGGCACGAAAATATCATAGTAGCCTGTCGGTTACAGTTCAGATGTCGGCCGGTCGGCGGGGTAGCGGCTGAACGGCAGCGTTTCATGACAGAAATGTTATATTACTAAACAGAAAAACAAAAGATTATACAGCACAAAAAGACTATGATAAGTCTATGAGAAGAATGCAGGAAAATACAGGAGAAAGCGGCTGCGGGAGGAAAGCAAATTTGAAAATAGGTTTGAAAAAAATGAAGGGATCGGAAAACGCAGAATCGGGAAACACAGACGTCCCCCAAAGAGAATCCAGCGCAATGATGGTCAAGAGCGCGGTGGAAATGGCCTGGCCGGCGGTATTGGAGAGCTTTTTTATTTCTCTGGCGGGACTGATCGATACTATGATGGTGTCTACCCTGGGCAGCGAGGCTGTGGCGGCTGTGGGACTGACCGTGCAGCCTAAGTTCATCGGGCTGGCGCCTTTTTTTGCCATTAATATGGCGGTCTCGGCTTTTGTAGCCAGACGAAAGGGAGAGAAAAAACAAAAAGAGGCCAATGAGGTACTGGTATCAGCTTTTACCATTATGTTGCTTATGTGCGTCGTGGTGACGGCCCTTTCCCTGTGGGTGGCAGATCCCATCATGCGTCTGGCCGGAAGTAATACGGATACCCATGCCGACGCTGTGGTTTATTTCAGGATCATTATGGGTGGAACCATCTTTAATGCTATTCAGATGCTGTTTAATTCTGCCCAGCGCGGCAGCGGCAACACCCGCATCTCTATGAGCACGAATCTGGTGAGCAGCACCGTCAATATCTGCTGCAACTACCTGCTGATCGGCGGCAACCTGGGATTTCCGGCATTGGGATGCGCAGGCGCTGCCATCGCCACCGTGACAGGCAGTGCTGTGGGGGCTTGTATGAGCATTGTCTCCCTGATGCGCAGGAAATCGTATGTCAGCTTGCCGCTGATCGTAAGGGAAAGGATCACACCCAGCATTGGGCAGATCAAAAAGCTCCTTTCTTTCTCGTCCAATGTACTGGTGGAAAATCTGGCCATGCGGGTGGGCTTTCTGGCCACGGCTGTGTTGGCGGCCAGACTTGGCACCAATGATTTCGCAGCTCACAACGTGGGCATGAACCTGATGGGCCTGGCCTTTTCCTTTGCAGACGGCATGCAGGCGGCCGGTGTGGCACTGACAGGACAGGCGTTGGGAGAGCAGGACAAAGAAAAAGCAAAGCGCTATGGCAATATCTGTCAGAAGATCGGCTTGTGCATCTCCGTCGTGTTGATGATCATTTTCTTATGCGGCGGCAGATGGATATTCTCCCTGTATTTTGACGACCCGGAGATCCTGGATGACGGCGTGCTGATCAGTCGTTTTGTGGCCTTTATCGTGCTGCTGCAGATCTCCCAGATCATCTACGGCGCATGTCTGCGGGCGGCCGGGGACGTGAAGTATACGTTGGCAGCCTCTTTGATCAGTGTCATGATCATCCGTACCGTGATGACCTATGTGCTGACCATGGTATTCCATCTGGGTCTGGCCGGTATCTGGTTGGGCGTTCTCTCAGACCAGCTTACCAGATACTGTCTGATGAGCATACGGTTCCACCAGGGAAAATGGGTGGATCTGAAGGTGTAAACTGTACAGCCAAAATTCCGTAGAATCCATAGAAATGGAGGGTTTGACGGCTGATGACTGCTGCATAAAATTAGAAAAAGGTGCAGCATCTTTCGATGCGCTCTGCAACTACAACTTCCAACTGACGGCCTGGGTCCGGGCATCCACGAAGCGCTTGTAGATGCCTTCCTGGGTCATGAGCTGCTCATGGGTCCCAAGCTGTGCGATATGCCCCTTGTCCACCACCACGATCCGGTCAGCATGCCGCACCGTTTTCAGACGGTGTGCGATCATCAGGATGGTTTTCTCTCTGGTGAGAGCTTCCACGGCGTCGATGAGATCCTTTTCATTTTCCGGATCCACATTGGCGGTGGCTTCGTCCAGGATGATGATGGGGGCATCCTTCATAATGGCTCTGGCTATGGAGAGACGCTGCTTTTCGCCCCCCTGTTTAAATGCCGAAGCAGTGTATACTGTGATCATGCCGGCTGCTGCGGAAATCTGACGCCCAACAGTCTTTCCCAGCCGCCGGTCTGGAATTCCTTCAGCTGTGCGATATTTGCCTTTGCAGTGGCTTTTTCCATATCATGCTCGATGATCTGAAATACCGCCGAGAAAAAGCCGGTGCTGATCATATGCAGGAGATCCTTTTTGATCGTGGGAACCTCCATGCCTGCCTTTTGCAAAGTGTCTATATAGTTGAGCGTGGACTGTATCTCTCGTTCTACCATGCTGTGGATAAAATCCGCATATTTTCCGCTGTCTCCGCATTTTAAGAGCAGCCGAAAGCTGTCATAGTTGTCGTAGACATAATCAACAAGCCGATCCAGACCATCCTCGGAAGAGGCTGCCATGTGGTCGGTCTGCTCCTGGGGGGAAAGTGCCTCGAAATCTGCAAGCACGTCATCATATATTTGGTATATGTGTTCTACATACGGGTCGATCAGTGCGTCGAATAAGCTGTCCTTGGTGGGGAAATACTTGTAGAAAGCGCCGGTGGTGAGCCCGGCATCCTTTACAATATTCCGGAGGGATGCACCATCAAGCCCGTCCCGCAGGAAATGCCTTTTCGCCGTGCTTAAAATATTTTCTCTGGTATGATCTGCTTTGACTGACATAGCTGTCCTCCATACAAAATATAGCAATGCTATATAACACTGTTATATAATATGGTGCGGCACTTTGTTTGTCAATAGGGCATAAAAAGATCAGGCAACACCGCGGGGTGCTGCCTGATCCGGATAACGATATCAGGATGTGGGCTTGGCGGATCGCTGGGCCAGCAGCAGGCTGACCAGCATCAAAACCGGGAAAATAATGCCGGAGAGGATACCGATACGCAGGTTGCCCCCGGCGGCGTTGGAGACAAAGCCTACGACGGTGGGACCGCCGGAGCATCCCAGGTCGCCGGCCAGGGCCAGCAACGCAAATAAGACCGTGCCGCCTCTTGGCAGGGCGGCAGCACTTTGGCTGAAAGTGCCGGGCCAGAGGATGCCCACGGAAAAGCCGCAGATGCCGCAGGCTGCCAGTTCGATCATGGGATTGGGGACTAATGTAATGAGCAGGTAAGACAAAATACAGAGGAGGCTGCTGCCTTTCATAAAGCGGTTCAGATCCAGTTTATCCCCGTACTTGCCGTAGATCAGGCGGGATAATCCCATGAGGATGGCAAAGGACATGGGACCGATCAGATCGCCGATGGTCTTGGTAATGCCAAGGCCCTGCTCCGCAAAGGTAGAAGCCCACTGGCTTACAGCCTGTTCGGAGGCACCGGAGCACATCATCATCAGCATCAGGATCCAGAAAACCTTCGAGCGAAGCAGCTCCGGTATGGACATGCCTTTTTCCCCTTCCGCATGGAGACTGTAAATGGGAACTCTGCTGAAGAAAATGCCGTTGAGAACGGGCACCAGTACCCACAGCAGCGTCATGATCTTCCAGTTCTGAATGCCGAAGATGGCAAAGAAAACGGTGGAGAGCAGGACTACTGCCGTGACACCCCAGCAGTAGAAGGAGTGCAAAAGGCTCATGGCCGCCTCTTTATTGTCTGTAGGGCAGGCCTCCACGATGGGACTGATCAGCACTTCCAGAAGTCCTCCGCCTACTGCGTAAATACAGACTGCCAGTAAAATGCCGCCGAAATGTCCGGGGATAAGCTCCGGCAGGATCGTCAGCATCGCCAGCCCTACAGCGGCCAGCGTATGAGCCAGAAGTACACTGATCTTGTATCCGATCCGGTCCACAAAGAAGGCAGACAAAAGATCCACCATAAGCTGGATCAGAAAGTTGATGGTGATCAGCAGCGTGATCTGGGACAGAGGGATCTCATAGGTGTTCTGGAAAGTAACGAACAGAAGAGGAACAAAACTGTTGACGATGGCCTGCACGATATAGCCGATGAAGCAGGCATAGATGGTGTGTTTGTAAGTGAATTTCATGGGGTATGCCTCCGTGATATGCCTGCACGATCTACCGGTGATGGGATTGGTATGCAAAGTGGTAAAAGAAAATATATGCAGGTTTTTGGTATTTGCTGATTATATATCATATACGCGCAAGCGCGTCTTTAAAAATCATGATTTCTTATAACACAATTCTGACAGAGCGCTACAGCTTCGCTCCCAGCTAAGCGGCGAGGTGGGAACAAAGACGTAAAGGATCATTTGGCCGACAGGCCGGTGGCTATGGAGCCGTGTCCTTCTGCACTGCAGGAAATGATCAGCTGACCGGTAGCATCAATACGGCAGGTATAAATGCCGCCGCCTTTACAGATGTTGTCATAGGTGACTTCTGTGCAGGTATTTAAATCCTCCACGGGAGAGGAAGGATACTGCTCCAATACGGTCTCAAAGCTGTCCAGCAGTGCCTGATAGCAGACGGCGGCGCTGACGCCCTGGGCTGCCCGCTGAGACATATAGGTGCGATAACAGGCGGTGATGGCCTGCCTGGTCTGCATGCAGGAATCTGTCTTGGTATGGGCCACATAGCGGGAAAAAAGAGGTGAGACCACACCGATAAAAAAGGCTGCCAAGGCGATCAGGACGATGAGTTCTACCAGGGAGAAGTTGTTTGTTTTCTTCATAATAATCTCCAATCCGCAGTTTTTTATTTTTTCTTTATAAACTCTTACGAATTCTATCAACAATTGGAAACAATTTGGACACATTTATTGTTTATCATACAGTTACAGAACTGAAACGGAGACCCCCAATCGCCGGAACAGCTCTGGAGCAATCAACAACTTTTTCATACTCCCCCCTCAAAAGCCCGCACCGCTGCGGGCTTTTCTTTGTGTATCTGTTCAGCACCTGCCATATGTAATAAAGCGAAATGGGCTGCTCGCAGGCAATTTCGCTTTATTACATATGGCAGGCGGCCAAGGCGCGAAGCGCCTCTGGCCAGCTGCATCGAGGTTTTCCGCAGGAAAATCGAGATGTGTGCTGAACAGATACGCTGTCTACCTGATCTGCCCCGAATCTCTGGCATCCTGTCTGGTCTGTTCAATGGCGTTTTTAAGCCCCATGGCGGACATGCGCACGGCGCCGGCGCCCCAGACGATCATTTGCTCCAAGGCATCCGAAGTAGCTACGGTGATCAGATACCGGCCCTTTTTCGGCATCTTTTCCCGCATCTCATGGACAGTTCGCTCTATATACTGATCCGCTGTCTGGGCTTCCTTGGTATAAACCACGCAGATATTATGATATTGGAACACCTCGCCGGGATTTCCCTTTACCTTGTAGGCATCGTAGACCAGGATCAGATGACAACCACGATAGCCCTGGTAATCGCAGAGGATGTCCATCAGCTTTCCTCTGGCTGCCTCCAGATTATCTTTGGAAAGATCCCGAAGTTCCGGCCAGGCAAAAATGATATTATAGCCATCCACCAGCAGATACTCCTGGGGTGCTTCCGTTTTTGCATCGGCATTATCTTTTCTGTTTTTGTATTTATCCTCTGTCGGCGCACTTTCAGCCGCTGCTTCTGCGCCAAAGCCATGGTATCTACGGGCACTTTGCTGCCATTTCTGTCCCCGGCTGAAGGGGTTGAGGGTCGCCGTGTCCATGCGGTAGCTCTGGCGGAAGATCTCCTCGATCTCCTCCTGAGAGATAAAGCGTTCTCTGCTGCTGTATCTCTCCTGTCTGGGCGGCAGCAGGACGCCGTCGGAAAGACTTCCTGAGGCCTTGGCGTCATTTTCCCGTTCTGTTTCCCTTTTCCACGTACTTTCGGTATGAGCGTGGTCTGCCACCTCGTTCCAGGGCACATAATAGCCTGCACCATGGGCGCAGAATACGGAGCCGGTGGGATTTTCCACATCCGCCTCAGGGTCATAGGCCCGGGCCGCCATGATCTCCTCCGTATTGTGGCAGGGGGCATATCCTTCGTTCACACAGGAAAGACTGCCGTGTCCGTGGGTATAGGCGGTCACCTGGGTCCCATAATCCTGCATAGTGGCGGCGGGAACTCTGCCCTGCAGGATAGCTCTGTCTCCTTCCGTGATCGGCGCCTCAAAGCTGCCGTGCATTCTGGTCATATCTGCCATGGCTCTGCCCACGGCCTCCGCAGGCACCTCCAGTCGGTAAGAAAGCCAGGGCTCCAGCAGCACATTCTTGCCGCTACGAAGGCCCATCCGCACAGCCCGCCAGGCTGCCTGCCGGAAATCGCCGCCTTCCGTATGCTTGGGATGGGCTCTGCCCCCTGTCAAAAGGATCCGCACATCGGTGAGCTCACTTCCCGTCAGCACACCGGGAAATTTCTTTTCCTCCAAAAGGGAGAGGATCTGTCTTTGCCAGTTGCCATCCAGTGTATCTTCGCTGCAGGCGCTGGCCACCTGAATGCCGCTGCCTCGTTCTCCGGGCTCCAACACCACTCTTACCTCTGCGTAGTGTCGCAGAGGTTCAAAATGTCCGATGCCTTCCACCGGCTCTGCCAGAGTTTCCTTATAGACCACACTGCCCGCATCAAAAGAAGCCTGCAGACCGAACCGCTGCCGCAGGGTGTTTTTTAGGATCTCCATCTGTACCTGTCCCATGACCTGTACGCAGATTTCCCTGTTTTCCTCCTGCCAGGTCACATGAAGCTCCGGCTGTTCCTCCTCCAGGGTGCGCAGCTGTCCTAAAGCTGTGACCGGATCGGTCTCCGGATCCGGTAAAAGCCGATAGGTGATCACCGGTTCCAAGATCGGCACGGCGTTCTGTGCCTCGTATCCCAGACCTTCTCCCGCAAAGGTATGCTGCAGCCCGGCTACCGCGCAGACTTCCCCTGCCTGTACCTGTTCCGCTGCCTCATAGCTGCTTCCGTTGTAAAGTCGTATCTGGTTGACCTTCTCCTCCCAGGCATCCTCCCCATGGGCACTGCAGGCATTTCCTACCATGCTGCGAACCTGCAGACTGCCGCCGGTGATCTTCATCCAGGTCAGACGGATGCCCTGGGGATCCCGTCCGATCTTATATACTCTGGCGCCGAATTCCGAGGGATAGTCCGGGCTCTGGGTCATAGCCTCCAGTCCGTCCAGTAAAGCCTCCACCCCTTCTTCCCGAAGGGCTGCCCCGAAAAAGCAGGGAAAGAGATGCCGGCTGCAAATAGCATTTCGGATCTGTTCCCGGCTGATATGACCCGTCTCCAGATAGTTTTCCATCATCTGTTCATCACACAGAGCCAGTTCCTCGCCGGCTGCCTCTATCTGTTCCATATCCAGGGCACCGTCCCGGCAGGGAACAGGCAGGATGCTGCTGTCTAATTTAGTCTGCAGCTCTCGCAGGAGTGGGCCCTTCTCTGTGCCGGGCTGATCCATTTTGTTGACGAAGACAAAGGTAGGCACCTGATAGCGTCCCAGCAGCTGCCAGAGGGTATGCACATCTCCCTGCACGCCGTCACTGCCGTCGATGACCAGCAGGGCATAGTCCAGGACCTGCAAGGTACGCTCCATCTCCGCCGAGAAATCCACGTGACCGGGTGTATCTAATAATGTGATGGCGCTGTCTTTCCACTGCAGTCTCGCCTGTTTGGAAAAAATGGTAATGCCTCTTGCTTTTTCCATTTCTCCCTGATCTAAGAAACTGTCCCCGTGATCGACGCGGCCCTGCTTTCGAATGGTGCCGGAGATGTGCAGCAGGCTCTCGGCCAATGTGGTCTTACCTGCATCTACATGGGCCAGTATGCCCAGTGTATACTTTTTCATAAATGCCTCTTTCCTACGAGATCATCCGCCCCGGTCTTCTAATGAGGATCAGAACGGCAATCCGGTCTGTGTCTGGGTCTCTTCTGCGTTATCCGTACGCTGGGTGTTATCCGTCGCCTCTGCATAGTGAAAATCTTTTTCCAGAGCCGGGATCAGGTCCGTCAGCACATGGTCTCCGAAGTTCTGCAGGTTTGTCACGGTTTCTGCCACAGTATCCGGTGTCACTTCATTTTTCCCGGCGGCCATATCGGCGCACATCTGCTGATTGATCCGGTCGGAGAAATGCAGGGTATCCAGATAATTGTCCAGATCCGCCACGATGTCTTCTCTGGCCTGGAAATTAAAGAGTCGAACGTTGTCGTAGGAAAGGAGCCGCTCCATGGCGATCTGCTCGTTGTAGAGATAACTCTCCAGCTCGCCGCTGCGGTTCATGTTATCCCACCAGAGAATGGAATAAGGGGGAAAGAAAAAATAGTACTGGGCTTCCGGGTGGGAAGACACCTCTTTTTCCAACAGAGCGAGATTTCCCTCCAGCTGCTCCCGGTAGGTGTCTGCCGCCATCATGGGGGTGACCTGGGGAAGCCTTGCATAATTGGAAAGGATGGAGGCAGTGCTGAAGGTCTTCCACTGGGCCCAGTTATAGGATTCATTGGGATTATAGCCGGTGAGGGACTTCATCAACATATAGGGGATCTTCTCAAAGAGCACATCCTTATTAAACCAGTATTGGTAGTCATTCAGGATATTCCGATCGTAGAGGTACATGGGACAGCCGGTGGATTCGTAGGTGGTCACAGGCTCTGCGGCCAGGGAAGAAGGATCGATATTATAAAACACGTTGTCCAGCGTGTGTTCTTCATGGGCCACATCCAGCAGATAGCAAAGATCTGCCGTGGCGCCGTAGGAACGGACGGCCTTGATGGCATTGCAGGAAAAGGCCTCATTGAACCAGGCATTATTATTATTTTCCACCACAGAGGAACCTACGATCAGGCTGTCGTACTCAAAATTTCGCAGGGTGCCGACGCACTGGTATTCCTTGTCGGTCAGGACGGCGGTCAGTCCAAACCAGGGCTTGTGGTAGTGATAAAAGGGGTCAAAAACCACCACTACCAGGATGACCAAAGCCAGTAAAAACGCCAGAATCCCGGCCAGATGAAGGAGAAATCTGCGGGAGGAATTGCCTGAGGAAGCGCTGCCGGATCTTCCGGTAAAAGGATCGCCGGATGCGGACGAGGATATGTCAGGGTGGGAGGTCTGCGAAGTCGTCCGGGAGGATATCCCATCTGCAGGTAGCTTCGCAGGCTGTTTTTTGGAATCAGAAAAATGCATGGAAAAGGCCTTTCCGGGAAATCCCTGAAGAATTTAAAAATTAAAATACAGGAAGGTACTGACCTGGGAGAGGGAGATGATTCCCCATAACAGGAGCAGGGCCGTCAGCAGGCAGGTCCGGCGATCAAGGGCGGCAGAAGCAGCGATCTGACCGGCACGGCGTTTGGTGAAGATCAAAAAGGCGCTGAAGGCCAAAAGCAACATCCAGATGGCGAAGGATACCCACGCCGCCAGAGAGGGGGCAAAGCCCTCCACACCTTTAGTAAGCAGATATAACTCCGGCAGATCCAGGGTCTGGGCCGTTCTGGTGAGCCAGCCGGGCCAGGTGGGCACGAAGAGCCGGCGGAACATGGCAAAAGCATAGGTCATGCTCTGGGAACGGAAAAACACCAGAGAGACCATGAACAGACAGAAGGTAAAGAAGGTGCCAAGGGGTCTGGGAATTACCAACAGCGGCTTATGGCCGGCTTTGGACCACAGGGTTTTGGAAGGCTTTTCACCCGGCGCAGGGGCGGCGGGGAAGAGACCGATGGTATCCCATACCACCAGCAGACCCTGCATGATGCCCCAGGCTACATAGGTCCAGTTGGCACCGTGCCAGAGACCGCTTAAAGCAAAGACGATCAGGATGTTCAGCATGGCTCTGGGAGCGCCCCGCCGACTGCCACCCAGGGGAAAGTATACATACTGGGTAAAAAAGCGGGTCAGGGTCACATGCCAGCGATTCCACAGCTCTTTGGAGGTGGCTGCCTTGTAGGGAGAGAGGAAATTCTCCGGCAGTTCGATATTAAACATTTTGCCCAGTCCCATAGCCATATCACAGTAGCCGCTGAAATCAAAGTACAGCTCAAAGGCATAGGAGAGCAGCACCAGGATCACGGAAAGAGTGTCCAGATTGTAGGTGCAGGAAAAGCCATAGTTGACAGGCACCGCCAACACGTCTGCCAGCAGCACCTTTTTGCCAAGACCTAAGGTAAAGAGCAGCACCCCTCTGGCAAAGGATTCCGGCCGGAAACGTCGATTGGACAGATCTTCGAACTGAGGCATCATCTCATCATAAAGGACGATGGGACCGGCGATGAGCTGGGGGAAAAAGGTAACAAAGGTGGCATAGCTTAAGAAAGAATAGTGCTTAGCCTTCCCTTTGGCCCGATCGATCATAAAGGAAAGCTGCTGGAAGGTGAAGAAGCTGATGCCCAGAGGCAGCAGAATATGACGCAGAGCAAAATCCGTATGGAAAAGGGCATTGATATTTTCCACAAAGAAATCAAAGTACTTAAAATAAAAGAAAAGCCCCAGATTTAAAACCAGACCCGCCAGGAGAAAGAGCCGGTGCACCAGGAGAGACTGCCGCTCCTTCTCATAAATGGCCAGCAGGCCGCTGAGGGCGTAATTGGCTGCCATGGAGAACAGGATGATGAACAGATAACTGATGTTGAAATAGGCATAAAACCACAGGGACATGCCGGTGAGAAAAGCGCAGGCAAGGCGCCGGAAACCGAAGTGATTTAAGCCGTACCAGCCAAGTAAAACGATGGGCAGAAAAATAAAAAGGAATATATAGGAATTAAAAAGCATGGAAGAAACCTCAAGTATAAAGGGAAAGTGTATAATTACAGTTCAGCCGCCGGCCGGGCAGCAGCCAGGATCCGCCGCCCGGCCGGCGGCTGAACGGTAACGTGTATATTTTCAGAGACAGTTTATCATGGCGGTAACTATTTCACAAATGGGGTGACTTTGCTATAATGAAAGTTATGCAAACAGTGATCGAATTTGGAAAAGAATTTTTAGTAACCTTTTATACAAACAGAGATGCCCAGGAAAGCCTTCCCTATCTGGCGGAGGACGTGGTGTGGGTGACCCCGGAGGAGGTCTACCACTTCAGGGCAAGGGCAGAGGAGCTGGTCTTCCTGCAAAAGGAGATCAGAAGAGATCCGGCCCGCCGCTATGTGGACGTGGAGAGCGTCATGGCGGACTCTCATACAGACGGCACCAGACTGGTGACCTACCAGGTAAACTTAGTGCCGGAGGACCCGGAGGATACGGTGCATCTGCGCTGTTCCCTGGCTGTGGCGCCTACCGCCGGCGGGGATACCTACGAGATCTCCTTCCTGCACTTGTCAAGGATTTATGAGCGAAGCGGTACCGAGCAGATCCGGGAATTCACCAACGCCATCCCGGCGGGCATCATGATCCTGGCATACCGGAAGGAAGAAGGCGTCAGGAGCCTGTACCAGAACCAGTATTTCTACAGCACCTTTGGCTATGCGGCAGCAGGGATCAAGCTGGGCAGTTTCCAGTCCATGCTTTCAGACAAACCATTTTTCCTGATTGAAGAGGAGGACAGGGAGAAGGTAAAGGAAGCACTGGAGAAGGCAGCCCAGGCCGGCAGAGAAGTCAGCATGACCCTGCGGATAAAGCGGGCGGACGGCGCATTGGCTGTCTGTGAACTGGTGGCCAGACCTACCTATCAGGATGAGAATAACACGGTTTATTATTGCCTGTTCCGTGACGTATCCCACGCCAGAGAGAGACATACCAAGCTGCGGATGACAGCCTCTCTTTTTGCAGGCATCGTTTCCCACCTGCCTACCTGCATCTGTGTACTGCAGTATGACGGCACCCACAGCAAGGCGGTCTACGTCAGTGACTCCATGCCGTCCATGCTGGGAGTAACGATGGAGGACTATCTCCAGGGGGTATCCACAGATTTCTTCTATGGACTGCAGATGACCGGTGTGACCAAGGAAAGCCTGATCAAGAACCACGTGCTGGCCTCTCCCAGAGACAATGCCTGCGGCATTTATCCCTGTGTGTCCGATGAGAATAAGTGGATCAGTCTGTCTGTATGCGCTTCCAGGGATAAGGAAGCCGGCATGCTGGTATACCTGACGTATACGGACCGCACCAAGCAGCGGGAAGAGGAAGAGAGCCTGCGCAGAGACAACGCCGCCTTAGTGGAGCGGGAGCAGAAGCGCCGGATGCAGCTGCGGGAGAGCTTTGAGACAGAAGTCGAGAAGCTGAAAGCAGGCGAGAGCAGCTGTCTGGGACTGTTTCTGGCAGACATTACCGAAAATAAAGTACAGGGCGTGGCAGGGCTGCTGCCGGAGGTACTGCAGGAAAAAGAGGACCAGCCGGGACAGGAGATTTCCTATGATGAGCTGGTGCAGACCTTCAGCGAGCTTTGCCGGGCAGCGCAGACCGGAGAAGGGGGCATGACTTCCGGAGCGGCAGACTGGGCGAGACCTCTTTTGCTAGAGCAGGGGGCAGAGACTGTACTGCCGGCCATGATCATCCGGTATACGGCCCAGAACAGACTGCGTTACGCCCAGGTGCAGATGGAGCTGACGGATACCCAGGAGCAGGGCAACCTGATCGGTTACGGCTATCTGCGGGATGTCAGCAGCTCGGAGATGCTGCGGCGTCTGGAAAACAGAGCTGCCAGAAATGCCTGTGATTATATTGCCTGCCTGGATGGACAGGCGGACCACTTTACCATGTTTTATGCTGATGAAGAAGGCAGCGCACCGGTGCTGCCGCCTCGGGTAGGTACCTACAGCGAGGACTTCATCGATTTCTACAAGACCAACGGAAGGAAGCCGGAGGACTTCATCGATTCCATTTCTCTGGAAGCCCTGAGCAAAGGGACAGAGATCGAGGGAGAGGTGAGCTGCCGCATCGATGTCATCGGTACGGACGGTCGCCGGCGTACCCAGAAGCTGCGCTTCGTGCGGATGGATGGGGCAGAGGAGATCTACGGTATCTTTGCCACCGACGACACCGCCACCAGGATGCAGGAGGAAAAGGAGACTTATTCCTACCGGAATTATTATCTGGAGGCTGCCCAGGAGAGCCGCCTGAAGGAAGATTTCCTGAGCCGTCTGCGGGCGGAGACCGAGGAGCCGGTTAAAGAGATCCTGTCTCTGTCGGCCAAGCTGCAGCAAGGGCCCGGGGCATCCCTGACGGAAAGCGGCAAGACCGGAGCACAGATCACCACAGCGGCCAGAGAGATCCTCGCCGCCCTGCAGTCTATTCCGGAGACAGTCAAAAAAGGCGATTCCTGGAAAAACATTCAGGAGAGAAGCTTTTCCTATAAGGAGATGATGGACGGCATCTGCGCCTATGTGCGCAGCCGATGCAAGGCCAGAAATCTCCAGTTCGTATTAAAGCCGGCCTTAGGCGAGATCCCGGATCAGATGATCGGAGACCGGGTAAAATTGGAGCAGGCACTGTTTTCCATTCTGGATAATGCGGTGAAGTATACCTCCGCCGGCGGCCAGATCACGCTGCAGACACAGCTGCAGCAAAGCGGCAGAGATAAGGTGCTTTTGCGCTTCATCGTGCAGGATACAGGCAGCGGCATTGACGAGGAAAAGCTGCCGGGACTCTTTGATCCCTTCAGCGGTGCGCCGGAGGGGGAAGTGACGCCGGCGGGCACAGGCCTCGGCCTTTCCGTGGCCAGAGAGCTGATCCGCCGCATGGGCGGCAGCATTCAGGTGCGCAGTGAAAAGGGCACAGGCTCCACATTCACCGTGGGCGTGCAGGTGAGAACAGAAGAAAATACGTAGCAGGAATGTTACATAGAGAGAAGGAGGAACTTCTTATGAGCAAAAAAAAGAGTACATTCAGTGCGGCGGGGACACTTATGGAAATGACAGGCTGTCTGACGATCGGTGCGTTGATCGGTGCGGCCAATTTCTTTTTCAAATTTTCCCTGACCCCCAAGACCTATGATCACCGTCACGACAGTGAGCCTAACAGAAAAGAGTTTGTAAAGGGCAGAAGATGGATGAACACCCATGTACTGCGCAGAGATGTATATACTACCTCGGATAACGGCACCAAGCTCCACGGCAATCTGATCCCTTCACTGAATTCCAACTGCCATCGTTATGCCATCTGCGTACACGGTTATGCAGACAGCGCAGAGAGCATGGGACTTTTTGCAAAGTATTATCACGATGAGCTGGGCATGAACGTGCTGCTTCCGGATCTGCGGGGACACGGCGGCAGCGACGGCAGCTACGTGGGCATGGGATATCCGGACCACTACGATCTGATCCGCTGGGTGGATTACATTCTGGAAATGGATCCCAAGGCAGTGATGATCCTTCACGGCGTATCCATGGGCGCCGCTACCGTTATGATGACCACCGGCGAGGTACTGCCGTCTCAGGTACTGGCAGCGGTAGAGGACTGCGGTTATACTTCCGCTATGGAAGAATTTGTTTCCGTTTATAACGGACTGGACGGCGCCATCATTCCGGCACCCTTGATGCTGCAGATGGTACGTCTGATCTGTCTGGCGAGAGCCCATTTCGACCTGGCCAAGGCTGCACCCATCAATTATGTCCGCCGCTCTCAGACACCGACCCTGTTCATTCATGGCGAGGCGGATAACTTCGTACCTTCTTCCATGATGCCCCGTCTGTATGCGGCAGCTTCCTGTCCCAAGGAATTCCTGTGGGTTCCCGGTGCTGACCATGTGAACAGCGTCATCACGGATCCGGTGACCTATTGGGCCAAGGTAGAAGGCTTCCTGCACAGATATGCACCGGCTATCCTGGAAGAGGATGAAGAGGAAGAGGATCTGTAAGGGATCTGCAAGAGAAGAACAAGAATTGCCAAGAACCGAAAGCAGAGGAAAGATACGAACAGAACAGATAAAATACTAAGGCAACAAAAGGCTTAAAGGCAGAATGAAGTTTCCCGAAAGACACGACCGTTTCGAATGGTCGTGTCTTTTTTGATATAGTTCCTGCGCACGTTCCGTCTATATCCACTGTTACGATTTACATACGCTCTGTTTTCTATAATCCTTTCAGAAACAAAAAACAACGATTTGGAACCACATTTGAAAAAATCTGTATAAAGAAAGGATGACATAAAATGAAATTAAGAATCACTGCAACACTGTTAACAGCTCTGCTCTTAGTAATGAGTATGCCCTTCGCGGTCTGCGCACAGGGATATGATCATTACTATGAAGTCTATGAATACTTTGATTATGATGATTATGATCTGGATGATCTGGATGACTATATCTATTACGTAGAATCCTATGGTCTGGATATCGACTGGGTAGATGCCGATATGTGGGTGACAGACCGCAATGACTATGTGATCCCTTCCGATGCATGGCAGTGTGGTAATACGATCTACGTCGTGCCCAGTGTGGTCAATGAGCCCACCTTGGAAATTCTGAACATCGATCTGGATGATCTGGAATTACTGTCAGCTTACGGCATCACCAATATCTCCTTCCTGACAGACAATGCCGCTTCTACCATTTCGGTACCTGCTTTATATACCATGAGAGCAGCCGGATGGGATTATTATGATCTGATCCATAACGGAACCGCTGTTTCTTACATTGTAGAGTAATACTAGCCATTGATCGCATTGATCGGTTCGTGGCATCCTAATAACTTCGTTAATACTTTTGACCTTGCTATACCCTCCTTCATAAAGCGCGAAAAAAAGACACGACCGTTTCGGACGGCCGTGTCTTTTTGACATAATTCCTGTTCCGTTTCGGCTTTGCTGTATTCTTATTACAAAGCGCGCTGTGTTTGGAGTTGTATTATGCATTGCGCAGGCAAAAATGAACCGGAATAGCAGCAAACACTATTTCTTGCCGCTTTTGGCAGAAGGCAAAAGCCGGACTCTGGGACCGTTTACCTCCAGGGAGTGGATCTTGCGCTTTAAGTAGACGGAAAAACGGGTGACGCCGCTTTTTTTGATGGTGGCATTGAGGCTGGGATTGATGGCCATCAGCTCTCTTTTTAAGGTGGACAGCTCCATTTCCTTGCAATCATGACCGCGGAAGATCTGTAAGATCTGCTGCTCGATCTCTGCGTCAGAGGCGCCCTTTAAGGAAACCCATACCGCATTGTCCCGGTTGGTGACAGACAGGGAAGGGAAATCCTTCAGGTATTCAGACAGCTTGCTGAAGTGGTAGTTGCGGGTATCAAAGTCCGGGAAGATCTTGACAAGGCGGGAGCCGATCTCGCCAAGACCTGTCTCCTTTCCCTCGGCGCTGTTGTCGGAGATCATCTTGATGATAGCATTTTCGATGGTGGCCTTGTCTGTGAAAAGAGGCATGCCCTCGGCGTCGGTCTCGGTGTCATTATCTGCGTCGGTATCGGCATCAGTGCCGGTATAGAGCGCGGCAGCCGCATCGTCCTCTCCTGCGACGTTGGTGCGGCGGGAAGAACTGTTGGCCGCATCCGGAGCATAGGAGGTATAGACCGCCGGAGAGTCTGCAAAGTAGACGCCGCTCATATCGACGGCGGCCTCCTGGGCGGCCTTTTTCTGCCGGGAAGAGGACTTGCGGGAGGAGGACTTGGTCTTGGGAGCGGGCTTTAGTTCCTCTTCCTCGGCGACATCCTCGATGACATCCAGAAAAATAAAGCGCTCACAGGAGACCCGGAAGCACTCCGGTGTCTTTTTTTCTCCCATGCCGATGACGAACTTGCCGGCTTCCCGCAGGCGGGTGGCCAGCTTGTTAAAATCGCCGTCGCTGGAGGCGATACAGAAGCCCTGTACCTCGCCGGTATACAGAATGTCCATGGCGTCAATGATCATGCAGATATCGGAGGCGTTTTTGCCCGGTGTATTATTCTGCTGCATCATAGGGGTCAGAGAGTAGCCGGAGGCGGCGGATAGCCAGTTGCGCAGCCGCTCCTGGGACCAGTCGCCGTACATGCGACGGATGGTGATCTTGCCGTACTTGGACAGCTCACTTAAAATGCCGGAAATGTATTTGGCGCTGATATTGTCAGCGTCGATCAAAAGTGCGATGTTGATATCTTCCATAAAACAATAAGACCTTTCTGTGTCGGATACCGTTGGGCTCCCCGGTCGGGCGGCGGGGCCCGGTCAGCGTCCGAACAGTAACCTGTGTTGTGGTACAGCCGTTTACTTTACCCGCAGTTTGTGCGAAGATAAAGAAGCTGTAAATATACTTATTATAGCACAATTCGTGAATATCACAGGGGCGAGGATTCCTGTCGCCTCTTAGCAGCTTTACTGTTGTTACAGTTCAGCCGCCCGGCCGGGGACTGAACTGCAGCCTTCGAAGCAATAAAGCCGGTTATTGCTCAGAAATGGAGATCAGCATGAAAAAATTTATTTCCTGGAATGTAAACGGCCTGCGGGCCTGCCTGGGGAAGGGCTTTCTGGAATTCGTGGAAAAGGAACAGCCGGACGCCCTTTGCCTGCAGGAGACCAAGCTGCAGGCGGGGCAGGTGGAACTGGATCTGCCGGGCTATCATCAATATTGGAATTATGCGGAAAAGAAGGGATACTCCGGCACTGCCATTTTTACAAAGGAGGAGCCGCTGCAGGTTCTGTACGGACTTGGGATAGAGGAGCATGATCATGAGGGAAGAGTCATCACCCTGGAATATCCGGAATACTATCTGATCACCGTCTATGTGCCCAACTCGCAGGATAAGCTGCAGCGTCTTGCCTATCGCATGACCTGGGAGGAGGCTTTCCTGGCCTATATAAAAAAGCTGGAAGAGAAAAAGCCGGTGCTGTTTTGCGGCGACTTAAATGTGGCCCATAAAGAGATCGATCTGAAAAATCCCAAGTCCAATCGGGGACATGCAGGCTTTACCGACGAAGAGCGGGAAAAGCTGGGCATCGTGTTGGACAATGGCTTTGTGGACACCTATCGCTATTTCTATCCGGACAGGACAGAAGTATATTCCTGGTGGTCCTACCGCTTCCATGCCAGAGAGAGAAACGCGGGGTGGCGGATCGACTATTTTATCTGCTCGAAGGACATGACATCCCGACTGGAGGATGCCATGATCTATCACGAGGTATTGGGATCCGATCACTGCCCGGTAGGGGTAATACTGAAGTAGAGCGCGGCGCAAAGCGCCTGCGGAAGGGAGCGTAGTGTGAAAAATACAACGGATGTTGTATTTTTCACACAGCTATTTGTTCCTGAGCAAAACAAATAGCACTGATGGCAGACGAGGATCTGAGATCCTCGTCGCCTCTTCGCAGTAAAACTGCTCAGAAATGAGGATTATTATGAGTGAATGTACAAGTGACTGCAGCAGCTGCGGTGAAGCATGTGAAAAGAAGGAAAAGAAGAGCTTTCTGGTGACGCCGAATCCGGGCAGCCATGTAAAAAAAGTGATCGCCGTGGTCAGCGGTAAGGGCGGCGTGGGTAAATCCCTGGTAACGGGCATCAGTGCGGTGACCATGCAGCGAAAGGGATACCGTGTGGGTGTCCTGGATGCGGATATTACAGGGCCCAGCATTCCGAAGATGTTCGGGGTAGATTATCACGATCTGCGGGCTGATGAAGAGGGGCTGTATCCGGCAGAGACCTCCTCCGGCATCAAGGTGATGTCCATGAACCTGCTGATGGAAAAGGAAGACGATCCGGTAATCTGGAGAAGTCCGGTGATCACCGGCACGCTGCAGCAATTCTGGAAGGATGTGACCTGGGGAGAGGTGGATTATATGTTCATCGACATGCCTCCGGGAACCGGAGATGTGCCCCTGACAGTATTTCAGTCTCTGCCGGTGGACGGCATCATCGTGGTGACCACGCCCCAGGAACTGGTGGGGATGATCGTGGAAAAGGCCGTGGGCATGGCCAAAATG
This sequence comes from Bacteroidaceae bacterium, assembly GCA_963596015.1. Classification (GTDB taxonomy): domain Bacteria; phylum Bacillota; class Clostridia; order Lachnospirales; family Lachnospiraceae; genus CAG-791. Next base: position 18,820 of record CAVBJS010000043.1, read on the forward strand.
ATGAACGTGCCGATCCTGGGTCTGGTGGAAAACATGAGTTACATGAAGTGTCCCCATTGCGATGAGAAAATCTCCGTATTCGGCGAGAGTCGGTTGGAGGGTATTGCGGAAAAGGAAGGTCTGCAGATATTGGGCAGACTGCCCATCGATCCGTCCCTGGCAGCAGCCTGCGACGGCGGCAAAATAGAAGAGATCCGGGGTGATCTCCTGCCGCAGCTGGCAGACTTTATGCCGGAAGCAGATTGTGATGGTAAAAAGTAAACGCTATCAGGAACGTTATTTCGCAGCATAGCTGCTCAGAAATGAGGTAGAAATGATTCTGGCATTGGATACGGGAAATACACATACAGTGATCGGGTGCATAGACGACCGGGGAGAGATCCTGAACGTCTTTCGTATGGAGACCAATCCCAAGCGCACCTACTTTGAGTATGCGGCGGACATGGGGCGGATTCTGGAGCTGTGCAAGGTAGAACTGGCACAGGTGGAAGGCGCTGTCATATCCTCTGTCGTGCCGCCTATGACAGAGACCCTTCGCAGGGCAGTGCGGCTTCTGACCGGGGCAGAGGCGCTGGTAGTGGGGGCCGGGCTGAAAACCGGTCTGAATATCGGTCTGGACGACCCGGGGACCATTGCAGCGGACCTGGTATCCGCAGCGGTAGGCGCCAAGGAAAAATATCCTCTTCCCTGCGTGGTGATCTCCATGAGCACAGCCACTGCCTTTTCCGTGCTGGATGAAAAAGGAAAGTTCAGAGGCGGCGCCATTATGCCCGGTCTGGCCATTTCCCTGAATGCGCTGACCCAGGAGACTTCTCTGTTGCCCCGCATAGAGATCACGCCGCCTAAAAAAGCTATCGGCACCAATACAGTGGACTGCATGAAGACCGGCGTGGTCTTCGGACAGGCCGGTGCCGTGGACGGGATCCTGGATCATTTTGAAGAAGAGATCGGCTGCAGCTTAGCCAGCGTGGTGGCTACCGGAGGCATGGCAGAGCGCATCGCCCCCTATTGCCGCCATAAGATCGTGATGGACGAAAATCTGCTGCTGCGGGGGCTTTATATCATCTGGGAAAAGAACAGACCGAGAAAGAAAAAGACACTCCTGAAGGAGTCATAGGACTGTCAGCGCTGCTCTGTCAGGTAAGGACAGTCTGCAAGAGAGGAAACAGAGCTTATGCGCTACTATATCGCAGATCTTCATTTTTTCCATGAGGCATTAAATACCAAGATGGATCATCGCGGCTTTGCCGGCGCAGAGGAAATGAACGCTTACATGATCGAGAAGTGGAACGCCAGAGTGCGGAAAAACGACGAGGTGGTGATCTTAGGGGATCTGTCCTGGGGAAATGTGGAGCAGACCAATGAACTGTTAGCGCAGCTGAAGGGAAAGCTTTATCTGATCAGGGGTAATCACGACCACTTCGTGGATAAGAGTGATGCTAATACCAAACGGTTCATCTGGATCCATCCCTATGCGGAGATGCATGATAACGGCAGAAAAGTGGTGCTGTGTCACTATCCCATCATGTGCTACAACGGCCAGTATCAACGGGACAAGAAAGGCAATCCGAAAACCTATATGCTCTACGGTCACGTCCATGACACCACAGACCAGCGGCTTATAGAGCAGTTTCAGGAGATCACCAGACAGACCTGGACAGTGAATGCAGCAGGGGAAAGTATACAGATTCCCTGCTGCATGATCAATTGTTTCTGTGGATATTCGGATTATACGCCCCTTACACTGGATGAGTGGATCGAAAATGACCGAGCCCGGGCTAACGCGCGCGCCAGATTGGTCTTGCCGTAAGCATTCCCTCTTCATTTCGGGAGATACCGTTGACAAAGGGGAACTGATTGCACTCTGTGCAGATATAGAAGTCCTGTTCCGGGAACACTTCCTGTGTGGCGGGATCAAAGAAATGCTCACCGCCGTTATGGCGAAGGGCATCGGCCCTTTCCTGTACCGGGAAGGGATTGCCTTCTAAGACGCTGCGGATATACTCGGCACACAGAAGATCTTCATTGGCCCGGCGAAGCCCCGCTTCTCCCATGGCCACGATAGAAACCGTTTCCGGATCTTTAAACCGGATATAGGAAGCGACGGCGTCCGCATTGACCAGAGCGGCGCAGATGATCTCGTCGGCATGCACCGCATTTACAATGCCCTGGGTACCGGCGCTGGTGGAGTGGATGATAGTGCGTCCGGTGAGATTGCAGCCTGCGATCTGGGAAGGAGAATTGCCATAGTCGCAGCCTTCTACCCTGGCGCCGCCCCGCTCGCCGCAGAGCACCCAGTCCGGATGAGCCTTCTTCAGGGCAAAGGCATCCTCCAGAGAGCCGATGGGGTAGATCAGGGAAGCCCCCTGGGCAAACAGACAGCATTCCAGGGTCATAGCCCGGAATACATCGATGATGACAGTCAGGCCTTCCGCTTTTTTGGCACCTTCAATGAGTTCTAAAATCTGAATTTTCATAGTTACCTTTCCTGCCGCAGCTTCCCTGCGGCAACGCGAGGAGAATTTCACGCAGGCGAATTCTCCGATGCAATGAAAGAATACGTAGCAAGATGCGTGTTCTTATCAGTCAGCATTGCCATTGCGTAAGGAAAGCGATTCAACTTTTCTTACGGCATTTAGTGCATCTGCTACATCAATTTACGGTTACCGTATTGCTGACGGTAGACAGCTCATAGCTGTTATAGGCTGTGGCTGTGATGGTGCTGGTCTGTCCCTGAGGGATGGTGGCGGTAAAAGTGATGCTGCCGGCGGACTGACTGTAGGGCAGCAGAGCCGTAGAGACGCCATTGACGCTGAAGGAATAATAAAGTACCGGATAGATACTGTCGCTGTCCTTTGCAGTGAGACGACAGGTGACGTGTCCGGCCCCGTCGTTAGAGAGGACTTCCAGACGACAGGTCTCCGGAGGCGTTACATCCTGAGTAATACCTGTGGCAGGAGCGACAGAGACAGCGGGACGTACATAACCGGTATAATCCGGCGAACCGCTCTTGGCCTTCAGGTGGAAATACTGGGCAATGGCAGTGGCATCCGCATGGGCCAGAGCAGAGAGATTGGCCACGCCCAGGGTGCGGTCGGTCTGATTATCCATATAGCAGTGCTCAATGATGACGGCAGGAACGCCCCGATCAACGGATTCCCGGATGACACCGTAGTAGTCGCCGTGGGAGCCGATGCGGGTCTTTACGCCCTTGCTGTACAGCCCAAGGGTCTGCAAATTGGAAAGAACGGTCTGCCCAAAGGAAGCGCCGGTGGCATAGTTGCTGCCGAAGGCCGAGGTCCATACCTCAGAGCCGTAAAAAAGATGACTGCCGGTGGCATTAAAATGGAGACTTACCAAAAGATCAGCCTGAACGGCCTTAGCGGCAGTCGCCCGCTGCGCCAAAGTAAGAGAGGTATCGCCGGTGCGGGTGAGACTGACGGTTATGCCGTCATACTGAGCCAACTCAGCGGCAATCTTCTGGGCCAGCTCCAGGGTCAGCGCCTTCTCGGAATAGGGGGCATACTGAGCGCCCAGATTATCACTGGTGGCATTGGGGCCGCCGTGTCCGGGGTCTAAGACGACCGTAACGCCTGCCGCCCGGGCAGAGAGCCCGGGGGATAGGAACAGACAGAGCAGTAGTAGGGGAAGAAGGACAAAAATCTGCGGGTGCAGGAGCAGATCCTGTTTTAAAGATGCGTTATTTTTTTTCATATTGATCCTCATTTCTGAGCAGCCTGACTTTTTTGTATTGTGCGGGAGTGCCGCGCGCCCTCAGTATAGTCATAAAAGCGGGAACTGTAAAGCTTACATTTATTACATTTTATCTGTCAGCCTCCATCGTGGTTTTTGTTACAGTTCAGCCTCAGTTGTTCAGCCGACCGGTCGGCGTTTGAACAGTAATGTTTTTGGCAAACGTCAGATGAGGATGAATGATTATGAATCAAAAATCGGTGTGTGCTGACAGGTAAAAAAGTCCGTCGTCAAAGCAGTTGATTACAGGCTATCAAAACGTAATGTACCGGGGCACGGCAGAATGGATCGCAACCTTTGCACTGCGCGCCAGTTTTGCATGGTTTGCATCGAAGCCGCAGGATGGCATCGGGGGCGCTTTCAGAGCGCGCCCGATAGGCCCGTAATGTCTGAGCATCCCCGCATCAGGCGGGGATGCGAGTT
>CAVBJS010000044.1:0-22741 GCA_963596015.1 Bacteroidaceae bacterium
CAGGTGGGTCAAAACAGAACGTAAAACCTGGGTCAGTTTTAAGTGTAAATCAACAGCGCGTACTTCCAACAGGTGTATGCAATGGTGACAGACACAAGATTGAAATAGAAATTATTTTTTGAATAGTTCTGAGTGCGTACCGAGTCGATAGAGCATCAGTACAAGTACATTGTTTTGGATTTCATAAATAAGAAGCCAGTCGGGCTCAATGTGACATTCACGTGTCCCTTTGTAATTACCGGTAAGATCATGATCTCGATACTTTGCATCCAGTGCTCCGCCGTTTGCCAGGATGTCAATCACTTCAAACAATTTATCTAGATTCTTGTTTTGCTTTTTGGCGAGCTTTAGATCCTTTTTAAACTGATTGGTAAACTGTACATCATATTTCATACTTCTAATGCCGCCTTAAGATCAGCCATGTTGGAATACCTTGGAGCAGTAGGATCAGTCATAAGTTTTCTGCCTTCCTCAATAGCGGCAGCTGTAGTGGCAGTAGGCACATCCAGCTTCAGATCAAAAGGAATTCCATGTTCGCGGATAGCGGTTCTCAGGAATATATTAATTGCAGTTGTCATATTGAGGCCAAGTTCATTGAATATTTCTTCAGCCTGGTCTTTAACGACCTTTTCTGTTCTAATGTTTAAATTAGTCGTTGCCATATACAACACCTCCATTCAATAACAGCATACTTGGCAATGATGCTGTTGTCAACACACTGTCATTATATAGATGTAACAGAAACCAGATTTCTAAAATGGCAGTAGTTCGAAATAGATATACCCAAAATCAGATATAAAAAAACGGCCGGCTCTCACAGCTGACCGTTTTTATATGTGTGCCAAGCGGCGCGTACTTTTAACCGGTGTATGCAATGGTGACAGGCAACAGGTTCCTGAACGCAATGACTCAATTACTGCGCTTTCTGTACTTTTGATTTCGGCTGTTTGGTTTATCTGGAATTGTGCGTTCAATAAGATTCTGTTCTATGGCTGGATTCAGGTAGTTCTTGCGGAAGGTAGGCTTGTGGGATAGCCCAAGTCGCTGCATTAGTTCTGTTGCTGAGAGCTCTTCGTTACCGAGCATAGCGAGAAGGCGTTCTATAGGAGATTTATCTTGATCGCTGACTTGGTCGCTATCTTGGTCGGCGCACCGACCAACAACTGTCACTTCCACCAAACTGTCTCGAATAATTTCAAGCATCAGTTCTACAAAACCTGCACTGTCAGCTTGTTGATCGGCGACACCAAGAGTGTCATAGTACTCCTGCTGCCTTGATTGAATCATTTCTTCAATTGGAAGCCAAAAGAACAGTTCTTTCCACTTGCCGAGCAAGAGACTGTGCCACATGCGTCCCATACGTCCATTGCCATCTGTAAATGGGTGAATGAATTCAAACCATACGCGTCATAGGCATTCTGTACCTCTTTGATTTCGTTCGGATTACCAAGTACACGCTTACCGTCCAAAATCGCTGTTACTTGATCTAACGATAGAGTATTATGTTCAATTGATGCACTTCTATCGGTTCGTCATCAAGAATGTGCGAACCGATAAAGCAACGGTGACAGGCACCAGGTTGGGGTCACATTTACGAGATCGGAAATTCGTTTCAGATTCGAGCCAGCAGCTCTGATGGCGTAAAAGCGACCACCTTGCTTTGGTTAAAATCCCTGACATTTCTTGTGATGATATAATCGGCATGAACCTGTTCTGCAGTTGCACTTTGAACTGCATCTTCAAAGTCCTTCCATTTCATTTCTACAGCTTTTTCCAAAATCGCAGGACTGAAATCTGCAAATTCAAAAATCAGTTTCAATTTGCAAAAAACCTCTTCTATTATCTCTGAACTCAATTCTTTACGCATGATATACATCATGTTAGCGAAGGTCAAAGTGGAAACATATCCTTTGGCTTTCTCGGTCTCACAAAGCTTCCAGATCAATGAAGAATCCTTCACAAAAGGCTGCCGATCCATCAAAACATCCAGTAAGATATTTGCATCAATCAACAGAACCATATTTTTCCTTCAGCCTCTCTGCCTTTTCTTCGTCTATGTCATAAGTTTCCTTCAGAATTCCGGTAAGAGAGTCAGTCAGATAGGATACTGCAGCATCCTTTGGAACGAAACGTCCAACCTCCCGGCCATTCTTTGTTACAACAATCTGTTGCCCGGTCATTACAAGATTCAAATACTTACCAAAATTATTTTGCATCTCGGTTGCGGTTGCTGTTGTTGCCATTACCATAGATCATCCCTCCTTATCTTTTAGCTAATTTTATATTATTTTATATTAGCTAAAATTTCAACAAGAAGGAAAAATTTTCTTTTTCCGAATATCTTTCTTGTGTCAGAATTCCGTCAACTTCACTTCATAAGCTTGGCGGTGCTCGTTGGCCGTTTTTTTAAGAAATAAAAATGACCAACAGTCATTTTGTTCAACAATTTCTTTTTTCTGTCCCATTTACTACGTATGGAAAATCATGTATCATGGAATGGTGATTAGCAAATTGAACAAAATCTTAACGGAAAATGCCAAATAACCGGCAAAAAGACGAAAAATAAAAGGGGAGGATAAAATATGGCGAGTGCAAAGGAAACCATAGACGCCATCCGGCAGGCGGAGAGCGCGGCCTTGGCCACGGAAGAAAATGCCGCCAAAGAAGCGGCAGAGATCATTCGCCAGGCACAGGAAAGGGCTAAGCAGTACCGACAGGAACAGCTGGCCGCCCGGAAGAAGGCGACGGAGGAATTGCTGCAGAAAGCCCAGGAAGAGGCTGATGCCCTGAAGGAGCAGCAGCTGCAGGCTGCCGGGCAGGAGCGGGAGCAGCTGCGGGAGAGTGCAGCGGACCGGCTGCCGGAGGCAGTACAGCAGATCCTGGCCTGGATGGCAGATCCCGGAAAGGAGGCAGGCTGATGGCAGTAGTACCCATGAAAAGGGTTTTGATCGCTGCCATGCGCAGAGATCGTAAATCTATTCTGGAGCTCCTGCAGCGAACCGGCGCCCTGGAAATTCACAGCTCGGTGGCCGAGGATGACGTTTTTTCTCATCAGGATACCTCCGGCGCCAGAGCCACCTTTGAGAGCAATGCCAAACTGGCTGCGGATGCATCGGCCATCCTGGATAGCTATGTGCCGGCGGAAGGCGGCCTGCTTTCCGGTCTGGAGGGCAGAGCAGAGCTTAGTCTGGAGGACTACACTTCGTTGGTCGGCAGACAGGCCGGCATCCTGCAGGATGCCAGACGGATCCTGTCTCTGGATAAGGAAAGGAAGGAAAAGGAAGAGACCATCCCCAAGCTGGAATCCCAGCTGGTGGCATTGACGCCCTGGGCGGGTTTTGACTTACCCCTTAGCTTTGCCGGCACCAGGACTACCGCCGCTTTTACCGGCACCTTGCCGGGAGAGCTGACCTTGGACCAGGCAGCGGCTATGCTCAGGGAGGCAGGCGTCAGCTTAGAGCAGCAGGAGCTGCAGGTGATCAGCGCCTCACCGGAGCAGACCGCCATTTTCCTTGTCTGCGAGAAGAAAGAGCAGGACAAGGTAAAGGAAGCCCTGCGAAGACTTAATTTCACCAGACCCATGCAGACCTCGGTGAATCCGGCAAAGGCCATGGAGGATCTGAAAAAGGAAATAGAAAAGCTGGGAAAGGAAGCAGAGTCTCTGAAAGAAGAGCTGTGCGGCATGGCCGACAGACGGCAGGATCTGCACTTTCTGCAGGATTATTTCCGGATGCGGGCAGATAAGTACGGCGTGATCGGCGGACTGGCCCAGAGTCGCCGGGTATTTCTGGTAGAGGGCTATGTGCCCGCCGAAAAATGCCGGGCTCTGGAGGAGAAGATCGTCAGGCAGTTCGATGCGGTATTCGAGGCCTATGAGCCCACAGAGGAAGAGGATGTACCGGTCCTGCTGAAAAACAACGGCTTTGCTTCGCCGGTAGAGAGCGTGGTGGAGAGTTATTCCATGCCGGGCAAGGGAGAATTAGATCCCTCCATGCTGGTGGCTTGCTTTTACTACATTCTGTTTGGCCTGATGCTTTCGGATGCGGCCTACGGACTGATCATGGTCATCGGCTGCGCCGTGGCTCTGCACAAGGTACCCCGGATGGAAGAGGGCATGAAGAAGACCCTGAAAATGTTTTTGTACTGCGGCATTTCCACTACCGTTTGCGGTTTTTTATTCGGTTCCTTCTTCGGAGATGCGGTGAATGTCATCGCCACTACCTTTTTCCACAGACCGGACATTACGTTGCCGGCCATCTGGTTTGAACCTATTGATAAACCCATGACCATGCTGGTGTTCTGCTTCGCGGTGGCACTGGTGCATCTGTTTGTGGGATTGGGGGCCAAGTTTTATATGTGCGTCAAGGACGGAAAGATCCTGGACGGCATTTACGATGTGGTCTTCTGGTATCTGCTGGTAGGGGGCGCCGTGGTATATCTGCTGACCATGCCCATGTTTACCCAGATGCTGGGCCTTAGCTTTACCCTATCGGCCACGGCAGGTAAGGTCAGCGGTATTGTGGCTATCGCGGCGGCTGTCGGCATCATCCTCACCAGCGGTAGAGAGTCAAAGAACTGGTTTAAGAGGATCCTGAAGGGCCTGTACGGCGTATACGGCGTGACTAGTTATCTAAGCGATATTCTTTCGTATTCCAGACTGCTGGCCCTTGGCCTTGCTACCAGTGTCATCTCCAGCGTCTTTAATAAGATGGGCAGTATGCTGGGAGATAGTATCTTCGGCGTGATCGTCTTTATTTTAGTCTTTGTGGTGGGACATTCCCTGAACCTGGCTATTAATGCCCTGGGGGCATATGTGCATACCAACAGACTGACCTTTGTGGAATTTTTCGGCAAGTTTTATGAGGGAGGCGGACGCAAGTTCGCACCGTTTACAGAAGAAACCAGTTACTTCACAGTCAAGGAGGAAATAAAAGGATGAGTAGTTTAGGTGTATTTTTCGCATTGTTGGGAGCAGCACTTTCCGCAGGCTTAGCGGGCATCGGCAGCGCCATCGGCGTAGGCAAGGCCGGCCAGGCAGCGGCAGGGGTAGTGACAGAGGATCCGGCCAAGTTCAGTAAGGTGCTGATCCTGCAGCTTCTGCCCGGCACCCAGGGTATTTACGGCCTGCTGATCGCCTTCATCTGCCTGACCCAGATCGGTATCATGGGCGGCAGCGCAGAGATGTCTCTGGCCAAGGGTCTCCTGTATTTCGCAGCCTGCCTGCCGATGGCTATGGTAGGTCTGATCTCCGCTATCCGTCAGGCCAATGCGGCAGTTTCCGCCATCGCGCTGGTTTCCAAAAAGCCGGATCAGTTCGGTAAGGCTATGATCTTCCCGGCTATGGTTGAGACCTATGCTATCCTGGCGCTGCTGGTATCCATTCTTTCCATTTTTGGCATAGCAGGTCTGAACATCTAAGGAAGATACGGCAATGAGGAATGATATGAACGGTTTGGATAAGATTCTGGAGGATATCCGCAGCGAGGCTTCGGCCGGCGCACAGGATGTCCTGCAGCAGGCAAGAGAGAAAGCAAAGGAGATAGAAGCCCAGGCAAAGAAGGAAACAGATGCCCAGGTCTCTGCCATGGAGGAAAAAGCCCGGCAGCAGGCGGCATCTGTCAAGGAGCGCAGCATTTCCGGTGCCAACCTTCTGCGGCGAAGAGAGCTGCTTTCCGAAAAGCAGGCAATCATTGCCCAGGTATTGCAGGAGGCCTTAGCCCAGGCGGCAGCACTGCCCACAGAGCAGTATTTCGCCCTGGTGCAGGCCATGGCAGCCCGCAGTGCCCATCCGGGAGAGCGAGGAGAGATCTGCCTGAGTAAGGCGGACTTATCCAGAGTACCCGATGACTTTGAAAAGAAGCTCTCGGCGGCGCTGCCGGCGGGAGCGGTGCTGACGCTGTCTTCGGAACCTGCCGATATAAAGAACGGCTTTTTGCTTCGCTATGGCGGCATAGAGGAAAACGGTGAGTTCCGGGCAGTGCTGGCGGCCCATACCGAGGAGCTGCAGGATAAGCTTTGCAGCCTGCTTTGGAGCTAACAGGGCACAGCGATGCAGAATGGGAGGAACGGCGATGCCGGATAAAGAATATATCTATGCGGTGGCCAGGATCCGCGCCAAAGAGCTGACCCTGCTGCCGCAGGCCTTTTTGGAACAACTGGCCGGGGCCTCCTCCGAGGCGGATGCCCTGCGGCTGTTAAAGGAGCACGGCTGGGAGGACAAAGGGAAAAACAGCCGGGAAATGCTGGAGGCAGAAGAGAAGAAGACCTGGGCCCTCTTACGGGAGTTGTTGGACGATCTGTCCGTTTTTGATGTGTTTTTGCTGGAAGTGGATTATCACAATTTAAAGGCAGCCATCAAGGAAAACTGCACCGGAGGGAAACATGCAGGAATCTACCGGGAGGGCGGTACTCTTTCCGCAAAGGAGCTGGAGGCGGCGTTGGCCGCCGGTGCGTACGGCGACCTGCCGGAGGAGATGAGGGAGCCTGCCCGGGAGGCCATGCGGGTACTCTTACAGACCAGAGACGGGCAGCGGTGCGACTGTATCATAGACCGGGCGGCCATGACCGCCATCCGGGCCGCCGGCCATCGGTCAAAGAGTGAACTTTTGCGGGATTACGGCGAGCTGACAGCCGCCATGGGCGATATCCGTATTGCGGTGCGCTCTATCATGACAGGCAAGGATGGCAGTTTTTTAAAGGAAGCACTGGCACCCTGCGATGCTTTTGACACAGAACGTCTGGAACAGGCAGCGGTTCAGGGGAAAGAAGCCCTTTTTGATTACCTGGGAAATACAGAATATGCCGGCGCCGGAGAGGCCATCGGCACCTCCTACGCAGCCTTTGAAAAATGGTGCGACGATCAGCTGATCGAAAAGATCCGGCCCCAGCTGTCCAATCCCTTCGGACCGGATCCCCTGGCAGCCTACTATCTGGCGCGGCGTATGGAAATCAAGTCCGTGCGCATGATCCTGGCAGGGCTGCACAACGGATTGTCGGAGTCGGAGATACGGGAAAGAGTGAGAAAAACCTATGTATAAAGCAGCAGTGATGGGAGACTGGGACAGCATTTACGGCTTCAGTGCTCTCGGCTTTGATACCTATAGAACAGACGACCTGGATGCGGAGGCGGCAGCGAAGCTGCTGCGCAAGCTGGCGGGACAGAACTACGCGGTCATCTATGTCACAGAGGCATTGGCGGCAGGTATCCGGGAGGAGATCCGGCGCTATACCACCCAGCCCCAGCCGGCGATCATTCTGATCCCGGGGATCTTCGGCAATACGGGGGAGGGCATGGCCGCGGTGCATAGATCCGTGGAGCAGGCAGTAGGTTCTGATATTTTATAAGCGGAGAATCCGCATACGCGAAATTCTCTTCGTGTTGCCGTAATAGATTGCGGCATAATAGAGCAAATGACTGAAAATGACCGATGTCATTTTCAGTCATTGCCAGGACACCGCAATCGGTGTCCTGAGAAATCACATCAGAGAATTCGCCTTCGCGAAATTCTCTTCGTGTTGCCGTAGACAAGCTACGGCAAAAAGAGGTAAAAAATGAAAAACGGTACGATCAAAAAAGTGGCAGGTCCCCTGGTCATTGCAGAGGGCATGCGGGATGCCAATATGTTTGACGTGGTGCATGTCAGTGAGCGCAATCTGGTAGGAGAGATCATTGAGATGCACGGTGACCAGGCCTCCATTCAGGTCTATGAGGAGACTTCCGGTCTGGCACCGGGGGCACCGGTGCAGTCCACCGGAGCGCCTATGAGTGTAGAGTTAGGCCCCGGTCTTTTGGGCAGCATCTATGACGGTATTCAAAGACCTTTGGATGACATTATGAAGGTCACGGGAAGTAACCTGCTGCAGCGCGGCGTGCAGGTACCGGCCCTTAAGAGGGAGAAAAAGTGGCACTTTGTGCCTTCTGTGGCAGTGGGCGCCAGAGTACAGGGCGGCGACGTCATTGGTACAGTAAAGGAAACCCAGATCATTACCCAGAAGATCATGGTGCCGCCTCTTAAGAGCGGTGTCATCGAGAGTATCGCAGAGGGCGAGTATACTGTGTCGGAGCCTGTAGGCGTGCTGCTGCATGACGACGGCACCCGGGAAGAGCTGACCCTCATGCAGAAGTGGCCGGTGCGCCGGGGACGTCCTTATCGGGAAAAGCTTTCCCCTACCATGCCCCTGGTAACCGGACAGAGAGTCATCGATACCATGTTCCCCATCGCCAAGGGCGGTGTGGCGGCGGTGCCCGGACCCTTTGGCTCCGGCAAGACCGTGGTACAGCATCAGCTGGCTAAATGGGCAGAGGCGGATATTGTGGTCTATATCGGCTGCGGCGAGCGCGGCAACGAGATGACGGATGTACTGAACGAGTTCCCGGAATTAAAGGATCCCAAGACGGGATTTTCGCTGATGGAGCGGACGGTGCTGATCGCCAATACCTCCGATATGCCGGTGGCAGCCAGAGAGGCTTCTATCTATACGGGCATCACCATTGCAGAGTATTTCCGGGATATGGGCTATTCCGTAGCCCTGATGGCAGATTCCACCTCCCGCTGGGCAGAGGCCCTTCGTGAGATGAGCGGTCGTCTGGAGGAGATGCCCGGTGAGGAAGGCTATCCTGCTTACTTAGGTTCCAGACTTGCCCAGTTCTACGAGCGGGCAGGACGGGTAAAGACCCTGGGCACAGAGTCCAGAGAGGGTGCTTTGTCCGTGATCGGCGCCGTATCTCCGGCAGGCGGTGATATTTCCGAGCCGGTCACCCAGGCGACACTGCGTATCGTAAAGGTATTCTGGAGTCTGGATGCCCAGCTGGCTTATAAGAGACATTTCCCTGCCATTAACTGGCTGACCAGCTACTCTTTGTATCTGGATACCATGGAAAACTGGTTTGACGAGAACGTAAGCCCTGACTGGATGAAGCTGCGGGGCCAGATGATGCTGTTATTGTCCGAGGAGTCGGAATTGAACGAGATGGTACAGCTGGTGGGCATGGACGCCCTGTCGGCACCGGACCGTCTGAAGATGGAGGCAGCCAGATCCATCCGTGAGGACTATCTGCATCAGGATGCGTTCCACGAGATCGATACCTATACCTCACCGGAAAAGCAGCTGCGGATGATGCAGTTGATCCTGGCTTACTATGAGGAATCCAAGACAGCCTTAGAGGCAGGTGCTTCCATCGAGTCCCTGATCGCTCTGCCTGTCAGGGAAAAGATCGGACGATTCAAATATACAGAGCAGGCGCAGTTAGAGAGCGTCTACCAGACCATCGCACAGGAGCTGCAGGAGGAGATCAGCCGGGCGGCTTCACAGAAGGAGGATCTCTAAATGCCGAAGGAATACAGAACCATACAGGAAGTGGCCGGCCCCTTGATGCTGGTGCGGGGCGTAGAGGGGGTGGCCTATGATGAACTGGGCGAAGTAGAGCTGGCCAACGGAGAGAAGCGGCGCTGCAAGGTGCTGGAGATCAACGGCGGCGATGCCCTGGTACAGCTGTTTGAAAATGCCACCGGTATCAATATGGAGAGCAGTAAGGTGCGTTTTTTGGGACACAGCATGGAGCTGGGTGTCTCCGAGGACATGCTCTCCCGTGTCTTTGACGGCATGGGACGTCCCATTGACGGCGGCCCCCAGATCCTGCCGGAGGAGCGCCGGGATATTAACGGTCTGCCCATGAATCCGGCAGCCAGAAACTATCCGCAGGAATTTATCCAGACCGGTGTGTCCGCCATCGACGGACTGAATACCCTGGTGCGTGGCCAGAAGCTTCCCATCTTCTCCGCATCCGGTCTGCCCCATGCCCAGCTGGCAGCCCAGATCGCCAGACAGGCTAAGGTAGTGGGCACGAAGGAACCCTTCGCAGTAGTGTTTGCCGCTATGGGCATCACCTTTGAAGAGTCCAACTTCTTTATAGAAAGCTTCCGGGAGACCGGCGCTATCGACAGAGCCGTACTTTTTATCAATCTGGCTAACGATCCGGCGGTAGAGCGTATCGCCACGCCCCGCATGGCACTTACGGCGGCGGAGTATCTGGCCTTTGAAAAGAACATGCACGTGCTGGTCATCATGACCGACATCACCAACTATGCGGATGCTCTTCGTGAGATTTCCGCAGCCCGCAAGGAAGTACCGGGCCGCCGCGGCTATCCCGGCTATATGTATACAGACCTGGCTACCCTTTACGAACGCGCAGGCAGACAAAAGGGAAAGGACGGCTCCATTACCCTGATCCCCATTTTGTCCATGCCGGAGGATGACAAGACCCATCCCATCCCGGATCTGACCGGCTATATCACAGAGGGCCAGATCATCTTAAGCCGTGATCTGTACCGGAAGGGCATTCAGCCCCCTATCGACGTGCTGCCTTCCCTGTCCCGTCTGAAGGATAAGGGTATCGGCGAAGGAAAGACCAGAGCCGATCATGCCAATACCATGAACCAGCTGTTTGCGGCCTATGCAAGAGGCAAGGACGCCAAGGAGCTGATGGTGATCTTAGGTGAAGCGGCGCTGACGGAGACAGACCGGCAGTATGCGAAATTCGCGGATGCCTTCGAACGGGAGTATGTCTCCCAGGGCTACCGGACAGACCGGAGTATTGAGGAAACCTTAAATCTGGGATGGAAGCTGCTGCGCATGCTGCCCAGAACAGAGCTGAAGCGTATCAAGGACGAGTACCTGGATCGTTACTATGAGGAATCCGATCCTGCACAGGCCTGAGAGTTGACAGCACCTGTGCCGTTTACGGCATAGGTGCGGAGCACATGGGAGGTTACTGCTTGGACGCCGGCCAGGTGGCAGGATATCGACCACAGGAACCGCCGCTTTGCCAGGGGACGAAGCAGTAACGATCGGAGAATTCGCCTGCGGAAAATTCTCTTTGTGTTGTCGTAGTAAATTTCGGCAAGAAAGGTAAGTATGGCAGCTGCAAATGTAAATCCTACCCGCATGGAGCTGACAAGGCTAAAGCGCAAACTTGTCACAGCCAGACGGGGACATAAATTATTAAAAGATAAAAGAGATGAACTGATGCGGCAGTTCTTAGAGACGGTCCGTCAGAATCAGGCGCTGCGGGAAAAGGTGGAGGAAGGTATCGCCGAGGCCAATAAGAGCTTCGCCCTGGCCCGCTCTGCCATGAGCGAGGAAGAGGTGCGAGTGGCCTTTATGTCTCCCAGACAGGAGATCGCCCTTTCCTGTGAATCTAAAAATATCATGAGCGTGGAGGTGCCGGTGTATACCTGCAGTATGCGCCTGGAGAACCCCGGGGACATCTATTCCTACGGTTTTGCATTCACCTCCGGTGACCTGGATGCGGGCGTTGGCAGTCTTGCTAAGATCCTTCCGGATATGTTAAAATTGGCGGAAAGTGAAAAGACCTGTCAGCTGCTGGCGGCGGAGATCGAGAAGACCCGACGCCGCGTCAATGCGCTGGAGCATGTGATGATCCCGCAGACCCAGGAGAGCATCCGCTTTATTACCATGAAGCTGGATGAAAACGAGCGAAGCTCTCAGAGCAGACTGATGAAGGTGAAGGATATGATGCTGGAGGAAAAGCATCATTATAATCAATCATCACAGGAAAGCTAACGAGAGCATATGCGAAATACAATTTTCAGAGTGATATACGGTATCCTGCTGTTTGGGGTAGCCGTAGTAGTGATGGAACTGCTTCTGAATCATGAAAGCGTCAATTCGACCGCGGAAATGAGAGAAGCAGTTTTTCCTGTTATAACCATGCAGACCCAGGGACAGACGGTAAACGAGCTCCACGGCTTTAAGACAGAGCGGAGCCTGCAGCACTACCGGGGGCCCATCACGCCTATCGGTACAGACCGGAAAGTAAGCTTTACCCTGGATAGCTTCGGCCAGGATCCGGAAAGCCTTTCCTTCGAGGTACGGGCCTTAGAGGACGGCCGGCTGATCGAGGACGGAGAGATCACGGATCTGGTGACTTCCGGAGAGGAATATAGCGGAAGCTTTACGATCCATGACCTTATCGAGAATGATCAGGAATATATGCTGGTCTTTCTGGTGAAGGTCCCGGAAGAGGAGAACACACTTCGGTACTATACCCGCATCATTGCCTCCGAGGAAAATGGGGCCAGGGAAAAGATGAGTTTTGTCCTTTCATTCCATAATTCCACCTTTTCCAAGACAGCGGCCAGCAGCATCACCACCTATATCGAGCCAAACGGCGAGGGGGATAATGCCTCCTATGCCCATGTGGACATTCACAGCAGTTACGGGCAGATCACCTGGGGAGACTTAGAGCCGGAGCAGGTGGGAGAGGCTAGCATCGCCGTGGAGGATATGCAGAAGGAGACGGCGATCTTCCGTGTGGATTATATGGTGAAGGTAAAGAGCGCAGAGGGAAACAGCGTCCTGCTGCGGTGTCAGGAATATTTTCGGATCCGCAAGGGTGAGACCAGGATCAATCTGCTGGACTATGAGCGCTATGCGGAGCAGGTATTTGTGCCTTCCGGCAGTGTGGAGACGGACGGCGTCATCACCCTGGGCATTACCGGGGAGGACAGTGTCTGTGAAGAGAGTGACGGCGGCAGTGCCTTTGCCTTTGTACAGGCGGGAAGACTTTATGCCTGCAATCCTGTGGATAATTCCATCGCCTATGTCTATGGCTTCGGTGATTTTGACAGCCAGGATGCCAGAGAAATCTGGAACCGGTATGAGATCAAGATCCTGAACGTGGATGAGACCGGCAATGTGGATTTTCTGGTTTACGGATACATGAACCGGGGCGACCACGAAGGAGAGCTGGGAGCGGCGGTCTATAATTACAACAGTATTTTCCGTACTGTGGAGGAAAAGGCCTTCGTGCCCTATGACGGTTCTGCCTCCCTGTTAAAGGCTCAGATAGAGAAGCTTTCCTATTTAAATAAGGGAAATAGCCTCTTCCTGTTGATGGACGAGACAATCTATGAGATCAATCTCACCAGCCGGGAGGTGGAAGAGATCGCAACGGGCCTGACAGAGGGCGAGTATCAGGTCTCCTCCGACGGCCGTATGATCGCCTGGAAGCAGACCGATGACCGGGGCACGGAGCAGATCGTGCTGGAGGATCTGGCGGATAAGACCTCCCAGACCATTGACGCCGATGCAGGGGAACACGTGAATCCCCTAGGCTTTATCGGAGAGGATCTGATCTATGGAAAAGGAAGAAAGTCCGATGTAGTGGTAGATCCCACCGGTAGTGAAGTGCAGCCCATGTACTGCGTACAGATCGTCAATGATGACCTGGAGGTATTGGAGAATTATCAGATCGCAGGCTACTACGTGACAGGATGTGAGGTAGAAGGAAACCAGATCACGCTGCACCGGTTAAAAACCCAGGAGGCTGACAGCGGTCTGGACCAGACCGGGGAGGAGATCATCACAGCGGCTGTAGCAGAAGCGGAAGAGGACGAAGAGGATTCCTCAGCCCAGGATACCGGATCCGATGAGAAAGACGCCGCAGGGGCACAGGAGGAAGGAAGCCAAAGCGGCACAGCGTTGGCAGAGGGCAGCCTGACAGAGGCAGCAAGTACCGATACCGCAGAGGACGGCAAGGCGCCTTTGACAGTACTGCCTGCAGAGAGCAGCCGGTTTGAGGCGGCGATAGATGACCAGATCATGGATGCCCAGGAGGTATCTGCCGGCAGCCACCAGATCCAGCAGGTATCCTCCCAGGAGTGGAAGCAGGTAAGTCAGGTCGCTGCCAAGGGCATGAAAGCAGGAAGCTTTAAATATGTACGCCCCAAGGAAGCTCTGTATGAAGGAAGCAGAGAGGTACGTCTGAGCGGAGATGAGACGACACAGGATACGTATGTGGTCTATGACATTTACGGCGTGGCAGGTGTCTATCAGAAGGCCACCCAGGCGGTACAGAAGGCGGACAGCGTTTCCGGCTTTGTGACGGATGAGAATAACCTTTATATTTGGAAGAAAGGCAACCGCAACAGCGTCAATCAGATCATGGCAATCCAGGCCAGAGCCATCCAGGAGGGAGAGACCAGCTTAAGCGTCTGCCTCCAGACTATCCTTGATTTTGAGGGAAGATCCGGCATCAATGCGGCATCTCTTCTCTCCCAGGGCAAAACCCTGGAGGAGATCCTGGAGGATAACATCGACGGCGCCCGGATCATGGACTTGACCGGTGCCGGTCTGGATGCGGTGCTCTATTATGTAAGCGAAGAGAAACCGGTGCTGGCTGCCAGAAATAACGGGCAGGAAAGTGTGCTGATCGTGGGTTATAATGACTCCCAGGTGGTGCTGATGGATCCCACGGCAGGCACCTTGTATAAGATCACCAGGACCAATGCAGAGTCCCTGTTCGGACAAAGCGGCAATGGCTATGTGGCCTATGTGGTGCAGCAGTAATGTAGTTACGGTTCACACCTCGGCGGCGTCTGAACTGTAACATAAGAACTGTAACGTAACGCACAAAACCGTATATAAACAGAAAAGAAAGCCCCGCGAGTTTTGAACTCGCGGGGCTTTATCTGCCTTACGGACTTAGAACTGCTCCCAGTTTCCGGACTTCTGGGCTTCCTTGTAACGGGCCACGATATTGGTGATACGGTCGTTGGGATTGAGCAGATCGCTGATGGAGCTGTCGTGGTTTAAGGTATCGATGATGTAGGCGATATACTTACTCAGATCGCAGCTGACATACCAGGGACGCTCTAAGAGTTCCGGTGTCTGGTAGATCAGGTTGGTGGTCAGTACCAGATCTACGATGCCCTGTTCATAGGCCTCGTCGAAACGGGAAAGGCCGGCGGTGAACAGACCGAAGGTGGAGAACATGAAGACTCTCTTAGCCTTGCGCTTCTTTAAGGCAGCAGCTACTTCCAGGGCGCTGTCGCCGGAGGAGATCATGTCATCGATGATAATCATGTCCTTGCCCTCTACGCTGGAGCCCAGGAACTCGTGGGCTACGATGGGGTTGCGGCCGTTAACGACTCTGGTATAGTCCCGGCGCTTGTAGAACATACCCATATCCAGGCCAAGTACGTTGGCGATGTAAACGGCACGCTTCATGCCGCCTTCATCCGGGCTGATGATCATCATGTGATCGGAATCCATCTGCAGATCATGAACGCTGTGGAGCAGGCTCTTAATGAACTGATAAGCAGGCTGCACGGTCTCAAAGCCGCTCAGAGGAATAGCGTTCTGTACCCGGGGATCGTGGGCGTCAAAGGTGATGATGTTGTCTACGCCCATGCGGACCAGCTCCTGCAGAGCGATAGCGCAGTCCAGAGACTCTCTCTGGGTACGGTTGTGCTGACGGCTCTCATAGAGATAAGGCATGATGACGGTAATACGTCTTGCCTTGCCCCCTACAGCAGCGATGATGCGCTTAAGGTTCTGGTAGTGATCGTCGGGAGACATGTGATTGGTCTGTCCGAAGAGAGAGTAAGTCATGCTGTAGTTCACCACATCTACCATGATGTAGAGATCCATGCCCCGGACGGATTGACGCAGGACACCCTTTGCCTCACCGGTGCCGAAACGGGGTACATCACAGCTGACCACATAAGAGGGACGCTGGTAGCCGGCAAAAGCAAGACTGTTTTTGTGCTCGCTCTCACGCTCAGCTCTCCATTTGATCAGGTAGTTATCCACTTCCTTGCCGATGGCCGCGCAGCCTTCCAGGGGAATCAGCCCCAGAGAGCCTACCGGAATGGACTCCAGATTACGTTTCTCTTCTCTTCTTTGCATTGGAAAACTCCTCACTTTCTTATGGAATCTATGGAACGTCTTTTAAGTATGATCCGGATGTCAGGACCGGAGAACTTATATAATTGGTACTGACCGAATATCCTGGAGCAGATTCGCTCGCTGTAAGTTTGCTTGAACTCCTGCATATCCTTATTGGTGGAGATAATGGTGGACTTGCGGCGCAGTGAGCGTTCATTCAGGCAGGAAAACAGGGCGGAATTCACGTAGCTGTTGACGAGCTCCGACCCCAGATCGTCAATGATCAGAAGATCACAGGTATAAAGGTCCTCCTGCAATTCCCGCAGCTGCTGTTTTTTGTCCAGACTGAAGGCGTAGGAGGAGAGCTTTTCGAAAAGGGATACGGCACTGAAATACAGGACACTGTAGCCTTTTTCGATCAGTTCATGGGCAATACAGATGGAAAGGAAGGTTTTGCCCGTACCTACATTACCATAATAATAAAAATTGCGGTAGCTTTTTGGAAAATGTCTTACAAATTCTTTCGCGTCCTGTACACACTTTTGAAAGCTCACGTGGTCCTTACCCTGATAGAACTCATCGGAAAGGGAGGAAAAATTCTTCTGTCTGGCCAGGTCCTGAATG
This sequence comes from Bacteroidaceae bacterium, assembly GCA_963596015.1. Classification (GTDB taxonomy): domain Bacteria; phylum Bacillota; class Clostridia; order Lachnospirales; family Lachnospiraceae; genus CAG-791. The sequence goes on from CAVBJS010000044.1 coordinate 16,315, forward strand.
CCGGACTGGTCATAGAGCATGGTCGTTTCCTGTGCCCGGAAGCAGTGACACTTTCTTCCGTCTATAAAGCCGGTATCCTTGCAGTCCTGACAGTCATAGACCGGTGAGAGGTAGTCGGCGGGATAGCCGCCTGCCGTCAGCAGGGCCTGCTTTTTGGCTGCCACTTTCTCGATATCCGCTTTAAGAGGCGTGCCTGTGGTTTCCTTTCCGGCCAGACGGGCCCGCAGCAGGGCCATGCCCTGGGCGGGGATCTCCTCATCCAGATCCCGATATTCCGGAACATGCAAATAAACCTCTTGCCGGCGCTTTGCGAGCTGGCGCCGGTGGAGGTCCTGTTTCTGTGTATATCGCTGCAGTATTCTGTCGTATTGTTCTCTGGTGAGTGCCAATCTGTACTCCTTCTGCCTTGCTTAGTTGCTCAGCAGCTGTCTCTCTAACTCATCATAATCGTAATCCCGCTGCTGGAACTGATTGAAGGGGTTTACATACTGTCTGTTATTGGAACGGTACATGCCATTATTGCGGGAGGATCTGTTCTGGGGCAGGAGGCTGGATGCCTTTCGCTCCGCCTGCTTGGGGGTGGTGATGCCGTTTTCTGCCCAGTTCTTTGCTACCTGCTGGATGTAGCGGAAGTCCTTTTTGCCACGGTCGATGCAATACTGCATGAGATAGTCGATCAGGTCGTCGCTGAAATGCAGCTGGGAAGAAATATAATATACCGCCTTGATCTCAGAGACAGAAAGGGGCTTGCCCAGATACTGCTCGATGATGAACAAAAGCTCTGCCCGGTCTGCATCCGCACGGAAGGCGGCTAACGCCTGGGCCTCGTCCCCTTCGTTCTCGCTTCCTTCGTTTTCCTCGGAGGAAATGGTGGGGAAGGCCACCGTCTGGGTCACGCTCTGCACCATAGGAGTGACAGAGAGGCTTTCCCGGCCGGCCTTTGCGGAAGGCATATTGTCGGTATCGCACAGATGGATGCCGGTGAGCTCTCCTCTGGCATCGTAATTTAAGGAGACCAGGCCCTTCTTTTCCCAATAGGTCAGGGAGCGCAGCACTTCCTTCTCCGTGTGATTGAACTGGTCTGCCATATCCGCGATGCTGGTAGAACGACCGGCATGCATCATGCGCACCAGATACAGATAAACCTTGATCTGTGCGTCATTGGCTTCCTTCATGTATTCATCGATAAATAAATTGGAAACGCTGGTAGCCTCCGCATTTTTGCTATAAACCTGTAAAGTTCCCATAAGAAGAATCCCCATTCCGCAGACGTTTGTATCGGAAAATAATGCTTTGCTTGCCATTTTGTTTGCTATAGGCGCTGTCTGTGACGTCTGCGGCACAGACAGGGGTGTGAAACAGACAGAAAGCGACGCTGATCCCAATGTCGTCTTCTGCCTAAAGCATTTCCGTATGATCCTGTTTAGTTATCTGATCTCGAACAAGCCGCAGTATAGCACAGGATTTTTTTCGGTGAAATAGACAAAGTGCCGAGAAAAAAATGACCGCCTGCCGACGGCAGGGACGGCGCTGTATGTGTGGAAAATGTGGAAAATGTGGATGCCCGGTAAAAAAGTGGGGAATATAACTCCTTTTTTTCCACAGGTTTATCCACGATAACCACATGGGGATAAGGGGGACGTTGTGGATAAGTCTATCTGGAAAGGAGATTTTCCCCAATTTGATAGACATTTCCCGCACCCATGGTTATCAACAAATCTTCTTTGGTGCAATTTGCCGAGAGGAATTCTTCAATTTTTTCAAAACTGTCAAAATAGCTGCAATTGCCGCCTCGTTTGATGATCTCCTGCTGCAGAGTCTCGGAGCTGATGCCCAGGGTATCCGTCTCTCTGGCCGCATAGATATCCGCTAAGACTACATGATCCGCCAGGCGCAGGGCATCGGCGAACTCCGGCAGCAGCGCCTTGGTGCGGGTATAGGTATGGGGCTGGAAGACGCACCAGAGGGTGTGGTGAGGATAGTTCCGGGCAGCGGTCAGTGTAGCCCGGATCTCTGTGGGATGGTGGGCATAGTCATCGATGATGGTGACGCCGTCACGTGTTCCCTTGTACTCAAAGCGGCGGTCTGTCCCATGGAAACCGGTCAGGGCGGGAACAGAGGCACTGCGGGGAATACCCATCAGGTCTGCAGCGGCCAGGGCGGCGATGGCATTGTAGATATTGTGCTCGCCGGGTACCGTCAGACGTACCTGCTGGGACAGTACTTCCCCGGTCAGCGGGTTGGTGCTGTGAAGCAGGAAGCTGGGATGGGCGTGATCGTCATAGACGATGTCGGTGGGATAGTAGGCACTGTTTTCCGAACAGGAGCCGTAGAAGAGCACATGACAGGGCAGATCTCCGGAGATCTCCTGTACATCGGGGATATCGCTGTTGATCACCAGCCAGCCATCCGCAGGCAGAAGCTGGGCAAATTTCCGGAAGGAATGGCGGATGTCATCTAAATCCTTAAAGAAGTCCAGGTGATCCGCATCGATATTCAGGATAATGCTGAGTTTGGGGAAAAAGCTTAAGAAGCTGTTGGTATACTCGCAGGCCTCGGTGACGAAGTAGTCGGAGTGGCCTACCCGGACGTTGCCGCCGATGCTCTTTAACATGCCGCCGATGGACAGGGTGGGATCCGTGTCATCTGCCAGCAGGATCTCGGAGAGCATGGAGGTAGTGGTGGTCTTGCCGTGGGTGCCGCTGACTGCCACCGGCAGGGCGTAGTTGCGCATGATCTCTCCTAACAGCTGGGCTCTGGTGAGCATAGGGATCTGCAGGTTCTGCACGGCGATATATTCCGGATTATCCGGGTGGATGGCGCTGGTAAAGACGGCCAGATCGATGTCGGGGGTGATATTCTCCTGCCGCTGCCCGTAATAGACCTTGATGCCCTGGGCTGTCAGCTTTTTGGTGACGGCAGATTCCTGTCTGTCGGAACCGGATACGGTAAAGCCCCGGCTGCGCAGGATCTCCGCCAGACCGCTCATGGAGATGCCGCCGATGCCGACGAAGTAAACATGGATAGGTTTGGAAAAATCAATCTGATACATAAACTCCCTCATTTCCTAATAAAATTTCCTGATAAAAATAAATCTATTCATTCTTTTCGTGTTACCGCAGTTTACTGCAATAACACGAGGAGAATTTCCCACAGGCCGATCCTCCGATGTGATACTGCATTGACATCAACGCAGCAACGCAGTATGAAAGAAATGCTGTCGGGCATTTCTTCCATACTTATTAACAATGTACATCCGCGCCTGCCGTCCGGTAACGTATTCTTTCGGATTCAGTTTACCACAAAAATGAAACTGCAGAGCTTGAAAATACGGGGAAAAGACAAGGAAAAAGAAACGAAAAAGACATCTGGCCCGCATGTGTCCGTCGTGATAGAACTATTTCACAAAAAATAAACCTATAGACAATGTAAATTGTGAAAAACATACATAAAAAATGCACAGAAATGTTTTCAATGGAACAGCGCTGTGTTATAATCTAACTATCGACAGAAGAAACTGTAAATATACTGAATTACAGAAAGTGCTGTGCGAAAAAACGGTCTGAGGTGATAACAATGATTAAAAAAGAAATGATTGCCATGCTTCTGGCTGGCGGCCAGGGAAGTCGTCTGGGCATACTGACTTCCAAGGTGGCGAAACCAGCCGTGTCCTTTGGTGGAAAGTACAGGATCATTGACTTCCCGCTGAGCAACTGCATTAATTCCGGCGTAGACACAGTAGGTGTACTCACCCAGTACCAGCCTCTGCGTCTGAACACGCATATCGGTATCGGTATTCCGTGGGATCTGGATAAGAATGTAGGCGGTGTAACCATTCTCCCTCCTTATGAAAAGAGTGAGAACAGCGAGTGGTACACAGGTACCGCTAACGCTATTTACCAGAACCTGGATTATATGGAAACCTTCCATCCGGATTATGTGCTGATCCTGTCAGGCGATCATATCTATAAGATGGATTACGAAGCTATGCTGGATTTCCATAAGGAAAAGGGCGCAGATGTCACCATTGCCGTTATGCCCGTGCCTATGGAAGAGGCTAAGAGATTCGGTATCATGATCACCGACGACGAGCAGCGGATCACAGACTTTGAGGAAAAGCCGGAGCATCCCCGCAGCAATTTAGCTTCCATGGGTATCTATATCTTCTCCTGGAAAGCTTTGAAGGACGCCCTGATCGCCAACGCCTCTCAGCCCGGCCTTGACTTTGGTAAGCATGTCATCCCGTATTGCAGAGATAACGGCATGCCGCTGTATGCCTACGAATTTAACGGCTATTGGAAGGATGTAGGAACCCTGACCTCCTATTGGGAAGCTAATATGGAGCTGATCGACATCGTGCCGGAATTCAACCTCTATGAGGAATACTGGAAGATCTACACCCGCAGCACCGCACTGCCGCCTCAGTATATGGGCGCCAACAGCGAGTCAGAGCGCTCCATCATCGGTGAGGGCAGCGAGATCTACGGCAAGGTCTATAATTCCGTCATCGGCTGCGGTGTCACCATCGGCGAGGGTGCCGTGGTACGGGATTCCATCATTATGAATAATTCCGTCATCGGTGAGAATACACAGATGACCAAAGCCATTGTGGCAGAGGAAGCGATCGTTGGCAGCAATGTCATCGTAGGAGAAGGTGAGCTGGTGGACAATGAGACCGCACCTTCCATTTACCGGGATGGTCTGACTGTTATCGCAGAGAAGACGATCGTGCCGGATCACGTCAGCATCGGTAAGAACGTACTGATCAGCGGCGAGACACAGGCAGAGGATTATCCCGATGGCCGCCTGGAGAGCGGAAAGAGTCTGGTAAAGGCAGGTGAACGCAGATGAGAGCAATAGGAATTATTCTGGCAGGCGGCAACAGCAACCGTATGAGAGAGCTGTCCGTCAAGCGCGCCGTATGCGCAATGCCTGTAGCAGGCAGTTTCCGTAGCATTGATTTCGCCCTGAGCAATATGGAACACTCCCATATTCAGAAGGTAGCGGTCCTGACACAGTACAATTCACGCAGTCTGAATGAGCACTTAAGCTCCTCTAAGTGGTGGGATTTCGGCAGAAAACAGGGCGGCATGTTCCTGTTCACGCCGGCACTGACCAGAGAGAGCAGCAGCTGGTACAGAGGCACTGCAGATGCCATCGCCCAGAACATGAAATTCTTAAAGAATTCCCATGAGCCCTATGTGGTGATCGCTTCCGGTGACTGCGTCTACAAGATGGATTACAACAAGGTTCTGGAGTACCACATCGCCAAGAAGGCAGACATCACCGTGGTATGCAAGGATATGCCCGCCGGTTCCAATCTGGAGAGATTCGGTATCCTGCGGATGAACGAAGAGGCCAGGATCGAGGAATTCGAGGAGAAGCCCATCGTAGCCAAGACCAATACGGTTTCCTGCGGTATCTATGTGATCCGTCGCCGTCAGCTCATCGAGCTGCTGGAGAGAAGCCAGGAAGAGGGAAGATACGACCTGGTACAGGATATCCTGATCCGCTATAAGAATATGAAGAAGATCTATGGCTATAAGATCAAGGAGTACTGGAGCAACATCGCTTCCGTAGAAGATTACTACCGCACCAATATGGACTTCTTAAAGCCGGAGGTTCGGGACTACTTCTTCAAGCAGTATCCTTACATCAACAGCAAGGTGCTGGATCTTCCGCCTGCAAAGTACAATGTAGGCACTAACGTAAAGAACAGCCTGTTAGCCAGCGGCTGTATTGTAAACGGAACCGTGGAGAACTCCATTCTGTTCCAGAAGGTATATGTAGGCAACAATTGCGTGATCCGCAATTCCATCATCCTGAATGACGTTTATATAGGAGATAACACCTACATTGAGAACTGCATCGTAGAGAGCCGTGATACATTACAGGCGAACGCTTGCTACAAGGGCGAGAACGGCGTCAAGATCGTATTGGAAAAGAGCGATCGTTATTATATGTAATGTAAGAGAACCAGAACGGAGAATGTTATGCAGGTAACAGATGTTAGAGTACGCAAGATTGCGAAGGACGGTAAGATGAAAGCGGTGGTTTCCATTACCGTGGACAACGAATTCGTAATTCACGACATCAAGGTCATCGAGGGTGAGAAAGGTCTGTTCGTGGCTATGCCGAGCAAGAAGTCGGCAGACGGCGAGTACCGGGACATCGCCCATCCGATCACGGTGGATACCCGCACAAGGATAGAGCAGGCGATCCTGCAGCAGTATGAGAGGACGTTGGCCGAGGAGACAGCAGGGGCATAGCATCCGTAGTCAGTCAGCATTGTAATCATTGAACATTAAAATCATAAAACCGGCGGACCTGCCATGCAGGGGCTGCCGGTTTTTTTGCGCGGGAATGGTTTCCCGGTCATGCAATGGAGTGCGAGAATGGCTTCCCGGCCATGCCCCGGAGCGCAGGA
>CAVBJS010000045.1:0-22523 GCA_963596015.1 Bacteroidaceae bacterium
AGGGCATACCTAAGCATACTTTACAACACTTTACCTTCCTTAGCAAACTACTGCGTCTGTATTCATCAAATTGCTTATCGCGTTACAGTCCGGACGCCGACCAGGCGGCGGGTGGCGGAGCGTGTCCGGGTGAGGGGCCTTGCGAGGCCTCGGTCCTTAGCTCGCGTCCTTTGCGAGCTTAGTACCGCTAGGTCCGAAGGATGGAGCCGAGAGGCGTCCCCTCACCCGGATACCTCCGCCAGGCCCCGCCGCCTGGCCGGCGTCCGGACTGTAACCTTGTTCTGCCCAGATACTTTTATTCACCGGATGCCTGCTGCGCCGTCACGTAATAGAGGCTGAATTCCTCATGAAAAACCGCCTCCTCCGGTGTCTGATAGAGCAGCTGCCAATCCTGGGTCTGCAAATCCTCCACCACGTTGTCTCTGTCAATGATGATATAGAAACCATTCTGGCACAGACCATTTTCCTCCAGGACGGCCATCATTTCCGTCTGGCTCATCCTTCGATTCCAGTTGCTGTCCCAATTGGTATAGGTAACGTAGGTATTCTGCTGCGGACAGAAGATCCGGATTCCCTTATGGGTCAGGTAAGCTGCCACAGAGGGGGCCGTCGCCGCATCCGTCATCACCACGGTACCGTTTTCCGGCACCACCGCCTCCACAGCCTTGGCCACCTGACCGGCATCGGAAAACTGCATGTGCATATCCTTTATCATATACGGATAAAGCCGCACACTGCAAAGCCACATGGTAACTGCCAGCGTAGGCAACAGTGCCAGGCAAAATTCATTTCTGCAAAGGAATCTTCTGATCTTATAGACCGCCTCTTCTTTTCCTGTCTTTGCGTCTGTATTTGGCACACCGCTTTTCCATTCTGCAGCGTTTTGCATATCCTTTACCCGATCCAGGCACACCCACAGATACCAGAGAAAAAGTAAAAACCAGGTCAGTGCCCGCTGACCGGTAGGCCCGTTGATGCCTGTATAGATCACCATCTGCGCTCCGATGCCGCCGAAAAAGCAAACAGTCTCTCCCCAAAGGTGCCGGCGCAGCACCGCATAGATGCAAAGAGCCAGCACGGCAGCCGCCAGCCACAGTGCCCTGGTGCCGCCAATTTCCATATACATGCTCATGGTATAAGGCAGCGTCTGCCACAATCCATGCCAGAATTCCCCAAGGGTCATCCTCTCCACATCCATGGAGGCACTCTCCTTAATATGGGCGAACTGCACCAACAGCCAGAAAAAACTGCAGAGAGGCAACAGCAACGGCAGCAGCCTTCGAACCAGGCTTTTCAGTCCATCCTTGTGAAAACGGCACATGCGCTGCACCAGAAAAACAAAGGACATGATCCCTGCCATTCCCACCATGATCACATGGGTCTGCACCAACAGTCCCAGGAAAATGCAATACAGCCAGGGATGTTCCCATTTTTTCTTTTCCAGTGCCGCCAGACAGACCATAAACAGAAAGGCCAATGCATAGCTGCGGGAAATGACCGGATACATATAGGTAAAAAGAGGTGTGAAAAGAAGCAGTGCCCGCAGCCATCCTGGAAACGGACTTCTCCATAAGAAAACGGCCGCAGCCAGGACCATGAGTACGCAGGAAAGGACACACATGGATAAAATAGGCAGACCCGCTCTGGTCAGAGGCAAAAGCAGGAAATACCAGAGGCAGGGATGCCCCTCCACGGACATCTGCCGGATGATCCCTGCAGGAGATAGATCCCTGGCAATGGTCCAGGCCAACGCCTCATCCCTCCACGGCTCATGGACACTGACCAGATATCCGTTCACAGCGGCATACGCCGCAAGAATGATCAGCAGCCAGATGTTTCCCCTGATCCATTGTCGAATGTTTCTGCTTTTCTTCATCAGAAATACTTCCCCTCTCAGATAATTTACGATAGGATGCGCAGTAACCTTTCAAATGGCATCTATATCGGCATTATAGGAAATCAGCAGTAAATTGTCCAACAGGATACTGGACGGTTTCTGTTACAGTTCAGAGGCCGGCCAGGCGGCAGGGTCCTGGCCGGCCTCTGAACTGTAATCATTGTCTTTCTTCTCGTCAACTGTGCTATAATGGAACAGTCTAACATGTTGTGCCCCAGACCATACGGCACAGTCGGATCATGTGAAGGGTAGGTTTGCTGCCGGATCGGCATCTGAAACTATCGTTATGTTCACACGGCTATTTGTTACGCAGACGTCACGAATAGTCATACTCGCAGCCCGGGATCATCCTATCCGCTCTGCGACTCTTCCGGCACACGACGTCTGCGGAATGGAGATCATTATGAAAAGAAATAAACTGGCAGCTCTTTTGATCAGCGCTGCTTTGTGTGCATCCCTTTTGTCCGGCTGCTCGTCCGGTGTTTCCGACAGCGCAGCCTCCGCTTCCTCCGAAGTAGAAACGGCGCAGGACAACGCCGCCCAGTCTGCTTCCACCCAGACTTCCTCTGTAGAAGCCTCTACCTCCGAGGCTTCCGCATCCGAAACTTCCTCGGAAAGTACCTCTGAAGCCGCCGACACAGACACCTCTTCCGCTGCATCGCAGGAAGGCCAGCCCACCTCTGATGCTTCTTCTGTCTATACAGAGGTGGCACCGGAAGATATTACGGTGGTGGACGTAGACGAGCTCAACGAGCCGGAGAATCCCCAGGAGGCCACTGCCTCTGCCACCGCAGATGACCAGATCACTGCCAAGGACGGCGGCAATATGCAGATCGTTTTCCTCGGCGACAGCCAGCTGGACAACTTCCGGGACGATACCGGTATCGCCTATCTGGTGGCCCAGTACTGTGATGCCAATGTCTATAATCTGGCAATGGGCGGTACTGCCGCTTCTCTTTTACCCGGTGAAAAGCACGGCGTGGAAGAATGGGAATCCCGGTGCTTCCTGGGTATGGTCTATGCCATCACCGGCAAAGTAGATCCTGCATTCTTCAGCAAATATACCGCCTATAACGTCTTTAAGTCCTGTGATTTTTCCAAGACGGACATCTTCGTCATCGAATACGGACTGAATGACTACTTTAACGGTGCGGCAGTCAATAACCCCAACAACGTTCTGGATCTGGAGACCTACGGCGGCGCGCTGCATGTAGGTATTGACAATCTGAAGCAGGCTTATCCCAACGCCACCTTCATTCTCTGCGGTCCCAACTATGCCCAGTTCTTTAAGAATAATCAGTATCTGGGAGACGGCAATATCCTAAGCAACGGCAAAGCTACCCTGCAGGAATATGCCAAGACTGCCGATCAGATCGCTGCTGAGTTCGGTATCAGTTACTTAGACGCCTACTGGGCACTCGGCATCAACTCCTATAATGCCGACGAAAATCTGATGGACGGCGTGCATCTCTCTGAAGAGGGACGCCGCAAGTATGCCCAGATGCTCTCCCGCATCATTCTCCGCTCCCAGGGCTATGATGTGGCGCCCGGCACCAACTTAGACGAGATCGATCTGAGCACCTTGCAGCGCACCACCGGCAACTAAGTAATCTTCTGACTGCCGATTTCCTACCGAAAAAAGGTACATGCCAACCGGAAAGTTGTTCCGTTGCATGTACCTTTTTCTATCTCATTGCTTATCGTTTATATCTCTTAGCTTATCCTTTGGCGATCCGCCGTTCCATCAGGTTCTGTTCCGGTCAGATATCGAATACCATCCAGGTTATCCGCTGCCCGATCCCTTTGCCGGCGTCTGTTCAGGGACGATCCATCCCTTATTTTACCACCACAGAATTTTTATCATAATACCTTGCCACTGCTTTATTCTCCCAGGAATCCATGGAATCTGTCAGGTCGGAGAAGAATAAAAGCTGGGGCTGGGCAGGCAGCTTTTCGAAGACCACGTCCTTTACCGTATCATCCAAAAGCACCTTCGTCCGCTCCTCATAGGCCTCTCCGTAGGCCTTAGCCGATCCGTTCAGCAGATCCGTCATGGCACTGGAGCTGGTGTAATAATAAGGATCCACATGGATGCACAGCGCCGAGGCAAATACAATGAACAGGCTCAGCAGAACCATGCTCCGGAAAGCCGGCGCGGAAAAGTATCTGTCCGCTCCGTCTGCGTCCGCTCTGCCTTGTCCTCTTCTCTCCAGATATTTTCGCAGCCAGCCTAGTCCATACATCAGGCACAATCCCATCAACAGAATATACTGGATGAAGAAGATCGCCTGCAGTCGTCCTGCGCCGATATTGCCGATGGCATAAAGCGGCGGTGTTACGTTGGCACTGGTCAGGCCGTAGCCCATCAGAAATACCAACAGCGGGCAAGGGAAGGTAAAGTCTGTGTCCCCCACCATTTTCCAGATAAAGGGCACCAGCAGCAGGAAGCCTGCGGCCACCGCCCAGGTGGTCCAATCGCTGACGCAGTAATCAAAGAAATAGTACAGCGAGATCAGGATAGCCTTCACCGCCCCCATTCCCTGGGTGATCTCCGAACGATAGCTGTTTCCCGGCGCCAGACAGCTGGCCAGGAATCCAAAGAAAAAGCAGGCCATGGGCACCAGCAGGATCCTCTGTCTTTTCAGGGCGCCGTTTCTCCAGAGAAGGAAAACCGCCACCACCAGCACGATGGCCACGGTCAGGGCCGTCATATAATTGCCGCCGCCTACGAAGATCCCCAGGAAGCAGGCCATGCAAAGATCGTAGATTCGCTTGCCTCGTTTCTTATCATAGACCGCAGACAAAAGGCAGCCTAAGTAAAATAATCCTACCGCATAAAAGAAAATGTAATTGACAGCGCCGCAATACCAATAGAACGCCTCATTTCTCCCCACCGTACACTGCACAGTGACCAGCAGCAGGATCATGGTCACGCTGCGGCACAGATCCCTGGACATACCAAGGGCCTTCACCAGCAAAGCCCGCAGCAGATACATGGTGGAAAAGGTCAACATTCCCAACATGATCCAGGTCGTGGCTGCATAAACGTGCTCCCCGAATACCCCCGGATGAACAGACATCATAAAGATGGCCGAAAAATAGCCCATCCAATACAGGAAATCATGGGCCGCCATCAAAGCCGCCTGCCAGATCACTGCGAATACATTGTGGGTCGTGATCCAGGCGGTATGGCAGGTCTGACCGATGGAATAGTCATCTGCCCCCGCATAGTTATACTGCGCGATCACCAGCATGGGGATCAGGCTGGCAAAATAAAGGACGGTCAGCAAAACGGAGATCCTTTTCACCGTCCAGAAACGGCGCATGCGCTCCTCCGTCTCCTTCATCCTGCTGCACAGGCTGCAAACACGCTTGCCTGCACAGTCATCTCCCGATCTGCCTTTTCCTTGCTGCGTCGCTGTTACCTTTTGCTTATCCATATTTAAAAAGCCTTTCCGGATATTTCTGAATCTGTGCAGTCACCGCTGTATGTATGCTGACAACTACGGCGATACATAGGCGTTGCACTTTTCAATTACCAGATCCACTTCTTCCCGGGTCATCTCCGGGAAAAGAGGAAGGGTGGCGCAGTGGGCCGCCAACTGCTCCGCATTAGGGCAGTCTCCCGGCTTATATCCCAAAGCGGCATAGGCCTCCTGGAGATGGCAGGGCACCGGATAATGCCGGTTGCACTCAATGTCATTTTCCTTCATATAGGCCAGAAAATCCTCCGGATCCGGCACCTGTACTTCGTAGAGATGGTATACGTGCCTGGTATTGGCAGGATGCTTTTGTTTCACAAAGCAGGGATTGGTGATCTCTGCATCATAGCGCTGTCCGATGGCGATGCGCTGCTTCGTCCACTCCTCTAAGTGACGCAGTCCCACGGAAAGTACCGCTCCCTGTACACCCTCCAGCCGCATATTATATCCCACCACCTCGTGGTAATAACGCACCCGGCAGCCCTGGTTCTTGTACACAACCGCCTTATCGATATAGGAAGGATCATTGGAGGTAATGCTTCCCCCTTCTCCGAAGGCATAGAGATTCTTGCCCGGATAAAAGCTGAAGCACCCGATCTCTCCAAGGCCTCCTACCTTTTTTCCTTCATACTCGGCGCCTGCCGCCTGGGCGCAGTCCTCTGCCACAAACAGACCATGTCTGTCTGCCACCTCCCGGATCGCCTTATAATCAAAGGGCTGTCCGTAAAGATGTACTCCGATGATCCCCTTGGTCCTGGGGGTGATCAGCTTTTCCACAGATGCCGCATCGATCTCCCAGGTATCCGGCGTGCAATCGGCAAACACCGGAGTGGCACCGGTATACGTGACACCCCAGGCCGTGGCGATATAGGTATTGGCAGGTACGATCACCTCGTCTCCTTCGCCTACTCCCAGTGCCAGCATGGCCAGATGCAGGGCGCTGGTACCGTTATTGACACCGGTGGCTGCCTTTACCCCCAGATAACGGGCAAATTCCTGATCAAATTCATCCGCAAAACTGCCTCCGGAAAAGGCCGTCTTCTCACAGACAGCTGTGATGGCCTGCAAATATTCCTCTCTGTGCTTTTGAAAATCCCTTGCCAGATCAATTCTCTTCAGCATTGGCTTTTTCCTGTTCCTTTCCCTGTGTTGCTTCCCGCTGCAGGATCTCCTGCTCCACTAAAAGACTCTTTTCCTCTCTGTCCTCTAAGGCGAACTGCTTTTTCAGAGCGTGGATCTGCTGCATATAATTACGCACGGTCTTGCCCACATTAACGGTGGTATTGTAATCCTCCACAAAGCGCACCGGCATGTCATAGATATGCACTCCTCTGCGCTCTGCCCGCAGCAGCAGCTCGATCATATAAAACCACCCCGGATCATCGCTGCACTCCGCTGTCAGCGCCTTGGCCACATCTTTTTTCATAAAGGTAAAGCCGCAGATGGCGTCTGAAGCCTTCATGCCGAAGTTCAGCTTCAGCAAGGTCACCAGACCTGCGGAAGTGATCTTGCGGTACCACTTTCTGCCCACGGTCTCGGAGTCCTTGGCAAACCGGGTGGCATTGACATACTCCAGGGTGGGATTTTTCTTAAAAAGCTGCAGGGTGCGGCCTAAGTTTTTGATCTCTGTGGAAAGATCGATATCCATGGTGCCCACGATATCGTACTCATTTCTCTCTACGCCGGTGCGGAAGGCAATGCCCACGCCCCTTGTCTCGGTGCGGATATAGCGGACCTTGTCCGGGTACTCCTCCATCAGTTTCTGTGCGATCTGGGGCGTATCATCGTCGGAGCCATTGTCCACAATGGTGCATACATAGTAGACTTCCTCATACTTTTCGCAATAATGCTCCATATAACGGATCGTCCCCGTGATTCCCTTCCAAAGACGAAGGTGCTCATTCAGAACCGGAAAAAGAATATTCAGTGTCATACGTTTCTCCTTTATCAGTTAATGATCTTCTCTACCCCTGCGATCAGATACCGCTGCTGCTTGAAGATCAGATTCAGCAGTACCGACAGGTATTTAAGGACAATGGTCAAAAGTACGAAAACCCCCATGAAGCCAAGGGACATAAATCCCATGGTGGAAAGCCATCCTTCCACCGGATGTACTTTTCCGAAATATTCGGCGATCAGATAGATGCCCATGACCACGGTGATCCCCAAAAACAGAAGACTCACGGCCAGAGATACCCTTTCCAGCACATTGGTGAAATAGATAAAGGAATCCAATGCCAGAGAAGTCCTCTCCCCGCTGTTGGAGTGGACCGTGCGGGTACCGGCGCCGGTAATGCTCTGATAGGAGATGGTATCTGCCTGCAGTCCGCAGTTCATATAGACGGCCTTTCGATAAGGAATGTATTGTCCGATGGCCTTCACCCGATTGATGGCCCGTCTGGAGAGGATCCGGAAGGTCTCCGGTCCGATCTTGGTACTGCCTCGGCTGGCACTGTTATAGACGCCATAGAAGATCCGGGAAGACAGGCGCACCTTGCTGTCGCTGCTGGCCGATACGATATCATATCCCTCCAGCATATGATCGTAGACCCGGCGCAGCAACGCCGGCTCATAGTCCACCAGCATATCGTCGAACTCATAGACAAAATCGCCGATGGACAGATCTCTTCCCGCATTCATAGCCGCTTCCAGTCCCTGATAATGGCTCATCTGCACGATGCTGACCATCTGTCCCTCTCCCTGCCTGCTGCCGGCAAAGAAGTCATGGATCTTCATCAGACTTGCATCTGTGGAAGCATCATTGACAAAGATCAGCTCATATTTATCAAAATTCGCTGCCATGGTCTCTGTGATCATTTTCAGAAAGCCCTCTATCCGGCTCTCGTCATTATGCAGATACATGACAGCAGATGCAAATTTACTTTCTTTCAAAGTTCTACCCTTCCAAACCGCAGCTTGCTGCGGTTACGTGAGGAGAATTTCGCGCAGGCGAATTCTCCGATGCGATCCGCATTGATGTCGTGAACGACATCAATGCAGTTATAAAGAAATGCCATCAGGCATTTCTGTAAACTTTTTACCTTCCCAAACCGCAGCTTGCCTGCGGCTTCGTTTATATCAAATATTCGTCCAGATCATACACCGTATTGATCTTTCCCGACAGCACACTGACCATGCGGGGCCGGTCATGATTGATGCGGATGGCCGTAGGTCTGGAATCATCTACCTCGGAAGCCTTCAGGATCGGCTTCATGGAAAAAAGGGATCTTTCATACGCAAAGGTATATTCCGGCTTCATATATTTCCGGGCAAGATGCTCCATATAGGGCCATGCGCTCTCCGGTTTATGGGGGCAGCTGCTGCAATTCTCCAGCTGCGCCGGAGAGCAGCTCGTCCCCTTCTGACATGCAAAGGTGGGCAGCGTCTCATAACTGGTCATATGGGGCGTAAAGGCCACCGCCGTCAGGGAGTGAAACCCTGTCTTGCCAAAGGGCATAATGGAAAAGAAGGGACCATCCATCACTGTCAGTCCAATGTTTTTAAGGTGATCACCGGGCCTGGTCAGGATGATCTCACACAGCTCATACTTAATATCAAACAAACGCTTCTCTTCGTCGGTAAGTCCCTGCACCTTCTGCAGGATCTGATTGGTGCTGGCGTAGGTGGCATTCAGCAGGAAAGGTGCCCTGAAACACTGCCCATCCTCCAGCGTCACCTCAAAATCCTCTTCCCCGCATTCTATTCTCTGTATTCTGGCACCGTACAAGATCTCCACGTTCGGTTTCGCCGCCAATGCCTGCAGGAAATAATCCCGCAGCATGGCTGCGTCATAGGTATATTCCTGGGTCAGAAAAGCCCCGTCGCACATATCCTTCCGGAAAAAAGCCGGTGCTGCCATTTCCTCGCACTGTATCCCTGCCGCCCGGCAAAAGGACACGAACTGCTCCGCATCGGTCCAGGAAAAGTTGCGGCTGGTGGCATAAATCTGCTGAAAGGATTTCTCGATACAAAAATCAAAATCCTGACAGAAGCGCCGGAAATATCCTGCAGACTTCATGGCGGTGGTCAGACTGCGGGGATAGTGATATCCCATATGTACTCTCGCCTGATTGATATAGGTAGCCCGGCCAAAAGGCGCCCGGTCCCATTCCAGCACAACTACATTCTGTCCTCTGTCCGCACAGAACTTCGCCGCATACAGGCCATAAAGCCCCGCCCCGATTATGATTTTGTCAGGCGTTACTTTGCTCACTCCTGCTCTCCCTTATTCTGATCGTCACTTTGACCTTCTTTTGCTTCTTCTCCGCTCTGCAATGCTTCCCATTCCTCCCGGGGCACCGCACGAATACTTGCTACGCCAAAATACTCCTCGTAGGCCACGTTGGTCCAATAGCCGGGATCTTCCTGCAGGTCGCTGTTGTAGGCATCGCTGAACCGGGTCTCAAATTCCGGCCGCAGCTGTGCCACTGTTATCTCCTGCTCCCCGTTGGCTGCAGCCTGCTCCACCAGGGCCTGCCGCTCTGTACATTCTCTGTAGATCCTGCCCAGATTCGTGCCGTCCTTTAAGAAGGTAAACAGCAGCTGCAGCATCAGGATCAGAAGGATGCTCCAGGACGCACACCGCACCCAGATGGCGTTGGCACTGCCAAGGCCCTGCTCCGTCCTGCAGATATCCACGATACCCTGTATGCAGGCGATCAACAGAAAAATACCGGCGCCAAAGAAGGCCCTCGCCTGGGTCTCCGCCGTCATCACCAGGGCATAGGAGGTAGCCAGGAAAAGGAAGGCAAACAGGATCTGTCCGGTCATTTCTTTAAAGATCACCCGGCATCCTTTCCCCTGTCCTTTTCTTTGCATCACACCGATCACCATGGTCACGATCAATACGCAGAGCAAAACCTGAAAATTGGCCTGAATATTCAAGGTAAGCTTCTGAGCCCTGGCGATCATGCCCACCAGGCCGGTATGGTTTTCCTCCGCAAAGGAAGCCCGGATCGCATTGCCCGGCGCTGTCACCATGATCAGCAGTCCCAGGAGATTGCCGGCCGCTGCCGCCAGACCTGTCGGCAGCACAACACCTTTCTTAACTTTCATACTGATCAGTAAAAACAGCACAAACAAAAATGCGCCGCCGGAAGTATTCTCATTACACCAGCCCGCTGCCACTCCCAGAAGGAAGAAGCCGATCATAGGCAATGCCAATGCCCGGATGGACCCTTTGCCCGCCTGCGCCTGCTTCTCATAATGGCGGCGCAGCAGTGTCATAAAGAGCAAAATGATGCAGGTACCCCACAGGTAATTGCATGCACCTGTCTCCCACAAAATGGTCTGGGAGAAATCCACAGCATAAAACCACAGACCGGCCTGTACGAACATCCATACAAAACAGTCATAAGCCTTACGTCCCGGAATATTGTCATAGATCAGCCAGGACAGCAATACAAACATCAGGCTGTTGGCCACCTTGAACACCGGTACCGGCAGGCTTAAGAAACACCGCAGCAGAAAATGCACCACCGACCGGCCGTTCCAGGTCATGTACTGGTACTGTTCCTGCCGCAGCAGATCCCACAGCGACGTAGCCCGCCGTACCTGGGTGCCGTAGCTGTAATCATCCGTCAGCATGGGGGTCAGAAAATTAAAGAGCAGAATCATCAGAAATGTGATAGCCGCCAATATATAAAAGCATCTTCTGCGGCGAACAGCCGCTTTGTCCTGTACTTCCTTATTCTGTACTTCCTTATTCAAATCCTATTCCTCATTTTCCAGACAGCTGCCGTGGCATTGGCATTTGCGCCTGTTCCATCCTGTTTCTGACGGTCTTTCTGCATCCGTTTTTACGCTGTCTTTTTTGGCCTTTCGTTTTCAGGCAATACTATGTTTACTTTAGCATTTTTCCATAGTATGCGCAATGAAAGCATGGCCTTATTTCGCTTTCCGAAGTACTGCCGTTACATTTCAGACGTCGGCCATGCGACGGGTTGTGGCGGAGGTATCCGGGCCCCGGGCCGCCGCCCGGCCGGCTTCTGAACTGTAATATACTGTCCGGTGCCGGTCAGGCAGTAGCCAACTGCCCTACAACGCCCCTTTTTTCCTAAAATTTCTGTGCGATTTACACATTGCGGAAATCGATTTCCTTGATTACAATGACATTTCAGGATTGTCTGACTGCAGATTTTCTGACAGGACACGTACTTACGCAAGGCATTTATGTAAAGTATTTGCGTAAGAGGGTTCTGCTGTGATTCTGCCGTCTGTATCGGCGAAGACATACGCCGCCCATGCATCTGTCTGCTTCCTCTATATCTATCCTAGCGGAAACATGTGTGCATTCTATGTGCGGTGTCCCCTTCGTATATAGAAAATGATTCAGGAGGTTTCCCATGGTTAAAAAGCTGATTCTCGTCACATCCCCGCCGGCTTGCGGCAAGACTTTCATCTCAAAGGCATTGGCAAAGCGCCTTCGTCATGTAGTCTATCTGGACAAGGACACCCTTATCGTGCTTTCCAAGCAGATCTTCAAGGTGGCCGATCAGCCCTATGACCGCAGCAGCCAGTTCTTTGAGGAAAACATCCGGGATTATGAATATGACTGCGTCATCGATCTGGCACTGGAAGCGCTGGAGTATGATGACATCGTGCTGATCAACGCACCCTTCACCCAGGAGATCCGCGACATGGACTTTATCAACGGCATGCGGGCCAAGCTGGCAGAAAAGAATGCTACTCTGGCTGTGGTATGGGTAGAGACCTCTCCCGAGGTAGTGCATCAGCGCATGATCCAGCGTAACTCCGACAGAGATACCTGGAAGCTGTCCCATTGGGATGAGTATATCGCAGGCTGCAATTTCGAAGTTCCCACCCACCTGCACCAGTCCAACGTCAAGGACGACCTGATCATCTTCCGCAATAACGACGAGGAAGAATTCGAGGAATCCATGGAGCGCTGCATCCGCATCCTCCAGGAAGGCATGGAAGAGGATGAAGTGCCTTACGGCGGAGAAGACTGGCTGTAAAAGGTACTAAGCAGGTGCTTAATTGGTTCCTAATAGATATCTGACAGGTACTTGAAAGATATTTAATAGGTATCTAACATGTACTTGAAGGATATTTAATAGGTATCTAATAGATGTCTAACAGGTACTTATCAGATACTGAATGGTTACTTAATAGACTAATAGGCACTGAAAAAGCCGCTGCAAATATCGGAATGTTTCCGGTTTTGCAACGGCTTTTCTTTATTTTATTGATTTATCCGGATGAAAATCCTTTGCCTATTTACTTGTCTCTCCCAGAACCAGAATATAGGTCTCCTCTCCCTTGCGCGGTGACTGACCGGAGTGCTTTAAGGCCGTGCCTGTATGCAGACAGCTCTCCACATAGTCGGCCAGCTGCTCTGTGATCTCCTCTCCCGGCGCCGCAATGGGTACGCCCGGCGGATAGGCCCACAGGTATTCCCCGCTAACCCTGCCTATAGCCTGTCGGATGGGGATTCTGCGGCTGTCTGTCCTGGCTCTCTCTACTGCTTCTGCAATGGTGAAACGGATATTTCCCACACTCGGCAACGTCGACTTTCCATGTTCCTTATTATCGTGCACTTCTTTCTGTCGTTCTACAAAAACGTCTTTTGTCTCTCCCCGTGCATACTTATCCTCATACTCTTTTAACACACTCCGCACCTGCATGTTTTTCTCTGCATCATCCTGGGACGCATCGCCTTGGGACTCTTCCTGTATTTTCGCCTGTCTTTTCTCCTGTCTGACCACGTTAACCGACAGATTTTCCAGCACATGCAATGCTTCGGAAAGTTTCATAAGGGCGTCCGGACTGTCAGCACAGCTGGTCATGGCCAGCAGATTTTCGCCGCATCGCATTTCCAGTTCCATGTGAAAGTCCTTTTGCAGCAAGTCTTCCATCCGGGCAGCGATGCCCTTCTCATCCTTTCTCGCAAAAAGGATCTTGCTGGGATCAAACCTGTAAAAGAGGGGATGTTTATCCACAGAATCTGCGCCATGGCAAAGGATTTTCCACTTTTTCAGGTCCGCTGTACACCTATCAAATTCCTCAAGTCTCTCCCGCCATGCGTCAAACAGTTCCTTGCCGCGTGCCCGCAAAAGGCCGGTGCAGCCATCCAGAGAAGCCATCAGCGGATAGGAGGGAGAACTGGTCTCAAATACATCCAGCTGTCGCTCTACCTCTGCCGCCTCCACGATCCGGTCAAGTCTGCCTCTGCCCACATGCAGCAACGCCGTCTGGGTCAGACTGGGCAGGGTCTTGTGGCTACTTTGGATCACCAGATCCGCACCGCAGGCCACCGCTCCCTCTCCAAAGGGATCCCCACCAAAGGGAAGCCCCAGGTGTGCCCCATGGGCCTCATCTACCACCAATGCCGCCGGAGAGGGCCGATTGTGACAGCACTTTGCGATCTCTCTGATATCCGACAATACCCCCTCGTAGGTAGGGCTGGTCAGGATCACCGCCTTAGTGGCAGGATATTGATCCAACAGTTCCTTCACCTTAGCCACCGGCACACTGCCGTAGATCCCGAAAGCCTCGTCCATGGGGGGCGTGATCCAATGCACCCGGAGATTGCCCAGCTCAATAGCATGATAAATGGATTTATGGCAGTTGCGGGCTACGATCACCTCACTGCCCCGGGGCGCTGCCGCCCGCACCGCCGCCAGATTTCCGCAGGTACTGCCGCCCACCAGATACCAGGTCCTGTCTGCCCCGCACAGCGTCGCCGTGCGCTCCATGGCCTCCCGCAGGATTCCCTGGGCATCGTGAAGATCATCGGATCCTGCGATCTCCGTGACATCCCACGCCACCGGCAGATCCGATACCGGAGAAAGATTTCTCTTATGCCCCGGCATATGAAAGGGATATTGTCCCTTTTCCATCAAGGCCTGTAGTTCTTCCCAGAGAATGGCCTGGTGTGTGACCTGGTATGAAGAGTTCTGTTTTTCACATGTTGTCTTTGTATTGTTCTGCATAGTTTTCTTTCTATACCACAGCTTGCCTGCAGTACTATCTGCCATTCGGTCTATTTATTTCACTCAGAAATAAACAGCTGTGCGAAAAAATACGACATCCGTCATATTTTTACACCATTCCCCATTCCTGCTGCACTCATCTATGAGCATTTTCCTGGTCCCATAAAACCACATGATCCTCCCTGATGGTCCGGGGCATGTCTATAATCCGCTGGTTTGCGGAGCCCCGGAATAATAGGGTAATGTCCTTTTTATCCTCTTCAAAGCGTCCGTCCACCAACACGTCCAGCAATGCCAGGATCTTATCGGTTTCCTCCGTGTATTTGGCGCCACCGGGCACCAGGTCCTTATCCAGTGTATAACCGGTATAAGACCAGAGACTCTTTTCCGGATACGTCTGGCGAATCCGTGTCAGGATCTGACAGACCTTAGGCTGGTTTTCCGGCTCAAAAGGCTCTCCTCCCAGCATGGTAAAACCGGTAATATAGGAGGGTTCCATGGCTTTCAGGATCTCCTGCATCGTCTCTTCATCAAAATGCTTCCCGTAGGTAAAGTCCCAGGTCTCCGGCTGAAAACAGCCGGGACAGTGATTCCTGCAGCCGGAGACAAAAAGCGTTACCCTTACCCCCACGCCATTGGCAATGTCTGTTTTCTTGATTGCCCCATAGTTCATAGTAAGCCTCCTTTCTTAGCAACCTTGCCGCGAAGAAAATCGTTCAACATCGTACATTGATCCCATTGCAGGCCGGTCCATTATATGGTCATCACTATTTGAACAACTTTCTGTCTTCATCACTATTTGAATAACTTTCTGTCTTCTTCCGGTCTGTCGAAATACGCATCAAGATACTGGGAGAGTATTTTCTCCGTTGCAACCGTTTTGCTCATGCCCGTTTCCTCGCAAAACTTTTCAAGTCTATCGTGGATCGGCGTTGCCAACTTAATATTCAGGATCTTTGCATCTTTTTTCTGCCTGGGCATTTCAGCTTACCTCCTCAAGTTCATCAGCCTTGCGATTTTCGATATATTCTTTCAAATCCTGATGGAGCTTGATCCGCGCATTGAAAATAGAGACTTTATAGTATGCTGTCAATCTATCCGGTGAGGCAGTCTTTTCAAGTTTGTCGAGCCGCAGCACATCGATTTCGTTTTTTCCCGTCGAAACATACAAAGCATACATTTCTGTTTCATCGATGCCTACGTTTTCTGCAAATTCGTGAATATTAGCCCGTATTGTCTTTTCCTGATACTCCTGAATATACTGCAGGAATGTTTTACCATCGACCAACGCAAGCGTACCTTTTTTAATATCCTCGAGGATCTGCCGTGCATATTTCTGCTGTTCTTCTGAAAGAACGCCGAAATTAGCTTCCATCTCGTGGATCGCTGTCATCTTTTGGGCATCCTTCTCAACATTCACCACGTCTTTCATAGTGACGATCTTAAACTGTGCCTCCAGATAATCCGCATCAATTTTGTCCATTTCCATTGTGGAAAGATTTGTATCCAAAACATAGCCCGGTTTTGCCTTTGAACCACCGCCGCCTCTGTTAGAGGGCAAGTCATTGTATCTCATGGTGAGAATACGATATGTTTTCTCGTCAAAATCCAACTTTGCACCATATTCCTTGTTCCACTTGAAGCCCTGCATCTTAGCAGAACGATGCGTAGTTTTCAGCACATAGAACTCCTTGCGGAACATCTGGCGGTCTTCGTCCGATTTCGGAAGGCATTCAAAGTTTTGGATCTTGTCGTGGGCGAAGATCTCGCAGATACGCGCATAGGTCTTGTTCATCTTCTTGATGTTCTCATCAATACTTTCGACCTCAACACCTACATAATCCCCCTGACAATAAAGCTTGAGCGCTTCCTTGATGTTTCGTTTCATAGTGTATGGTTTGCGATAGAACTTGACCATGCCCCAAGGTTTCTCATTAGGGTTCAACACTCGGTTTGTACGAGAGATCGCCTGAATGATGTTGTCGTTGTCCATAACCTTGTCCAGATAAAGGACGTTAATCCACTGGGAGTCGAATCCCGTAAGCAACTGGTCAACGACAATAACGATGTCAATCGCATTCACATGACTGTTACCCATATGCTTATACGAGCCCTTATGTGCCAGTCTGTCGGTCAGATCTTTCTTGAACCCCGCATACTTCGGATCCGTTTTACGGTCAAACTTCGTTCCGAACGTGTCATTATAGTTGCTTACAATATCTGCAAGAGCGTTCTCTTTGATGAAAACCGAATCAGCATTGGTGTTGATGTTAGGATCAAACAGCGAGGTCACATGCAGATCAGGTTCTGATGTTCTGAACAGTTTCCAGTATTCATACGCTTCCGGGATAGATTCTGTCGCCAGTATTCCGTGGAAACGGGTTCCATCCTCACCAAATGCGATGGTCTTATAGTTTTCGCGAATATCCTTTACAACGCACTTTCGATGGTCGTCGTTGTCATACTGCTTGCCCGGAAGATAATCTTCGATCCCTTTCAGGAAATTGCCTCTTTTATCCCGCTTGATTTGCCCATATTCATCAAGCTCTGACGCCATGGGCGTCTGCTGTGTCAGACGACGATATAGTTTCCAGTTGTCTGAACCAACTTCGATATCATCCTTACTGGTCGCATGACATTCAGCAAGAGCCACCGCTTCTTTCAGAGCCTTATCCTCATAAGTCCTGACTGCATCCATCCAGAATCCCAGGACATTGCCGTCTCTGATACCTGATGCAAGCGAATAGATCGCAAGGCATTCCCCAAAGACGGTTTCCGTAGTGAGCTCGCCGGGCTTCATGTTTCCCGCAAAGATAGGTGTTCCCGTGAATCCAAAGAACAGCGAATTGTAGAATGTGCGCTTTACGCGTTCGTGCATGACGCCGAACTGACTTCGATGCGCCTCATCGATTATGAAGACGATTCTCTTGGCCTTGATAACATCCAGTTCCGCTTCCCGCAGTTTGGCCATATCGTCGTTGATCCTGGATATCTTCTGAATAGAAGTAACGATAAGACGCTCTGACAGTTTGGTACTCTCCAGTTTCTTAAAGAGGTCTTTGGAACTTACTGTCTCGCATACGGATTCACCTTCCCGCTGAAAACTGTTATATTCGCTGGTCGACTGTTCATCTAAAACTTTGCGGTCGACCACAAATACGACCTTATCGACAAAGTTCATATCCGTAATCAATTGCCCCGCCTTAAAGCTGGTCATGGTTTTACCGCCACCGGTAGTACACCAGATAAATCCGCCTAACTGATTATGATCTCCCCATTTCTGCTTTGCCGTTCGACCGACAATAGCACGAATAGCGGCATACTGATAACTTCTGCA
Source organism: Bacteroidaceae bacterium (assembly GCA_963596015.1). Taxonomy (GTDB): domain Bacteria; phylum Bacillota; class Clostridia; order Lachnospirales; family Lachnospiraceae; genus CAG-791. Next base: position 17,671 of record CAVBJS010000045.1, read on the forward strand.
TACTTTCAGGACATCCTTTGCCGTGTCCGCAACTGTGTAATAACCGATCAGTTTATGGGCTTCCGGGATGGAGAGGATGTGGTATTCACCCGTGATCAGTTCACGCCAATCTTTGACGATATCGTTATCCCGATCTCCCCAGCGGAAGAAGAAAGCGGGATTGAAGGCATTAGGGTCTCCGGCATTAGCAAAGAACATAGCATCTTCCGGTGTCATAGCCCAGAATACCTGTACAAGTCCCATAAAGCCATTCCAGACACCTTCGTTGGCATATTTAATGATCTGGTTAGACGCTTCGTAAACATCGACCCCCGATGCCTTTAGCTCAATGTGAATGACCGGCATACCGTTGATCAGGAGGGTGATGTCACCCTGTCTGTCATTGAACTGCCGATCTGTGCTGAAAACAGTCTGTTCCGCGATCTGATAACGGGAACTTCCGCCTGCGATCTCTGCAGCCGAAAACAGCTCAAGATAGACTTCATGACCTGCGTGCTGCGTATCGGGCGAATCCGTATCCCGCTTGATCGCGATGGGCCGTCCGTTGATGAAATGATTGGCTTTAACCGGTGTGTTCGCCTGCAGTTTCACCACATCAAGCACACGGTCCATCTCCTCCTCGGAGAGTGGAACGTTATTCAACGTTCTGCGATTCCGTTCGAACAGGATGTTTTTCCAGTTATCGATAAGCTGCGGAACCGTTTTGTTCTTCAGAACTTCCTTTTCCCATCCCGCTTTAGTAAGAAGGTCTACTACATCGGCTTCGAAATTTAGTTCGCCGGTAAGGCCGGTATATGGTAATGGCATTATGATTCACCTCCAAACATTTTTGTGAGAAAGGCTTTCTTGCAATCTAAGAGTTTCTCGTATTTGCGCTGGTGAAGGGTGATGAGGTGGTCGAGATTGCTGAAATAAGCTCCGATTTTTTGTTGTTCGGCTATATTATTGGGCAACATTAAATCGGTTTCAAAAAAATCCGCTGGAGCAATATTTAATAAACCGTGGTTTCTTGCTCCCTCGGCAGCAATAGCTTGTACGCCTTTATGCCAAAGGTCAGTGCTGTAATATGTAACCAAATAATCGGAACAAGTTTTCTCTTCATCTAAAATTCTGAAAACAATGTAAAGCGTTGATAATACGCCACTTTCATACCGGTCAAGACGTTTGATTGCACCCCAAGGAGCATCGGAAGAAGTGCTCTTGTTATAAGCAAACTCTCCTTTGCGAACAAGATAATAACCGCTCACATCCTTACTTGCTATACGCTTATCAAAGAACTCATTTTGGTCAATCAGACCATGCTGAGCTGATATTGTCAGTGGCAACGTTGATTCAAGGTTTTCATTCTTGCGAACGATGCGTTCAACCACCTCACCGAGCTTACGCTGTTCCCAAGCATCAGCAAAACCATCGAAGCGGATTTCCGGCACATTGCTTCCTTGTTTTGGAAACATTTTTTCAAGCATTGACTTCTTCATTACCTGTAGCTTCTCGTACTTACGCTGGTGAAGGGTGATGAGGTGGTCAAGATGCTTAAAACACGCTCCGATTTTCTCTTGTTCTTCTATTGATTTTGGAAGAATCAAATCAACTTTTCCAATCTCGTCTTTATTGATTTTTTGCGGTATAGCTGTTACCAATGTTCTCTCCTTCAGACCCCTTTGAAAAAATGGTGAAAGAATATTGTTGCAAAGGAAATATGGTTCTATTTCTTTTGGCTTTAATAACGCTAAACTCACATAAAATGCGACTTTTTCTGTGGTTTCAACCACATTCGGAGTACCCACATCGCCGATACGAGTCATTAATATATCACCCTTTTCTGGATACACCTTATAGTCTCGGTTAAATGCTTCTTCGGAGATATATTTTTCTGATTTTAATGTGTTGATATTTTCTACGGAAAGGAACATAACTCCGCTATCTGTATAATTTGGAGTTTGATGAACTCCATCATATACATTAACCACATCTCCCAACTTACGCTGTTCCCAAGCATCAGTAAAACCATCGAAACGAATTTCCGGCGTTTCCCCCATCACAATTCCTCCATCAAAAGTCTTATTGCTGCCATGTCCGCATCGTTTCCTGTCAGTTCATTGAGGCTTGCCTTCAGCGCCGTATTTGTTTGCTCAATCTGTCCGGACAGTTCTGATAGTGAATCTGCATACTTCTTCGCCAATGCTTCAAAGTCAGATACAAACCTGGAGAGAACACTTTCCCCCACAGCCGTGATGGCGGAGATGATAGGCACGATCCACTTTTTCTCCAGGAGTCCATTGATCTCTTCTTCCGTCAGAGACTCAACCTTTGCCTTTGCCTTGTCCTCAAGGGCAGCAGCCATGGTCTTAACCTTCTTGCGAAGTTCTTTTTCTTTTGCAATCGCATCTTGCATGGCTTTAAGATCCTCTATCGCATCTGCAGCCAGATCTCCACTCTTGATCGCTGCCTTGAATTTCTTTACATCAAAGGCGGTCTCATCGTCTTCCTTGCAGACGACAGACTTCGCCTCGTCATCCATGTTCTCCCAGATTTCCGCATACTCCGCTGCTTTCGCATCGGCTTTTGCTCCAAGACGGGAGATTTCTTCCAGGTCAGCCGCATAGAAGGTTTTCTTTATAAGGTCGAAGGGCATGATCTTACCTTTCCAACCTTTCTGTTCTTCGATGGTCTTCTTCGTCTTCGCATCTTTCCTTGTTACCATATTGGGTTCGGTTTCGGAACAGATATGCCAGCCTTCTGCCTCCAGTCTAGCAAGATCTGCCTCTACCACTTCCCAGTTATCCGCAAACGCCTGGTAAACATCATAGACGTCTACCAGCGGCCGATCTCGATACTTCTCAAACAGTTTCCCGGTGATCTCATGCTGTATGTCAGGCGTTGCATCATGGCTGATCAAGATCTCTGCCAGATACTTTCTGAAAGCATCAGACACTGCACCAAACTCTTCAAGGAAAACCTGCACATCTTTATCAGCAAAGATAACTTCTTTTGCATCTACGTCCGCAAAGGCGTTATATCCGTCTACTTTGATCAACAGCTTTCCACGGAGTGCCGGGAACTGTTTCCAGATGGCCTCAAACACCTTAAGCTCTTCATCCGATACTTTCCCTGTCATGACCGAGAAAAGATCATAGGGAGCCTCCTGCGTGGTCGCAGATATATAACGCGGCACGTTGAGGTTATAGTCATTGGCTTCGATCTCTTCCAATGATGCCAGGTGTGCATAATTGGGCACATCCTTGCGAGCGACTACCGCATCAAAGATTCTCTGCACATCGCTCTGTGTGAGAACATTCTGCTTTTTGTCTTTCTTATAGGACTGGGAAGCATCGATAAACAGAATGTCATCTTCGCTGCGCCCTTTAGACAGGATCATTACGATCACCGGTATTGAAGTCGCGAAGAAAAGCTGCTGGGGGAGGCTGATGATGGTTTCGATGTTGTGATTCAGGATCAGGTTCTTACGGATCTCACCTTCACTGTCCCCGCGGAACAAAACGCCATGGGGAAGAACGATTGCCATCACACCATCTATCTTGATGTGGTACAGGCAATGGAGCAAGAAAGCATAATCAGCTTTTCCCGCAGGCGCAAGACCATATCCCTTGTAGCGCTCGTCTGTCTGATGAGAATCCGGGTCATAATGGGCGCTATACGGCGGATTCGAGACCACTGCGTCCACAAAAAGCGGCGCATAGGATGTCTGCTCATCAAAGTAAGGCCAGTCATCCTCCAGCGTATTGGCATTACGCATATTGATGTTCTGGACCGGAACGCCCTGCATGAAAAGATTCATCTTAGCAAGGTTCGCGGTTTCTGTGATCAGTTCCTGCCCAAAGTAATAGATATGATCGTGGGGAATATATCTGCCGACTTCGTTACCGATGTTCAGAAGGAGACCTGCCGAACCTACCGTCGGGTCATACACGGTGATCTCTTTTCGGTCTTTCAGTCTGTCCGCCAGGATACGGGACATCAAGGATGTTACCTGATGAGGCGTATAGAAACTGCCATCCTTCTTTGCCTCACTGGAGAACTGCTGGATCAGATATTCATAAATGTATCCCAGCACATCGTAGTCACGGCTTGTGGGAGGGATCAGATCCACCAGATCCACAATATCTCTCACAGCCTTATCGCGAGAGCCGGAGTTCTCACCCAGTTTTGTAAGGCCTGTTTGCAGTGCGCTGAATACTTTATCGAATACCGTTTTATACCTGCCGTTGAGGTTCAGATAAAAGTCATCCAATGCTTCGGAAACGTCCTTTGCACCCAGGTTTACTCCCGCCATCTTCCATACATGGAACAGATTCCTGTGGGCGATGAAATATCCAATGCCATCCTTGAACTTATCCCTGATATATTCATCCGCATCCTGAAGGTCATCCAGCTCACCTCCGAGATCTCTCAGGTAATCCACTTCCTTGTCGCACAGATACTTATAGAACATGAAGCCAAGGATATAGTCCTTGTACTCACTTGCCTTGATGTTCTTTCTCAGTTCATTTGCCGTAGCCCAAATCTTCGCAGCTAATTCCTGTTTGTTCATTACAACCTTCTCCTTTACAGAGTTAAAGTACCATACATCATTAATATAGCACATTATAGATGAATCATCTACACGATACATTATAAAATAAAAAGTGACCCAATCGTCCTGTTCCTTTTCAACCGCCGGTCAAGACGTGGGTAGCGGAGGTCTGAACTGTAATGTTTTTACAGTTTATGGAGGGTTCGGATCGATAGCAGAGCGCAAAACGTAATGCACCGGGGCGCGGCAGAATGGCTCGCATCCTTGCACTGCGCGCCAGTTTTGCATGATCTGCATCGAAGCCGCAGGATGGTATCGG
>CAVBJS010000046.1:0-21168 GCA_963596015.1 Bacteroidaceae bacterium
GATGCTCAGACACCTCGGGCCTATCGGGCCCGCTCTGAAAGCGTGCCCGATACCATCCTGCGGCTTCGATGCAGATCATGCAAAACTGGCGCGCAGTGCAATGGATGCGAGCCATTCTGCCGTGCCCCGGCGCATTACGTTTTGCCAGTTCGTAAGCCGTTTTTCAAACTGTAGAGATTTACAATTCTGGCATCATGTAGGAACATGTGAAAGTGAAACATGTGGAAGTAGCTCATGTATGAGTCTGTAGTAATATGAACGCCCCGTAAAATTTAAAAACATCTTTTTCCATATTCTTTTCTATAAAAGCCATGCTATTTTTCTGTAAATGTTATAATGTAAAAATGTCGTAACGCGTGCTGATACGTGTGCCGATACGCGTGCCGATGTAGAAACCGGAAGTATATGCGTAATCCCTTCCGTTTTTTGCTTCTGGGGCAATGGTTTTCGAATACGCACACGTCCAAAGCAAAGCAGCACTTGTCAAAAGCACTTATCAAAAGCATTTCCGACAGTCATCTAAAAACTAAAAAAAACGCAGACATAGAAGCTCTTTTCCCAAAATTCGTCTGCAGAATGGAGTTTATCATGCGAATTTACAGTGCACCGGATTACTATCACGCCAGCCGTATCGCGGCCAATATTCTCTCTGCCCAGGTCATCATGAAGCCGGACTGCGTACTGGGTCTTGCCACCGGCTCCACTCCTATCGGGGCCTATGACCAGTTGGTAAGATGGTATGAAAAGGGGGATCTGGACTTTTCCGAAGTCCATACCGTAAATCTGGATGAATACTGCGGCCTGGATGCCTCCAGCGACCAGAGCTACCGTTGGTTTATGAATCATCATCTCTTTGACAGAATCAATATCGACAAAGCCAACACCTATGTGCCGGATGGTTTAGCTGTCGACCCGGAAGAAGCATGCCGGGCGTATGATGCCGTCATCCGCTCCATGCACGGCGTGGACATGCAGCTGTTAGGCATCGGTCATAATGGTCATATCGGCTTTAATGAGCCCGGCGCCGCCTTCGATAAGGAGACACACATCGTCACGCTCTCCGAAAAGACCAGGCAGGCCAACGCCCGCTTCTGGGATGGGGATATTTCCAAGGTTCCCACCCACGCCATCACCATGGGCATTAAGACCGTCATGCAGGCGCGGAAGATCCTGCTGATGGCATGCGGGCAGGATAAGGCCCAGATCGTCAAGGATGCCTTTACCGGCCCCATCACCCCGGAGGTACCCGCTTCTGTGCTGCAGCTGCACAATGATGTGATCCTGGTGGGCGATGAAGCTGCGTTACAGTATATTCTTTGATATTTGACATAGATCCGGATGGACACTGATCGGATGTTGTAAATTCTAGATAAGCCAACAATCTGATATTGCAAAATTCGAGATAAGCCAATGATCTGATACTGCAAAATTCGAGATAAGCCAATGATCTGATACTGCAAAATTCGAGATAAGCCAATGATCTGATACTGCAAAATTCGAGATAAGCCAATGATCTGATACTGCAAAATTCGAGATAAGCCAATGATCTGATACTGCAAAATTCGAGATAAGCCAATGATCTGATACTGCAAAATTCGAGATAAGCCACCCAGATTCTGCACGATCCAGAAAAGACTCTAATTGGATTTTGCAAAAGATCCAGACAAGTCACTGATCGGATTCTCATTTAAATTCTGACGATACGGAAAGGCAGCACCTGTCATGAAAATTATCAACGGTACCGTTTTTACGGAAAAAGACGGTTTTATAAAGGCGGATCTAATTATTCGGGATGGCATTATTGCCGATATGATTCCCGAAGGAAATCCCGAAAAAAAATCTAATGACACAACATCTCCGGCAGATTCTTCCAATGGATTCTGCGCCGCTGCAAATGCAGCAGGGAATATAGATCGAGATGAGACTAATTTCGTGGAAAGCGCCCATGTTGCGGCGTCAATGGTTTCCTCCCAGTCAGAGGAAACCATCGATGCCGCCGGCTCCTATATCCTGCCCGGTCTGGTGGATCTTCATTTTCACGGCTGTGCGGGCTACGATTTCTGTGACGGCACACCGGAGGCGTTTGCCGCCATCGAGCACTATGAGCTGACCCACGGCATTACTTCCCTCTGCCCTGCCACCATGACTTATCCGGAAGAGAAGCTGGCCGGCATTCTCCGGGCAGCCGCTGCCTATCGCAGCGCCTCTCCTTATAAGGATACCCTTCTTCGGGGTGTTAATCTGGAAGGGCCTTTCGTATCGGAGGCCAAAAAAGGGGCACAGAATCCCGCCTATCTCATGAAGCCGGATGCGGCTATGATAAGACGGCTGCAGGAAGTTTCCGGCGGCCTCGTCAAGCTCCTTGATCTGGCGCCGGAATTAGAGGGAGCCATGGAGTGCATCCGAGCCCTTTCCCCTGAGATGGTGCTCTCCGTTGCCCATACCACCGCAGACTATGACACGGCCTGCGCTGCTTTTCAGGCAGGGGCCAGTCATGTCACCCATCTTTATAATGCCATGCCGTCTTTCACCCACCGTGCACCCGGGGTCATCGGCGCAGCCGCCGACATGGGCGCCGAGGTGGAGCTGATCTGTGACGGCATCCATATTCACCCCAGTGTCATCCGGGCTACCTTTAAACTTTTTGGCCCGGACCGCATGATCCTTATCAGCGACTCCATGATGGCCACCGGCATGCCGGACGGTCAGTACGCCTTAGGCGGCCAGCCTGTCACCGTCCATGGTCACGAAGCCAGACTGGCTGATGGTACCATCGCCGGCAGTGCCACTAATCTCTATGACTGTATGGTCAATGCTATTTCCTTTGGCATACCGGCAGTCCAGGCCATCACAGCCGCTTCCTACAACCCGGCACGCTGCATCGGCATCAGCGATCACTGGGGCAGCATCGCTGTAGGAAAAGCCGCAGATCTGCTGATCGCTGATCAGGATTATCATCTGCAAAAGGTTATCAAAAATGGGCAGTATGTTTAAAGATTATCTGCGCAGACACCTTCCACATGGTTCTTAGCCCGGCTGGCGTCTGCACCGTAACGCTTTATGTTTTTTTAATATTCTTTTCTTCGATAATTCATTGTAATTTTCACGGACGCCCTTAGAATGGTAGTAGATCTTTTTTAACAACGCTCCTGCAAACGGCAGGACGATATCCATTCGCAAAGGAGTGCGTCTGACATGTTTAATAAACTTCGCTATAAAATGGCCTGCTTCATGCAGGGCCGCTATGGTTCTGACAGCTTCTCCCAATTTCTCTTAGGGGTAGCTGTCTTCTTTTTGATCCTTTCCTGGTTTCCCCATCTGCGGCTCTGCGGTACTCTGGCCTTCCTTATACTTCTCTATATTTATTTCCGCATGTTCTCCCGGAATATCCAGAAGCGCTATCAGGAGAATCAATGGTACTGGCAGAAGCGAAACAGCTTTCTCGGTTTTTTCAAGAATTTCCGCTATAACGCCTCCCAGAGAAAGATTTATCACATTTACCGCTGCCCCAAATGCCGGCAGAAGATCCGTATTCCCAGAGGCAAGGGCCGCATCATGGTGCGCTGCCCCAAGTGCGGTACAGAGTTTATAAAGAAGTCCTGATAGCAAGGAGTATTCCCTATGTTCGGCTACGTCACCATCAACCAGAAAGAAATGAAGTTCAAGGAATATGATGTCTACCGCGCTTACTACTGCGGACAGTGCCGGGCACTGAAGGAGCGTCACGGCTTTGTCGGACAGCTGACGTTAAGCTACGACACCACTTTCCTGATCCTTTTGCTGACCAGTCTCTATGAGCCGGAGGATGTCAGCGACAAGTGCCGCTGCATCGCCCATCCTTTTGAAAAGCATCCTACCCTGCGCAATGAATTCACTGACTATAGCGCGGATATCAATATCATGCTTTCCTATTACTCCTGTCTGGATGACTGGAGCGACGAGCGCAAATTCAAAAAGCTGGTCCTGGCTAAGCTCCTGGCAGGCAAAAACAAGAAAGCAGCAGCGCTTTATGAGAAAAAAGCCCGCTGCATCTACGAGAATCTGAACGCCCTGCATCTGTGCGAGAAGACCAAAGAGACGGACCTTGATAAAGCCGCCGGCTTTTTCGGGGAGATCATGGCGGAGATATTTGACTATAAGGACGACATCTGGAGTCCCACCCTTCGCCACATGGGCTTTTTCCTGGGCAAGTTCATTTATCTCATGGATGCTTTTGAAGATCTGGAAGAAGATACTAAGAAAGGATGTTATAATCCTTTTATTCCCCTGGCAGAATCCCTGCCGACGCAGGAATTTGACCGTCAGGTCAAGGATATCCTTACCATGATGATGGCCGAGTGCTGCAAAGCCTTTGAGCGTCTTCCCATCGTGGAAAACGCTTCTATCCTGCGCAATATCCTGTATTCCGGCGTCTGGTCCAGGTATCAGATGGTGGTAAGTAAGCGGGAGAAGGAAGCGGCTTCCGATGCAGAAACGACCGCAGCCACAACTGCACCCGAAGATACCACGATCGCTTCCGGCAAAAAAATTACTGCAGCAGAAAAAGAAGAAGCTGTTTTCCATGAAGACGCCGTCACGTCCGAAGATGATGACGTGACTCGTGAAGAAACCGCAGCCATCTTTGGCGATTCTTTTTCCGATAGGAAAGAGTCCCAGGGATAACGCTCTGGATACTGCCTTTTGACGTATTTTTTTACAGGAAATTTTAGGGGAACCTTTGTGGAAGCTTTTGCAGACGCTTTTATACAGTCTTTTATAGAGACTTTTATAGAGACTTTTACAGAGTCTTTTACAGAAACTTTTACAGAAACTTTTACAGAGACTTTTACAGAGACTTTTACAGAAACCAAACACAGCAATATCGCCGCACCCCGCCGCAGACAGGCTGCGGCGCAGAGAGGAAATCATGTCCGATCCTTATAAGATTCTGGGGATTTCCCGGGACGCTACCGATGAAGAGGTCAAGAAGGCCTATCGGCAGCTTTCCCGCAAATATCACCCGGATGCCAATATCAACAATCCAAATAAAGACCAGGCCGAGGAGATGTTTAAGCAGGTCCAGCAGGCCTATCAGCAGATCATCTATGAGCGGGAGCACCCCTATGCGAGCCAGTCCGGCAGCAGTACCGGCGGCAGCTACAGTCAGGGCGGCAGCACCGACGGTTACGGCGGCTATGGCGGTTACGGAAGTTATGGCGACTTTTGGGGTGATTTCGGGGATTTCTGGAGTGCCTTCGGGGGCTATGGGAATACCGGCTACGGCAGCCGCAGCCAATCCCAGAGCACAAATGATGAACAAAGCATCTATCTGCGGGCCGCCGCCAACTATATCAACAACGGCCGCTATCAGGAAGCCTTAAATGTTCTGAATAATATCGCAGACCATACCGCCATCTGGTACTACTACAGTGCCCTGTCCAATGCAGGTCTGGGCAACAATGTCCTGGCTCTGCAGCAAGCCCAGAAAGCAGCCCAGATGGAGCCTTCCAACTATAACTATCAGCAGCTGGTCTCCAGACTGCAGTCCGGCAGCACCTGGTACCAGAACAGACAGAATCCCTACGGCGGCAGTATATCCGACCAGAGCGGCCTGTGCCTGAAGCTCTGTCTCGCCAACTTAGTCTGCAATATGCTGTGCGGCGGAGGCGGCATGTGCTGCGGCGCGCCCTACTACGGCGGCGGATACCACTGCTGATCGTCTCCGGATGCTGTTTGTCCCTTACCGTTTGCTGTACAGATACCCGGCAGAGGAAAGATCGCGACAGATTCATCCGGCATCCGTACACACAAAGCACTGCTGCTTCCTGACTATTTATCATCAATCAGAAAGGGAACCGTTTTATGAGCACTATGGTTATTTATTCAAGTCAAACCGGCAACACCAAGAAGATCGCCACCGAAATCTTTGCTGCCATTCCCGATCCCGAAAAGGATCTGCAGAATATCCAGGACTGGCACCACGATCTGTCGGCGGATACTTTCTTTGTGGGTTTCTGGAATAACCGGGGCTCCTGTCCGTTAGAGATCATCAACCTGCTCTCGGAGCTCCACGGCAAGCGCATTGCTCTCTTCGGCACCTGCGGTCTGGGGAATGATCCTCAGTATTTTCACTCCATCGAGAGCAATGTAAAGGTCTGGATCCCTGATGATAATACTTACCTTGGCTGTTTCATGTGTCAGGGAAAAATGCCCATGAAGGTGCGCAGCCGCTATGAATCCATGCGCAACGAAGGAAACGCATCCAAGGTTGATTTCCTGCTTCATAACTTCGACGAGGCACTGCTGCATCCCGATGATAAAGACGTGGCAGATGCAAAAAACTTTGTCAAAAAAGTTTTGTCATAGCCGCAGGAAAATCTTCCCGACAAACATAGATAACATCTGACGCAAGAGCAAATTTCAGGTTAAAATTCTAAATCAATTTGAATTTTAATTTGGAATTTGCTTTTGTGTCCACATGGTAAAGTGTAAAATAAACAAGGAATCGTAGATCATTCTTCTCACCCCAATAATGCCCCGGCATTCTTCTTGCAAGTTTGCATCTAAAAATTAACCTTCACGAAAGGAATCCCCATGAACAGCACAAATAACAGCAAACCCTCCATGGGCACCGGCAGCATCGGAAAACTACTGTTGCAGCTGGCCGTGCCCGCTGTCATCGCCCAGATCGTCAATCTGCTCTATAACATCGTAGACCGCATCTATATCGGTCATATTGCAGGCGTAGGCGCCACAGCCCTGACGGGCGTGGGGCTTTTTACGCCTATTTTAATGCTCATGACCGCCTTCGCCATGTTAGCCGGCGCCGGCGGTGCTCCCTTGGCTGCCATTGCCATGGGGCAAAAGGATATGAAAAAAGCGGAAAAGATCATGGCCAACTGCTTTACCGTGCTGCTCATTTTTTCCGTTTTGCTGACGGTGGTATTTTACATATTCTCGCCGGACATGCTGCGGCTTTTCGGTGCCAGTGACGCCACCCTGCCCTATGCCCTTTCCTACAGCCGCATTTATGTTCTGGGTTCTGTCTTTGTGCTGCTGGTTCTGGGCATGAACCCCTTTATCACCACCCAGGGCTTTGCCAAGGTCAGCATGATGACCACCCTCATCGGCGCCGTTATCAATATTGTTCTGGACCCCATCTTCATCTTTGCGCTTCATATGGGTGTTCAGGGAGCAGCTCTGGCCACTGTGCTCAGTCAAGCCGTTGGCGCCGTCTGGATCCTTTACTTCCTCACCGGTAAGAAGACCACCCTGCGACTGCAAAGATGTAATATGAAGCTGGAAAAGGATATCATCCTTCCCTGTCTGGGACTGGGAATTTCCACCTTTGTCATGCTCTCTACCGAGAGCATCCTCTCCATTACCTTTACTTCCAGCCTGGCACGTTACGGGGGCGATCTGGCGGTAGGAGCCATGACCATCCTGACCAGTACCAACCAGTTGGTCACTCTGCCCCTGCAGGGCATCTGCCAGGGCGGGCAGCCCATTATCAGCTACAACTACGGTGCCGGTCTGACGGACCGGGTAAAGAAAGCCTTCCGCTGTGTCTTCGTGGTCTGCCTGGGCTATGCCACCCTCTTTTGCATTACCGTATTGCTGTTTCCTTCGGTCTTTGCGGGAATCTTCACTACTGATGCCCAGCTGACGGAATATACCGCCTGGGCTATGCGGATCTATATGGCCGGTATATTTACCTGCGGCGCCCAGATCAGCTGCCAGCAAAGCTTTATGGCCCTGGGTCAGGCCAAGGTAAGCCTGCTGATGGCCTGCCTGCGAAAGCTGATCCTGCTGATCCCCCTGATTCTGATCCTGCCCCATTTTCTCTCCGATCAGGTCTTTGCGGTATTTCTGGCAGAACCTGTCAGTGACATCCTGGCCGCTGTGGTCACCACCGCCACCTTCCTGCTGCGCTTTGACAAGACATTGGATGGCGCGAAGAAGAAAGCATAAATAGGTAACAATTCAGCACCCACATCTCGATTTTCCTTCAAGAAAACTCGATGTGATTGGACAGATACAAAAAGCAGGCAGAAAGGGATTCTTCTCTTTCTGCCTGCTTTTTTTCAGGGCTATTACTTTTAGTGCTATTGTTTTAACGCTACTGTTCTAACACTATTGTTTTAGCACTATTGTTCCGGCACTATTGTTTTAGCGCTATTGTTCAAGCGCTATTGTTCAAGCACTACAGTTCAAGCACTATTGTTCAAGCACTATTGATTTAGCACTATAAGAGATATTTTTAGAGCTTTTTTCAAAGCTATTGTTTCACAGATACTTCTGCAAAACCTGCTGCAGCTTGCCGATGTCGATGGGTTTTGCCACATGTTCGTTCATGCCGGCGTCCAGAGCTTTTTGTCTGTCCTCCATATAGGCATTGGCAGTCAGTGCAATGATCGGTATGACCCGTGCGTCCTTTCGCTCCAGCCCGCGTATGGCCTTTGCCGCTTCATAGCCGTTCATTTCCGGCATCATGACATCCATTAAAATGCAGTCAAAGCTTCCCTCCTCGGAATTCTCAAAGGCTTCTATCGCCCGGCGGCCGTTTTCTACGATCACCACCTCCATGCCCGCGTCTTCCAGCATAAATTGCAGGATTTCCGCATTTAAGGCATTATCCTCTGCCGCCAATACCTTTCTTCCCTGCAGATCCTTCGTCGGGGCAACTTCTGTTTCTTCCGGTTGTTCCTGATACGCTGTATCGATGGCAAAGGTCAGCATCCAGATAAATTTCGTCCCCACGCCCAGCTGACTTTCAATACGGATACTGCCGTCCATAAGCTCCACCAGTCTCTTCACAATGGAAAGCCCCAGGCCTGTGCCCTTCAGCTCCCCGTGTTTGTCCTGGTTTTCCTGAGAAAAAGCCTCGAAGGCATGCTTCTGAAAATCTTCACTCATGCCGATCCCCGTATCTTCTACCACAAATTTACAGGTAACCGTATCCTCTGTCTGTTCCAGGATGTATGCCGACACCTCTACTCTGCCGTCCGGTTTGTTGTATTTGATGGCATTACCGATGATATTCATGAAGATCTGCCGCAGATGCAAAGGACTGGTAAATACCCGGGGCGGATCAAACTGACTAAGGCCGGAGGTATCCAACGTGATCCCCTGCTCGTTGGCCCTGGCTTCCAGTATATCTCTGCAGTTATCAATGAGCTCTCTGAGATAAACGGATTCCTTCACCAGATATACCTTTCCGGATTCCAGCTTACTCATATTCAGTACATCATTGATCAGCGCCAGCAGATAGTCTGATGCCATATGGATCTTCCTGTGATATTTGCGGACCATATCCGGATCGTCCGCAAACCGGTCCGCAATATTCAGAAGGCCCACGATCCCATTCATGGGGGTGCGGATGTCGTGACTCATCCGGATAAGAAAATCACTGCGGGCTTCGTTAGCCAACCGCAGTTCCTCGTTTTTGATCTGCATCTGGTACACATAAAAGGCGCCGCAGCATACCATCGCCACCAAAATGGATAGTGCCGAAACAACGAGTATGGTCTGGATCGGATAGTTCTGGACCAGAAGGGAAAAGGACAGCTCCTGGGTATGGATACTGCTGCTGTCCAGATAATTCGTTTTCTCCACATCGGACAGACTGCAGACATAGTCATTAAACAGCTTCTGCAGCCGGATGTCACAGTCTTTTGATAAACCCACACAGATATTCTGGGTTGCGCCCACCAGCGCCGACATGCTCAACATACTGTCATGGCTATAATATTCCATAATGGAACGGTCACCAATGGCCACATCCGCCTCTTGGTTCTCTACGGCACGAAGGCACTGTATCGCATTGTCATACAGCTTGACCTCCTGATAACCGGATGTATCGACCAGGCTCTCCATGCCTTTTACAAGGGCCGCCGTCTCCCTCCCGCTGTCCATCTCCCGGTAAGCTAACAGGAAGCTGGACTCCATAATGGTCTCGCTGGTGATAAAGCCAATGGAAACACAATACGATGCGGTAAACGGTGTGCCGATCAGCATATCAAAAGCCGCGGTCTCCAACATACTTTCCACTTCCCTTCGACTGTTACAGAAAGTATATTCCGTCTTAATATTGCCTTTTGCCGCAAAGTCATCGATCAGGGAAACCAGCATACCCGCCGGCTGTCCGTCCTTCTGATAGACATAGGGCACTTCGTTATCCACGCACAGTATATGCAGCGTGCCCAACGATCCCAGGAATTGCTTCTGGCTGTCTGTAAGGGAAAATTCACCATCCGCATTTCTGAAGTACTTTTCAAACAGTTCACTCCGAAAATTCGGCTGCACCTGATCCAGTTTGGCGATTGCTTCATCCAACTGTCCGGTCAGCGCTGTATTTCCCTTGGCAGCCACAAAATAATAGGGGCTCGGGGCAAAACACTTCACGATTTTTGTTCCCGTTATGGGAGAAAGTGAAATGCCGGAGATCACATCCACCTCTTCATCTTTCAGAGCTTCTGCAAGTGCTTCTTCATCCTCATAATAACTGCATTCATACACGGCTTTCTGTGCATCCAGGTATTCCTGCACTTCCTTATTCCGTTCTTCTTCCTTTTCCAGCATGCCCACATGCAGTGGATTTTTCAGAAAGATATTTTCATTTCCCAGATCACTGGTACTCAATACGCACAGAGTTATATATACAGATCCGTAGCTCGCCTCGGGATATTCAAGCTTCTCCTGCAGATCATCCATCTTTACTACCGGCCCCAGCAGGTCCACTTTTCCTTGCTGCAGATCCCCTATGGCATCCACCAGTGCCTGTTCTTCCTCCTGCGCCTCATAGGGCACATATTCCAGCTGCCATCCGGTATACTCCGACAGTTTCTCCAGATACTCATAATTATAATCGCAGGGACTGCCGTCTTCCCGATATTCACAGATGCCTTCCTGTATGGGAAAAGCCACGCGAATAGTCTGCTGCTTCTTAGCTTCCCCGGCAAATGCCGATGCCGGAAGCAGCAGACTCATGCAGCCGATCACAAGGTCGATACAGAGTGTTTTGTATATTATTACGGTATGTAATCCGGTCTTTATGTCCATCTGTCTTATTCCTTTTGCTGCATCCATTGCCGGCTGCGTATCTGACGGACTGTCGGATCATACGGTTGGATACATTTTTATAGGCGAAATTTCCCCCATTAATGTTTGATTTTACAAGTTTGCGGCAGGAATGTCTACCTGCAGGGAAGGTATTCCGGAATCCCTTGTGACATAACAGGAACTGCTTGTTAACGCATTTATCTCATTTTTAATTGTTTTATTTTTGGCTTTCAGGAATTTTCTTTCTTAATTGCTCATATATATCTTGTTGTTCTGTATTTTAAAGCTTATACTGTTAAATGAAAGGTTAGTTAAAACAACTATAAATCGGAAGGAGACGCATGCTCATGTTGTGCCAGTTAACTTTTCAAAACTTTAAGTCTTACAAAAACGAGACAACGCTTGACTTTCAGGCAGCTTCGCTTCCCGAATTTAAGGAAAGTCTGATCATCGAGGATCCGGCATCCAGCCTTCTTCCGGTGAGTGTCATATACGGCCCCAATGGAGGCGGAAAATCCAATTTGCTGCAGGCACTTTCCTGTGTGATCTCCACCGTAGTGAAACCGGTAAACGAATTAGGAAAGAATCGACAGAACCTTATCCTGCAACAGTCCGTTGAAGCCGTACCTTTTCTCTTTGACGATACTTCCAGAGATGAAGCAGTAGAATTCCGCATGTTTTTTCGTATCAAAAAGAATGAATACTGCTACTATCTTGCTGTGAAGGACGGCGAGATCTTATCCGAAGCCCTTTATCGAAAAGCGGTCACCGGAAAAAAGTCTGCTCTGATCTTTGAACGTAATATTGCCACGATCACCCTTGGATATTCCGTCAATAAAAAGAGTATCAATCGGACTGTCAATCCAAAGATGCCTTATCTTTCTTTTTTGGCTATTAATTATGACCTTCCTGTCATCAACGAAGTCATTTTCTGGTTTGAAAGTTGCATTATCAGAAGTTATGCCATTCCATCTGTGGAACATCAGATCATGCTCGAAAAAAATGATCCCTGCAAAGAACAATTTATACGCGCCCTCAACGATATGGACATTGACATCACCGACTATCGTTACGATGACGTTACCCATCAGTTGTTCTTAAAGAGAACGTTGGCTTCTCATTCGTATGAGCTACCATTTTCCCAGGAATCCGATGGTACCCGTAAGCTTATAGCCGCTCTTCCGGTTATCTTACTTGCGCTGCGCGAGGGACGATTATTGATCATCGACGAGTTGGATGCCAAACTGCATCCAAAACTGCTCCGCTATGTCATTGCCCTGTTTAAGAATAAAGAGATCAACAAGAACGGCGCGCAGCTGCTCTTCACCTCACACGATATGTATACCTTGAAAAATACAGTTTTTCGACGTGACGAAATCTGGTTTGCGGCCGAAAATGATTCCCATGAAAGCGAGATCTATTCTCTCCACGAAATACGTGGTGAGGATAATGATCGCATCAAAAATACAGCCGCCTATGACAAGCAATACCTGGAAGGACGATACGGCGCAGATCCCTATCTCTCCAATATGCTGGGAGGTGACTTTGCATGAGTCTGAAGCCGCCTAAAAAAAGCGATCTTGATAAGAGCTGGATGAAAGCCCGCCGTGATAAACCAAAGAAAATTCAGCCGGAATATCACCTGATCGTCACAGAAGGAACCGATACGGAGCCGGCATACTTTGGTTCTATGAGAGATACCATCAACAGTGCCTATCCGGACCGGATCCAACTCAGCATCCACGGAGCCGGAGACAATACACTGAACCTCCTCCAGAAAGCGAGAAATCTGGCATCTTCCTCTGCCAATGGCTATAAACACGTATGGGTCGTTTATGACACAGATGATTTTCCGACCGCACACATTAATAAGACCGCTGAACTCTGCCAGGAAATTTCCACGGAAGAAACAACCTACCATGCAATTTGGTCAAATCAGTGTATTGAATTATGGTTTCTCCTGCACTTTTCTTTCCTGCAGTCTGACCTGCATCGAAGCAGCTACTGGCCAAAACTTACAGAATTTCTGACCTCACAGGGATTAGGTAGCTATGCCAAAAACAGAAGTGACATGTATACGATACTGTATCCCTACCTCGACAGTGCCATTGCCAATGCTGAAAAGCTGGAACGGATCAATTCCGGAAAACTACCCTCCGATTCCGCCCCCGGAACACAAGTCCATACTCTCATAAAGAAATTAAAGCCATATCTGAAGTGATCTTCGCCTTTCTTTACAGCATCTCATGCACATGTACCATCAGTGCCAGTAGAAGTAATCTCCACGCCAAAACCGCCGCGGCCCAGCATACAAGCTGTTCCGCGGCGGCTTTATTTTCTTATTCAATTGTATCGATAGTAGAGCTGTGATCCGATCTTTGCTTTTCTAGAACCAATACCAGGGCTTGGAGGATCCGGTAGCTGCAACTGCCTGATTGGCGAGCATTTCTTCCAATGTAGTAGTAGTCATGTGATTTCTCCTTACTTTTGTGCTGTCACGCTTGTTTGACTTGTTTCGTTTCGATGGACTGATTGTAGCGTAAAAAGCGTATCAGTACCGTAACAGCAGGGAGAAATAAGAACATAACCTATGTATCAACACCGTAGCAACAAGGAAATATATGCTGATCCCCCTATACCGACACTTCAATAGGAGACGATCTATCCTATCTGTCCTCTGCACGCAGATACCAGATCCTTCCGGGCATCTGGCCGAAGTCTCCCGGCAGTGCCAGGCCCTTGTGCTGCAGTACAAAGCCGCTGACGGAAGGTTTCTTTTCTGCCGGTGTATCGCAGGCTGCTTCCGCTGTATCCTCGTCCCGCTCTTCTTCCACGCCCTCTGTGACCAGGTAATACGCATCCTCTTTCAGTCCCTGCAGCAGCAATCTAGGGCGTCTGTCACCGATCCTCTGGGTCGTGGTTCCCCGCAGGGCGCTGCCCACTGCGAAGACCGCCGCCTCTTTTTTGTCTCCGGAGACCACCATCCAGGCACTTCCCGCCTCTCCGGCTGTCGGCGTCAGCAGGCGATAGAGATGGCCGCCCCGCAGCAGGGCGCCATGGCGGCGATACCACTGAATATAGGGGCGCAGCGCCAGCAGCTCCTCCTCGTTGTAGGTCGTCAGGTCCAGTTCAAAACCAAAGGTGCCCTGCAACGCCAGAGCCATTCTGGCCTCCACCGAAGAAATATGGCCGGTGCAATGGTTAGGCACACAGGAAAAATGGGCACCCATAACGCAGCCGGGATAAAACAGACCTGTGCCATACTGGATATAGGTTCTGGCCGCCGCATCCGTATTGTCACTGCACCAGATCTGAGGACTGAAATACAGCATGCCGCAGTCAAAGCGTCCGCCGCCGCTGGCACAGTTTTCCAGAAGAAGGGAGGGATATTTTTCCGTCAGCCGCCGCTGCAGCTCATAGACACCCAGCACATACCGGTGATAGACCTCTCCCTGTCTGCCGGCCGGCAGCGCCGTACTGTATACATTGGCCAGACTTCGATTCATATCCCACTTCAGATACTTGATGGGACAGGAAGAGAGGATCTCATCCAGCATCTTCCAGAGACCGTTCACCACCTCAATTCTGGAAAGATCCAGGGTATACTGGTGACGGATGGGCACCGTCTCCCTTCCCGGAATGTGCAGTGCCCAGTCCGGGTGCTCTCTGTAAAGATCACTTTCCGGGCTGATGGCCTCCGGCTCCACCCAAAGGCCAAAGTCCAGTCCCAGGTCGTTGATCTTCCTGCAAAGCCCCGGCAGACCCTCCGGCAGCTTATCCTTGTCGGCGATCCAGTCACCTAAGCTGGTACTGTCGTCATTTCTTCCCTGAAACCAGCCGTCATCCAGCACGAAAAGGTCGATATCCGCCTTCTTTGCTGCCGACGCCAGCTCCAGCAGTCTTTTCTCATCAAAATCAAAATAGCAGGCTTCCCAGCTATTGATCAGCACGGGACGAGGACGGGAAGCATCCGCCCAAAGGGGCGGCAGCAAATGCCGGCGGATGCCATCGTGGAACTGTCGGCTCAGCTGCCCCAAACCTGCATCGCTATAAACAAAGGCTGCTTCCGGTGCCGTAAAGGACTCTCCGGGCGCCAGTCTCCAGGCAAAGTGATAGGGATGGATACCGCCCTTTAAGCGGATGCCCGCCTCACTCTTTTGCACCGTAACGGCATAGCTGCCGCTGTATACCAGCACCATGCCATAGCAGCGGCCGTAGGTTTCACTGGTATCCGGATCTGCAAGGATCACCCCCGGATTATGGGCGTGACCGGGAATGCCTTTGATAGAAGAAATGGACTGCTCTCCGGGGCGAAGCGGTGCCCTGCAGGGCGTGCACTCTCCCGCCCAAACGCCGTCTGCAGTGATCAGATCCATAGGCGCCGACGGTAGATCCAGACTGCATGAGTTAACCTCATAAAGGGTCAGGGAATTATTGCCCGTATTGGTCAACACCACTGTCCTGGTGATCAGATCGCAGTCATCGTAAACACCATACCACAGCTGCACCTGCAGTCCGGCCTCATCCTGCAGCACAATGCAAAGACTCTCCGCCCCCTTACTTTGGCGGAAGGAAGGTAAACCGGGCAGCGTATATTTATCCTCCATGGAGGAACTGCCGACAAAGCGAAGATCCGCTGCCTGGGTGCCGTCTGCATATTCTGCGCATACTGCATAGACCCGGTTGTCCGCCAACCCCGGCGTCGGATACTCCAGAGAAAGAAGATCCGGCAGGCATCCCGGATCGCTGTGGGGCATCCGCTCCTCTGTCATATCCGGGATCCCGTCCTCTTCCACAGGAAGCCGGCAGCCATACCAGCTGTGGAGCAGACGTCCCTGCCCGTCGATCTTCATCTGATAGGAAGTGTTAGGGGTGGAAAGGGTGATGGTTTTCTTTTTGTTGTCGTAATTGATCATTTTTTACACATCCTCCATACAAAAACCGCACACCCTGTCTGTTTTTAGCAGTCACAGAATGTGCGGTTTTCGGATCATCAGCGAACGCCCAGCTCCTTATCAGTCTCACAGGCATTGTCATTGGCTTTGATATACTCCACTACCTCATCAACGGTAGTGAATGCCATACCTACATAGGAGTCTGCACAGCCGTAATAGATAGCGATGCGGCCGGTGTCTGCATCCTGCAGGGTGGCGCAGGGGAAGCATACATTGGGCACAAAGCCTCTCTCCTCATAGTCTGTCTCCGGTGTCAGCAGGAAATTGCCGCAGCGATACAGCACTTTGCTGGGCTCATTGATATCCAGGATCGCACCGCCGATGCTGTAGACAAAACCGTTGCAGGTGCCGGTGACGCCGTGATAGAACAGCAGCCATCCCTCACTGGTCTCGATGGGGGCAGCGCCGCCGCCGATCTTCACGCTCTCCCACCAGTTGGAGCCCTTGCTCATGACATGGCGGTGTCTGCCCCAGAATTCCATATCCGGGCTCTGGGAAAGGAAAATATCTCCAAAGGGCGTATGGCCGGAATCGGAAGGTCTGGACAGCAGAGTATAGAAGCCGTCGATCTTCCGGGGAAACAGCACCGCATTGCGGTTAAAAGGAATGAAAGGATTCTCGATGCGGGTAAAGGTCTTAAAATCCGTGGTCTTGGCGATGCCGATGGCGGCGCCGTAGAAATCCTGACACCAGATGATATAGTACACATCATCTACCTTGACCAGTCTGGGATCATAGGCGTAAACCGGCATAAAAGGCTCCCCGTTTTCATCGGTAAAAGGGATCTTATCCTTCTCAAAATCCCAGTGAATACCATCCGCGCTGCGACCTAAATATATATAGGGAATGCCGTTGACCTGCTCGCCTCTGAACACGCCGATATAGGCATCCTCGTAGGGGACCACCGCGGAGTTAAAGATCCTGGCCACACCGGGCAGGGGATTTCTGCCGATGATAGGATTTTCGGCATAGCGCCATACGGGAGCGGTGCATCCTGCAGGCTTCTCCTGCCAGGGCATGCCGGGAAGGGACGGACAAATTAATTTAGTATTAGACATTGGAATCTCCATTCTCTGTGTGCCTGCGCCGGCAGGCAGTGTAGTAGTCAGTTGCCGGCACCGACTGCATTTTTCATTGTCAGTGCCGACGAACCTTTGGGATAAATGACAGATTACTGCATCATTCCTTCACCGCACCGGCTGCCATGCCGCTGTATACCTCCTTCTGGAATACCAGAAACAGGATCAGGATCGGAATGATGGTGATCAGCACGCCGGCACAGATGTAATTGTACTGGTTGCCGTAAGGGCCTGTGAACGTATACAGGGCCGTGGAAATAGTCTTAAGCTCCGGCTGGGTCAGATAAAGACTGGACATGTAGTACTC
The DNA here is from genome assembly GCA_963596015.1 of Bacteroidaceae bacterium. Lineage (GTDB taxonomy): Bacteria > Bacillota > Clostridia > Lachnospirales > Lachnospiraceae > CAG-791. Next base: position 17,382 of record CAVBJS010000046.1, read on the forward strand.
GTTATATACAGACACACCCTTTAACAGACAGCTGGTGACGATAGCCGGCTTTAACAGCGGAAACAGTATCTTAAAGAACACCCCAAAATAGGTGCAGCCATCCAGGAAAGCACTCTCATCCAGGGATCTGGGTAAGTTCTCAAAGAACTGCAGGAAGATATAGATGGAAATGATATCCGTGCCGCACAGCACCAGGATATAGCCGTACAGGTGGTTGATCAGTCCTAGATTGTACATGATCTGGTAGACCGTAACCTGGGTAGCAATGCCCGGCAAAAGGGATGCAAACAGGAACAGGTTGCGGATCAGGTTGTTGCCGGGGAAGCTGAAGCGGTTCAGGATATAGCCTGTCATGGCGCTGATCATGACGGAAAAGAACAGCACGAAGATCAACACGATACCGGTATTGATAAAACACCGCAGCATGTTCGCCTTGGTGAAGGCCATGACGAAGTTTTCCAGATAAGTAAAGCTGGCCGGCAGGGAAAGAGTGCTGGTGGTATTGTACTCCTCCGTGGTCTTAAAGGCGGTAAAGACACAGACCACTACCGGCACCAGGCAGGCAATGGAGGTAATGATCAGCACTGCATATTTCAGAAAGGTAAAAATGGCATAACCGATGCGATAGCCTCCTCCCATGGTGGGTTTTACTGCTGTCATTGTTTTTCCGCTCATGCCTTTGCCTCCTTTCTTGCTGCTCTCTTAGCTGCTCTTGCAGCCCTGCGCATAGCTTTTTCTTCCTTATTCATGCGATAAGCCTCTGCCTCACTGCTGTCCGGGAACAGATTTCTCATGATCACCTTCTGTGCCACGGTGCAGATGATGATGATCACCAGCAATACCACTGCCATAGCGCAGGCCAGACCTACCTTCTGGTTCTCATGGGCAATACGGTTCATGATGACAAAGTAAGTGCCGGTGCCCATGGTACCGTTGGTGATGACGTAAGGCGGCTCGAAGGCGGACAAAGATCCGGAAATCGAGGTGATCAGGTTCAGGGTGACGATGGTGGAGATGGAAGGCAGGATGATATAGCGGAATGTCTGCCACTTATTGGCGCCGTCCAGGTTCGCTGCCTCGTAAAGGTCGGAATTGACACTCATCATGGCGCCTAAGAAAAGCACCATATTCTGGCCCATGTACCGCCATACGGAGGTGCCCACCAGGCAGATGTTGTTGATGCGCTGATCCTGCAGCCAGTAGGGAAGATTTTCCTCCGCTACGCCAAAGAGCATCAGGATATTGTCCAGCACGCCGTCATGGTAGTAAAAGAACTTGAAGATAAAGCCTACGGCAATACCGCCGATCAGGTACGGGAAGAACATGCAGGCCTTGAAAACGCCTTCGCCCTTTACCTTAAAGACCATCAGGGAGGCAAAGAAAAGTGCCAGGGCCAGCTGCACCAGAGCACCGCCCATGTAATAGACAGATACCAGCAGGGAGCCGAAGATCTCCGAGCGTCTGAATACCTCCGTGTAGTTCTTGATACCTACAAAGGTACCCTCACTTAAATAGTTGCGGTTATAAAAGCTGAAGCGGATCATCTCCGCAAAGGGAATATAGGTAAACAGCACCAGCAAGATCAAGGGCGCTGCCATAAAAGTGATCATTACCAGCGCTCGCTGGGTGCCGTTGGCGCGCAGAAATTGCCGAAAGGTTCGACGGCTTTTTACAGCGGTATTCACCTGATTGCTCATTTCCTTCCTCCTTCTGTATTTACACAATGGCCGGGCAGCGTGTACTGGCTGCCCGGCGCCTTTGTATCTGTTTATGTGCTGTATTGCATCTGTTTACATAATACGTTGCGTCTGCCGTTGTAAGCAGCTGCCGGCATCGGCATCGCAAAATTGCAGATTTCAAAACAGTCTCAAAACAGAACTTTTTACTTATTGATCAATCAATGATCGTTTTATATATCACTTATTTATTGATCATCGCTTGCCTACTGATCACTTATTAACTTCTACGCCCAGGCTCTCCTGTGCTGCGGACCACTTGGCATTCCAGTCAGCCATGATATCGTCCAGGGTCTGGCTGCCGGTGAGGGCTGCCTCCAGGATCTGCTGATCCGGATAGTCATCATTGTTGATACCGCACTCGGATTCCAGGTTTACATTGTCGAAGAGATCCTCCTCGCCTTCTGCCGGTGCATTGTTGGAAACCAGAGTAATGCCCTCGAAATCCTTTAAGAAGTCAGGCATCTCGCCATCCTTGCGGGCGGGGATACATCCCTCATCGGTAAAGATCGGAGACTCATCCAGCAGCCACTTTACATACAGCATAGCGGCGATCTGGTTATCGGTAGAGGACTCCTTGTTGATGGCGTAGCTGTAGTTGCCGCCTGCACCTGCATAGCGCTTGCCGTCAACGGTGATGGGGAAAGGCATGTAGCTGATGTCGTCCGGATTGCTGCCTGCTTCCTTGAACTGCTGTACGCTCCAGCTGCCCAGTACCATGGTAGCGATCTCGCCGTTATTGATCATGGTCTTACTGGACTCCCAGTCGGTGGACATGGGATCGTCCTCTACCAGCTTACGGGCTACAGACTCATAGAGCACATAGTAAACGGCGTAGGGGCCGGTGCCGTCACCGCGATCTGTGAAGGGATCCTTGGTATGAGCGATGTCATTGTGGAACTCCGGATCACCGGTAGCAGAACCGAAAATGTAACTGTCCCAGGCACCCATGGTCCAGCCTGCTGCGAAGTTGGTATACAGCGGAATGGCATCTGTGTTGTCCTTAATCTTCTGCAGATCATCCAGGAACTCATCCGGGGTGGTAGGCACTTCTGTGATGCCTGCCTCTTCCCAAACCTTCTTATTGTAGGCAATGCCGTCTGCGTTACCGCCGTTGGCGATGCCGTATACCTTGCCATCGAAGGCCTTATCAGATGCGAAGTTGTAAATAGAATCCAGTGTGCTCAGATCTCCCAGAGGAATGAAATAATTGCCAAGATCCGCCTTGGAGCAGCTGGTGGGGATAAAGCAGATATCGCCCCAGTCACCGGTGGTAAGACGCAGGGTCACAGACTCTTCATAATCCGTCACTGCCTCGTAGGTAACGGTGATGTTGGGATACAGCTCGTGGAAGCTCTCTGCATACTGCGCATAAGTAGTATCCACGATATCGGTACGGTTGGTCAGGATCTTGATGTCTGCCTTGATGTCCTGATAATCGGTACCTAAATTAATGGAATCGATACTGGGCACATCTGCAGAAGCGCTGCTTTCTTCTGCCTGGGTGCTCTCCCCGGCATCGCTTGCCTGGGCATCTGCAGAAGAAGCACTGTCAGAGCCGGCACTGCCGCAGCCGGCCAGCATGGACACCGCCATGGCACCGGTCAGACCAAGGGCAATCAGTTTTTTCTTGATCATTTTCATATCCTCCTTTGTGTTCCGGACTTTTGATGGGAAATCAGCTTTCTCCTCTGTTTTCTGTCAGCGGGGGCTGGAAAGCTTTGGAAAACAGATCGTGGCAAATGCAGATAACTTTTTAAGTTATGTTACTTGCTGTTTAGCTAATTTCTTTTCGCACGTTTAGCATAATATTCTCCATCTTTTAAGTCAATAGTTTAGCTAAATCAAAAGTCAAATTCATGAAAACGCACAAAAACTATACTGATTTTCTAGTAAAAAAAGCAATGAAATTGTGGAAAATGATGAGAGGTCGACAGCAGAGCGGGTTACAGATATGGGAAAATAGGGAAAACAGCACTTGTGCATAGAGAAAAGCCAAAGGCTAAATTATTTTTAGTCTTTGGCTTTTTAGGTAAGTTTTATTTATTTAA
>CAVBJS010000047.1:0-20633 GCA_963596015.1 Bacteroidaceae bacterium
CGGAAAATTATAAGTCGGATGCAGCATTTGCATCAAAAACAGTTCTTGTAATGACAGCATGTTCTGTTATCACAATACCAATGGTATTTTGGATTATTGGTTTTTGAAATCGGATGATCTCACGATATTTGGTCATGATGGTGACCTCCTTATAATGAATTTACGCTGTAAAAGCGCATGGATTCATTATAAGGAGGCGGTTTCCTGCTCCGGAATCAATGGTTCCCGCTTGTCGGAAAAGTGGTTTCCGTCATGTCGGAATCACCGGTTTCTGCAGCCGGACAGGTGGGGTAAAACCTTCCGGAATACTCATGCAGCATATCGTGTTTGTGATAAGGTTGAGTTGATTACGCCAGCGAGATTTTTATTTGATGCAGGGTCAACACCAAAATTGTGGAATATGAAGATGCTTCAGGACGAACATTTAAAAGTAATAGAATACGAAGAAGATGCTTCTAAGATTTTTCCTAACACAGAAATAAAAGGTGGTGTTGCTATTACATATAGGGAAGATGTGTATATGGGATTTGCACGTAAAGATGTAGAGAGAACAAAAGTGAATACAAAGAAATAAGATGTTTTTTTCCTGATGTAAGGTCAGTGCAAGTGAATAAGATATGATATTAGCCTGCGGGTGTTAGGATTATCCTGATGCCTGCAGGTTTTTTGGTTGAATTAACATTTTGTCGCGAAAATTGTATAATGATCGTGACAAATATAATGGTATGCCAAGTAGCTTGGCTTCGAAGAGAACGCGGAATACAGGGGCATTGTCGGTCGCCTGCATGATTTTGGAGGAAGATCCATGGGATATTTGATATCTGAAACAACAAAAGAAGAGCGCGAGAAGATTGTGGCAGAATCTTTGGGAAATATTGAGGCAAATTGCGATGGCTGTATGTCGGGGCTTGCGGAGATGTACCAGGAGTACATTGATGGCAAGAAGGAGCTTCGCGACATCAACATGGAATTCAATGCCGGATATATTAAGAGTGACGACATGCCGGGACGAGAGGGGTGCAGTTATCGTGGTTAAGAAAATTATGCGGGATCCGCTTTTTCTTGCACAGAAGTCAGAGGATGCCACCGAAGAAGACCGGCAAGCAGCATGGCAAGTATTCCGGTTGGACAGCGCAGATCATTCAGCATGAGGTGGACCATTGCAGGGGGATCGCAATATGAAGCAGAGGACGGCAAAGAGCATGGAACTCTACGAGATCATGCTGAAACGTGGTTATCCGGAGGTATAGAATGCAGACTTGGTATTACGAGGTAGTCTCAATTGATGGAGATTATGCAAATTTAAAGAGAACCGATATTGAAAGTGATGATTTAAAGCTGGTTGCAAGAGCGTTGCTTCCTGCGGAAATATATGAAGGCTGTAAGCTTAAATATGAGATGCTGCAGTATTTCATTGAAAAATAGAAGTGACAAAGGAAGAATAGTACGCCCCTATTTTCGCAGCAAAGCTACTCAGAAATGGAGATTAAAATGAATTATATTTCAAGAGATAAGGCATTTGAATTATTAAAAACGTACAACAAAGATCCCTTTCATATACAACATGCCTTTACGGTGGAAGCAGTCATGAAATGGTATGCCAAGCAGCTTGGCTTCGAAGAGGACACGGAATACTGGGGCATTGTCGGCCTTCTGCATGATATCGATTTTGAACAGTATCCGGAGGAGCACTGTCTGAAGGCGCCGGAGCTTTTGCGGAAAGCCGGTGTAGGAGAGGATATCATTCACGGCGTATGTTCCCATGGATACGGTATCACAGTCGGCAACGGCACGACCATTGATATAGAACCGGTTCATAGGATGGAAAAGGTCTTATTTGCAGCGGATGAGCTGACAGGGCTTATCTGGTCAGCTTCCCTAATGCGGCCTTCAAAGAGCACAAAGGATATGGATCTTAAGTCTCTTAAGAAGAAGTATAAGAGCAAGGGATTTGCTGCAGGCTGTTCCCGGGAAGTGATCGCCAGAGGGGCTGATCAGCTCGGCTGGGGGCTGGATGAGCTTCTGGAGAAGACATTGGAAGCCATGAAAGCATCTGAGGATATCGTTCGGGCGGAGATGGAAGCAGAGTTCCCGAAGGAGGGGTAAGCGAGTAGTGCTATTGTTAAAAGGGCAATATTTTGCACTTAGATTGCCGTTGACAGCAATTTTATAGCGAATCGGTGAATAAAATCCGCAATGCGTTCCGGTGATCCCTGACATCCCTCTAGCATCCATTTCCGAATGATGGAGTAGGAACCGTTACAAATAAAAAGATATGCCCATTCTTTATCTGCTCCATCATAATCATTCAAGTAGTTTTCTGACAGGATTTTTTTGATATTCGGAGAATAGAACAGTCGCTCCTCTAATTCATTACCCGGAAGATTTTTCATAAGTATGAGGAGTTCATCGCGTTTTTCCTGAAAAAAAAGCAGAGCGGAAATTAAATGTGTACTGTTTTTCTCATAGGTGGAAACTATTTTTTCTATATCGGTCAGCAGTTCATCTTCTATTTCCGTAAGCACATCAGATGGAGTACTGTAGTATTTGTAGAAAGTCACACGGTTGATCTCAGCGCATCTGCAAAGCTCGGTTACAGAAATGGAATCAATGGTCTTCTGATGTAACAGCTTTATAAGGGCATCCTTAAGTAATTTTTTTGTCAAACGAATTCTTTGATTTTCCATATCTCTCCAATAAACAATCTTATAAAAAGTGTTGATCACAACACAAATGAGCATAATGTGTTTCTTTTAAATCAGGTTCAAAATAAACAGCATGTTTACTTTGAACCTGATTGTCAGTATGCTGAAAAAAACGCAACAAGGCAAGGGGAAATTTACATGGAAAATAAAAAAACATTTGAGCTTCCACAGATGGGCGTAGGGACGATGCTCTGGCTTCCAAATGAAAAATTTACAGAGGAAGATATTAAAGGTGTATTTCAGGCGTGCATCGGAAATGGATTGCATTTCTTTGACACAGCGGAAATCTACGGGAACGGTGCGTCGGAAAAAATTCTGGGAAAATGCCTGAAATGCAGTAATGAGAAAATATATATCGCGGATAAATTTGCACCGCCTTCCAGGATGAACCCTCTTACGCAGAAAAGAAGTTCCGTGAAAAAGGATGATCCTAAGGCATTGCTTGAGGCACTTGATGGGAGTCTGAAAAGGTTGGGGGTAGAGTGCATTGATCTGTATCAGATGCATATGCCGCCACAAAATGACAGGATCGAAGAGTATATGCGCTATATGGCAGAGGCATTAAAGGAAGGAAAGATCCGTGCTGTCGGCGTATGTAATTTTAATGCAGAGCAGATAAAAAGAGCATCGGATGCATTGAAATCCGAGGGATATTCTCTTACAAGCGCTATGGTTGGCTATAATGTCATCCGTAGATATCCGGAAACAAACGGCGTGTTTGATATCTGTGAAAAAGAGAATATTTCCGTAATCCCATATGCGCCACTGGCGGAAGGAACACTTACAGGGAAATATCGCAGCGGGAAAAAGGTTCCGATCCAATATGCCGTAACATCCTATTTTGGTCATCTTGATCTCACAAAAGAAAGAAATGACGGAATCCCGTTTGTGAAGCGGCTTTTTTCGAAACCCAGAGAGTCCGACATTAAACGTATGGAGCCCCTGATGGAAGTGATGGAGAAAATAGCGGCTGCACACGAGAAGACCATAGCGCAGGTGGCCATCAATTGGCTCTTAACCCAGGAACGAGTCAAGGTAGTTCCCATTCCGGGAGTTCGATCTGTAAAACAGGCAAATGATAATGCCGGTGCATTGGGATGGTCGTTAACAAAGGAGGAGAGAGAGGCAATAAACCATATAGAAGAAGTAACAAGATAAAGCGGTTGATCCTAAAATGAAGTAGATCATTTGATAATAAATGATCCATGAAAGCTAACATCCTTGCGTCACACATTCGCTGCCTTTCGATATTTGAGGGGCGTTATGCCAACTTCCTTTTTGAAAATCTGTGAAAAGTGGCCGGCATCGTTGAAGCCTGTCTGCATAGATACCGCTTCAATAGAGAGCGATGTGTTGGCCAGAAGGAGTTTGGCTTGCCGGATACGAATCTTCATCAAATATACCGCAGGCGTAAATCCTGTGTATCGTTTGAATTCGGAGAAAAGCGGTGTCCGCGAAATACCGAAGGTCTTTGCCATCTTTTCAAATACAATATCTTCTGCGTAATGGGAATGGATATAGTCTAAAAGGTTCGATATAACCTCAGAACTGTTCCCTCTTTGGTTGGTGGAAAGACTTTCGGTAGATGTCAACAGTTCAGTTAAAAGCAGATCGAGCAGGCAATTGATTCGATATTCCTGATATGGATGAACTTTCTGAGTAGCCTGTAAAACTTGAAATTGCATTGTTTCAAATGCCGGCATAGTATCCTTTGAAATCCGACATTGCCCATCTTTTTCATATCTTTCATAAAAATCATTACAAAGTCCGCCATTGATGTGAAGAACGGTAGATTTCCAGCCGTTTTTCCCTGAATAGTAAATATGCGGCTTTTGGCAGGATATAAAATATCCATCCCCCTCTTTCAACGTGTACTTTTTTCCCTCATATTCCAGTACTCCCTCCCCGGAAAGTGTGTAACGAAGTTCATAAGAATCCAACCCTTCGCGCTGGGTATAATACCCTGCGTTGGCATTGAAGATCATAAAGGCCTGAACATACATAAGCTGCTCCAGTGTATGTTGGCTGGCCATTAAATTGGGCAGAACAGAGATCTCGCCCTCCAGCTTGAAATCACCTGTCAACATTTTAGAAAGCTCATACAATAGAAACTCTGATACGTAGGGAGCGTAGGCGTGCAGCATAGGAAAAACCGTTTCCTTATTCATAGAAGCAGATATGGTGATAAACGGTAAGGAATCGTAGGTCATAAATATCTCCTGGTAGTATTTGTACGTTTGTTAAGAAATTACGGACAATAGCTCATTTTCACTAAGTGGAAAACCCGTTATTATCAATAATAGTGTAGATAATAAGTTCTGTAAAGAATGTGGATGGGCAGAAACAAAAATTAAAAATCTGTCCAAAAGTCAGGAAAAATCTTTTCATTCATACCGGCAGGAATGATGCTCCTTCTATGCATTTCGGGGATGTTACCTATCAACAGGGCGCGGGCCGAGTATCGCAGCATAAGGGGCAAGATTGTTTCCGCATGGAAGATCAAAGATGGAACATTCACCCTTAGCGTCGAAGCACTGAAAGACGTAGAAACTATTGTGATCATGCCAAACGGCGCAGAATACCGTCTTGAAAACGGGAACGCACAATTCACCTGTGATTGGGAGGGATAAACAAATGAAACGGGAAAATTCAAAAACTGCGTATGGCCTGGGCGCGATCACCTTTGGCGCCGGGCAGGCTTTTGTCAGTTCCTTTCTTACGATCTATTTTACCTTCGCTATGTTCTGATGGATGAAAGCCCTTATATCCTTATCATGGCCATCAATCTGGCGATGCAGTTTACGATCATGCTGTGTGCGCCGAAGCTGATGGAACGTATCGGCAAAAAAAGTACGATGCTGATCTCGCTGGTAATGCAGCTTGCAGGCTTTGCGGTGTACTTTTTCGCATTCCGCAGTATCCCGCTGCTCTATGCAGGAACGGTTTTTACCGGGATCGGAAGCGGGTTATTTACTGTGGCGCTGACTACCCTGACAGCGGATACCGTGGATTATTCAAAGTGGAAGTACGGAATGCATTCAGAGGGACTTGTGTTTTCTCTGACATCCTTTGCCAACAAGCTGGCTACCGCTATCTGCGGTGGTATCGCGGGATATGGTCTGGATATCATCGGCTATGTTCCGAATCAAGTGCAGAGCGACAGTACCGTTTTTGGTTTCCGCGTACTGCTGACGTGGGTCCCTATCGTACTGATCTTGATCTCTATTCCTGTTTTCAGCAGATATGAGCTAAATGCGAAAGTTATGAAGCAGATGAAAGAGGAACTTACCAGACGCAGAGGTGACAGCAATGTTTGAGATTTCTGAGATCAGAATAGACGGCCTGACCGAGAATAGTATCACTGACAACCCACAGCCACTGTTTTCTGTGAAGGCACGTTCAGACCGACAAAATGACACCGCTGCCGCATGGCAGCTCACAGTATCCTGCGGTGAGAAAATCGTATGGGACAGCGGAAAAAACACTGGGCCCTTCACCCCGCACATTTCCTATAACGGAGTGCCGCTGCACCCGGAAACGGACTATGTCGTGACGGCAAAGCTATGGAATATGACGGGAGAGACGGCGGAGCATCGGCGCACGTTTCGGACGGGACTGCTTGGTCGTCCTTGGATGGCTGCGTGGATCACACACCCCACCTTTTCATTTGGAAAGAAGGAAAATCCTCCCGCCCTGGTATTCCAAAAGCATATCCTCTTTCCAAAAGCGGTGCAGCACGCCTACATCTATGCCACGGCGCTGGGCGTTTACACCTTGCAGGCAAATGGTACGGACATTGGAGACGATGTGCTGGCTCCCGGTTACACCAGCTATAAAAACCAGATGCAATATCAGGTATATCCCGTGACCGATCTTCTGCAAAACAGTGAAACGCCGGAAATTGAGCTGTGTGCGACCGTTGCAGGCGGCTGGGCTGTTGCCACCTTTGGACCTATGGGAACGGGACAGCATGCGGGAAAAAAACAGGCATTTTTGATGGAACTCCACATCGCCTACACCGACGGAACGACAGAGATGATCGGTACAGATGCTACATGGCGTGTCACAGCAGACGGCCCTGTTCGGGAAGCTTCCATCTACGACGGAGAAGTCATAGATGCACGGATCGATATCCACAGCGCAGCTATGCAGCGCAGTTTTGTCAATTGTGCTATCCTCGCTAAATGGCCGACAAGGACGTTGACCGCCACTTACGGTATGCTGCCAAGGCGTATTAAGCACTTAGATCCTATCTGCGAGAGCAAGGGAAAAAAGGGCATTATTTTCGATTTCGGACAGAATTTCTCCGGTGTTGTATCCCTGCGGCTGAGGGGCAAGGCGGGACAGAAAGTGACCGTGCGGCACGCGGAGGTATTGATCGACGGTGAATTGTTTACACAGCCATTGCGTACAGCGAAAGCACGAATAGAATATACTTGTAAGGATGGTGTGCAGGAATATACACCCAAGTACACTTACATGGGCTTTCGCTATGTGGAGGTCAGCGGCATTGAACGCGCAGATTTTGAGATTGGGGCAGATGTGATTTCCTCCATCGCCGAAGTGTCGGGCGAATTTTCCTGTTCCAACGAGGATGTGACGCAGCTTCAGCACAACATTAAATGGGGCGGCTTGAGTAATTTTGTAGACATTCCTACTGACTGCCCGCAGCGGGACGATCCGCAATGGTTTCCAGACCGCCTATGTCTGCCCTATGTACTTTGATATGGTAGAAGGACAGGAAAAAATGCAGTATGCAGGAAACCTTGTAAAGCTGGTGGAGGCCGCCGACAACCATCTGACCACCGGTTTTCTGGGTACGCCGTATCTTCTCTTTGCTCTCTCCGATGCAGGATATGCAGATAAAGCGTATGAGCTGCTGCTGCAGGATACCTGTCCATCGTGGCTCTATGAAGTCAAGGCAGGAGCTACGACCATTTGGGAACGTTGGGATGCCCTGCGTCCGGACGGAACAGTCAATCTCGGTGAGGGAAAGGTCAAAGACATTTCCCAACAGAACAGCAATCTCGGCGGCGGTATGGTCAGCTTTAATCACTATGCAAACGGCGCAGTGGGCGATTGGCTTTACCGCAGACTGGCGGGCATTGAGGCAGCGGAAGCAGGCTATCAAAAAGTGCTGATCCGCCCCATCATCGGCGGCGGTATCACATGGGTGAAATGCAGGAAGGAAACACCCTATGGAGAATTAAAGGTAAATTGGGAAATCAAAGGCGGCTTATTTTCTATCGATGCTGCGATTCCCTTTGCAGTTACAGCAGATATTACTATGCCGAACGGCGTGATGCGGCGTGTCGGCAGCGGGGAGTATCACTATGAAACACAGATTGATCAAATGGATACAGACGCACAATTTACCGACGCAGAACTCTTTTGAGCCGAAGCAGCATCCAAAAAAAGAACCCTTTGGAGAAGGGGTACTCTATAACGATGTTGCCTACGGAAATGAATACCCTAACAGCTACATGGATATTTATCGCTGCGGGAAGGATGAAGAAAAACATCCGCTGATTTTCTATGTCCACGGCGGTGGCTTCGTCTCGCCTTTCAGTAACCTTTACAACAAGACCGCCTTGCATTTTTCGCAGATCGGCGGCAATGCAGATGTTTTCTCGATAGACTACCGCACCACACCGGAGAATGTCTTTCCCGCAGCGCTCATGGACGCTGTGGACGGCTACCATTGGCTCTTGGAACAGGGATATGCGGCTGAGAAGATCACACTCTGTGGAGAATCGGCGGGTGGTGGGCTTTGTCTTGCACTGACCTTGTGGCTGCGTGACCATGGGGAGCCGCTTCCCGGTGCACTGGTGCTTTCCTCACCATGGACGGACATGACAGCAAGCGGCAGATCTTATCAAACAAGGAAAACGGAGGATGCCTTTTTCGGACATCCGGATCCTGCAAAAGTACCGCAATATCCTGTACCTATTCTGTACGCCGGTCAGCACGACCTGCAGGATCCATATCTCTCGCCTGTTTTTGGGGACTATCGAGGTTTCCCTCCAATGCTGATCCAGACCGGAGAAGCTGAACTGTTGCTCAGCGACAGTGAAACGGTGGTAAAACGAGCAAGGGAGGCAGGGACTAAGGTAGATTATTATACCTATCCCGGAATGTACCACACCTTTTACATCATCAATCCCAACTTTCGGGAGAGTAAGGCAGCATGGCAGAGGATTCAGCAATGGCTGAACAGGGCGAAGGCGTAAGCTGTAATGCAAAAACACATCAAAGCTACAGCGTCAGGTATATGTGACCGGACGTGTGAAGACCATGAACAATGATATCATGGAAAATGTGGATGCGATCCATAACGCGATCTCTCAGAATTTGAAGATATCTTTCCAGTATTTCCAGTGGAATATCAAGAAACAGGCGGAGCTTCGCAAGGGTGGAGCCAGATACGTGATCAGTCCCTGGGGGCTTTCCTGGGATGATCAAAACAAAAGTGGCGGCCAGCAGCCATTTCATTCATTGGATCATGGCACTGGGAGCCGGCGTACAGATCATCGCTCCGGAGCACCTGGTAGAGGAGATCAGGAATGAGATCAAACGACTGGCAGATCAATATGGAGAAGTTTGAAAGAAATGCCGGGTAGCATTTCTTTCAAACGGCACCTATGCAGTAAACATCGCCTGTGCTATAAATGGAATCTATGCCATAAACGCCATCAATGCATATCCTATCAGATCGAAGAATCCGCATTCGCGAAATTTTCCGTTCCGATGTTGCAGACGAGCTAAGGCATTGAAAGATAAAAATAAAGTAAGTAAAAACAGAATAAAAATTCGGCATACGAGGGGAGATTTATGGACTTGTAATTTGCCATAATAGAGTCATCCTGGGGGAGGTAAAGAGAAAAGCCTTCCGGGGTGGCTTTTTTGTATCTGTTCACCACCTGCCACATTTCAATGTGAATTGCTTGCAAGTAAATTCACATTGAAATGTGGCAGGCGGCCAAGGCACGAAGCGCCTCTGGCCAGCCGCATCGAGGTTTTCCGAAGGAAAATCGAGATGCGTGCTGAATAGTTACATTTTTAATAGAAATCAAATAAGAAGGAAATGGAGGAAAGAACGAATGATAGCTGAGATGAGTATGAGATCAAAAATATATCACAGAGCGGGATGCAGATACATTAACAGAATTGACGCAGAGTTTTTGACAGCATTGGATATGGATGATGAAAAGATCAAAGATTACAGACCATGTAAATGCTGCTGTACGTTGAAGAATATTTATAAGCCATTAGAACCGCAGATCATAGGACTGTTTGCAGATGCTGATATTGCGATCAAAGAGGATAAGGATCATTTGCTTGTGAATACTCCATTGTATAACTGGCGAGTGGATTTTGAATCATCAGATCAGAACTTTAAGTTGTATAATGGAAAATGGAATGAATACTTGCAGAAACATACATGGACCAGATGGACGGAATGTGAAAGTACAATAGATCTGCAATCGGTTATGCAGTTCATTGCGAATGAGGAGAAGCTGGCGGCCTATCCGCCTCAATACAGAAAATATGCCTTTAAGATCGCGCAATGTGTCCAGGAAAACAATATTCAGATTGAATATGACGGCACTGATCTTTATGTGATCACAGATATGGCAGCTTGGAAGATTGTCTATGTACATCGTTATGACTGGTTCAAATTGCTGCATTGCCCCTTTGACGGGAAGGCGTTGACGATGGAAGAAGCAAAGACAGCGCATTATCATGTTCAGGGCGATGTGCCGATATATCAGTCTCCCCATAAGCACATTCGATATATCGTAAAACATGATGCTGCAAAGAAGATCGAACAAACCGGTTATAAAAATCTTCCACATAGAACGAAGAAACAGAAGAAATATTATCGTCAGGCTGAGAACAGAGCAAAAAGAAAAAGTATACGCAGGGTGCAGGATCTGTTCGCAGAACTTGATGCCAAGAAAGAATCAGCAAGGGGAGCGATGGAATAAAACCGGAAACAAGGCTTTATACCACAAGTATAATGACAGCTAAAGAAAAAAATGTTATCATCCGATACAGAAAGAGATAAGCGGAGCAAAAGAGAGCTCCCCGGAAAGGAAAAGACATGGCAGCAATTAATCGTTTAGATCAGCTTCATAATGAATGCAAACTGGAAGCACTGCTCAAGAAGGATGAGTGGAGCTTTGATACCATGCGTTCATTTAAGGCTAAGCATAAGCGAGAAAATTGTGTTTCCAGGATTGTCACAGGGCCGGGCAGATAAGGCTGATCAGACAAAAGAGATGAACATATTTTAGCGTACCGCTTACCTTGCATGAAAAGGTGGGCGGTTTTTTTTTACAATTCTCCTCACGGTGCCGCAGACAGCCTGCGGCAAGAAAGGAAACAATGGAAGCAATAGAGATAAAAGGAAAAGTTAATACCGCCCTCTGCTACGCGAAGGTAGTAGAGGATGAGGCTATAGAGCAGGTCAGACGCATGTGTGACTACCCAATGACAGAAGGCTCCAGGATCAGGATCATGCCGGATGTACATGCCGGTAAGGGATGTACTATTGGAACCACCATGACGATCACAGATAAGGCAGTTCCCAATGTAGTAGGCGTGGATATCGGCTGCGGAATGTATACGGTAAACCTTGGAAAGGCAGAGATAGATTTCGAAAAGGTTGATGAAGCGGCACATTTCATTCCCTCCGGCAGGAATGTTTGGGAGGGGAGACAGGAGAAGTTTGATCTTACAGAACTTCGTTGCTATAGAGATCTTAAGGATGCTAAGCGTCTTGCAAGATCTCTCGGAACGCTGGGAGGCGGAAACCACTTTATTGAGATTGATGAGGCTAATGATGGCACGAAATATTTGATCATCCATTCGGGCAGCAGAAATCTTGGCAAGCAAGTGGCTGAGCTCTATCAGCGATTAGCGATCAGACTGGACAGAGGATATGAAGACTACATTGAGCAAAGAGATGAGATCATCAGGGTATACAAAGAGCAGGGCCGTAAGACGGAAATACAGGATGCATTAAAGCAGCTGCATTGGCAGGTTTATGAGAGTCCGACCGGTATGCCGGAGGATCTTTGTTATCTGGAAGGAAAGTATCTTGATGATTACCTTCATGACGTAGAAATCTGTCAGGCCTTTGCGCGCAGAAGCCGCGAAAAGATGGCTGAGATAATCCTGGAAAGAACAGGGATGACCGGAAGCGAGGCATTTCACACCATTCACAATTATATTGATACAGAAGAAATGATCTTGAGAAAGGGCGCAATAGCGGCCCATAAAGGTGAGAAAGTGTTGATCCCGATCAATATGAGAGATGGAAGTGTACTCGCTATAGGAAAAGGTAATCCGGAATGGAATTTCTCGGCTCCTCATGGAGCAGGACGTATCATGTCCAGATCAAAAGCCTTCAAGGAATTAACCATGGAGGAATACAGGAAAACAATGGAGGGCGTTTATACAACCTCTGTAAATGAAAATACATTGGACGAAGCACCGATGGCATATAAGAGTCTGGATGACATTATAGATGTTATTAAGGAGTCGGTAGATGTCATAGATGTAATGAAACCTATTTATAATTTTAAGGCATCTGACTAGAACCTATTGTTCCGGCCGGATGGCCGGAACAGGAGGAAAAGATGTTTAACATGCCTACCATCGATATGGTAGCAACAGGAAAGAATATTGCGAGATTGAGAGAGAATGCCGGTTTAACAGTAAAGGATCTGGCAGATATATTTGGATTTGCGACGCCTCAGGCCGTTTACAAGTGGCAGCACGGCGTTGCAATGCCTACCATAGACAATCTGGTTGTGTTGGCGGCAGTTTTCGGAGTACCGATGGATGATATTGTTGCGATCGACGTTAATATGCAGGCGCAGATAATCGCATGAATCAGCGGCGTTTTTCTACACCGGGACGCATGATTTGACGTTTACTATCCACCTCACCATTTCGTACTTTTGAATGTTCTTTGTCTACTTGAAAGTTGGTGCATTTTTTGACTTACTTTCAAGTAAATCTTTGACTCCTTTATGGTACATAGGTATAATACACTTGAAAGTTGCGTATAATATGCGGTAAGTTTCAAGTGGACGGAGGCATTTACCTTGAATCAAACAATTAAAAGAGAAAGTTATCTTCAGAGAATTATTGAACGGAAAGGGAACGGTCTGGTGAAAGTCATTACGGGTATTCGCCGGTGCGGAAAGAGCTTTTTGCTGTTTAACCTTTTCTTCGACCATCTGATTGAAAACGGAGTAAAGCCAGAGCAGATTATCACGATCGCTCTGGATGACGATCAGTTCATCCGGTATCGAGATCCGGCTGCTCTGTCCGAATATATACGGTCTAGAATCATAGACGGCGAGATGAATTATATACTGATCGACGAAGTTCAGTATGCTATCACTAAAGAAGAATTGAAAAATCCGGAAAGTATTCGTCTGTACAATGTTCTGAACGGACTGATGCGTCTGCGAAATGTGGATATCTACGTTACAGGTAGCAACTCGAAAATGTTGACCAAAGATGTGCTGACGGTATTTCGTGGTCGTGGTGACGAGATCCGTGTGTATCCGATTTCCTTCAAGGAATATTATTCCGCTGTCGGTGGAGACAAGGCCGAAGCGTATGAAGAATATGCTCTATATGGAGGTATGCCGCTGGTTTTGTCAAGAAAGTCTGATGCAGACAAGATGGCCTATTTGCAGAGTCTTTTTACCGAGGTGTACTTCAAGGACATCGCTGAGCGATATGATATTGTGCTTACGGATGTTCTTGCGGAGCTTACAGATGATTTATGCTCCTCCATCGGTTCATTGACCAATGCCAACAAGATTGCAAACACTCTTCGCACGGTAAAGGGTGTTTCTGTTTCCAGCACTACTATTTCAAATTACCTGAGTTATCTGACGGAATCGTTTCTATTTAGTAATGCGAAGCGGTACGATGTAAAGGGAAAGAAATATTTTGAGTATCCTTCTAAATATTATTGTACGGATATTGGACTGCGCAATGCCCGATTGAATTTCAGGCAGCAGGAAGAAACACATATTATGGAGAATATCATCTATAATGAGCTTCTGTGCCGAGGATATTCCGTTGATGTCGGTGTGGTAGAAGTGACCGAGAGAAACAGTGGAAAGCAGACACGGAAACAATGTGAAATCGACTTTGTGATAAACCGAGGAGCAAAAAAGTATTATATTCAGTCAGCATTGAGCGTCGGCGACTCGGAAAAAATGGAAACAGAGCTGCGTCCGCTGAAAAATACGAAAGACTTTTTCAAGAAAATCATCATCAACAAGTCTTCCATGAAACCGTGGACGGATGATGATGGAATTCTGCATCTGGGTCTGTATGAGTTCCTCCTAAATGAAAACGCATTAGAATTATAACAGGAGCCGGGTTCTGGCAAGGGAAGAGTTGGAATAAAACCGGAAACAAGGCTACGACAGATTTGTTCTAAAAAAGCTGCTCCAATGATTGAAATGGAGCAGCTTTCTCTGCATTAGGCAACGGTATAGATCTTGACTTCCGGATCGGAGATCCAAAGCGGCTGAAGACCGACAAACACATCGTTTTTGAACATATCACTTGAGAGATATGCCTGTGCGTGCTCTGCGGAATCAAATCCGTGAAGAACCTGCACATCTTCATCACGGATCAGCAGATCCTTCGTAAGTGCGCCCTCGATCGTGTCCAGAAAAGGCTTCCGATAATCGGTGTAGACCTTTGCCGCAGCCGGACGATTCTCGTTAGGAATGTTCATTGTGATCTCAAGATAAGCTTTTACATTCATGATAAATACCTCCATAGATCGGTTTATTTTGTATCTGACAGGCTTAATTGTAGGTTGCCCACTAAAGATAAGGAAGATATGAGCAAATTTATGTGTTACTAATAAATTTGATAGTAACTTGCATAATGCGGGGACGCTTTTACAATAAACGGTGAAAGGCGGTTTTATCATGTATCAGAAAAAATTGGAAAGCGACATTCGATGTCCGTTGGAATACGGACTTGATATCTTTGGTGGAAAATGGAATTCGAGGATCATCTGCGTTCTGTCTGCCAAGGAAACCTTACGTTACAGTGAACTGCGAAAGGAAATGGGAAATATAACGGATGCGGTTCTCGCAGCAACCCTGAAAACACTTATTGAAAACCAGATGATCAAACGAAGATCATATGACGAGATCCCGCCGCGAGTGGAATATTCACTTACCGAAAAGGGCGAGTCCGTTGTTCCGATCTTGCAGAGTATTTGTCGCTGGGCGGGGGCTTTTTATCATGAGGATACGGATGCGACAATGATCCAGTGTCAAAGATGTGATCACAGATAGGTGGAGAATATGATTGAATACACAGAAGAAAAGAAATTTAATGTGACGCAGGTGCAGGAGCTTTTCCTGTCGGTTGGCTGGGTGTCGGGAGAATATCCGACCAGGCTTTATAAAGCACTGATGAATTCGTCCACAGTGATATCCGCCTGGGATGGAGACAGGCTGGTGGGGCTTGTTCGCGCTTTGGATGATTCCGAGCTGGTGGCCTATATGCACTATGTTTTGGTGCATCCGGATTACCATGGGCAAGGGATAGCCGGACACATGGTGGAGCTGGTAAAGGAAAAATATAAGGACTATCTTTACATCGAGCTTATGCCGGAAGAACGCAAGAACGCAGCGTTTTATGAAAAGCATGGTTTTCAGATCATGCAGGACGGTGTGGCAATGCAGTTATGCAACTTTGCGAACAAGATATGATCCATAAAGGCACCGGGACTGCAAAATTCTAAAGGACGGAGAAACATGAGATTATCCATGGGGCAGATGGCCATGCAGGATGACATGGCAGTAAATCTGAAAACATCATTGAAATTCTGCGACGCGGCGGCTAAGAGCGATCTACTTTTCTTCCCGGAGATCCAGCTAACACCCTTCTTTCCACAGTATGAAAAGCTGGACGCTTCGAAGTATTGCCTGGAAGAAAGCAGCGCGGAGATTGCTGCATTTCAGGAAAAGGCAAGAGCGCACCATTATTATCTCTCACCAAATATTTATCTGAAACAGGGTGGCGAGCGATATGATACATCGCTCTGGATCGATCCGGATGGAGAAGTCTCCGGTATGGCACAGATGGTACACATCGCACAGGCCAGGCAGTTCTACGAGAGAGACTATTATGCACCTTCGAAAAATGGATTTCAGGTTTATGATACGCCGTTTGGAAGGGTGGGGATCGTGATCTGCTATGATCGCCACCTTCCGGAAAGCATCAGAACCTGTGTGCTGAAGGGAGCAGAACTGGTCATCATTCCGACGGCCAATACAAAGGCAGAGCCCATGGAAATGTTTGAGTGGGAGATCCGTGTGCAGGCAATGCAGAATCAGGTCTTCATTGCCATGTGCAACCGTGTCGGACGGGAAGGCGATATGGTATTTGCAGGGGAATCACTGGTTGTACATCCAAAGGGAGATCTGCTTCTGAAGGCGGACGACACGGAACAGCTACTTACCTGCGAATTCGATCTAAGAGAGGCCACAGAGCTGCGGAATAAAGTGCCTTATCTGAGTACGAGAAGACCGGAATGTTATCTTTGATCCTAAATGGCAGCAGGTGATCGTCTTTGGTTTTGTCGTAGCAGGAAAATGATCATTCCCGGACCGGAAGATCTGGTGGATGCCTATAATGAATCTGACGATACAGAGAAAACGCCGAAAGCGGATAAGAAAAATCTCGCCGGACTGCGTCCATATCCCGATACGATGCAGCACATCGTGTGTGAACGACTTGGGGACGGTGCACCGCAGACAAGCTGCGACATAGAAAGGTAAACATGCAAAACTTAAAAGATGAGAAACTTATTCTGGTGAACAAAACCCATCCTATCACGGATGATTTTGCTGCTTCTATAGAACTTACAGATGCCGTAAATTTTGAGGGAGAGACCTGTCAGTTGGAAAAGGAAACACTTCAGGCCTTTTTCTCACTCCGGGATGATATGCAGAAAAGGGGAATACAGATCGCCCTGGACTCCGGCTATCGGAGCGTCAGCGCCCAACAGGCACTGCGGGAGGATTTCACCCGCCGATACGGGGCAGCGTATACATTGGCGGTGACCGCGGCTCCGGGGACCAGCGAGCATCATACGGGACTGGCACTGGATATTGTGGTGCAAAAGGACGGCCGGTGGATCACCGAAAACGCGCAGCTTTTGCAAATGGAAAAAGAATTTGCCATTATCCATGCCGCCCTACCCTCTCACGGCTTTTTGCTGCGTTATCCCAAAGAAAAGGAAGAGATCACCGGCTATGCCTACGAACCCTGGCATTTCCGTTATGTAGGGAAAGAAGTCGCTGTATCTTTGTCGGAAAAGGGCATTACTCTGGAAGAGTTTTTATAAAATCAGGTTACGGTATGAATCTTACCCTTCGGTCCATCGCTCCTTCGTTCATCACGCCTTCGGCCCACCGTTCCTTCGGATCTGCGATCCAATGGGGGAAGGCCTACGGATATATCGTTTTTGAACCTGCCGCTGGAAAGATAGGCATGGGCAATGCAGGCACGTAACATTGCAAACCCAATATGACACGGGAAGCATCTGTCAGAAATGACAGGTGCTTTCTTTATGTCTTATAAATCGGCAGGTGCTTTCCTTATGCCCGCATGGTATCAGGTGCCAATGTCTGGTAAACCTTAGGATTAATAAGCTTCCAATAACACAGGGAGTAAAATGTGCAAAAAAAGTACAAAAAAAGACAGGATAAGGATATATCTGCAGAACTGACTTTGCTATAAATAAAGGGACAGGAAGGATAAAAGCAAAGAAGGGACGAGAAGGTGGCAGGATGCGATTATTTGTAAGAGATAAGAAATTCTATAAGATGCTGGCTGCCCTTGCACTGCCCATTGCAGCCCAGCAGATGATCACAGTGGGCGTGAATATGGCGGATAATATCATGCTTGGCCAATTGGGAGAAACCGCCATGAGCAGTGCCACGCTGGCCAACAATTTTATCAGCCTGTTTCAAGTCATGTGCATGGGATTTGGAATGGGGGCAAGTGTTCTTACCAGCCGTTTCTATGGCATGCAGGCAAGGGACAGCATGAAGAAAGCGGTCAATATCATGTTTCGGCTGGAGCTGGTTGTGGTGCTGTTTTTTTCCCTGGCAACAGCGCTGTTTCCGGGAAAGATCATGGGGCTGTTTACTTCAGACAGTGACATTATTAATGCCGGAACAGGGTACCTGCTGATCTCCATTCCCTGCTATTTTCTAAATGGCTATGCGCTGACCACTAGCCTGGTATTACGAAGCGTAGGAAAGGCGACGGTGCCGTTGATATCCAGCATCTGCTCCTTTTTTATCAACATCTTTTTTAACTGGGTATTCATCTTTGGCAATCTGGGGGCGCCGGCATTAGGGGTAAACGGTGCGGCCATCGGCACACTGCTGGCCCGCATCGTGGAATTTTCCGTGACAATGGGATACCTGTTGTGCAAAGACAGGAATATCCGGCTGCGGTTCAAAGATCTGTTTATGAATACCAAGGACCTGTACGGCGAATATATCCGCATATCCATTCCGGTGCTGGTCAGTGATACCCTGCTTGGCTTCGGTAATCTGGCGGTAGCTGCGGTCATGGGCCATATCGGTGCCAATTTCGTGGCGGCCAACGCCATCACCACCGTCACTATGCAGCTGGCTACGGTGGTCATCCAGGGCATCAGCCAGGCAAGCTGTACCATAACCGGTATTACGCTGGGGAAAGAAGAATATGAAAAAGCCCAGCAGCAGGGCGTCACCTTTGCCGCGATCGGCTTTTTAATCGGCGCCATCGGATGTGTTATAATATTGGCGTTAAGAGGTGTGATCATAGAGTCTTATAAGATCCTGCCGGAGACCAAGAGCCTGGCCTATGAACTGATGGACGCAGTGGCGGTGGTGGTATTGTTCCAGAGTGCCAACAGCATCCTGACCAAGGGAGTGCTTCGGGGAGGCGGTGATACCAAGTTTTTGATGATCGCAGATATTTTATTTCTCTGGATCTGCAGTATCCCCTTGGGAGCGCTGGCAGGTCTGGTGCTGCACTGGCCCGGATTCTGGATCTACATCATGCTTAAGATCGACCAGTTCCTGAAAGCGATCTGGTGTCTGTTCCGGTTAAACAGCGGGAAATGGATCAAGAAGATCAAGAGTGCGTAGCAGCGTTTGACAGATTGCAGCACTGTGTGGGGATGCGGATCGGTCGGGGCCGTAGATCATGTGAAAGCAGTCGAAGACTACGTAGCCGATGCAGGCATAACAGGTGAGGTAATTGATAATCTGAAAATGTCGATCACAAATCAGTGAGAGAATTGGCTATCCGATACTCTCGCGGGGTCATATGATATTGCTTTTTAAAGCATTTATAAAAATGAGTAGTGTTGGTAAACTGTAACTTTTCCATAATTTCCAAAACGGAGTCGTCAGTCTTGCATAATAGACTGGCGGCTTTTTTCATGCAAAAAGTCTGGCCGTAATCAAACAGGCAAAGATTGGTATATTTCTTCACAATACTGTTGAGGTAATTGCCGCTGTAATGCAGGATCTCCTCCAACTGCGACCGGGTGATCCGACCGTCTGTATCCTCCAGTAAATGGCTGATATGGGAAAAAAGCAAAAAATCATTATCCGCTTCCACATGCACAGAAGTGAAATGATACTGCGCAGGATCGGAGAGATACCCAAACAGCTCTAAAAGCATCCCCTTGATCACGTAGGTGGAGCCTAGTTTGGGAAACATAATGGTACGCAGAATATTATCCGTGAGAGTATGCAGCACCCGATACCAGTCGGCGTTGTTGATGGTCGGAAGAAAATCAAGGTATTCCTTTGTATCCGGATTGTCCAGATTATTGACCAGAAAAGTAAGAATGGGATTGGCAAAGGGCTGCTCGCAGGCGGGAAAATATACTTTCTGTCCATCCTCTGCAAGGCTTTTCACCAATTCCTTAGAGATGCCGATACACAAAAGATTGGCATTAGAATGAAATACTTCCTTATGTACGATATTTCTGTTCATGAGGCAGCAGCTGCCGCTGTGAATGGTATACTCGGTCTGCTCGATCTGCTGATGGATCTCCCCGTCCAAAACGATCAGCAGTTCATAGAAATCATGAAGATGAGGTGCTCGGCCGTTGAACTTCATGATCCCTGCACCATTTTGAAAATGATAAAAATTGTTTTCAATGGGAGAGGCCAGAAGAATATTGAGAAAGTCCGTCTGGGAGGTACCGCTGCAAAACTCTAAGGTGAACTGTATCGGCGCCAGTATTTTGAGATAGGAGTTTATTTCACTTTTTGAATTCTCCTGCTTGATGATATTGCTCACTGTGTAAGTGGTATTGGTGCTCATAGTAGGCCTCCCGGCAGAATCCACGAATATGATAATTTTTATGAAAATTATAACACATCTGCCATTCTTAAAATAACCGGGATTTTTTAAAATAGATATATCCGTTGTGGGGGCTTGTACAACACAAAAGATGTTACTGTTCAGACGCCGCCAGGTGGCAGAGCGGTGGCGTGTGAACAGTGACCAAAGGGTAATCAGAGGGGATAGTTTACAGTTGTAAAAAGGGAGGTTACGGACAATGAATGAAACAGAAACCAAATATCTGAAATGGTATCAGAAAGTGGCATACGGGGCGGGGGACCTGGCATCCAATACCAGCTATGGGCTGGTGTCCAGCTTTGTGCTTTTGTATCTTTCCGATACCGGGTCTTTGACACCTAAAACTACTGGAAGGCGCACTGCGCCTTGTTTTTTTGTCAATTTCTAAATATTTGTAGTGCGTAATTGCGTAATTTTTGGTATAATAGACTAAAACTTCCCACACCAATAAGGTGTGTTGAACCTTGAAAATTCAATATTTCA
>CAVBJS010000048.1:0-20346 GCA_963596015.1 Bacteroidaceae bacterium
GCAGATCATGCAAAACTGGCGCGCAGTGCAAAGGATGCGAGCCATTCTGTCGCGCCCCGGTGCATTAGGTTTTGCGTTCTGCTGTCAATCCGAATCTCCATAAACTGTAAAATCGCTATAGTTCAGAACAGCCGTCACTGGATAGATGGGCTGCCTCTTCACATATAAACTGTAAAAAATAGTCATAGTTCAGAGCCCTGCCGCCTGGCCAGTGTCCGACCTGTACTCTAGCCGGACGGCGATACAGAAATGTAAATAAAGCTATGGAAAAATACAACTAATGGTTTTATAATATTTCCAATCGTGCTATGCATAAAAAGCGTCGGGCAGATAGGATGATCCGGCGGCGCATGAAGGAGGAGAAGACGATGGAAAAAAAGAACATTGACTGGTCAAATCTCGGATTTGGATACATGGTGACGGATAAGCGCTATGTCTGCAATTATAAGGATGGTGCCTGGGAAGAGGGCGGCCTGACTGACGATCCCATGATCACTATGAGCGAGTGCGCAGGCGTGCTGCAGTATTCTCAGTCTGTATTTGAGGGTCTGAAGGCTTATACCACTGAGGATGGCCATATCGTCTGCTTCCGTCCTGACCTGAACGCACAGAGAATGCATGACTCCGCACTTCGTCTGGAGATGCCTGCATTCCCGGAAGATAAGTTTGTAGATGCGGTAGTAGAAGTAGTAAAGGCAAACGCTGCCTATGTACCGCCCTACGGCACCGGCGCTACTCTTTATATTCGTCCGTATATGTTCGGCTCCAATCCGGTTATCGGTGTAAAGCCGGCAGATGAATATCAGTTCCGTATCTTTGCTACACCGGTTGGGCCTTACTTCAAGGGCGGCGCAAAGCCCATCACCATCCGTGTCAGCGACTTTGACCGTGCAGCACCGCACGGCACCGGCAACATCAAGGCGGGCCTGAACTATGCTATGAGTCTGCATGCTATCGTAAGTGCCCACAAGGAAGGCTTTGACGAGAACGTATACCTGGATCCGGCTACCAGAACCAAGATCGAGGAGACCGGCGGTGCAAACCTGATCTTCGTAGACGAGGACGGCAATCTGGTAGTTCCCAAGTCTGATTCCATCCTGCCTTCCATCACTCGCAGATCTC
Source organism: Bacteroidaceae bacterium (assembly GCA_963596015.1). Classification (GTDB taxonomy): domain Bacteria; phylum Bacillota; class Clostridia; order Lachnospirales; family Lachnospiraceae; genus CAG-791. The sequence continues at coordinate 1,123 of CAVBJS010000048.1, forward strand.
TGGTTTATGTAGCTGCAGAGTACCTTGGCCTTAAGGTGGATGAGAGAGAAGTTTACCTGGATGAGGTAAAGAACTTCAAGGAGTGCGGTCTTTGCGGAACCGCAGCTGTTATCTCTCCTGTAGGTAAGATCAATGACCACGGCAAGGAGATCTGCTTTGCCAGCGGCATGGAGAAGATGGGCGAGACCACCCAGAAGCTGTATGACACCCTGACCGGCATCCAGATGGGCCGCATTGAGGCACCGGAAGGATGGATCAAGGTAGTAGAGTAATTTCCTCATAGGATCTGTGACAGTAGCAGGTCGCAGGCAGAATGACAAAGATCCCATAAAAATGCTATAGTTCACATACACAGAAAAAGCCACGAGACTGCAACTCGTGGTTTTTTTCTGTCCATTTCTCCCTGTTACGCTTCTGGTACACGCGGCTTGTTATAATCAGCTCAACAAAACAAAAACAAAATCAAAAACAAAATCAAAAACAAAAACAAAACTAAAAACAAACCAAAAAACAAAACCATCACCGCAGAGGTGCAAAGCAAAATTTTAATAGCTTTGGCGATCTGGGGAAGCATCTATAAAAACAAAGAAAGGAGAAAAAATATGACATTATTCGGAATTGTTTGCGGCGCTTATTTTGGAACTTGCGCACTGGTAACTACTGTTTCCTGTCTGTTCAGTTTCCTGTAGCCTCCGGCACAAACACACTGTTATAGTTACCTCATCAAAAACAAATCATCCCAGAAGTGCAAAGCAAAATTTTAATAGCTTTGGCGATCTGAGGAAGTATCTGTAAGAGCAAAGAAAGGAGAAAAAATATGACATTATTCGGAATTGTTTGCGGCGCTTATTTTGGAACCTGTGCACTGGTAACTACTGTTTCCTGTCTGTTCAGTTTCCTGTAAGAGGTAAAACGAAGTCACGTAGGGCACTACGGATAACAAAGAATACGGAAGCGACTGAGAATAAGAGAGGGGCATGTGAAAAACTTTCCGTTTTTCACATGCCCTTTTTGTGTGCGCATAGGTTATGTATTTGATAGAATAGAGAGGTATGAGTGTGTTGGAAAAAGAGCTGCGTGAACACCGGATTCAAAATCTGCTTTAAGCGGATCGGAGATTCTCGTCGCCTCTTCGCAGCAAAATCTGCTCAGAAATGGAGATCAGTAATGAAAAAAGCAGTGCAGGATATAGGAAAGGGTCTGCTGATCCTGATATGTGGTGTAGTGCTGGGGTTTGTCGCTCTTTCCCTGGTCCATCTGCTGCCGGTAGACAGGATGTATCAGAATGTGCTGGGTTCAAAAGATGCCATCAATGCGCACCAGCAGGTGATCAATGGCTATGTAAGTACGACCATTGATAATTATACGGACAGTATTATGCTGAACGAAGCCATTTGCGACATAGATGCGGGATTGATCGACAAGGTGGTGAATAACTACCAGGTCAACTACTGGAAAGGCTATGATCAGCAGGGAAATCTCCTGCGGTATCTGGAAGGAGATGAGGGGTATCGCTACCAGGGATACAGCCATTATTGGGGCGGACACCAGATCTTTATAAAGCTTATGCTGTTGGTGGGAGATTATGCGGATATTCTGGTTTTCAATACTATCCTGCAGTTCCTTCTGGTCCTCGCTATTATGGTGAAGCTGCAAAAGCTGGGAAAGAGTTATGCGATCCTGCCTTTCGGCATCACAATTGCGTCCATGATGCCGGTGACCATCGCATTGTGCATGCAGTATTGTACGGTATATTATGTGACACTGTTTGGCGTTTTGCTGCTGCTTAGAAAGTATGAAAAAGCTCCACAGACTAACGCGTGCATTCTGTTCCTGCTGATCGGAATGGCCACCAGTTATGTGGACTTCCTGACCTATCCCTTTGTGAGTCTGGGACTTCCGTTGGTCTTCTGGCTGCTGCTGGACCGGGAAGAAAAAATGGTGCGAAAGATCGGCAAGCTGCTGTGGAACAGCGGTTTCTGGTGCGCAGGATACATTGGCCTGTGGGCCGGAAAGTGGATCGCGGGAAGTATTCTCTCCCCGCAATCCGGTTCTTTGAGCATGGCGATCGGTTCTATTCTGTACAGGGGGTCCAACAACACCTCCACAGATGGCACCGTGTCCCTGATGGATGTGCTGCTGAAAAATGCATTTGTATACATAAAAAAACCGCTGCTGGCCGTGCTGGTCTGTGTGTTCGTTTATTATTGCTGTAAAATAGTAAAAAACAAAACCCTGACCCTTCAAAATCTTAAAACCGTGCTGCCCTGTGCCGTCGTAGTCTTTTATCCGCTGCTGTGGTACAGACTGTCGGAAAATCATTCCTATGAACATGCCTTTATGGCTTACAGAGAGCTGGCCATCGGGCTGTTTGCGGGACTGATGATCCTGGCGTTGCTGGCGAGGACGGAAAAGGGTTCTGGCGATAGTAAGCTATCTTAAAAAATTACGTGCGTAGGATCCGCCTATGCGAAAATTTGCGCGTAGCAGCAACGAGGCTACTGTAGGAGGAGGTAAAAATGGCAACAGAGCAGGAAAGAATAGAAAAGCTGCGGGAAATCGTAACCCAGTCTGATAATATTGTTTTTTTCGGCGGCGCCGGCGTGTCCACGGAAAGCGGCATCCCGGATTTTCGCAGCGTGGACGGCTTGTACAATCAGGAGTATCAATATCCCCCGGAGACTATCCTGAGCCACACCTTTTATCGGAAAGATCCGGAGGAATTCTACCGCTTTTACAGAAAAAAGATGCTCTATCCGGATGCCCAGCCCAATGCAGCCCATCGTAAGCTGGCCAGGTGGGAAAAAGAGGGAAAGCTGCGGGCGGTCATCACCCAGAATATTGACGGGCTGCATCAGAAGGCAGGATCTAAAAATGTACTGGAGCTGCACGGCAGTGTGCTGCGCAACTATTGCGAGAAGTGCGGCAAATTCCACGATGTGGAGGAAATCCTGCACGGGGAAGGGATACCCCACTGTGCATGCGGCGGACAGATCAAACCCGATGTGGTGCTGTATGAAGAAGGATTGAACCAGGATATCCTGCGGTCAGCTGTGCACTACCTGCAGGAAGCAGAGGTGCTGATCATCGGCGGCACATCCCTGGCGGTATATCCGGCAGCGGGGCTGATCGACTATTTTCGAGGAGAACATCTGATCCTGATCAATAAGTCTGCTACCCCGAGAGATGGCCTGGTGGATCTTTGCATACAGGGGAGCATCGGAGAAGTATTGGGAGGTATGCCGTAATGCCTATGGTGATAGAAGAAGGCGATGTGGTCAAACTGAAGAAAAAGCACCCCTGCGGCAGCTTTACCTGGAAAGTGCTGCGAAGCGGTGCGGATTTCCGCCTGGCCTGTACCGGCTGCGGCCACCAGATCATGATCGCCAGACGTGCCCTGGAGAAAAATGTGCGGGGGATAGAGCATACAGAGACGGAAGAATGATGCGCTTTGTGATCAGAAGGAGCATTGACCTTAATCGTTATATTCAATATTTTAATGTGTTCACATGCACACCAAGTTGCACGGCAGGCGCTGCCTGTTTAAAAGTCAAGAATTCATAAGAAAATCCTTGAAAATGCGTCCGCCGCATGGTAAACTATAGCTCCGTGGGGATTTCCCCGCCCTTTTGTGCGAGATTGCATTGCGGTCAGTGCGACAGGGCAGAAACATTTTTCCTTGCCCGCAGAGATTACGGGCCAGAGACCAGAAGGAGGTAGAAACAGCATGAACAAATACGAGTTAGCCGTTGTTGTGAATGCGCAGATTGACGATGAAGCAAGAGCAGCCGTTGTTGACAAGTGCAAGGATCTGATCACCAGATTCGGTGGTACCGTCAGCGATGTAGATGACTGGGGTAAGAAGAAGCTCGCTTATGAGATCCAGAAGATGAACGAAGCTTACTATTACTTCATCCACTTTGATGCTGAGGGCGCTGCTATCGCGGAGATCGAGAGCCGTATGCGTATTATGGACAACGTCATCAGATATTTATGCGTTAGACAGGACGAAGCTTAACAGAAAGCGGAGGTTCGCATGAACAAAGTTATACTTATGGGACGTTTGACCAGAGATCCTGATATCCGATATACACAGGGAGAGAATTCCATGTGCGTAGCCAGATATACACTGGCGGTAGATCGGAGAGTTTCCCGCAATAATGCAGATGGAAACACCGCTGATTTCATCAGTTGTGTGGCTTTTGGAAAATCTGCTGAGTTTGCGGAGAAGTATTTTCACAAGGGAATCAAGCTGGTGGTATCCGGTCGTATCCAGACAGGAAGTTATACCAACAAGGATGGTGTGAAGGTATATACCACAGACGTGGTAGCTGAGGATCAGGAATTTGCAGAGAGCAGAAATGCTTCTGCAGGCAGCGGTGATTACGGTAATAATGGCGGTAATTACGGCGGATATAATACAAACAGTTCCGCAAGTCGTGCGACAGAACAGCCTTCAGCGGCAGGTGACGGCTTCATGAACATTCCCGACGGAATTGATGAGGAGTTACCCTTTACCTGATAGGCGCGAGAAGACCTGGACCGACAGGGTACAGGCGTGAATACTACAGGAGGTAAAGACCATGGCTTTTAATAAGGGCGATAGAGGCGACGCACCTTTCAAGAAGAGAGGCGGTTTCCACAGAAAGAAAAAAGTCTGCGTATTCTGCGGCAAAGATAATGCAATCGATTACAAAGATGTAGCAAAGCTGCGTAAGTACGTTTCTGAGAGCGGCAAGATCCTTCCCAGAAGAATCACAGGCACCTGCTCCACTCATCAGAGAGCAATGACTGTTGCGATCAAGAGAGCACGTCATCTGGCTCTGATGCCTTACACAGAGGAATAATTTTCCGACATACAGCTCCGTTCCGGGATGCACGCATATGCAGCCGGAGCGGAGTTTTTTTGCGCATATTTCTGACAGAAGATATGGAAATATAGACAAATGATTTGGTATAGTAGAATACAGTAAGCCGCAGGCTAGCTGCGGCATAGAGAGGAAAGTTTGAAAGAAATGCTTGATAGCGTTTCTTTCAAACGACCTTGATGCCGTAAACGTCATCAAGGCATATCGTATCGGAGAATTCGCCTGCGCGAAATTCTCCTCACGGAGCCGCAGGCTAGCTGCGGCATGGAGAGGAAAGTTTGAAAGAAATGCTTGATAGCATTTCTTTCAAACGACCTTGATGCCGTAAACGTCATCAAGGCATATCGTATCGGAGAATTCGCCTGCGCGAAATTCTCCTCACGGAGCCGCAGGCTAGCTGCGGCATGGAGAGGAAAGTATGTTACCACAAGATCCTATTATGTTATACAGTTATCTGAATTTAAAGCTGCGGGACCAGTATGCCTCCCTGTCTGCTCTTTGTGAGGACATGGACGAGGATGAGCAGAGTATTACAGAGAAGATGAGCAGCGCAGGTTTTATTTACGACAAAGAAAGAAATCAATTTCGTTGAACAATATCACAATACAAGAACAGAAACGGCAAAAACAAAAGAAAAATACAAAAGGGAGGGGTGAATCATGGCGACCTATGTGATCAGTGATATTCACGGCTCCCTGGCAGAATTTAAAAAGCTGCTGCAGAAGACAGATTTTCAATATGACAGGCGGGACCGATTGTACGTGCTGGGAGATTATGTGGACTGGGGGCCCCAGTCCATAGAGACGGTACAATATCTCATGCACCTGAGCAGGCATGCGTTTGTGCATTGCCTGATGGGCAATCATGACCAGATGTTTTTACAGGCTATTCGAAACAGGCTGCCGGACGGACAGCCGGGAGTGTTGTCCAATACGTGGTTATATGCCAACAGAGGACTGGCTACCTGGGAGAAATACTGCAGCCTGACCGCAGAGGAGCAGAGTGCCATAGGAAAATGGCTCAGCCAGCTTCCCTACAGTGCGGTGGCGGAAGCGGAGGGCAAAACCTATATGCTGGCCCACGCCTTTCCCTATCACTATGATATGAACTACGGCTCTTCGGAGATCAGGAGACGCCGGGAAGAGGCGGTATGGAGGCGGCTGATGCTGCGGGAGAATCCCTTTGGTGAATACCGGGGAGAAGTCCGCTATGACCGGCTGATCTGCGGCCATACGGTGACGAAATACTATTATGATCAGCTGCGCTATGTGAAGGATTGGCCCTTCCGGAAACCGGAAAGTCATAAGCGAAATCGCATTTTCATCGGAGGCCGGTTTACGGATATCGACTGCGGCGCCAAGTGCCTGTACTGTGAAAAAGATGAGGAGCCGCTTTTAAGAGAGGCGGCGGCCAGAGCGCAGTTGGCGTGCCTTCGCTTAGAGGATGGGAAGGCATTTTATGTTCGAAGACCGGAAACGGACATTCCGCTTTCGGAAGAGGAAAAACAGCTGCGAGCAGAGAAAAACCGCAGAAAAAGGCAGCGAAAAGAAAGTGCCGGAGAAGCCGCTGCCAATAAAAAGAAAAACGATGCGGAGAACGGTGTCCAGATGCGGCTGGAGGAATTTATGGATCTATCCGGCGGCAGATAAACCGCATTGCAGTCATTGAAAGGAAGCACAAAAGTAAAGATGACAGAAGTACCATCTACACAGACGATCGCCGTCGTGATCCTTTGCGCGGTGATTGTGGGGGCGGCTCTTTTTCTGATCATCCGGGGATGGAAACGCCGCAGGGGAGCCGGCGGCGTCTCCATGGATGAGATGGAGGGGCATGATTTTGAATTTTTCTGCGCAGATCTGCTGCGGGATGCCGGGTTTACCGACGTGGAAGTGACCAGAGGCAGCGGGGATTTCGGCGCGGATATACTGGCGCAGAAAGAAGGCGTCACCTATGCCGTACAGTGCAAGTGCTATGAGGGAGCGGTAGGTGTCTCGGCGGTACAGGAGGTTTTTGCAGGCAAGGCTTTTTATGACTGCATGGTGGGAGCTGTGATGACCAACCAGTATTTCACGGGACCGGCGGTGACGGCAGCAAAAAAATTAAACATTCTTCTATGGGACAGGGGATTCCTGGATGATATAATGCAGGGAGAATAGTTTTTTCTGAAAAGAGAAAGAAGGGGTTATCTATGGACAGGCAGGCAGTAAAGGAACAGATCAAAGCAGGACGCACGGTGCTGGGCATTGAGTTTGGCTCTACCCGTATCAAGGCGGTATTGATCGGGGAGGACAATGCGCCGGTGGCATCCGGCGCCTATGATTGGGAGAACAGCCTGGAGAACGGCATCTGGACTTATTCCATGGAGGAGGTTACCAGAGGGCTGCAGGGTTGCTATGCGGCTATGGCGGCGCAGGTGGAAAAGGAATACGGCGAGGTGCTGACCAAAGTGGCAGCTATCGGCATCAGCGCTATGATGCATGGCTACCTGGCTTTCGATGCGGAAGATACGCTGTTGGTGCCTTTCCGCACCTGGAGAAATACCATGACCGAGAAGGCCAGCGAGGAGCTGACGGCCCTTTTTGGCTATCACATTCCTCAGCGTTGGAGCATCGCCCACTTATACCAGGCCATCTTAAACGGTGAGGATCATGTGAAGGATGTGCGGTTTTTCACCACCCTGGCCGGCTATGTGCATTGGAAATTGACGGGGCAGAAGGTGCTGGGGGTAGGTGATGCCTCCGGTATGTTCCCCATCGATGAGACCACGGCAGATTTCGACCGGAAAATGATCGATCAGTTCGATCAGCTGGTGGCGGAAAAAGGCTATCCCTGGAAGTTGGAAGAGCTGCTGCCTACGTGTCTGCGGGCCGGCGAAGATGCGGGCGTGTTGACGCAGGAAGGCGCAAAACTTCTGGATGTGTCCGGTCACTTAGAGGCCGGGATCCCTCTTTGCCCGCCGGAGGGCGATGCGGGCACCGGCATGGCAGCCACCAATTCCGTGGCACGCCGCACAGGCAATGTCTCTGCGGGGACCAGCGTCTTTTCCATGATCGTGCTGGAGAAGCGTCTCTCCAAGGTTTATCCCGAGATCGATTTGGTGACGACCCCTGCGGGAGATCCGGTGGCCATGGTACATTGCAATAACTGCACTTCCGATCTGAATGCCTGGGTAGGGCTGTTTGGAGAATTTGCATCTGCCATGGGCATGCAGGCGGACAAAAACCAGCTGTTCTCCGTGCTGTATAAAAAGGCTATGGAGGGCGATGCGGACTGCGGCGGCTTGCTGGCTTACAATTATTTTTCCGGTGAGCATATTACCGGTATGGAAGAGGGCAGACCCCTTTTTGTGCGCAGACCGGAGAGCCGCTTTACACTGGCCAACTTCATGCGGGTACATCTGTTTACCTCTCTGGGAGCGTTAAAGACAGGTATGGATCTGCTGACCAAGCAGGAACATGTAGCCATCGATCGCCTGCTGGGACACGGCGGTCTGTTTAAGACCAAGGGCGTGGGACAGAATATTCTGGCAGCTGCCATGAATGCACCGGTGACGGTCATGGAGACGGCCGGAGAGGGCGGCGCCTGGGGCATCGCACTGCTGGCTTCCTATCTGGTGAACCGGCAGGAACAGGAAAGCCTGGAGGCATTTTTGAACCGCGCGGTCTTTGGGGCAGAGCAGGGTGAGACGGTAGCACCGGATCCTGCGGATGCGGCAGGCTTTGAGGAATTCATGAAGCGATACAGTGAGGGACTGGCTATCGAGAGAGCGGCCATTGACCACTTATTGGCGTAGGAAAAGAGAAAGGGATATATCTTATGCTGGAAGAATTAAAAAAACAGGTATATGAGGCCAATATGCTGCTGCCTAAGTATGGTCTGGTGACCTTTACCTGGGGCAATGTCAGCGGCATAGATCGGGAAAGCGGGCTTTTTGCCATTAAGCCCAGCGGCGTGGAGTATGATGTGCTGACGCCGGAGGATATGGTGATCGTGGATCTGGAGGGGAACAAGGTGGAGGGAAGGTATAATCCTTCCTCCGACACCGCTACCCATGTGGAGTTGTACAAGGCATTCCCGTCCATCGGAGGCATTGTACACACCCATTCCTCCTATGCCACCAGCTGGGCCCAGACAGGGCGTTCCATTCCCTGCTACGGCACCACCCATGCGGACTATTTTTACGGAGAAGTGCCTTGCCTGCGCTGCCTGACCAAAGAGGAGATCGAAGAGGCCTATGAGGAAAACACCGGCCATCTGATCGTTAATGAATTCGCCAGACTGGGGAAGGACCCGGAGGCAGTCCCGGCGGTGCTCTGCAAGAACCACGGCCCGTTTGCCTGGGGAAAAGATGCCATGGAAGCGGTACACGGTGCAGTAGTCCTGGAAGAAGTGGCTAAGATGGCATACCGGACGGAGCTGATCAACCCGAAGGTGGAGCCGGCACCCCAGGAACTGCAGGATAAGCATTACTTCCGCAAGCATGGTGCCAATGCTTATTACGGGCAGGGGAATTAGGCAAAAACAGAGCCTAGATGAGCGGCAGTTACTGTTCAGCCGCCTGTCAGGCGACGGGTCCTGTCGGAGGTGTCCGAACAGTAACAGGCGGCGGGGCGGCAACAGAATATTTTGTTCCCCTGTGCAAAATATGGTATAGTATTGTTTTGGATAATGAATGAGGGCAGCAGCGGGCTGCTCAGAAATGAGGATGACTATGGACAATCTGGAACTGCAAAAAATGGCCAATGAAGTCCGTAAGGGTATTGTGACGGCCGTGCATTCGGCAAAGTCCGGACACCCGGGCGGATCTTTGTCTGCTGCAGATATTTTTACCTATCTGTATTTTGAAGAACTTCACATCGATCCTGAGAATCCCAAGGATCCCGACCGGGATCGTTTCGTGCTTTCCAAGGGTCATACGGCACCGGGCCTGTATTCCGTTATGGCCAACCGTGGTTATTTCCCGGTAGAGGAGTTAAAGACACTGCGCCATGTAGGCGCGCGTCTGCAGGGACATCCTTCCATGCAGTATCTGCCCGGCCTTGACATGAGCAGCGGTTCTCTGGGACAGGGCATCTCCGCAGCCTGTGGTATGGCACTGGCAGCCAAGATCGACGGTAAGGATCATCGCGTATATACCCTGTTAGGCGACGGTGAGATCGAGGAAGGCCAGGTCTGGGAGGCAGCTATGTTTGCCGGCGCCAAGAAGCTGGATAACCTGGTAGTCATCGTGGACAATAATAACCTGCAGATCGACGGCACCGTAGAGGAAGTAAACTCTCCCTATCCTATCGATAAGAAATTTGAAGCATTTAACTTCTTTGTTATCGAGGTAGACGGTCACAACTTTGACCAGCTGCGCAGTGCTTTCCGTGAGGCAAAAGAGATGAAGGGACGTCCCACAGCTATCATCTGCAAGACCGTGAAGGGCAAGGGCGTTTCCTTTATGGAAGACCAGGTAGGCTGGCATGGCAAGGCTCCTAACGACGAGGAATACGAGATCGCGATGAAGGATCTGGAAAGGATTGGTGAGGCATTATGTCAGAAGTAAAGAAGATTGCGACCAGAGAAAGCTATGGCAATGCCCTGGTGGAACTGGCAGAGGCTTATCCGGACCTGATCGTGCTGGATGCTGACCTTGCAGGTGCTACCAAGACCGGTGTCTTCAAAAAGGCACATCCGGATCGTTTCTATGACTGCGGCATCGCAGAAGGCAATATGATGGGCGTGGCAGCAGGATTGGCGGCTTCCGGCAAGATTCCTTTTGCCAGCACCTTTGCCATGTTTGCGGCAGGCCGTGCCTATGAGCAGGTGCGCAATTCCATCTGCTATCCCCATTTGAATGTAAAGATCGGCGCAACCCACGCCGGCATCAGCGTAGGCGAGGACGGCGCCAGCCACCAGTGCAATGAAGATCTGGCTCTGATGCGCGTGCTGCCGGGGATGGTGGTCATGTGCCCTGCAGACGATATCGAGGCAAAAGCAGCCGTGAAAGCGGCTCTGGACTATGTAGGACCGGTTTATATCCGTTTCGGAAGAGCGGCTGTGCCGGTGATCAACGATCCTGACTATCATTTTGAGATCGGCAAGGGCACCTGTCTGAAGGAAGGTAAGGATGTGTCCATTATCGCCAACGGTATCTGCGTACATGCCAGCCTGGAGGCAGCAGAGCTGTTAAAGGCAGACGGCATCGATGCAGAGGTGATCAACATCTGCACCATCAAGCCGTTGGATGAGGAATTGGTACTGGCTTCCGCCAGAAAGACAGGCTGCGTAGTGACGGCAGAGGAGCACTCTGTCATCGGCGGTCTGGGCGGCGCAGTGGCAGAGCTGCTGTCCGAAAAACTTCCTACCAGAATGCACAGGATCGGCATCAATGACCGTTTCGGCGAGTCCGGACCGGCCGCAGAGCTGATCGCCAAGTATGGTCTTGACGCACAGGGAATCTATCACGCAGTAAAGGAATTTGTAAAGGCATGATCTTCTTTTCACCCTCCATTCTCGCAGCGGACTTCGGACAGTTGGGTGAGCAGATTCGCCAGACCGAACGGGCGGGAGCACAGTTTCTTCATATCGACGTCATGGACGGACTTTTTGTCCCTTCCATTTCCATGGGTATGCCGGTCATCAAGAGCCTGCGGAAGGAAACCAAGCAGCTGTTTGATGTGCATTTGATGATCAAGGATCCCATCCGCTATATTGAGGAATTTGCCAAAAGCGGTGCGGACTATATCACGTTTCATCTGGAAGCCTGCCAGGATCCCGAGTCGGTGATCGACAAGATCCACGCCTGCGGCAAAAAGGCAGGACTGGCCATTAATCCGGGCACCGAGGTGGAAGCAGCCGCGCCCTATTTAGAGCGCCTTGATATGCTGCTGGTGATGTCAGTAGAACCGGGCTTCGGTGGCCAGGCTTACCTGCCGCAGTCCACCCAGAGGCTGGCGCAGGCGTCTGCCATGATACGGGAACGGGGACTTTCTACGCTGCTGCAGGTAGACGGAGGCGTGGATCAGCATACAGTGGATCTGGTACTGCAGGGCGGCGCCAACATGATCGTGGCAGGCTCTTCCGTATACAGAGGGGATCCCTACGAAAACACCAGATGGTTTATGGAACACTTTGCCGCCTGGGAAGAGGAACACTGAGAAATCTCCATATACAGTTCCGGAAAATAAAAATACAGGTTACGGTACAGACCGGGGCCCCGGCCAAGGGGCGGGGCTTGTCGGCGATCAGCCGGTATCTGAACCGTGATCTTACATAGGCAGCCGCGTGTGTACAGCACCCGGCTGCCCTTGCTATTTATACGGGAAACCTCTATACTAAAATGTTGCGAGACATATTTCCCGCAGCCCTTTAGGGAGGCGGAGAGTAAGGAGAATTTGCTATGATTCATTTTTCCAATCCCAAGATCGACCGCAATGCGCTTTGCTGGTGCGGCAGCGGGAAGAAATACAAGAACTGCCACGAGAACTTCGACGAAAAGGTGCGTTCCTTTGAGCTGGAAGGTCATATCGTGCCGGATCGCAGCCTGATCAAGACAGAGATGGAGCTGCGGGGCATCCGGGAAAGTGCCAAGATCAATATCGCTGTGCTGGATGAAGTGGCAGAGAAGATCCATGTGGGCATGTCCACAGAGGATATTGATAGGATCGTTTATGAGAAAACCATCGCCATGGGCGGTATTCCGGCACCCCTGCATTATGAGGGCTTCCCTAAGAGCGTATGCACTTCCATCAATGAGGAGGTCTGCCACGGCATTCCTGCAGCAGACAGGATCCTGAAGGACGGCGATATCATCAACGTGGATTGTTCCACCATCCTGAACGGCTTTTATTCGGACTCTTCCCGCATGTTCTGCATCGGCGATGTTTCCCCGGAAAAGCGCAAGCTGGTGGAAGTGACCAGAGAGTGCGTGGAGATCGGCCGACAGGCGGTGAAGCCCTGGCACTTCCTGGGAGATATGGCAGATCTGGTACATAAACATGCGAAGGAAAACGGCTATACCATCGTCAGAGAGATCGGCGGACACGGCATCGGTCTGGAGTTCCACGAGGATCCTTTTGTCAGCTACGTGACGACTCCGGGGACAGAGATGCTGATGGTGCCCGGCCTTTGCTTTACCATCGAGCCTATGGTGAACATGGGAACCGATGAGATCTTCCAGGATGAGGAAAACGGATGGACCATTTATACGGCGGACGGCAAACCTTCCGCCCAGTGGGAGATCCAGGTAGTGGTGACAGAGGATGGCTGTGAGCTGATCTCTTATTAGGAGGACGAACCAATGGAAAATAAAGGAAAATATTATATTACGACGGCGATCGCCTATACATCCGGCAAGCCCCATATCGGCAACAGCTATGAGATCGTGCTGGCAGACAGCATCGCCCGCTATAAGAGAGCAGACGGCTACGATGTACATTTCCAGACCGGCTCCGATGAGCATGGCCAGAAGATCGAGACCAGAGCCATCGAGGAAGGCATGAGCCCCAAGGAATTCGTGGACATGACGGCAGGCACTATCCGTCACCTCTGGGATATGATGAACACCTCTTATGACCACTTTATCCGCACCACAGATGAGGAGCATGAGAAGCAGGTACAGAAGATCTTCAAAAAGCTCTATGAGCAGGACGATATTTACAAGAGTGAGTATGAGGGCATGTACTGCACAGAGGATGAGGCTTTCTATACAGAGTCTCAGCTGGTAAACGGACGCTGCCCGGAGTGCGGCGGCGAAGTACATCCCGCCAAGGAAGAGGCTTATTTCTTCCGTATGAGCAAGTATGCTGACCGCCTGATCGAGCATATCAACACTCATCCGGAGTTCATTCAGCCTGTATCCCGCAAGAACGAGATGATGAACAACTTCCTGCTGCCGGGACTGCAGGACCTGTGTGTCTCCAGAACCTCCTTTAAGTGGGGCATCCCCGTGGACTTCGATCCGAAGCATGTGGTATACGTATGGCTGGATGCACTGACCAACTATATCACCGGCATCGGCTATGATGCAGACGGCAACAGCTCTGAGGAATATAAGAAGAACTGGCCGGCAGATCTGCACCTGATCGGCAAGGATATCATCCGCTTCCACACCATTTACTGGCCTATTTTCCTGATGGCGCTGGGCGAGCCCCTTCCCAAGCAGGTATTCGGTCATCCCTGGCTGCTACAGGGCGGTGAGAAAATGAGCAAGAGCAAGGGCAACGTGATCTATGCCGACGATCTGGTTTCCGTTTTCGGCGTAGATGCAGTCCGCTACTATGTACTCCATGAGATGCCTTATGACAATGACGGTGTCATCACCTGGGAGTTGATGGTAGAGCGACTGAATTCCGACCTGGCCAACACCCTGGGCAATCTGGTAAACCGCACCATCTCCATGAGCAACAAGTATTTTGGCGGCGTGGTTTCCGATACAGGCGTGGCAGAGCCGGTAGATGAGGAGTTAAAGGCCGTAGTTACCGGCGCTTATGACAAGGTAGAAGCAAAGATGGATGAGCTGCGGGTAGCGGATGCACTGACAGAGATCTTTGCGGTATTCAAGCGCCTGAACAAGTACATCGACGAGACCATGCCCTGGGCGCTGGCGAAGGACGAGGCAAAGAAGGATCGTCTGGCTACGGTGCTCTACAACCTGATCGAAGGCATCACCATCGGTACTTCCCTGCTGGCACCCTTTATGCCGGAGACCTGCGACAAGATCGCAGCTCAGTTAAATACCCAGCTGCGGGATTTCGCAGATGTGAAGACCTTCGGCCTGTATCCTTCCGGCAATAAGGTGACGGATGCACCGGAAATCCTTTTCGCACGTCTGGACAAGGAAGAGATCCTGAAGAAGGCGGAAGAGATCTCTACGCGTCAGCGGGAGGAATACATGGCGCACCAGCGCAAGGCAGCCAAGAATCTCCAGGCAGCAGGCATTGCACTGCCGGAGACCATGAAGCTGGCTCTGGAGGCAGATAAGGCTGCAGAAGCTGCCGCGCCGGAGGTGGAGGCAAAGCCGGAGATCGAGTATGACGATTTTGCCAAAATGCAGTTCCAGGTAGGCGAGATCGTGGAGTGCAAAGAGGTGCCTAAGTCCAAGAAGCTGCTCTGCTCTCAGGTACGGATCGGCAAGGAGACCAAACAGATCGTCTCCGGCATCCGCAAGTACTATTCCGCAGAGGAGATGGTAGGCAAAAAGGTAATGGTGCTGGTGAACTTAAAGCCGGCCAAACTGGCAGGAGTGCTTTCTGAGGGTATGCTGCTGTGTGCAGAGGATGCAGAAGGCAATCTGGCTTTGATGACACCGGAGGCAGATAAGAATATGCCGGCAGGTGCCGAGATCTGCTGATGTCTTTGAGCGTGGGGGTATGCTGCTGCACCGGGGGAGTACGGGGCACGGCAGAAAGGGGCATAGCATGGAAAAAATCAGGTTTACCATATCATCCAGAAATGAAGATCACACACCGGTACAGTGCGTAAAATGGCTTCCCGAGGGAAAGCCCACGGGTATCGTAGTGCTGGTGCACGGCATGGCGGAGTATATCGAACGCTATGAAGAGTTGGCTGCTTTCCTTTGCGACAGGGGCTATCTGGTGACGGGAGAGGACCTTTTAGGACACGGCCAGACCGCGGAGTCAAAGGATGACCTGGGGTATTTTTGTGAGCAGGATCCGGCGACCGTGCTGGTCAGAGATGTGCACAGACTCAAGAAGACCGTGCAGTCAGAGTATCCAGGCATACCGATCTTTATCTTAGGACATAGCATGGGATCCTTTATCACCAGAAATTATCTGTGCCGATACGGCACAGGCGTGCGGGGCGCTGTGATCGTGGGAACCGGCATGCAGTCCAAAGGGCTGTTGTGCCTGTCCAAGGCCATGGTGGCGGTGCAGGAGGTGCTTTTCGGCAGCCGGCATAAGGCGTCGCTGATCAACGGACTGGCCTTCGGCGGCTATAATAAACAGATCCCGGATGCCAAGACCCCCATGGACTGGCTCTCTGCCAGAAGAGATAATGTAGACAACTATAACAATGATCCCCTGTGCGGATTTACCTTTACGGTCAATGGCTTCAAAACGCTGTTTGAGCTGATCTGGAGACTGCACAACCGGGATCTGCTGGAAAAAATGCCTAAAATGCTGCCGGTGCTGTTCATAGCAGGAAACGCAGATCCGGTAGGAGAATACGGTAAAGCGGTAGAAAGGGTATATAACAGCTTTCGGGACGAGCTGGGCATGCAGGATGTGACCATGCATTTGATGGATGGGGACAGACACGAAGTGCTCAATGAGGATGACCGGGAGAAGACCTTTGCGATCATCGCAGACTGGATGGAGAGTAAGAAATAAAAAAGCGTATGAAACGAAAAACAGCAGTCAGGATCATGACGGTATGGATGACGGCGGTGATGGCACTGACGCCGGCAACAGGCGTGCGGGCGGCAGAAAGTGGCAGTACGGAGACGGCGGCGCAGACTACCGATGCGGCGACAGAGGGCAGCACGGACGCAGCCTCTCAGATCGCCGATGCGATGACAGGAGATAGCGCAGATACAGCTGCCCAGATCGCCGATGCAGTGACATCAGCTTCTGCCGACAAGGTGCAGGAGATCCTGGAGTATATGAAGGAGAAGGCCGCCCAGGGACAGTTGGAGACCGACGAGGATATTCAGAAAGCCATCGCAGAGGGAGAGGAAAAGTACCAGATCCAGATGGACGAAAACCAGAAGCAGCGACTTCTGGAAGGCATAGAAAAGCTGAAATCCATGGGACTCTCTGCGGGACAGATTGTGGAAGGCGCGGCATCCGCCTACGAAAAGTACGGAGAGGATGCAGTCAATCACGTGGGAGAGCTGGCCGGTCAGACCATCGGAAATACGGTAAAAACCGGACTTACCGGTCTCATACAGGGACTGCTGGATGCTGTGAAAAATGCTTTGCGCAATTTTGTGGGGGATTTCTTTGCGAAACTGGGGTGAAAAATTTGAAAGGAATGCCATCCGGCATTTCTTTCAAATGGCATCTGTGACGTAAACGTCATAGGTGCGGAGCGCATCGGAGGATTCGCCTGCGCGAGATCCTCCTCACGTTGCCGCAGGCGTCCTGGGGCAAAAAGGGGAAAATGAAAACCGGAAGGGATAAGGCAGGCGGATATGCTGTATCCTGATTTTATGAAATGAGAAAGGAAACACAAAGCAAATGAGCAAAATTTTTGACCTGGACAGTCCGATCATGCGGTTTTTAAGCCGGTTGGCTGACCTGCTGTGGCTGAACATCCTGGTGATCGTCTGTTCCATTCCGATTTTTACCATAGGTGCCTCCTTATCGGCGATGCATTACGTGCTGCTGAAGATGGTGCGGGATGAAGAGGGTTATATCACCAAATCCTTCTTTAAGGCCTTTAAGCAGAATTTCAAGCAGGGCACCCTGCTTTGGCTGATCTTTTTGGCCTTTACCATTATTTTCGGCGTGGACATCTATATCCTGAACTATTCCGGCGCGTCCTTCCCGAACTGGATGCGGATCGTGCTGGCAGCAGTGGCGCTGGTGGTCTTTTGCGTATTCCTTTACACCTTCCCGCTGCAGTCCCACTTCTTTAACACGATGGGGGGCACATTAAAGAACGCGGCGATCATGGTGGTGGTTGCCTTCCCTCGGACGCTGGGAATGCTGGCGGTCACAGCGGTACCGTGGATCGTTCTTTATCTGGTGACGGCAGCACTGCCGATCGTGATTATGTTCGGCATTTCCCTTCCCTCCTATGTGTGCGCTATGCTGTACAGTCCCCTGTTTAAGAAGTTTGAGCCGGAGGAAGAGGAGAGAGATCCCGACGCCATGCCGGAAGGCCTGTTTGATGATACGCCGGTGCAGAACCCCAGTATGATCGATGCGGCTGACCGACGGGCAGAGGAAGAAAATTTATAGGCACTTCGTCAAGATGTATAGAAAATGTGGATTCCCTTGGGCACTATTTCCAAATACAGGGGAATCCACATTTTTTGTGAGCAAATGTTACAATACTGGGAAAAAACTTTGTAAAAAACAGGCATGTTCATTCAGGAAAATGTTGCGTATACTAAGTACATCAGATTTCGGTAGAACACTTCTATTATAGGAATTAAGAACGGAGGCAGAAGCAAATGGCAAGTTTATCATTAAAGAATATTTGCAAGAAGTATCCCAATGGTTTTGAGGCAGTTAAGAACTTTAACCTTGAGATCGCAGATAAGGAATTCATCATTTTTGTAGGACCTTCCGGATGTGGTAAGTCCACCACTCTTCGTATGATTGCTGGTCTGGAAGATATTTCTTCCGGTGAACTGAGAATCGACGACAAGGTTGTTAACGATGTAGAGCCTAAGGACAGAGATATCGCAATGGTATTCCAGAACTACGCTCTGTATCCTCATATGTCAGTATATGACAACATGGCATTTGGTCTGAAGCTGAGAAAAGTTCCCAAGGATCAGATCGATAAGATGGTTAAGGAAGCAGCTAAGATCCTGGATCTGACTCCCCTTCTTGATCGTAAGCCGAAGGCTCTGTCCGGTGGTCAGAGACAGCGTGTTGCTATGGGACGTGCTATCGTTCGTAATCCTAAGGTATTCCTGATGGATGAGCCTCTGTCCAACTTGGATGCTAAGCTTCGTGTACAGATGCGTATCGAGATCGCTAAGCTGCACCAGAGACTGGGCACCACCATCATCTACGTTACACACGATCAGACCGAGGCTATGACACTGGGTACCAGAATCGTCGTTATGAAGGACGGCGTTATCCAGCAGGTAGATACTCCTCAGAATCTGTATGACAAGCCGCAGAACCTGTTCGTAGCAGGATTCATGGGATCCCCGCAGATGAACTTCCTGGATGCAGTTGTAAAGGTATCCGGTCAGGAGGCATTCCTTACCGTTGCCGGTCAGGATATCCCGCTTCCGCCTGCAAAGGCTAAGAAGGTTATCGAGGGCGGCTATGACGGAAAGACCGTTGTTATGGGTATCCGTCCTGAGAACGTTGACGATTCCGAGATGTTCGTAGCAACCTCTAAGTGCGTATTCGAGTCCAAGATCAAGGTTTACGAGCTGCTTGGTGCAGAAGTATTCCTGTACTTCGATCTGGCAGATACACCTCTGACCGCAAGAGTTGATCCTCGTACCACTGCTAGACCTGGCGATACCGTTAAGTTTGGCTTCGATACCGAGAAGATCCACGTATTCGACAAAGAGACCGAGCAGATCATCACCAACTAGGTCTTGATGGGGGAATTGAATAGGAATTGATAAAGAGGGAGACTTTATGTCTCCCTCTTTTTTTAACAATATGAAGTGATCTTACGGATGTATGAAACTAATAAATTTCATTCTAGTGCT
>CAVBJS010000049.1:0-19418 GCA_963596015.1 Bacteroidaceae bacterium
CATCAGGCGGGGATGCGAGTTCGGGCCGGGCCATCCGCAGGCGAGAGGCAGATCAAAAGCAAAACGGCGCAAAGTGCATGGTGCGAGACATCTGCCGGGCTCCGGTGCATGACCGGGCGGCGCTAAAATATCATAGTAACCTGGCTATATCGTTACGTTAAATTTGTGAGTGTTCGGATCGATAACAGAACGCAAAACGTAGTGCACCGGGGCGAGACATCTGCCGGGCTCCGGTGCATGACCGGGTGACACTAAAACCTTGCAAATAAAGCATTTCTGTGCTAGAATGCCTTCGTTATGAAAGCATATATAAAATGCAAAGAAGGAGACTCCTCCCTCGGGAGACGACAGAGAAGCGGCGTCATCGGCTGGAAGCGCTGCCCGCATGGAAGAGGAAAGGGGAACACTCCGGAGCAGACAGATCGAAACACCGCAGCGGAGGCGTAGGTCTGTACGCGGGCACGCGTTATGTGCAGTAAAGAGGACAGCATGCAGCTGTCAATGCGGGTGGTACCGCGGATCACGAAGTGAATTCGCCCCGGCACGGTCTTAGGACTGTGCCGGGGCTTTTTGTCTTTTCGATACCGGAGAGACATACAAAGAAAGGAAGAGGTGCAATGGAACCAAATATTTACAGAAATACCACAGTAGCGTCCATCTCGGAAAATGACATAGGCAAGACCATCCGCGTAGCGGGCTGGGTAGAGAATATCCGTGATCACGGCGGCGTCTCTTTCCTGGATCTGCGGGATATGTACGGCGTTCTGCAGATCGTGCTGCGCCATGACGGCCTTTTAAACGGCATCGTAAAGGAAATCTGCATTTCCGTAGAAGGCGTGGTGGAAAAGAGAGACGAAGAGACATACAATCCTAAGATCCCCACCGGTACCATAGAGGTAGACGCCGGCAGCATTGATATCCTGGGCAAGGTTTATACCCAGCTTCCTTTTGAGATCATGACCTCCAAGGAGATCCGTGAAGATGTGCGCCTGAAATACCGCTATCTGGATCTGCGCAATGAGAAGGTAAAGGATGCCATCATTTTCCGCTCCAAGGTCATTTCCTTCCTGCGGGAAAAGATGACAGAGATGGGATTTTTGGAGATCCAGACTCCTATTCTGTGCGCTTCCTCTCCGGAAGGCGCCAGAGACTATATCGTTCCTTCCAGAAGATATAAGGGCAAGTTTTACGCACTGCCCCAGGCACCCCAGCAGTATAAGCAGCTGCTGATGGTCTCCGGCTTTGATAAGTATTTCCAGATCGCACCTTGCTTCCGCGATGAGGACGCCCGTGCAGACCGCTCTCCGGGAGAGTTCTATCAGCTGGACTTCGAGATGAGCTTCGCTACCCAGGAGGATGTGTTCCGGGTAGGTGAAGAAGTGCTCACCGCTACCTTTGAGAAATTTGCACCGGAGGGTGCGTCCATCACCAAGGCACCTTATCCCATCATCAGCTACAAGCAGGCTATGCTGGAGTTTGGCTCTGATAAGCCGGATCTGCGCAACCCCCTGCGTATCATCGATGTGACAGACTTCTTCCAGCAGTGCACCTTTAAGCCTTTTGTAGGTAAGACTGTCCGGGCCATCAAGGTTCATGCAGAGATGTCCAAGGGTTTTCACGAAAAGCTGCTGCATTTCGCCACCTCTTTAGGCATGGGCGGTCTGGGCTACCTGGAAGTGCTGGAAGATTTAAGCTACAAGGGACCTATTGATAAATTCATCCCCCAGGAGAAGAAGGCAGAACTTCGGGAACTGGCAGGCTTAGAGGCAGGAGATACCCTTTTCTTTATCTCTGATAAGGAAGAGAAGGCCAATTACTATGCCGGCCAGATCCGCAACGAGCTGGGTGCCAGACTGGATCTGCTGGAAAAGAACGCTTACCGCTTCTGCTATGTCAATGACTTCCCTATGTATGAGCTGGATCCGGAGACCAAGAAGCTTGGCTTTACCCACAATCCCTTCTCCATGCCTCAGGGCGGCCTGAAGGCGCTGAATGAGAAGGATCCGCTGGATATCCTGGCTTACCAGTATGACATCGTCTGCAACGGCGTAGAGCTTTCTTCCGGCGCTGTCAGAAACCATGATCTGGACATCATGGTAAAGGCCTTCGAGATCGCAGGCTATGACGAGGAGACCTTAAAGGCTAAATTCGGCGCGCTGTACAATGCTTTCCAGTTCGGTGCACCGCCGCATGCAGGCATGGCACCCGGCGTTGACCGTATGATCATGCTGCTGCGCAATGAGGACAGCATCCGTGAGATCATCGCCTTCCCCATGAGCGGCTCCGCCCAGGATCTGATGTGCGGCGCACCGGGAGAGGTAACGGAGCAGCAGCTGCGTGAGGTACATATCAAGGTAAGAGAGTAAAGGAGCTGCAAATGGGAAAAAATGCGATCAGCGATGAGACCATCGACTATGTAGGCATCCTGTCCAAGCTGGAACTTTCCCCGGAGGAAAAGGAACAGGCCAAGAAGGACATGGAGAGCATGCTGGACTATATCGATCAGCTGGGTGAGCTGGATACCGAGGGTGTGGAGCCTATGTCCCATATTTTCCGGACAGGCAATGTATGGAGAGAAGATGTGGTGACCAACGCGGACGGCCATGAGAAGACCCTGGCCAACGCACCGGAGGAAAAGGACGACATGTTCCTGGTACCGAAGACCTTTGACTAAGCAGGGCGCAGAGGAGAAGCAATGGAAATATTGAGATTAACGGCGACAGAGCTCTCTGCCGCCATCAAAAAGGGAGAGGTCACGGTGCGACAGGCACTGGATGCAGTCCTGGCACAGATCAAGCAGCAGGAGGAAGAGCTGCATTGCTACATCACCATCCTGCCGGAAGAAGACCTCTATAAGGAAGCAGACCGGATACAGGCTGCCATTGATGCAGGAGAGCTTACAGGCCCCCTGGCAGGCGTACCGGCGGCCATCAAGGATAACCTGTGCACAGAGGGCATAAAGACCACCTGTGCATCCAAGATCCTTTATAATTTTGTTCCCACATTTTCCGCAGAAGCCGTGTTACGGCTGCAGGCAGCGGGCGTGCTGGTGCTCGGCAAGACCAACATGGACGAGTTCGCCATGGGTTCCACCACCGAGACCTCTGCTTTCGGTGTTACCAGAAATCCCCGGAATAAGGAACATGTACCCGGCGGCTCTTCCGGCGGTTCCGCTGCAGCAGTGGCTGCAAATGAGTGCTTCCTGGCACTGGGCAGTGATACCGGCGGCTCCATCCGTCAGCCCGCTTCCTATTGCGGCGTGGTAGGTATCAAGCCTACCTACGGCACCGTTTCCCGTTATGGTCTGGTGGCCTATGGATCGTCTCTTGACCAGATCGGTCCCCTTGCCAAGGATGTGAAGGATGCAGCCACCATTCTGGAGGTCATCACTTCCCACGATGAAAAGGATGCCACTTCCATGAAACGGGAGGAGACGGATTTTACCGCAGCACTGACGGAAAACGTACAGGGCATGAAGATCGGTATTCCCAGAGATTATTTCGGAGAAGGCTTAGATCCCCAGGTGGCAGCCGCTGTCCGCAAGGCAGCAGCCGTATTGGAGCAGAAGGGCGCCATCGTAGAGGAATTTGACTTAAGTCTGGTAAAATATGCGATCCCCACCTATTACACCATCGCCGACGCAGAGGCCTCCAGTAATCTGGAGCGCTTTGACGGTGTGAAGTACGGCTATCGCGCCGAGGAATTCGAGGGTCTGCATCCCATGTATAAGAAGACTCGCTCTGAGGGCTTTGGTCCGGAGGTAAAGCGCCGTATCATGCTGGGCTCTTTCGTGCTGAGCTCCGGTTACTATGATGCATATTATCTGAAAGCATTGAAAGTAAAGGCACTGATCAAAAAAGCCTTTGACGATGCCTTTGCCAAGTATGATCTGATCTTAGGACCGGTAGCACCCACCACCGCACCGGAGATCGGAAAGAGCCTTTCCGATCCCATGAAGATGTACCTGGGTGATATTTATACCATTTCCGTAAACCTGGCGGGCCTGCCGGGCATCAGCGTGCCCGTAGGATGTGATGAGCAGGGACTGCCCATCGGCATGCAGCTTATTGCAGACTGCTTCCAGGAAAAGAAGATGATCCGTGCGGCCTATACCTATGAGCAGGCTGTAGCAGAAGGAAAACAGGATTAAGATTCTTTGTGGTTTATCAGGTAATTGCACAGTACCTGTCATATTGCAGTGCGATTCTGCTATCTGCGGGGTAAGGCACGAATGGCTAATGGGGAAAGCAGTTACCGTATTGTCGGATATCGTCATGGATGCGTTGCAGTTTTTCTGCAACAGGTTCTTTTCATATTGCCGCAGCTATCTGCGGCAGAAAGAGGTATACGTGAAAGAATACGAAATGGTGATCGGCCTGGAGGTCCACGTAGAGCTGGCCACGAAGACCAAGATCTTCTGCGGCTGCTCCACCGCTTTCGGGGCGAAGCCCAATGCACATACATGCCCGGTCTGCACCGGCATGCCCGGCTCTCTGCCGGTCTTAAATAAGCAGGTTCTGGAATATGCCATCGCCGTAGGTTTAGCCACCAACTGCGATATCACCAGATATTCCAAATTTGACAGAAAGAATTATTTCTACCCGGATAACCCTCAGAACTACCAGATCTCTCAGCTGTATCTTCCCATTTGCCGCAACGGCTATGTGGAGATCGAGGGTGAGGACGGCGAGATGAAAAAGGTGGGTATCCACGAGATCCACATGGAAGAGGATGCCGGAAAGCTGGTCCACGATGAGTGGGAGGATGCCTCCCTGGTGGACTTCAACCGCTCCGGGGTGCCCCTGATCGAGATCGTCTCCGAGCCGGACATGCGGGGCGCAAAGGAAGTTATCAACTATCTGGAGAAGCTTCGTCTGCTGATCCAGTATCTGGGCGCCTCTGACTGTAAGCTTCAGGAAGGCTCCATGCGGGCGGATGTCAATATCTCTGTCCGGGAAAAAGGTCAGACCACCTTCGGTACCCGTACCGAGATGAAGAATCTGAACTCCTTCCGCGCTATCGAGCATGCCATTGAGGGAGAGAGTCAGCGTCAGATCGATCTTTTGGAAAATGGCGAGAGCGTTACCCAGGAGACCAGACGCTGGGATGATGACAAGATGTACTCCTATGCTATGCGCAGCAAAGAGGATGCCCAGGATTACCGGTATTTTCCGGATCCGGACCTGCCGCCTATCACCGTTTCCCAGGAGATGATCGATCAGATCCGCAGCCGTCAGCCGGAATTCAGAGAAGAACGTATGGCCCGGTATAAAGAGGAATACGGTATTCCGGAGTATGATATCGCTATCCTGACGGATAACCGCCATCTGGCAGATCTTTTCGAGGAAACCGCAAAGCTTTGCGGAGAGCCTAAGAAGGTATCCAACTGGCTCATGGGCGAGACCCAGCGCCTGATGAAAGAGAAAAATGTAGAGCCTGAGGATCTGGCTTTCTCACCGGCCCACCTGGCTGCCCTGATCAAGCTGGCAGAGAGCAGACAGATCAACAGCAGCGTGGCCAAGCAGGTATTCGAGGTCATGTTTACCGAGGATATCGATCCTGAGAAGTATGTAGAGGAAAAGGGATTAAAGACCGAGCAGGACGACGATGCACTGTTAAAGACCGTTACGGAAGTGCTGGAAGCAAATCCCCAGTCTGTGGCAGACTATAAGGGCGGCAAGGAAAAGGCGCTGGGCTTCTTGGTAGGACAGGTCATGAAGGCTATGAAGGGTAAGGTGGATCCGGCCTCCGCCAGTGCACTGCTGAAGGAGAAGTTGGCGCAATAACGTAGAAACGTATAGGTTACTATTCATATGACGGTCAAGCGGCAGGGTGGCGGAGCATCTCCTCACCCAGATACCGACCACAGGAATCGTTTACTTGAAGGGGGCTGAATTGTAATGACTGTATAAGTCGACTATATAGCCCTGGCATGTGGATTCGGTTTACAAGTATCGGAAAATCA
The DNA here is from genome assembly GCA_963596015.1 of Bacteroidaceae bacterium. GTDB lineage: Bacteria > Bacillota > Clostridia > Lachnospirales > Lachnospiraceae > CAG-791. The sequence goes on from CAVBJS010000049.1 coordinate 5,966, forward strand.
ACTATACTAAGTGGATAATGACAGCCGACATAAAAGAAAGGTGGAAGATAAAATGGCATTATTGGAACAGTGGCGTTCAATGGCATATAACGAGAAGGCAAACAAGGGCGACTTACAGCGCCTTTGGGGTGACTATTTCAAGAAGGAAAAGGAGATCTATGAGATCCTTTTAGCACAGCCCGACCTTCAGGTAGAAGGCACCGTTAAGGAGCTGGCAGAGCGCTATCAGGTAGACATCATGACCATGGTAGGATTCCTGGACGGCATTAATGAGAGCCTTGTCAATGAGAATCCCATCGAAGAGATGGAAGAGGATACCAAGGTCAACCTGATCTATGACAAAGAGCTGCTTTACAAGAACATGGTAGCAGCAGGTGCTGACTGGCTTTACAAGCTTCCCCAGTGGAACAATATCTTCGATGAAGAGAAGCAGAAAGAGCTTTACAAGGAGCAGAAGAAGTCCCAGACCATCGTAAAGGCTCCCAAGGTATATCCCAACGATCCCTGCCCGTGCGGATCCGGCAAGAAGTACAAGAAGTGCTGCGGCAAGAATGCATAACCGCAGACAAGCTGCGGCATAAAGAAGAGGTAAGCATGAAAGACTTAAAAGATTACGTACGCACCATTCCGGATTTTCCTCAGGAAGGGATCATGTTCCGGGATATTACTACAGTGGCGCAGGATGCAGACGGTCTGCAGCTGGCCATTGATACCATGCAGGATCTGGTAAAGGATGTAGAGTTTGATGTGGTGGTAGGCGCAGAGTCCAGAGGATTCATTTTCGGCACACCCATTGCTTATAATCTGCACAAGCCCATGGTGCTGATCCGCAAGAAGGGCAAGCTTCCCTGGAAGACTGTATCCGTGGATTATTCCCTGGAATACGGCACCGCTACCCTGGAGATGCATGAGGATTCCATTAAGCCCGGACAGAAGGTTCTGATCGTGGACGATCTGCTGGCCACCGGTGGCACAGCCAAGGCTATGATCGAGCTGGTAGAGAAGCTGGGCGGCGAAGTAGCCGGTGTGCTGGTTCTTATGGAGCTGCAGGGCTTGAACGGCAAGGCTTTCTTAGAGCCTTATCCGGTATTTTCTGCGATCCAGTATGAGGGAAAGTAGACATAACCTGAAACAGACGAAAGAGCGGAAAAAGCTTACAGGCAGATAAAACAGGTAAGCAGGTAAGAACATATAAAAAGCAGGCAGATACTCCTTAAAAAGAGTTTCTGCCTGCTTTTTTGTGGAAAGCAAGTTGGTGTTACGGTGCACAGGTTAACGGTGACAGGCAGCAATGCTGGCACCATATGAAGACCGAAACATATTCAGGTTTATTCGTGATCAATGATAGCGGAGAGTGACTGCATAATGCCTGCGGCGATATCCGGTTTATTCATGGAATAAACGTGGATGTGAGTAACGCCGTTGGCGATCAGGTCTATGATCTGCTCTGTAGCATAGATGACACCGGCCTGCTTCATCTTGGCAGGATCATCTCCGAAACGGTCCACCATCATACGGAAGCGGGGAGGAATAGTAGAGCCGGACAGGGCAATACTTCTTGCTACCTGCCGCTTGTTGGTAATGGGCATAATGCCCGGCAGTACGGGAACGGTGATGCCTGCCTCCCGAATGCGGTAAAGGAAGTTGTAGAGCATATTGTTGTCAAAAAACATCTGGGTGGTGAGGAAATCGGCACCGGCATCTACCTTTTCCTTCAGATGTGCGATGTCCAGAGAAGGGCTTTCACATTCCACATGGCCTTCCGGGTAGCAGGCAGCACCGATGCAAAGAGAGTCATCCGCCGATTTAATATCATAGATCAGCTGACTGGCGTAGTCGTAGTCGTGGATGGAGCGTCCTTCCTTGGGAATGTCTCCCCGAAGGGCCATGATATTCTCGATGCCCTTTGCGCGGTAGAGCTGGATCATTTCCTGCACATGTTCTTTGGTAGAGGAAACACAGGTTAAATGGGCCAATACCGGTGTATGATACTTATCCTGCAGGCTGGCTGCAATGGATGCGGTATGCTGGGATGTGCCGCCGCCGGCGCCGTAGGTTACGCTCATAAAGGCGGGGTGCAAGGCAGCGATCTCTCTGGAAGCTGTCTCTACGGCCTCATACTTATCATCTGTCTTAGGCGGAAAAACCTCGAAAGAGATTGTGACCTCGTGTTCATCAAAAATCTGTGTGATCTTCATAGACATCCTTTCTTTCAAACTTATTCTGTCTTGTATCTGCTAGGCACCTGCCGAATAGTATTGCGAAAATATCTTTTTAACCTATCACTTCATTATAAAGGAAAACAAAGAAAAATACAGAAAAATAATTACAAAAACGCCACTGCATCAGAAGTCTTCTGAAACAGTGACGTTGGTTTTTTATCATATTAGAGGGAGGGTCTGAGGTTATTTTGTTAACGAATATAGGTGGTGGGACTAATGGTCTGGCTAAGGACGGGGGTCTGATTAATGATATCCTCTAATTTCGGTACAGATACAAAGGGAATGGGATTGATGTCAATAATATTCATGATTTTGTCTCCTTTTTTCTTTTTTAAAAATAGTCGATTTACGATGATGATAGGTTTTAGAAAATAATCTACCGGATATAGGTGGTGGGACTAATGGTCTGTCCGGCGAGTCTGCGAAGGGTCAATGCGAATACATAGGGAATAGGCTTATTTGTGTTGATCATAGTTTTGTCTCCTTTTTATTTTGAGTGTTGTAGTAGTACGCCGGTTTGCTTGGCGTTGTGTTTTTGTTTTGATGGGCTTATCATACAGCTGAGTCCGTATGAAAAACGTAACAGGAAATATTGCTGGCGTAGCCGCCATCGATGTGTTGCTGCAGACAAGTTATGGCATAAAGGAGGAAATTATGACCGATACAGAAAGAAGTCTTTTGACAAAACAGGTACAGGATGCCGTCACAGAACTTTTAGAGGTGGCGCATTTAGAAAAGGGAGATATCTTTGTGGTGGGATGTTCCAGTAGTGAAATAGTAGGGGGACATATCGGCAAGGACTCCAGCATGGAGGCAGCGGCAGCGGTACTGGAAGGCATTTTGCCTTTGCTGCAGGAGAAGGGCATCTATCTGGCGGCTCAGTGCTGCGAGCATTTGAACAGAGCGATCGTATTGGAACGGGAAGCGGCCAGAGGCTATGGCTATGAAATCGTATCTGCCATTCCTCAGCCCCATGCGGGAGGCAGCTGGGCCACCAATTGCTGGCGGACTTTTGCAGATCCGGTGCTGGTAGAAGAAGTGCAGGGAGCAGCCGGCATGGACATCGGCGGCACCCTGATCGGTATGCATCTTCGCCGAGTGGCTGTGCCGGTGAGACTGAAGGTAGACCATATCGGAAAGGCCATCCTTTTGTGTGCCCGCACCAGACCGCCTTTTATCGGCGGATCCAGGGCGGTATACAGTACGGTGGAAGTGAGGTAGGAGTGAGGTAGTATGCGGTAGTATATACGAATATGGATTGAATCACATCGCCCACTGTAGAAGTGAGGTAGAAGTGGGGCAGTATGCGGTAATACCGGCTTTACTACAAACAGTCGCCGGTCAAGTGGCGGCTGAACGGCACTCTGGTTTTTTACCGCAGCAGATCCGGGTTGACAAACCGCACGGAATCCTTATCGGTGACCCGTTTTGTCATAGGTCTTGGCTTGGCAGCGGCTACGGAATCGCGGCAGATCAGGGCAGGGCGCAAAAGAGAGAAGGAAAGGGGCACACCGCCCAATAGAGCATGCAGGGAATACATAGCGCTTCGTCCTAAGGCATTCCGGTCCTGCCGGATGGTGGTCAGAGCCGGAGAGAGGGAAGCGGCCATAGGCAGATCGTCAAAGCCGATGACGGAGACATCCTCCGGCACCCGAAAACCCGCCTCCTGGCAGCAGGTGATGACGCCGGATGCGATCAGATCATTGCCGCACAGGATTGCGGTAACCCCCTGGGAGAGAAAGCCCGGCACATGATACTGTGCTGTCTCCGGAACAAAGTAGCCGTAGACGGCCAGATCGGGATCTAAAGGCAGGTGTTGCTGCCGCATGGCATTCAGGAAAGAAAGCATGCGCTGATCGGAGACAAAGGATCCGGCGGAGCCATCCAGAAAAGCGATCCGGTCGTGGCCGTGGCCTATCAGATAGGAAATAGCCAGTGACATAGCTTCCGCATTGTCTGTGCCCAGGCAGGTGACATTGGGATTTACCGGCATCTGATTATCCAAAAGCACAGTGGGAAAGGTGGTATCTTGTAAGCTCTTCATCCAGGGATCTTCCATGGAAAAGCCTACGATAAAGCTGCCGGAAAAGCTCCCTTCCGTCATAAAAGCATCGTAGGGATGCTGCAGCTGAAAATCCGGCGTCACATCCATGATATCTACATTCCACTGCTCTCTGTAAGCGGCCTGGCGAAAGCCTAAGATGATCTCGTAACCAAAGTCCTGTTTATCCTTATAAAGTACATTTTCGATGAAAACGCAAAGGCGTCTGTTCCTGTGAACAGACGCTTTTTTGGTATATCCCAGGCGCACAGCGGTATCCAGGATCTGACGGCGCAGCGGTTCACTGATATCCTTGCCGCCGTTCAGCCCCTTGGAGACCGTACTGGTGGAAATATGAAGTTCTTGTGCGATGTCTCGAATGGTAGCCATGGGTACTCCTTTGCGTTTATCTTATTATCTTACATTTTTCGTTTGTCTTTCCCGCCAGTATAGCACAGCTGTAACATAAAAGACAATAAATGCGAAAAAAAGCGAAAATTATACATGCAAAATGCGGAATGAAAGAAGCTTGCAGTGGTCATAATTACAATTACTCACTGCGCAAATAGGCTTATCATTGACAAAATCAACAAAACATCGTACTGTAAGGTATATAAACGAAAAAAAACGAAAACAAATCACCGAAAGCAAAGAAAACAGCCTACCGAAAAAGAAGAAATACAATGTCCGAAGTCATAATGAGCAGAAAAAGGGAAAACAGAAGGAAAAAACTGCTCTCAGAACGCGAACAGAAACCGGATAGTGATCAGTTGGAAGTAGTGCGTTGTCAAAAATTACCAAAATACACATGCTTTGATTGTAAAATATGTCATGTTGACATAATGCCACTATAGAACTATAGTTAAATTACGATATGAGCAAGCGGTTGCGCAGTGCGATCCCTTGTTTATATAGACAGACCGTACAAGGTCAGATCGCCGACAGACGGCGGAAACGGAGGATAACATGAAGAAAAAGATCGTATCAGTATTATTGGCCGGTGTGCTGGCTTCTGCATTGCTGGCAGGCTGCGGCAGCAGCTCTTCCACCCAGACCACAGAGACAGCTGAGAGCACAGAGACAGCAGAGGATACCGCAGCAGACACTGCTGAGGACGCATCCGCTGAGGAGAGCGAAGCAGAGGCAGAGCCCGTAGAGTTAGATTACAGCGGCGAGGTTAAGGTATGGGTAGCAGATAATGCAGTAGACTTCACCAACGAGCAGATCCAGAAATTCGTAGAGGCTAATCCCGGTGTATCCGGTGCCACCTTTACCGTTGAGGCAGTAGGCGAAGGTGATGCCGCTTCCAACATGATCACTGACGTAGAGGCAGGCGCAGATGTATACGGCTTCGCACAGGATCAGATCGCACGTCTGGTTTCCGCAGGCGCTCTGGAAGAAGTTGCACCTGAGAATGTAGATGCTGTAAAGGCTGATAATGATGAGGGTGCTGTTACCGCAGCTACCGTAGGCACTACCCTGTATGCTTACCCCATCACTTCTGATAACGGTTATTTCTTATACTATGACAAGAGTGTTGTGACAGATCCTTCCGATCTGGACACCATCCTGAAGGATTGCAAGGATGCCGGCAAGAACTTCTACATGGAGATCAACTCCGGTTGGTATCAGACCGCATTCTTCTTCGGCACAGGCTGCGATCTTTCCTATGAGACTGATGATGCAGGCAGCTTCACCAGCGCTAATGTAGATTATGCTTCCGATGCAGGTCTGGTAGCTCTGAAGGCTATGATCGCTATGCAGGAGTCCGGCGTATTCGTTAACGGCTCTACCGCAGGTGATGCTACCAACATCGGCGCTATCGTAGACGGTACCTGGGATGCAGCTACCTTAAAGGAAGTCCTCGGCGACAATTACGCTTGCGCAAAGCTTCCTTCCTTCACAGGCTCCGATGGCAAGACCTATCAGATGTCCGGTTTCTCCGGTTACAAGCTTCTGGGTGTAAAGCCTCAGGAGGACGAAGCAAAGTTAGCTGTTTGTGACGCACTGGCTGCATACCTTTCCAGCGGCGATGTACAGTTAGCTCGTTACGAGGCACTGGCTTGGGGTCCTTCCAACGTAGAGGCACAGCAGTCCGATACAGTTAAGTCTGATGAGGCACTGACCGCACTGAACCAGCAGCTGTTAGAGGATAAGGCACAGGGTCAGTATCCCGGCGACTATTGGACACTGGCAACCAGCCTTGGCGATGATGTTATCTCCGGTACTCTTTCCAGCAGCAGCTCCGATGATGATCTGATGGCAGCTCTGCAGAGCTTCCAGGATACCTGCATCTCCTACGCATCCGCTCAGTAAGAAATATCTCAGTAAGAATTAAGATATGGCTGAGAAACACTGAGAAGTGCAGCAGGCAAGTAAATCATATTTATAAACAATACAGTCCTGAAAGGCTGTGATTAGGATGAGCCGGCAGATTGGATTTGCCGGCTCATCTCATCCTTATAGGTAAACACGGGGGATATCTTTATGAGCAAATCTACGCGGAGTGTAAAAAAGAGTCCGGCCGGAGGACTCTCCTGGCTGGGCAGCTGCATCGGTGAGATCGGCACGGCCTTTGCACAGGGAGACTGGAAGACCAGACTTTCTTATATCATCATGGGCTTTGGCCCGCTGATGCGGGGCCAGATCGCCAAGGGTGTGGCCTATCTGGCCGCTGAAGTTTTATTTATTCTCTATATCGTGAACTTCGGCTGGCAGTACCTGAGTAAGTTTTCCACGCTGGGCACGGTGCCGACCCAGAAGATCCACAGAAAGACCGTATATGGCGATAACAGCTTCCTGATCCTTCTGTTTGGTATTCTGACCATCATCCTGATCCTTGCCATCATTGTGGTCTGGTGGATGAATATCCACGAGAACCGGAAAGAGGAGCTTCTCTTAAAGCAGGGTAAGAAACTTCCCAGCAACAAAAAGGTTCTGGGCTCTCTTCTGGATGAGAATTTCCACGCTACCCTGTTATCTTTACCGGTGCTGGGGATCTTTGTCTTTACCGTATTGCCCATTATCTTCATGATCTGCGTGGCATTTACCAATTATGACAAGGAGCATCAGTCCCCCACCAACCTGTTTACCTGGGTAGGACTGGATAACTTCCAGAACCTGTTCAGCTTTGGCTCCACCGGCTTTGGTTCCACCTTCCTGACTGTACTGGCCTGGACTCTGGTATGGGCATTCTTTGCTACCTTCATCGACTATTTCCTGGGCCTTGCGGTGGCAATGCTTATCAACAAAAAAGGCATTAAGTTCAAAAAGCTCTGGAGAACTATCCTGGTCATGACCATCGCCGTTCCCCAGTTTGTATCCCTTTTGTATATTACCAAGATGTTTGCCACCGACGGCATCGTCAACGGATTTTTGATCAGCCACAATATCGTTTCCAGTCCGGTGCCTTTCTGGACGGACCCTACCCTGGCTAAGGTCATGATCATTCTGGTAAATATCTGGATCGGCATTCCTTATCTGATGTTGATCGCTACAGGCCTTCTGATGAATATCCCGGAGGATCTGTACGAAAGTGCCAAGATCGACGGCGCCAATCCGGTACAGATGTTCTTCAGCATCACACTGCCTTATATGCTTTTCGTGACAGGACCTTTCCTGCTGACCCAGTTTACGGGCAACCTGAATAACTTCAACGTCATCTACCTGCTGACCCAGGGTAAACCCCAGTCCACCAACCTGACCGGCAATGCCGGCAATACGGACCTTTTGGTAACCTGGCTGTACAAGATGACCGTCAATGATACCAACTACAAGATGGCAGCCGTCATTGGCATCATGGTATTCGTGGTAACCGCAGTGGTTTCCCTGGCAGTTTATAACATGCTGCCTTCAGTCAAGGATGAGGAGGGCTTCCAATAATGAGTACAAAGAAAGAGAAGAAAACAGCATCCATGTCCGGCAAAAGAAGGGCGGGCAACATCGCTGCCTATATCGCATTGATCCTGATCAGTATCATCTGGCTGTTCCCGTTCTTCGGTCTGGTGATGACCAGCTTTCGTTCCTACTTAACGGAGTACGGCGGCGTGGCAAGCTATGTAATGCCCAAGCAGTTCTCCCTGGATAATTACAGATTCCTGGTATCCGGCGAGTCCAACTACCTGCTGTGGTATCTTAACACAGTCATCATCGCATTCTTCGTGGCAGTGCTGCAGACCCTGATCGTCATCTGCGTTTCCTACGCCCTGTCCAGAATGCGTTTTACCGGCAGGACCGTGCTTATGAGGATCTGGCTGATCCTGGGTATGTTCCCCGGCTTCCTGACCATGATCTGCATGTACTTCCTGCTCAAGCAGTTCGGTCTGACCCAGGCCGGCGCTGTGCCGGGCCTGATCCTGGTATCGGTTGCCAGCTGCGGCATGTCCTATTATGTATGCAAGGGCTATTTTGACACGATCCCCAAGGCACTGGACGAGGCAGCCAGGATCGACGGCGCCAATCGTTTTCAGATCATGTACCAGATGATCCTGCCGCTGTCCAAGCCTATCGTGATCTATACTGCATTGACCGCTTTCATGGCTCCCTGGTGCGATTACATTTTTGCATCTTATGTGGCATTCGGTCACGACAGCAGCTACAACGTGGCAGTAGGTATGACCCGCTGGGTGTGGACCAATGACTATCAGGGATACTTCACCAGATTCTGCGCAGGCGGTGTGCTGGTAGCTATTCCTGTCACCATCCTGTTCATGTGCCTGCAGAAATACTATGTAGAAGGTGTTACCGGCGGTGCTGTAAAGGGCTAAACATTCCATATGACCATTGATGACATTGCACAGGCTCTGGGGGTATCTAAGACCACGGTGTCCCGGGCTATTTCCGGAAAGGGCCGGATCTCAGAGGCCACCAGAGATAAAGTGTGCGCTTATATTAAAGAACATAATTACAAACCCAATGTCTATGCCCAGGGACTGGCCACCCGGTGTACCATGAATATCGGCGTGGTCTGGCCCGGCACCACAGAGGCGCAGGATCTGCCGTTTTTCCAGAAATGTCTGCTGGGGATCAACCAGACCGCAGGGGAGAATGGTTTCGATCTGCTGCTGACCATCTGCAGGGGGGACGATATCACCGGCCTTAGGCGCATCGTGGAGAATCGAAAGGTAGACGGTGTGATCCTGACCCGAACCCTGGTGGAGGACGCCCCGGCAGAATATCTGAAAAAAGAGGGCATGCCCTTTGTCAGTGTGGGCAGCAGCATAGATCCGAAGCAGATCTGTGTGGACAATCCCAATGAGGCGGCTTGTATGGCCCTGACCCGGCAATTGCTGGCGCGAGGTGCCGGCAAGGTGGCACTGATCGGCGGATCCAGCAGTCATGTGATCACCAGAACCAGACTGCAGGGATACAAAAAAGGCGTGGAGGCAGCAGGCGCGCAGCTACGGGAAGATCTGATCTGTATGGAAGTGACCGATGCCGGGCAGATAGAAGAGGCAGTGCAGCAGGTACTGCAGGCCGGTGCAGAGGGCATCATCGGTATGGATGATCAGATCACCGCGGAGGTTCTTACCATCTGCCACCGAAAAGGGATCCCGGTTCCGGGACAGATTCGGCTGGCTTCCTTTTATGACAGTGCTTTTCTGGCCCACTGCGTGCCGGCTGTGACAGCACTGCAGTTTGATGACATCGCTCTGGGGGCAGAGGCAGCCGCTGTGCTGATCCGAATGCTGCGCGGAGAAACGGTAAGCAGTTGTATCCTGGATCAGTATCGCATACAACTGCGGGAGACATTTTATTAGAGGGAGAGAAGAAGTGAGAAAAAGATTGACCAGTCAGTCCGTATTGGGATATACCGCTCAATATCTGACAGTAGACGGAGAGCCCTGGTTTCCTGTCATGGGAGAGATCCACTACAGTCGTGTAGAGGCCGCACGCTGGGAAGAAGAATTATATAAAATGAAAGCCGGCGGCATCGACCTGGTTTCCGCTTATACGATCTGGATCCACCACGAGGAAGTGGAAAATGAGTGGGATTTTTCCGGCAATAAAGATCTGCGTGCCTTCCTGCAGACCATTCAGAAATGCGGCATGCACTGCGTGCTGCGCATCGGCCCCTGGGCCCACGGCGAAGTGCGAAACGGCGGTTTTCCGGACTGGCTGATGCAAAAGGAAAAGGACGGTCTGCTCACCACCCGCACCAATGATCCGGCTTATCTGGCAGAGGTTAAGAAGTTCTATGAGCAGATCGGGCAGCAGGCCAAAGGACTTCTGTTGGAAGAGGGTGGTCCCATCGCCATGATCCAGATCGAGAATGAGTATGGCCATGTGGGAGGACGGACAGGAGAAGAAGGGGAAGAGCATATGCGAACCCTTCGGCAGATGGCTATAGATGCGGGACTAAGGACCCAGATCTATACGGCTACCGGATGGGGCGGCGCCGTTACCGGCGGCATGCTGCCGGTGATGGGCGGCTATTGTGAGGCACCCTGGGATCAGCGCCTGACGGAGATCGAGCCCTCCGGCAATTACCTGTTTACCCGGGAACGCAACGATCACAACATCGGCTCCGACCATGGTCTGGGCATCGGCATTACCTTTGACATGGATAAGTTCCCCTACCTGACAGCGGAGTTAGGCGGCGGTCTGCAGGTCACCAAGCATAGAAGACCGGTGGCCACAGGCACCGATACGGAAGCCATGAGTATGGTGAAATTGGGAAGCGGCTGCAACCTTCTGGGTTACTATATGTACCACGGCGGTACCAATCCGGAGGGAAAGCTGACCACACTGCAGGAGTCCAGAGCTACCGGCTATCCCAATGACCTGCCGGTAAAATCTTATGATTTCAACGCACCCATCCGGGAGTACGGTCAGCTTTCCGACAGCTATCGCCGGATCCGCAGACTGACCATGTTCGTCCACGATTTCGGAGATGAGCTGACGGGGATGCAGTATATTCCCCAGCCCGGCAATCCGGATAAGGTAGATGATCTACAGCATCTGCGCACAGCGGTGCGGTGCAATGAGCAGACCGGCCAGGGCTATTTCTTCGTCAATAATTATGTGCGTCATTATGAGACAAAGAAGCATGAAAATGCGGAATTGATGGCATATGGCGCAGACGGACGCAGTGTGCTGGCGGATTTCGGAAGCCAGGATGTGGAAACGGGAGCGTTTTTCTTCTATCCCTTCCGGATGCCCCTGGGAGATAAGGCAGTATTGGAGCAGGCTCATGCCACACCTCTGTGCTGCCTGCGCAATGCAGAGGGAAAACCGGATACCTATGTGTTCTATACAAAGAACGACCGGGAGCCTTCCTATCGCACCAGCGGCGATCTGGATGGCATCACCCTTCTCACACTGACGGAGCAGGAGTCCCTGCAGGCTCAGAAGGTGATACTGGAAGGACGGGAGGTGCTGCTGATCAGTGAGGCGGATTGCTATCAGTCCATGGAAGATATAGAAAAAGGTACCTTCCACGGCCTGCTGCGCACCGCCAAGGCAGATACCCCGGCAGTGCGTTTCTATCCGGCATGTAAGGAAAAGACGCCGGACTATGGAGAGATCGTCTATGGTGAGATCGTCAATTCTGTATGCTGTCGCATGATGGGAGAGCAAAGCCGCAATGACGGAGAGGATCTGACAGTGCGGGTACATGTGGACGGTGTGCTGAAGGAGCTGAATGAAGCGATCCTTTGCGTAGAATATGAAGGAGAGTCAGCGGAGCTTTATCTGGACGGACAACTGGTGGCAGACAGCTTTTATACCGGCCAGATCTGGGAGATCGGCCTTAAGAAGCTGGCACCCCAGGGACACGCGGAGCTGACCATGGTGATCCATCCCCTGCGGGAAGATGCTCCCATCTATCTGGAGAAATGGCCGGCTATGGAAAGCGGCGTGGCCTGCCGGGTGAAGGGTATGCATACGGAGATCGTGGCAGGGCTCTAAAGGATACTTAATGCCTAAACAAAGGGAATGAACTAAATTGCAAATGGTAGTATGATCTACAGGGAGAGGATGACCGGATAGGCGTTCTCTCCCTGATCTGTTTTAGATTGCCGCAGCAAGCTGCGGACCAAGGAGTAAATATGCTGAAAACCACAGCTTTAAATATGCCGAAAAACACAGCTTATTATCATTTGCCTGGATTATTTTCTTTTTATGAGTTTTATCGGGTCTTCCTGCCTCTTTACCGGGATCACAGGGAGTATTTCTATGACTGGTGTGAGATCGGTTCCATTTACGGTGCCCCTGCGGATTGTCTTTGGGGCGGCGGAAGAGTTGAGGAGGGAGAGACCGATCCCCGGCAGGTATTGGCGCTTTTAGGAGAACACGGCATCAGCGCCAGGGCTACCTTCAGCAATTCTCTGCTGCGGCCGGAACACTTGGCAGATCCGGGCTGCAACCGGTTTTGCAGGCTGCTTTCCCAAGGGGATAACGGTGCTATTGTCCACTCGGAGCTGCTGACCGCTTATCTGCGGCAGACATATCCGGAAATCTATCTGGTTTCCAGCACCACGAAGGTATTGACGGATTTTGCGGCGTTTGAACAAGAGGCACAGCGGGAAGAATTTCGGTATATTGTCCCGGATTTTAGACTAAACAAGTCAATAGAAAAATCACAAAGACTGGAGCAGTCAATAAAAGATAAGGTGGAACTGCTTTGCAATGAGTGCTGCTACATCGGATGTACGCAGCGCCGACAGTGCTATGAGGCGGTCAGCCTCCGGAACCTGGGAGAAACACAGGGAGAAGCTGCATCCCACCAATGCCATGCTCCGGGAGCGGGGGAAGGATACCGTTTTTCCAAAGCTATGAAGAATCCTTCCTTTATCAGTATAGAGGATATTCAGAACGTGTATCTGCCGGCAGGCTTTTCCAATTTTAAGATAGAAGGCAGAGGACTTGGCAGTGCGCTGCTGTTGGAATTTCTTCTCTATTATATGACGAAGCCGGCGCATCAGCTGGAGGTCAGGGAGGAGATCTATCTGGAGAATACGCTGGATTTATTTTGATGAATTTCTGGGGGTTGAATAGCAATTTAGTGTCACCCGGCCATTCTGCCGCGCCCCGGTGCATTACGCTTTGTATTCTTGCTATCGATCCGAACACCCACAAATTGTAATGTAACGATAGCCAGGTTACTATGCTAATTTGGGGCCACCCGGCCATGCATCGGAGCGCGGCAGATGTCTCGCACCATGCACTTTGCGCCGTTTTGCTTATGATC
>CAVBJS010000050.1:0-18459 GCA_963596015.1 Bacteroidaceae bacterium
AGTTCATCGGTAGAACGCTAGCTTCCCAAGCTGGAGAGACGGGTTCGATTCCCGCCATCTGCTTTTTTATTTAGCAGCCGCTGCTTTTGCAGCGGCTGTTTTTTTATTATTTATTTGCGGCGTTCAATTCACGTTGTGCATCCACGTTGTGCGATCCATGTCATACCGCGTCGTGCCTGCACGGATTTCTATAGAACTTCTATAGAACATAACATGGATTGCCCATCATCTCACGCCGACACCGGACAACTCGATCCTTTACAATCATACAGCCATCCCACCATTTGGCAATAACTGGTATATGATCGGATACATGCATCTGTCGTCTCTCTACCCTTCTACGATCAGATACCGGCCATCCCCTACCGTGAACACTTCCGCAGCCTCTAAGATACTCTCTTTCGTCTCTCCGCTGATATCTGCGCCCACTTCCTCAAAATAGTCTATCACTTCCTGGGCATTTTTGGCCACAACCGCCATGCAGTCTTCCAAAAAGTAAGCGGCCTCCTCCCGGTTTTCTGCCACCGGCTCCGGGAAAAGGCGGCTCTGATTTTCCAGGAAGCAATCCAATACGCTATCGTCGTACTCCTGATTCATGTTTACCTCTCTTTGTCGCAGCTTGCTGCGACAACACGAGGAGAATTTCGCGAAGGCGAATTCTCCGATGTGATCAAAGGACAGGCAGCTGGCTGCATGTCCTTTTGACTTATATTGCCATCAGGCAATATAAGTCAAATAACCTCTCTTTGTCGCAGCAGCAGATCTTATGCCTTCATCTCCGGTACAAACACCCGGTTATTCTCCGGTTCTGTAGATCTTTTAGCTGCTTTCTTAGCTTCCAGGCCGAAGACTAACTGGGAATTGATCAGTTCCTTTCCGGTTCTGTCTACCCGCACGTAGGAACCGTCCGGCTGCATTACCTGGGCTTTGACGGTATCTGCCAGTTCTGTCTCCAGGATATGCAGTGCTTTTTTCTGGATCTCCTTATCCTCTAAGGGGAACATGATCTCCACCCGGCGGTCTAAGTTTCTGGGCATCCAGTCGGCGCTGGCTGCATAAATCTCCGGCTGTCCGCCGTTTTCAAAGTAGAAAATACGGCTGTGCTCCAGGAAGTTACCGACGATAGAGCGCACGGTGATATTTTCGCTGACACCGGGAATGCCTACCCGCAGGCAGCAGATGCCTCTGACGATAAGGTCGATCTTAACGCCCGCCTCGCTGGCCTCATAGAGGGCTGCCATTACATTGGGCTCGCAAAGGGAATTCATCTTGGCGATGATATGGGCCGGTTCTCCGTTTCTGGCATGTTCTGTCTCCCGGCCGATCAGATACAGGAAGCGATCCTTGAGCCACAGGGGTGCCAGAGAAAGGCTGTTCCAGCTGCGGGGTTCTGAGTAGCCGGAAAGCATGTTAAATACAGCAGTGGCATCCTCACCGATGGTCTCTCTGCAGGTAAATAAGCCTACATCCGTATAAAGCTTAGCGGTGGAATCATTGTAGTTACCGGTACCCAGGTGTACATAACGGCGGATGCCGTCTTCTTCCCCTCTCACCACCAGTGTGATCTTGCTGTGGGTCTTAAGTCCCAGCAGGCCGTAGATAACGTGGCAGCCGGCCTTCTCCAGCTTCTTGGCCCAGATGATGTTATTTTCCTCATCAAAACGAGCCTTTAACTCTACCAGTACCGTAACCTGCTTGCCGTTTTCTGCGGCCTTGGCCAGGGCGGCGATAATGGGAGAATTGCCGCTGACACGGTACAGGGTCTGCTTGATAGCCAGTACTTCCGGATCTACGGCTGCCTGTGCTACGAAATTCACCACCGGCTGGAAGGTCTGGTAAGGGTGATGCATGAAGATATCGCCCTTTCGGATCTCCTCGAAGATATTACAGCCCGCAGGCAGCTCCGGTACCTCCTGGGGAGAAGGATAGCTGTGCTCCTTCAGCTGATCAAAACCGGGCAGCCCGTAAACCTTCATCAGGAATGTCAGATCCAGAGGGCCGTCGATTCGGTAAATCTCGTTGGACTCCAGATCCAGCTCATTTTCCAGGATCTTTAACAGACGGTCGTCAATGCCGGCCTCTACCTCCAGACGGATGGCCTCGCCCCACTGTCTCTTTTTCAGCTGCTTCTCAATTTCCTTTAACAGATCCTCTGCCTCGTCCTCATCCAGGCTTAAATCTGCATTGCGCATCAGACGGAAAGGATAGGCGCACACAATATCATAGTTTAAGAACAGCTTGGGCATGTTCCGGCGGATCACTTCCTCTAACAGAATGATCCGGGCCGGGCCTTCATCGCCACCGGGCAGACGCACGATCCTGGAAAGGACGCTGGGCACCTGTACTGCTGCGAATTCCAGCTCATCGCTTTCCTGTTTTCCTTTTTTGTGCCGCAGCAGACTGCTGCCCTCTGCGCCCTTCTTTCTCCGCAGCAGTGCGCCCAGATTCAGGGACTTATTGCGCACTAAGGGGAAGGGTCTGGAAGAATCCACCGCCATGGGGGTAAGTACCGGATAAACCTCCTCCTCAAAGAAGCTGTCCACAAAAGCAGCCTCCTCCTGGGTCAGGCTTTCAAAGCGGGTGACTACCTCCAGTCCTTCCTTTGCCAGAGACGGCAGCAGGGCATGATTGTAAATATCATATTGCTCTTCTACGAACTCATGGGTCTGGTTCTCGATCTCCTCCAGCTGCTCACTGGGCTTCATGCCGGCAATGTCTTTTTTCTTATAGCCTGCATCTTCCATATCCTTAAGAGATGCCACACGGACCATGAAAAACTCATCTAAGTTAGAAGAGGTAATGCTCAGGAATTTCAGTCTCTCGAACAGAGGATTTTCCTGATTTCTGGCTTCTGAGAGAACCCGTCTGTCAAATTGCAGCCAACTCAATTCTCTGTTCTGATAATAGGACGGATCCGAAAAACGTTTTAAAGCTTCACTGTTTGCTTCCTTTGCCATGGTAAACTCCATTCTGCAGGGATAATCCCTCATAATCCTGCCACTGTATACAAAACCGACCGTGTCTGCCCGGCACTGCCTGGCTGACATCCAAACAACGTTCTCTGTGTTCAGTCCAAGGCGCTCTGCACCTTTGACATCTGCTATATTGCAAGACGAATCAGTACGTATCAAGCAGCTTTACATTTATATCTTCTTCTGTCTGATCACAGGCCGTACATTAAAGATCTCCTCGAAGAAATCGGCGCGTCTGTCAAAGAGACCTTTCTCCAAGGTAATATCCTCCTGGGTCTGCACACCGATGATCATCTGTCCATCCTTTAAGGAAATCTTGACATCCTTAAATTTCTGCTTATGGGAGCGGTCCAGACCATTGGCGATGCGCAGGATAGCCGTAAGCTTGGCGATGACCAGATAGGCCTCTCTGTCAATATCCGATACCGTCTCCTGCTCTTCGTAGTAGATGAAATCGCTGTGATTGAACTTCACCACATTGGCTACGATTTCTCTCTCGATGTGGGAAAGGCCGATGATCTCCGTGGACATGATGATGTTGTAGGAGCACTCTGCCAGATTAAACAGACTGATATATTTGCCGCAGTCATGAAGTCTGGTGGCAATGCGCAGCAACAGCTTTTCCCGGTGTCCTAAGCCGTGAATGGACTCTGTGGCATCGAAGATCCGCAGGGCGATGGTCTCCAGTGTCTCACTTCTGGCCTTGATGCCCTTGTAGCGCTTACTGATGGTGCGGGCGCAGGCTACAATATCCTCCTCAAAATCATGGGCAGACATCAGGATGCCTGTTTTTTCCGCAAATTCATAGACCATGCCGTCGCAAAGCGTCACGCCCGGAGCCCAGATCAGCTCCGCATTCATGGTTTCCACCACGCATTTTACCAGTATGCCGGCGATATAGAGAAGCGGCACATTGTCATCCGGTATGCCCAGTCTTCTGGCCGCATCCTGACGATTTTTCATCTTAAGCTTTTCCGTGAACTTAAGATAGGTGGGTACTTCCACGTAGCCGGGCTCCAGATTTCCGTTAAAGGAGCGATTTTGCATCACCGGAGAAATGTAATCGTCCACCACGATGACATTGTGGATCTCCCGGTCCTTCAGGTACAGATTCTTAAATACCACCAGCTGGGAATTTACCAGCTCTTCGATCAGGGCTGCGTACTGGGCGGAGCGGGCATCCAGGTGATGGAGCTGTTCGTAAAGCCGCAGGACACCTAATTTCAGGTTCTGGGTCTCTACCAGGTGATCCTTGTCAAACAGGGAAATCTGGATACTGCCGCCGCCGATATCCACGATAGCGGTTCCTTTTTCAATGATCCTGGTAAAGCCCTCGCCCTTGAAGGCGATGGACTTATAGTCCAGGAAACGCTGTTCGGAGTTAGAGAGCACCTCCACATGGATGCCGGTCTGGCTCTCTATCTGATCCAGCACGATGGAGGTATTCTCCACGCCCCGGATGGCGCTGGTGCCGTAGGCTTTGTAATCCGTCACCTTGTAGACGTCCATGATCTTCTTATATTCCAGCAGCACTCTCTTTAATTCTTCCACGTGTTCTCTGCTGAGCTTGCCCATGTTATAGGTATCGCTTCCCAGTGCCACACGGTGGGAGATGCTGTCGATCTGGTGGATGCCCCGTTCCTTGGAGCACTCGAATATCTTCATTTCCAGATCATAGCTGCCTATATCAATCGCTGCAAATCTTCGTATTGCCATAATGATCCCCATTTCTGAGCAGCTATGCCTGCTCCTGTACGCCGAGCAAATGATCGATGAACTGCTGCGCGGTCCGGCCGGAGAGTCCGCCGTGGCGCATCTCCCACTGAGATGCCTGCTGCCGCAGGGTCTGCGCATCCATCACAATGCTGTGCTTCTTTGCCAGCTCTGCCACGATCTGCTGATACTCCTCCATGGAAGGTGCACCAAAGTAGATGCTGACACCGAAACGGCTGGACAGGGAGAGCTTCTCCTGCACCGTATCGCCGCCGTGCTTATCCGACAACTCCACCCCGTCTCTGTCGTGGAAGCTTTCCTTGATGAGATGGCGCCGGTTGCTGGTGGCGTAGATCAGCACGTTCTCCGGTTTCTTTTCCAGACCGCCTTCGATAACGGCCTTTAAATACTTATACTCGATCTCAAAATCCTCAAAGCTTAAGTCATCCATGTAAATGATGAACCGGTAGTTGCGGCTCTTGATCTGGCTGATGACATCATTAAGATCCTGGAACTGATGCTTGTATACCTCGATGATACGAAGTCCCTTATCATAGTAGGTATTGGCAATAGCCTTGATGGAAGAAGATTTGCCGGTACCTGCATCACCGTAGAGCAGGCAGTTGTTGGCCGGTCTTCCCTCTACGAAAGCCTCTGTATTTTCGATGAGCTTTTGCTTGGCGATCTCGTACCCCACCAGATCATCCATTTTCACATGGCGGATATTCAAAATAGGGGCGATCTGCACACCCCTCTCATCGTGTGCGATGCGGAAAGCCTTGTGCAGTCCGAACTTGCCCACGCCGTAATCATGATAGAAATCCGTCAGGGCTTCCTTCATCTCCTCCGGTGTATCGGCATCATTAAACTGTTGGGCCAGGCCGCAGATCCTGTCTCTGATACGGGTATTGTAAACCTTACTCTTAGCAGTGCAGGGCTCATAGCGAAGCACCATGGAAAAAGCCGGCAGATCCAACGCCGTCATCAAAGGGGCGAAATCATAGTCATACAGTTCCTTGAATACGACGATATCATGGAGCACTGCCTCATTGATGGTTCCCTGTACAGCGCCTCGGATCTCGCAGGCACGGCTGTAGCTGTTTTCATTATTTACCAGCAGATTGGCCAGGTAGCAGTGCCAGAGATTGCCGTAAAAACCGCTGGAATCCGCCAGCTCGATCAGCTTGTGCATGGCATGATACATGACATCCTGGGCTTTTTCCTTTTTCTCTTCACCGGCTGCTGCCCGATTTAATCCTTCTTCCATCAGGAAGACGATATCCTTTAAGATCTTTCCTTCTTCCTTACCGAAGTCTCTGTAAACGATCCATTCGTGGTCACGCATATCTTTAACCTTTCTATGCCGCAGCCTGTCTGCGGCTAACCTTATTCTTTCTCGCTGCCCTGGTAATTTCCCAGGATCCGCATATTCTTTGCCTCGTCTCGCAGTCCTCGCAGGGCATTTTTGACGGAGCTCTGGTTCAGATTTCCCTCAAAATCAATGAAGAACCGATACTCCCAGTTGCGTTCCTCAATGGGACGGCTTTCGATCTTGGTCATATTCAGGTCATTGTAGATAAAATGAGAAAGAATATGATAAAGAGATCCGCTTTCATGGGAGATCTCCAGACAGATGCTGATCTTGGAAGCATCCTTCTGAAATACCTTCTGGTTGGTAACGATAATGAACCGGGTGGAATTATTCTCCGCCTGGTTGATGCCTTCCTTCAGAATCTTCAGTCCGTAGGTCTTAGCTGCATATTCGCTGGCGATGGCCGCCTGGGTGATATCCCCCTCTCTGGCTACCTTGGCCGCCGCAAAGGCATTGTTCTGCATACTCTCCTGTCTCCATCCGGGATGTTCCGAGAGAAAATGCTCGCTCTGCATCAGGGACTGGGCATGGGAAAATACGGTCTGTATGGTATCCATATCGGCTCCTTCCGGTGCCAGCAGACAATGCCGGATGGGGATGATCTGCTCTCCCACAATATAATTCTCATATTCCACCAGAAGATCGTAGATCTGGCTGACGATGCCTGCGGTGGAATTCTCTATGGGAAGCACGGCATAGTCCGCTGTTCCCTCTTCGATAGCTGTCATAGCATCCCGGAAAGTATCCACGGAAAAACAGTTGATCTCCTCTCCGAAGAACTTCTTCATAGCCGCCTCGGAATAGGAGCCCTGAGCTCCCTGGTAGACCACCCGGATACCCTTCTTTACCAGAGAATCCACTTCGATAAAGGGAAGCCGGTTCATACTGCCGCTCTCCTGGATCAGCTGGTACTGCTTCTTACGGCTCATGGTCATGATCTGCTCAAAAAGCTCTTTTACGCCGTGTTTGTTAAAATCATTGCCGGCCAGCGCCTGTACAGCTTCCAGCTTCTGCTTCTCTCTCTCCTGGTCCAGTACCTTCTTACCGGTGGCGATCTTATAGGCTGCCACCTTTTCGGATACTTCCATCCGCTTTTCATACAGCTCTACCAGCTGTCTGTCTATCTCATCTATCTCACTTCTGCATTTGCTTAAATCTGTTTCCATCTATCCTCCCGGCTTATCCTTCCAAAGCCTGTATCAATCCTTCCAATTTTACCACAAACTATAGAGGCAAAAAAGTAAAATCAATGTAAGTGCGGGGCCTTCTTCTCGAACCGCTATTGATAGTAAATCTTCCCCTTATCCGCCAGCACCGGCTCTTCTCCCGGCAGGGCCACGATTCTGGCTACCTGACAGTTATGAGGAATAGGCGGGCGGCTGGTCGGATCCTGTGCTCTGTAGAAGGGCAACAGCAAAGAACTCATGGCGCAGCCGTGGGTGGTTACCAGGATAGTCTTATCCTGCAGTTCTTTTCTTCCAAACAGGTCCTTCAGAAAAGCCTCTGCCCGCTCCTCTACGCTCTGTACCGTCTCTGCTCCCTCCGGCATGACGAACTCGTCCGGCCGCACAAAGAACTCCCGGAAATCCTTCACCGGCAGCTCGTAGTTATCCGCGCCGCAGCCAAGGCCTTCCCAGGGGCCGAAATTGATCTCGATGATCCGGGGATCTGTGACTACAGGCGGAAGTTCATTATCCGTATTTTCTTCTCCCGCTTGTCCACCTTGCGGGTTTTGCACGTTTTCACCGATTTCCTGATTTTTCTTATTTTCTTCGGAAGGTTCCTGCTGTATTTCCCGGTTCGATCCTCTGTCAATTTCTGCCCGGTAGCCGGGATTTTCCTTTAAAAATGCCTCTGCCCGCTGCCGATAGCCGTTATTTTCCTTAAGGATCTCCCAGGCTGTCTGCTTTGCCCGCAGCAAGGGGCTGGAAAAGCAGAAGTCAAAGGGGATATCCCGCATGCCCACGCCGGTTTTCTGTGCCAGTGCAATGCCGTTCTCATTAAGGGGAATATCCGCTCTGCCCTGCAGCTTTCGCTCTCTGTTCCACCTGGTCTCTCCGTGACGAATAATATACAGTTCCATTTTAATCTCCATTCCGCAGGGATCCTCATTTCCGGGCAGCCATACGTCAACTTCCTAAAAAAGCAGGATGAATATTCTCACCCTGCTTTTCTCTCATCTGCTTTTGCTGCCGTCTTTAGGAATCCGCATCTGTTTTCCGGTTTACATCCTCTGCCTCGGTGCTCTGACTCTGGGGCACAGCGCCTTCTCTGATGATCAGATCCCGGTGCACATCCGTAGAAATGCCCTGGATCTCTCCGCTGGCTGTATACTGCCAGCAGCTGAACTGATAGGGGAAGTAAAGGGAAGTATCATTGCTGGTGATCCACTTTTCATATTTTTCCAGCTGGGTCATGTCCAGCAGCATGGTAAAGCTTACCAGATTTCCGTAGATCGCAGGTGTATATCCCGCTTCCTCCAGAGCCTGACAGAAAGCGATGGTATTCTCCGTCCACTCTGCCTTGCTCTGTCCCTCTGTATCCTGGGTGCCGTCATCAGCCGTGCTGACAGGCAGTACCCAGACTGCCACGGGAAGGGAAGTCTTTGTTCCCTCCTCTTCCATCTCCTGCAGCCAGGAAACCAGTTCGCCGGCCTGCTCCCTGCACTCCTGGGGTGAGGCGTGGGACAGGACGTAGTAGACGCCGGTGGCCATCTCCGCCTCCTGGGCTCCTGTCAGATTGTGCTCAAAGTAGGAATCCCGCACAGCCGTGCCGTCCATATCTCCGCCGCCGGCGCAGATATAGGCAAAACTGATCTGGTCCTGGGCTACCTTTTCCCAGTCGATATAGCCTTCTTTTTCCGACACATCGATGCCCTGCCGGGTCTGTATCCTGGTATTTGTCCCATTGTATTGCAGGCGTCCGCTTTCATCCAGGGCAAAGTCCGACTCGGAAAAATTGTGCTTCAGCACGGAGGAGATCACGGGATAAAAGTAATACCGGCCGCCGCTGAGAACCACGATATCATTGGAAAAAAGCTTTCGCAGCATGCCGGTGGTACTGTCGCCGGATTCCAGAGAGCTCTGGATTTGCTGCAAAATGGTATTGCGCTCCGTCATAGCCGCGGTCTTTTTGGTCTCGCTGAGACTCCTCTTTAGTTCTTCCTCGGTATAAAGCTGCTTTTCTTCCCCTTCTTCCAGGTTCAGTTCCGCATAGATCCGGTGCAGCTCCTGCATATTGGCCCGGGAGCGGACCAGCAAAAAGACGCTGAAAGCCACCGCGCTGAGGGTCACCAGGCTCAGAATGATGATGTTGACCAGGTATACCGTCCGCTGGTGATTGGCGTTTTCTTTTTCTTTCTCTTTTTCCTTTTCCATATACAAAGGATTTTTTCTCATGGACATTTACCGTCTAAATATTGGTGCGCACCAGTTTAGGCTGGTATCCTTCCTTTTCCAGGCAGCGGATGATCTCTGCCTTATGCTCTGTTCCGAATGCCTCTAAGGTGATCCGCAGTTCTACCGCCGCATTGCGGTTGATAGAGACGAACTGGTTGTGCTCTAACTTGATGACGTTACCGTTAGCTGCGGCGATGACACCGGAAACTCTGGAGAGCTCACCCGGCTTATCCGGCAGCAGCACGGAAACCGTAAAGATACGATCCCGCAGGATCAATCCCTGCTGTACCACGGAGGACATGGTGATCACGTCCATATTGCCGCCGCTTAAGACGGAAACTACCTTTTTGCCCTTTGCGTCGATGTGCTTTAAGGCAGCTACGCTCAGAAGACCGGAGTTTTCCACGATCATCTTGTGATTTTCCACCATATCCAGGAAAGCCACTACCAGTTCCTCATCCGGAACGGTGATCACCTGATCCAGGTTCTTCTGCAGATAAGGGAAGATCACACTGCCGGGGGTCTTGACGGCGGTGCCGTCTGCGATGGTATTGACGGTGGGAAGGGTGGTCACCTGTCCGTTTTTCAGGGAAGCGGTCAGACATGCTGCCCCGGCCGGCTCTACACCGATGACCTGTACATTGGGCTTAAGAAGCTTGGCCAGTGTGGAAACACCGGTAGCCAGTCCGCCGCCGCCGATGGGTACCAGAATGACGTCTACCAAAGGCAGCTCCTTGATGATCTCCATGGCGATGGTGCCCTGACCGGTAGCTACTCTGGGGTCATCGAAGGGGTGAATAAAGGTATATCCTTTTTCCTCCGCCAGCTCTAATGCCTTCTCGCATGCCTCATCATATACATCTCCGTGCAGCACTACCTCTGCCCCCAGGGCTTTGGTGCGGTTTACCTTGATAAGGGGAGTGGTGGTGGGCATGACGATGACTGCCTTTACGCCGTAAGCCTTAGCCGCATAGGCTACGCCCTGGGCATGGTTGCCGGCGGAAGCGGTGATCAGTCCCTTTCCTCTCTCTTCCTGGGTAAGGGTGCTGATGGTATAGTAAGCACCACGAACCTTATAAGCGCCTGTGCGCTGCATATTTTCTGGCTTTAAATATACCTTGCCGCCGGTCTGCTCGCTCCAGTAGTCCGAATAGATCAACTCTGTGGGGCGTGTTACCTTCTTCACGATCTCACAGGCTTCCTCAAATCTGGGTAAAGTCAACATCTCTGTGTCCATGATTTCCTCCTTATGTCTTTACTGCTCCTGTGTGCTGTCTTTTTCTCTCTCAAATAATGCCGCCACGAACTCATCCGGCTTGAACTTCTGCAGATCCTCCATCTTTTCACCCACACCGATGAATTTAACGGGAATATGCAGCTCTGACTGCACGGCAATGGCTATGCCGCCCTTGCTGGTGCCGTCCATCTTAGTCAGGATGATGCCGGTCAGATCGGTGACATTGCCGAATTCTCTGGCCTGGGAAAGAGCATTCTGTCCGGTGGCACCGTCTAAGACCACCAGGTTTTCCCGCTTGGCTTCCGGATATTCCCGGGAGATGATCTTATCCATCTTGCGCAGCTCTTCCATCAGATTCTTCTTATTGTGGAGACGTCCCGCCGTATCGCACAGCAGAATGTCCGCTCTTCTGGCCTTGGCCGCGCAGACCGCATCGTAGACCACGCTGGCAGGGTCAGAGCCCTCCGGTGCACTGATGATATCCACACCGGCCCGGTTCGCCCATTCCTGCAGCTGTTCCCCTGCCGCTGCCCGGAAGGTATCTGCCGCCGCAATAAGCACCTTTTTGCCCTGCTTTTTATAAATACCCGCCAGTTTTCCAACAGAGGTGGTCTTGCCTACGCCGTTGACGCCGATGACCATGACGATGGAAGGCTGCTTCTCGAAATCATAGGCATGCTCATCCACATACATCTGCTCGCTGATGTTCTGGATCAACAGTTCCCGGCAGGCCTGGGGCTCATGGATATGCTGCTGTGCCACCTGTTCCTTTAGCTTGGTCAAGATCTCATCAGTAGCATGGATGCCCATATCTCCCATGATCATGATCTCTTCCAGTTCCTCATAGAAGTCATCATCGATGGAAGAATAGCCCAGAAATACCCGGTCCATGCCCTGCACGATATTATCTCTGGTCTTGGTAAGACCGGCCTTCAGGCGGCCGAAAAAGCCTAGCTTCTGTTCGGGTTCCCGTTCTGCCTCCTGTGCAGGTTCCTCTTCCATTTCCTGCTGGGACGCCTGTTGGAACTCTTCTGCCGTTTCCTCTTCGGATTCTTCCTGCACTTCTTCTGCAGGCTCTACAGCTTCTGCATCTGTAACTTCCGGTTCTGTTTCTTCAGCTTCCGGTTCTGTGTTTTCTGTCTCCGGATTTATTTCTTCCGCTTCAGATTCTGTGTTATCTGTCCCCGGATCTGTAGATTCCGATTCCGTGATTCCAGACTCGGGATCCGTGTTTACCATCTCAGGATCGATGTTTTCGATTTTCAGCTCCGCATCAGACAGGTCAGATTCTGTACTTTCTGTCTGTGAATCCGCGTTTTCTGTCTCCGGAGTTGTGTTCTCTGACTCCGTTACAGCGTTACCGTTCTCCGGGTTCTTGTCTTCCGACTCTGACTCTGTGGTCTCTGTTTCAGGATCCGCGTTTTCGGTTTCCGATTCCACGTTTTCATTTTCAGTTTCCACGGTCTCCGGTTCCGGTTCTGTATTTTCCTTCTTCTTGGAACGCCAGCCCCAAAAATCAAATTTGCTCATTTTTACCTCTTTTTGCCACAGCTTGTCTGTGGCAACACGAGGAGAATTTCGCGCAGGCGAATTCTCCGATGTGCTCACCCATTGATGGCGTCTACGACATCAATGCAATTTGAAATAAATGCTATCAAGCATTTATTTCAAATTTTTACCTCTTTTTGCCGCAGCTTGTCTGCGGCTACGCACTCAGATCCTTATCGATCAGGTTTACGCTGACCAGTGCCGATACGCCCTTCTCCTGCATGGTGATACCGTAGAGTCGATCAGCCTGCTCCATGGTGCCTCGGCGGTGGGTGATGACGATGAACTGGGTATCCTTTGTCAGCTTATGCAGGTAGCCTGCAAAACGGCTGACATTGTTTTCATCCAGCGCCGCCTCGATCTCGTCCAGCAGACAGAAGGGGGAAGGCTTAAGACTCTGGATGGCAAACAGCAGGGCAATAGCCGTCAGGGACTTTTCTCCGCCGGAGAGCTGCATCATATTCTGCAGCTTCTTGCCCGGGGGCTGAGCGATGACCCGGACCCCGGCCTCCAGAAGGTCTGCTCCTTCCATCAGCTCCAACGTGCCTTTTCCGCCGCCGAACATCTCTTTGAATACCAGATCAAATTCTTTGTTGATCCGGGCGAACTGCTCTTTAAACTGCCGGCGCATGGCCTCGTCCAGTTCCTGGATGATACCCTGCAAAGTCTCCTCTGCCGCCACCAGATCGTCATGCTGTCCTTTTAAGAAAGTATAGCGCTCCATCAAAGTTTTGTATTCCTCGATGGCACCCATGTTCACATCTCCCAGACTTCGGATCTTGCCCTTTAAAGCAGCGATCTCCTTTTTCATGGCATAAAGATCCGTCATGGATTCGTCCCGCAGCGCATTGGCATCCGATAAGGTGATCTCGTACTCATCCCACATATAATTGATCTGAGCTTCCAAAGCGTTCTGCAGTTTTTCCTTCTGGGCATTTAAACGGTAAACTTCCTTGTCCAGGGAATTCTGCTTCTCCGCCAGACTCTCTCTGGTGGTAAAGAACTCCTTCTGCTTTCCTGTCAGCTCTTCCTTTTTCTGTACGCTTTCCTGTAACAGCTTCTGGGCATCGGACTGGGTGCTGTGGGAACTCTCGATGGTCTTTTGGATCTCCTCTATATTCTTCTGACGCTGGGTCATTTCTTCCTTGCCCTGCACCAGGCTTTGGATGATCTCCTCCAGTTCCTTCTTAGTCTGGGCTGTCTCCTGGGTGATACGATCCAGATTTTCCTGCTTAAATTGGATCTGCTGGCGCATTCGCTCTATTTCCACATCCCAGGAAGCGGCCGCCGTATTCTTTTCGGTCTCTTCTTTCTGCAGGATCTCCAACTGTTCCTGCAGCTGCGTGATCTGCTCCGTGGTATCCTTTTCGTACTGTTCGGAAGCCGCCAGCTTTTCGGTGATCTCTTCCTTTTCCTTTACCACCTCGGCGGTCTGCTCTTCTATGCCCTTGCTTTCTTCTTTCAGCTGTACGAAGCTGCCCGCCGCCTGTTTCTTTTTCTCTTCTTCATTGACCACGTTCATGCGGGCTGTATTCTGTTCCAGGAATTTATTTTGCAGTTCACTGCGGATCTGCTCTAATTCCCGGCGCAGTGCCGTGCGGGCATTTCTCGTCTCCTCGATCTCCTTATTCAGATCATCGATGGCCGTAAGCTTTTCCTTAACCTTTTGCTCTAACTCCGCCATTTCGCGGCGCCGTCCCAGCAGGTTGCTGTTTCCTTTATAGGCACCGCCGCTGATGGCACCGCCGGGTACGAAAAGCTCGCCCTCTAAGGTAACCATCCGCAGGGAATGACTGTGCCGGCCGGCGATCTTTACTGCATGGTCAAAGGTATCCACGATAAGGATCCGCCCCAACATAGCCTTAGCCACATTGCGATAAGCCGGCTCTGTCTCTACCAGACTGTCCGCTAAACCGATGATACCCTCTTCCTTTAGTACCTCCGGCTTGGAGAATTCCTGGGGATGGGCGATGCTGGTCAGGGGCAGGAAGGTAGCACGGCCTGCCTTTTCTCTCTTTAAGAGAGAGATCATGCGCTTGGCAGTGGCCTCATCGTCTGTGACGATGTTCTGGATATTGCCGCCTAAGGCCACTTCAATGGCAGTTTCGTACTTGGGTTTCGTCTTTAAAAGGTCCGCCACTACGCCTAAAAGGCCCTTTTCTTTGGATTTGTTCTCCATGACCTTTTTGACGCTGCCGCCAAAGCCTTCGTAACGCTCTGTCAGGTTCACAAGGGATTCCAACTTGGTCTTTTCCTTGTGATACTCGATCTGGGCATCCCGCAGCTTCTGGTCGCATCCTGTCAGCTTTTCCTTGGCTTTCTGGATCTGGGCTTCCTTTTCCTGCTGCTCCTTGCGCAGTTCGCTGATTCTGGCTGTTACATTCTCAAAGGCTTCCTTTAACTGACGGATCCGCTCTTCCTGCTGATTCTCCTGGGTTCTGGCGCTGACCAGACGGGAAGTCAGCTCTGCCTTTCGGATACCGATCTGCTCCTCCATGGTGCTAAGGCTGGCCAGGCGTGACTTAATGGTAGCCCGCTCACTTAAAGCTTCCAGAATGCCGTTTTTGCCATCCTCTATTTGGCCGGCACACTCCGTCACCTTGGCCGCCACCGCCTCATGCTCTTTTCTGGCCTTTTCCCTGTCGTCTGTCAGCTTGCCGAAATGGTCGTCCATCTCCTTTTTTTCATCCAGGAGCTGGCTTTTTTCCGTCTCATAGCTATCCAGCTTTGCCTGCATGTTGGCTTTGCGGACAGCGAAATGCTCCGCATTGCTTTTGGCAGCCCGGATCTGTTCCTCGTAAACCTTGATATCGCCTTCCAGCTTACCCCGCACGATGCTGGCATCGCTGATGCGATTCCGGGTCTGCTCCATCTCGGTCTCCAACTGCTCCAACTGAGACTGGATCTTTTCATAATCCGATCTGGCAGCTTCGTATTGCTCCTTAGCCTGAGCTAAGTCTTTGTCTGCGATTTGCTGCTTTTCGGTCATTTCTTTTAATTCTTCGCCAGTCTTGCCGTGCTCGATCAGGAAAGCATTGACATCCAGGGTCTTCAGGCTTTCTCTGGTCTTTAAATAAATCCTTGCCTTTTCAGACTGCTTTTCCAGTGGGCCGATCTGCTTATCCAACTCCGCCAAGATGTCATTGACCCGGACCAGGTTGGCCTTCTCGCTCTCAAGCTTCTTTTCGGAAGCTTCCTTGCGGCGCTTGAATTTCACGATGCCGGCGGCCTCGTCAAAGAGTTCTCTTCGATCCTCCGGTTTATCCGACAGGATCTTTTCGATCTGGCCCTGTCCGATGATGGAATAACCTTCCTTACCGATACCCGTATCATAAAAAAGCTCGTTGACGTCCTTCAGTCGGCAGGCCGTTCCGTTCAGCAGATACTCACTCTCACCGGATCGGTACAATCGTCTTGCCACGGTCACTTCTTCATAATCGATGGCCAGCTGGTGGTCGCTGTTGTCTAACGTGATCGCCACATACGCATAGCCCAGGGGCTTTCGAAGCTCTGTCCCGGCAAAAATAACGTCCTGCATGGAAGCGCCGCGCAGCTGCTTGATACGTTGCTCACCAAGCACCCAGCGCACGGCGTCCGCGACATTACTTTTGCCCGAACCGTTCGGTCCCACGATGGCGGTTATTCCATTGTGAAATTCGAATTTGATTTTGTTTGCAAAGGATTTAAATCCCTGTATTTCGATACTCTTAAGATACATGCAACTCCCTGTGCCTTTGCTCCCCATGGAAGCTAATCTACTTATTCATCTCCAAAAGGAGCCGGTGGGCAGCCTGCTGCTCTGCGGCTTTCTTGGATCTGCCCTCTCCGGTCTGCACCTGTTTGTCATCGATCAGGGCAGCTACCTTGAAGATCTTGCAATGCTCCGGTCCGCATTCCTCCAGCACTTCATAACGGATGGTCTGTCCGTGCTGCTGTATCTTTTCCTGCAGGATGGACTTAGCATCGTAAAAGAGCCTTTTGTTCTCTAAGTCGGAGAGAATGAATTTCATAATGAAATCCTGGGCTTCCTCCACCCGGCCGCTGTCTAAATACATAGCGCCGATGGTGGCCTCCATCACGTCGGAAATGATAGAATCCCGCTGCCGTCCGCCGGTGGCCTCTTCGCCCTTTCCAAGGCGGATAAAGTTCTCCAGCCCGATATCTCTGGCACAGTAAGCCAGAGCCGGTTCGCAGACTAAGGTAGAGCGCAGCTTGGAAAGCTCTCCTTCCTTCTTTTCCGGATATTTCTTATAAAGGACGGCACTGGAGACCATCTCCAGCACCGCATCTCCCAGAAATTCCAACCGCTCGTAGTCCCGGCAGCGGTTGATCTTGTGTTCATTGACATAGGAGCTGTGGGTCAGCGCCTGCTCTATAAGACTGCGATCCTTAAAGCGGTAACCGATCTTTTGCTCCAGTTTGTCCAGTTCTTCCCGTTCTCGGTAATTCATTTACTTGCCTGCTCTTGCTTCCCGGATCAGCTTTGCTGCCTCTCCCACTGTCTTCACGTTCTGGATCTCCTCGGTGGGAACAGTGATCTTAAAGACCTTCTCGATGCTCATGATCACCTGGAACAGATCCAGAGAATCCGCGCCCAGATCGTCTGTGAAGGTAGTCTCCTCTGTGATCTCGTCCTGGTCTACATTTAATACGTCAGCGATGATATCCTGCAGTTTTGTAAATTCTTCCATTTTTATTCCTTTCTTGCCGCAGTTTACTGCGGCAACACGAGGAGAATTTCGCGAAGGCGAATTCTCCGATGTGATCTTGCATTGATGACGTTTACGGCATCAATGCCGTTTGAAAAAAATGCCATCAGACATTTCTTTCAAACTTATCCCTTTCTTTGACGCAATTATTGCGCCGCTCTCTTCTTTGTGCGGTCCACCAGCTTCATCCGGCTGCGGAACTGCCCGTTAATGTCCTTTTCCTTAAAAGTAATGCACTGCTCGATGGCATGCTGGATCACTATAGCCTTGGAATTGCCATGGCTCTTGACCACCAGACCGTTTAAGCCCAGCAGCGGTGCGCCGCCGTAGGTAGAGGTATCAAACTTCTTCAGCGTGCCCTTTAAAGCCGGCTTGATCAGCAATGCGCCGATTTTGGAGGGAAGGCTGGAAAGCAGTGCCCCCTTGATCTCTCCTAAAAGGGCCGATGCCACGCCTTCATACATCTTCAGCACCACGTTGCCTGCAAAGGCATCGCAGACCACCACATCCGCGCCGCCGGCCGGTATATCCCTTGCCTCTATGCTGCCGATGAAATTGATGGTTTCGCACTGCTGCAGCAAAGGAAAGGTCTCCTTTACCAGAGCATTGCCCTTTTCATCCTCTGCGCCGATATTAAGGATGGCTACACGGGGGTTCTTGACTCCAACTATATTTTCCATATAGATGGAACCCATCTGGGCAAACTGCAGCAGCCAGGAGGGTT
Organism: Bacteroidaceae bacterium; assembly: GCA_963596015.1. Classification (GTDB taxonomy): domain Bacteria; phylum Bacillota; class Clostridia; order Lachnospirales; family Lachnospiraceae; genus CAG-791. The sequence continues at coordinate 17,674 of CAVBJS010000050.1, forward strand.
TGGCATCCACATTGGCACCGCAGTCGATCAGCAATACCGGTCCCTTGGTGGTAGGCATCAAGGGTGCTAACGGAGGCCGTTCGATGCCCTTGATCCGGCCTACGATGGTCTGGCCGCCTACTAAGGTGGCGCCGCTGCTGCCTGCTGTTACGAAGGCATCGCATTCGCCGTCATGTACCATCTCCATGCCCCGTACGATGGAGGAGTCCTTCTTCTCCATAATGGCCTTTACCGGGGACTCTGCCATCTCGATGACCTCGGAAGTATGACGGATGCTAATCCTATCCTCCGGCCATCCTTCTGTGCCGGCATACTGGCCAAGGGCTGCCCGGATGAGCATTTCCTTACCTACCAGGGTCACCTTCAGGGAAGGATTGGCCCGCACGGCCAGCAATACACCCTTTACTACTTCATCCGGTGCATAATCGCCGCCCATGGCATCTACTGCCACATTAATCATATCGCTCATGTTCGCCTTTCTCTGCTGCAGGCAAGCTGCAGCTGCGTAATGAAAATTCTATTACATATCTTATCTATATTACTAAATGGATATTTAAAAATCAATGTGTGCGTAGTTTCGGGGGGTGTTTCTTTGGAATTGTTGTTACTGTGCAGGGCCTAGCCAGGCAGCGGCTGAAATGTAAACGACAGGTTACTATGATAGTTTAGCCCGGTCATGCACCGGAACGCGGCAGATGTCTCGCACCATGCACTTTGCGCCGTTTTGCTTATGATCTGCCTCTCGCCTGCGGATGGCACGGCCCGAACTCGCATCCCCGCCTGATG
>CAVBJS010000051.1:0-7805 GCA_963596015.1 Bacteroidaceae bacterium
ATATAACATTCCGGTCAGCGGAGAGTTCAGAGAGGAGGTAAGAACTATGTGCAATCTGAGTGAAGGAATTGAGGAGAGGGCTATAGAGAAAACAACAGAGAAATTCGTATTGAGTATGTACAGAAAAGGATATACACTAGATCAGATAGCTGATGTGACAGGAATAAACGAAACGGAAGTATCAGCTATTGTTGAAAAGAAGGAACCGGTTCTAGTTTAACTTCATAGAGAGTATCATCAATTACAAAGCGATTGGCTGCCAAGGCTGATCGCTTTTCTTGTGCTCTCATATAAGGAGAAAAAGGTATGACCGAAAAAAAGGAAGGAAACAGAGAACACGCCGACCGATTATACAGAGAAGGGCTTATCAGTGAAACGATGTATAAAGGAATGCTTGCGACGTTCCAGGCATGGGAAGAGCAAAAACATAAAGGAGGAAACGACATGAGTGAAAAGACAGACATTAACGTAGTAGAATTTCCAAAGCAAAGCAAGGAAGACCACGAAGAGAAAACGGTAAAACCCAGGAGCCTTTCAGAAAAATATCCGGAAGGTATGAATGAAATCCTACTTGCCTTTTATGAGGCCGCGTATGAAATCCTTTCAACGAATGAGATCGATAAGATCATAGCATCTTCGAAAGAAGAGGAAGTAGAGAATTTAACAGCCTTAAGGGATTATTTTAAGGCTAACGTCAAGAACGTATCGGAAGTGCCGCACTGGCTTATATTAGTGGATGTCCTTAGAAATTCGCCATCTCTTTATCCGGATATTTTGGTATATATGATTTCAAAACACGGCAAAGTCTGTATCGGTCAGGAATTAGAAAAAAGGCTTAGCTATAAAGTGGCGAGGAAGCGGATGAAACAGAAGCAGAAGGAGGATCAGCAGTAATGCATACATGGAAGAGTATCACAGAGAATTTTACCAACAGCTTTTTTCTTTATTGGCCTGACTGGCTGTCTCTTTCCAATTATCCGGCATTAACAACGGTAGGGATCGTCATATACGCGTTTGTCATGAATGATGTCAAGGATTCTATCCGCAGTGGGAAATTTACAGGCGAGGACAACGTATATTCCATCTGGACAGTCAAGGAGTTGGCAAAGAGGATCAACGAAAGCGAGTATAAGATCAAAAAGGGCCTGCGTGGTCTGGAAGACAGTAAGCTCATATCAATAAAGACATTCAAGGCGGCAGATGCACAGCTGGTTATCTATCCCCAGCTTGAACCATATATTAATCCGCCGGAATCTATGGTTATATAATTTTAACTTCATATTGTGAAAATTTTTAATTCTGGAAGGTCGTATGGTGTCAGATCCATACGGCCTTTTTTTATGCACTAAGAAAAAACCGCAAACCAAATTCAAAGCACATAGAAAAGGAGAATGCCTTATGTGTGATAAGAGAAAAACATATTACTTCTATCAGAAATTCACAATGCAGTACGACTATTTCAAAATGCCTTCCCTGCTCTTTGAACATCCTTATGTAGTCGAGATGCTCACTACAGAAGCGAAGGTATTATATAGCCTGTTCCTTAGCAGGGTATTCCTGTCTATCCGCAATAAAAAGATGGATAGGAACGGCCGTATCTACATCATCTATCCCATCAATGAGGTGATGCAGAAGCTTCGCATTTCCAAGCCGACTGCCATTAAGAGAATGAAGGAGTTGGAAGAGCGCGGTTTACTGGAGCACAAACGCCGGGGTAACACGCTGCCCGACCTTCTTTATGTCAAGAACATCTTCCTGATCATGGGAGAAGAAGGTGAAGCTGAGAAATATGCAAAGGAAATGAGAGAGGCAGAGAATGATTCCATAGAAAATGACTCTCAGGAGCAGGATTTTTCATGGAAAGTGAGGTCAAATACGTTTACCTCCAGAGGTAAAGCTCGTTTACCTCATAAAAGTATAAATACAAAAGAAAAAGAATATGTAAGTAAGAAAGAAGCACCGGCTGCGCCGTCGGCCCCGAAGAGAAAATCCTACAACGAGATCATAGACGAGTTTACGCAGGATGAAGATCTGAGAGCGGCACTGAAAAAGTACATCCGGCAAAGATTGGTGAAAAAAGGTTTTATCACCAATGACGGCCTTAGACTGCTTTTAAAGCGTCTTTCTACCCTGGCATCGGAAGTGACGGAGCAGTGCACCATTGTGGAGAACGCGATCATGGGATCCTATGCCAATTTCTATCCCATCAGACCTGACTATAGCCGGAATGCGGAATGCAGAAAGCCAAAGGTAAATCAATTCAATCAATTCAAGCAGCGCGACTATGACTATGAGGCACTGGAGAAGATGCTTCTGGGCGAAGCAGACTATGACGATGAAACAACATACAAGTTGCTTTGCGGCGAAAAGATCAGCACCGGCAGGCTGTGCATTTAGATCTAGGCAAGTAAATCGGTCATCACGGCCATTTGCGGATGAGGACATTGCCGAAGGGAAGAAGCGCGTGGAAGAAGCAGAAAAGCAAAAGCATGTCAGAATCTAAACCAAGTGAGGTAAACCGCGTTTACTTCATGAGGTAAACGAGCTTTACCTCATAAAAGTATAAATACAAAAGAAAAAGAAATAGTAAGTAAGAAAGAAGCACCGGCAGCCTCGCCAAAGCTGCGTCCTGTACCAGGCATTTATGTTTTCCGGCAGCATTGCTGCAGAGAAAACATTTTGCATAAAAAAAGGCATGATACTACCCATGCCGGAAAGGAGAGAACCTTGGGAGAGTTTTTATCGGAGTCACTGGAATCCTTTTTCAAAAGTCTGCTGGCAGCGCCCATCAAATGGCTTATAAAGGGGATCGTAGCGATCACAAACAACATGACCAATGGATTAAGCGGGAAATTATCAACCTCGCCGCAGGATTATAATGCATCGCTCTTTAGCGTCGCACAATCCATGAATGAGTCTGTGATCATTCCCATCGCGGGCATCATCCTGACTTTTGTCATGTGCTATGACCTGATCCAGATCCTGATCGACCGGAATAACCTGGCAGATACGGACCATAGAGTCATCGTGAAATGGATCGTCAAGTCATCCCTGTGCATCATGCTGGTTTCCAAAGCCTGGACCATTGTCATGGCCTTCTTTGACCTTGGCACCTGGATCGCACAAAAGGCAGCCGGTATCATTACGACGGATTCAAAGGCAAGCTTAGATCAGTATACGGACGATGACTATATAAGCGCGTTTATAAGCGCTTTGAACCTGGGAGATCTGACGATCTATTTTGTCCTGCTTTTGATATTCTTTATCCTTTTGCTGACAATCTATATCTGCACCTGCGTCATCATCTATTTCCGGTTCATGGAGATGATCATCTATGCAAGCGTAGCGTCCCTGCCCATGTCCACCTTTGGCAGTAATGAGTGGCGGCCTATGGGCAATAACTTTTTGTCAAATATCATGGCCCTGGCACTGCAGAGCCTTATCATGATGTTTGCTCTGGGTGGCTTGTCAGTCATGTCCACGACCCTTGCTGCTAACGGGGAGCTGCTGCAGAACCTGATCACATTGATCATTTACGAGCTGACGTGCTTTGTGGTGATCAAGAAGTCCGGCAGCATTTCCAAATCTCTGTTCGGTGCCCGGTGAATGCATGGAAAAACCGGCAGCGACACAAGGGAAAATGAAGGGTATTACAGTGGACAAAGTAGGAATCCCACAGCTTTAGCCGTGGGAAGCGTCAATTTAAGCATTTAGCCACAAGGAGGGTATTCATTGGACAACAGTGGCATGAGTAGATCAGAAAAAACAGAGATTGTGAAAAAAGCCATATTGGAACAGTACAGATCCGTAAGCGAGTTCGCGCAGAAGTGCGGCATCCCATACAGCAGTCTGACGTCAGCACTCAGCCGCAACTGCGGTATTGAATGCATGGCTTATGATACGGTGATCTTTATCTGTTCGGAGTTAGGATTAGATCCCATAAATTTCACGCCGATAGATATAGACGACAATGATAATGATATTTTCAAGCTGTATAACACAAAGAAAGTGATGAATGCTTATAACAGCCTGAATAATGCGGGAAAAAGGAAGATCATGGATCTTCTGCGTGATTACAACCGCATTGAGGATTATAAAAATAAAAAGCTGGAACAACAGGAAAGATCGGAAGAGTCGGAAGAAAACGGGAGGAAATAATGGCTTATGTAGATGTTCCCCAGGATCTGTCCCGTTTAAAGAAAAAAGCAGTAGCAGGACTTACCCAGCGTCAGTTGATATTTTTGCTGACCTCCGGCACCCTGGGGCTGCTTTTTTATTGGCAGGTCCACAAGTATTTAAGCGTTGATATTTCGCTGATGCTGATGTTCATCGTATTGATCCCCATCTTCTTTATCGGGATCTATACCAAGGACGGTCGATACATGGAAGAGTATCTAAGGGATGTGATCAGCGTGAAATTTAAGCGTCCCGGCATAAGACCGTATGAAACAGAGAATCATATAGCGTACCTTGCAGAGTGCGTCTATAGAGAGGAGGTACTGGAAATTGGGATTTCTAAGAAGAAATTCGCAGGAAAAACCGCTGGAAAAGCAGCAGGAAGAGAAGCAGGAAAAACTGCCGGACAAAAAGGAAAGAAAAAGCGCAAAAAGAGATGATAAGCGAAAGCACAAGACAGAAAAAGCGGGCACTGTAAAGAAAAAACAAAAAGACGCCGGCAAGGCTGCTGCGCACAAAAAGAAAAAAGGCAATACCGGAAGCGTGCTCTCCGCAGAACAAAAAAGAAAGATCGCCAGGGAAGTGCGGAAAAAGAGCAAGAACAGAACCATTTCGGCTCAAAAGACCCTTCCCTTTACAACGATTCTGGAAGATGGTGTATGCGTCATAAATGATCACCATTTTTCAAAAGCCATGGCCTTTTCCGATATTAACTATCAGTTGGCAGACGGCTTTTACAAGGAGGATCTGTTTAACGGTTGGTGCAACTTCTACAACTACTTTGATCCCAACGTGGATATTCAGGTGGTATCGGCAGTACAGAGAGTGGATCTGGACACCATCGAGCAGGATGTGCTGATCCCGGTCAAAAATGAATCGGTCCGGGAGATCACGGAAGACTTCAACAGCATCATTCACGATAAGCTGGTGGCCGGCAATAATGATTATGTGCGGCAAAAGTATATCGTCTTTGGCGTAGATGCACAGAACGTAAAGGCAGCAAGGCAAAAGCTTACCCAGATTGAGCAGGATTTGCAGGAGCTGCTGCAGAGAATCGACGTAAAGACAAGGCCTTTAAATGGCTACGAGTGGTTAAAAGTTCTTCGCGATATGTTAAATCCGGAGGAATTTTCGGAGTTTCTGTTTAATTATGATTTAGTGACACGAACAGGGCTTTCCACCAAGGATTTTATCTGCCCTAACAGTTTTGATTTCAGAAAGGGCAATTACTTCAAGACAGGAGACTATTTTGGATGTTGTCTGCACATTCAGGTACTAACGTCAAAGCTGGATGAGAAGTTTATCAGTCAGCTGCTTTCCGTAGACAACAACATGGTGATCGCCATCCATGCCAAGTCCTTTGACCAGGAATCCGCTGTGAAATACTTAAAGCGAAAGCTCACGGATGTGGAGGCCAGCAAGGTCAAGGAGCAGAAAAAAGCCGTTCGTGACGGCTACGATATGGACATACTGCCGCCGGATATAGTGACTTATAACGAGGACATCAACAGAACACTGACCAACGTGGAATCCGGTGAGGACAGATACTTTACTACCACCGTGCTGATCACGGTCTTTAACAAGTCCAGACAAAAGATGGACCGCATTATTGACCAGCTAAAGGGCATTGCCCGTGGCTGTTCCTGTGATCTTAAAAATATGGATTTCAGACAGGAGCAAGGCTTTATGTCCTGTCTGCCTTTAGGCGTGAATCTCACGAAGGTGTCACGAAACTTTACCACCAGAGCAGTGGCAGGCTTTATTCCCTTCACCACGGTAGAGCTGCTGCAGCGCACCGGTGATCAGATCTACTCCGGTATCAATGCCATTTCCGGCAACCTGATCACGTTAGATCGAAAGACACTGGATAATCCAAACGGCCTGATCCTTGGTATTCCCGGCGGCGGTAAATCCGTATCCGCCAAGAAGGAGATCGAGAACGTATGGCTGGCAACAGAGGATGACATCTTTATCTGCGATCCGGAGTCAGAGTATCGTCCTTTGGTGGAGAGTCTCCATGGTCAGGTGATAGAAATATCGCCCACGTCCCATGATTATATGAATCCCATGGATATTTCCATCGACAGTGACGAGAATGCGGAAGATCAGGTAAAGCTTAAGATCGACTTTATCCTTTCCCTGATGGAGATCGTTATCGGCGGCCGGCATGGCCTTAGCCCGGTGCAAGCCTCCATCATTGATGTGGCCGCAAGCAACGTATACAGAAGATTTCTGGATGATCCCATGCCGGAAAAAATGCCTACGCTGGAGGATCTGTATGATGAGATAAACAGCATCGATACAGAGGAAGCACCCAACGTGGCAGCCGCCATGGCGCGCTTTGTACACGGATCCTCCAACCTGTTTAATCATCGTACCAACGTAGATGTAAATAACAGACTGGTGTGCTTTGATATTCGCAGCCTTGGCAATCAGCTTAAAAAGATCGGCATGATGACAGTGCAGGATCATGTATGGAACAGAGTGGTAGATAACCGGAAGAAGAACAAGTACACCCGCTACTTCATGGATGAGTTCCACTTAATGCTTAACGATCCCATGACGGCAGCGCATACCGTGGAGATCTATAAGCGATTCCGTAAATACGGCGGTATTCCCACAGGTATCACACAGAACGTAACGGATCTGCTGCTTTCCAAGCAGGTATCCAACATCTTTAAGAACAGTGAGTATATAAGACTATTAAAGCAGCGAGGCGAGGACAAGCGGATCCTGCAGGAAGAGCTGGGCTTATCCGGTGAAGAACTTAAATTTGTCATCGGCCAGCCTGCCGGACACGGCCTTATCATTTTCGGCACCACAGTGGTGCCTTTTAAGGATGATATTCCGAAGGATTCCCTGTTATACAAGAACGTAACCACCAAACTGGGAGAGGCGCAGCAGTAAATGAGTAAACAGCAAAACACCAACAGTAAGTTAAAGTCCAGCAGAGCTTCTCCGCAGGCTTCTTCCGGTCCGGACAGTTCCTCCAAAGAACGGCTTTCCACAAGAGAGTCTTCACAAGAACGTGTTAAAAGTCAAAATAAGCAGCTTGCCATTCAAAATGCTGAATGCCAAAAAAAGCAGATTTCTCTTCAAAATGCTGTAAAAACCCAAAAAGAACAGCAGGATACTTTGGAGGAGATCAGACAAAAGAGCGCACTTTACAGCAGAAAGGCAAAAGGTGCAGATGCATCTATCGATCCAATTGAGTCCGGCGATACCTTCTATGCAGACGATCGTGAAGGTGCAGAAACTCTTAAAGTAAGATCAGAAAGATCGGAGAACCGGCTTCATAGAGAGCAAGCCGAAAACTATAACCGGCAGGATAAAAAAAGAGAGGATGCAACGGAAAAGCTTTCTGCCAGAAAAAGCAGCTTTTCTGAGGAAAAAAATGCCGGAAACAGCACTGCCGGGGACAAAAACAGAAAAACAAAGAGCAATTTCCGCAGATCCAGATTAAGCTATGGCAATGCAGAGAAGTCTATGGCAGATGATAAAGCTGTCCACGGACGCAAAAGTCTGCAAAAGGCAGCTGCAGCTGGCGAGAATGCAGTTCTTGGAAACGATGATGAGGAAGCATCCGGGCAAGGTACACAGGAGTCCCTGCAGGAGGAGTTCTCTTCTTC
>CAVBJS010000051.1:7815-18366 GCA_963596015.1 Bacteroidaceae bacterium
GAATTATATCGACTATGTCAGGGATAAGCAGAAGGAGAAAAATAAAAAAGAGGGAAGGAAAGATGCTTCCTTTGATGCATCGGATGAAGATGCTTTCGGTGATGGGGAGATCCAATCCGCCAAGGCATACGACAGTGAGGCCGACAGCATAGACAAGAGCAAAGATGCTGTAAGAGATCACAGAAGATATGCCGAAGGAAAAGAAAAAACCGCCATCGGAAGAAACAGATATACCGAGGATAACACCACAGCCAGAAGAAGCAGTGGAACGGGAACGAAGGAAAGTACGCAGGCCAAAAATAATCGTCTGCAGGAGCGAGAGAGTAAGCTTACCACATTAAACAGCCAGGAGAGCAGCGCACTGGAAGCAGCATCCGATACGGAGGCAGGAAGCACTGTCAAAGGGATCCGTGCCAAAAGCAATGAAGTATCCAGAAAAGCACAGAAAAAGAAGATCAAAGCAGCTTATGCAATGACAGCTGCCAACAAAGCAGCACAGACGGATACGGCTGCAGCAGGTATTTCATCCGGCACTGCAGTGAAAGGAGCCGGCGGTGCAACTGCGGCAGCAGCCGGCGGCGCGGCATCGACTGCATTCTTGCCGATCGTGATCGGCATCGTATGCTTCCTTTTGTTTTTACTCATCCTTTTTCTTTTGGTTTTCCTGTCCTTTGGCGGCATAAGCGGCACCACGACTGCCACCACCTATCAGGCCTCCAACAATGACATTCTGGATATGAACAATCAGTACGAGAAGCTGGAGGAGGAACTGCAGCAGGAGATCAAGAGAACGCCGGATGATTATCCGGATTACGATGAGTATGAGTACGAGCTGGATGAGATCAGCCACAGCGGCAATGTACTGGCTTCTTATTTTACGGCGCTGAAAGGAGATTTTAAGTCCGGCGAGATCTCGGAGGAGTTAAAGGATCTTTTTTCCAGGCAGTATGAGATTATCAGGGAGGAACGGACAGAGACAAGAACGAAAGTAGAACCACAGATAGAATTTGACGACCAGGGAAATGCCACTACCACCTATGTAGAAGTAGAGTATGAGGCAAGGATCCTGAAGACCAAGCTGATCAATCACAACCTGTCGGAGATCTGCCAGGAAAAACTGGGAAGCGAACTATCACCCAGATATTTGGTGTATCTGGAAGCGGTGGGAAACAGGCCGGAGCTTTTCGGCGAGAACGTATCGCCTGACGATCTGTATGCCTACTATTACAAGGATGGCAAGATCGACATGAACGTGGATGATCTACCGGATACGGCGGTAGGAAGGATGCTGCAGATAGCCCATGACCAGGAGAAAAAGCCTTATATTTACGGCGCTGCTCACGGAGCTGACTATTATTCTGACAATCCGTCGGCATTTGACTGTTCCAGCTTTGTTTCCTGGGTCCTGAAAAATTCCATTGCAAAGAATGACTTTGCCTGCCGGGATACCAATGGACTTAAGCGCGTATGTGATGATATAGATTCGTCACAGGCGCAGCCGGGAGATTTGATCTTCTTTAAAAATACGTATGATTACCCGGGTATATCCCATGTAGGCATCTATATTGGTGATAACCAGATGATCCACGCCGGTAATCCGGTAAAGGTATCCAAGATCGATACCCAGTATTGGCAGAGTCATTTTGTAGGCTTCGGAAGATTGAAGGCAGAATATCAAAGATAGCGTAAACCTTGCTGACAAGCTGCAAAAGAAAGGGGAAAAATGAAAAACGATACAGATTACTGGCTTAAACAAATAGATAAAGTGGAGGAATCCATCAAGAGATCCGACAGCATCATTAAGAAAGAACAGGAAAAGCTTAATGCCCTTAAAGAAAAGCGATCATCCATGGCATCCAATATCATTTTAGTGGAATTGAAAGGAATACCTGTCAGAAAGGCAATTGAACAGATCCGAATAATTGCTGCGGAAGATCAGGATCAAGAGGAGGCAGCAGCTCCGACAGAGGAGCAGCTGCAAGCGCAGCCGGAAGAAGCAGTAAGCAGCCAGCAGGATGCGGAGCAGGAGCATGAACCGGAGGCAGCGAAGGAAACAGAAAATTCATATCAGCAGGAGGCTTTTGATTTTGACACACAACCTGCAGAGAACAGCCAGGGGGAAAGAACAGAGAACGGATATAACATGGGCAGCTTTTAAAGGGTCAGGCGAGAAACCCAGCAAACTTTAGCTTGGCAATAATTCACAACGCAAGATCAAAAAAGGAGGAGTGTATGATCAAAAGAAAAAGGTGGAAGGCATGGGCCTTTGGTACATGCGCACTGCTTTTGTCTGCGGCAAGTACACTGCCGGTCATGGCGGTACATGCCCAAAGCAGTGCGCCGGAGGATGCCAGTACATCTGCCATGGCAGTGTCTGACACCGGAAGCAGTGATGCTTCCTCAGATGCTTCATCGTCAGACAGTGCCGGCAGTGCAACATCGAATATAGCATCCGGCACAGGAGAAACCTTTACACCGGATGGAAACGGAACGCTTGTTGATTCAGCTACGTCGGCTGACAACAAGCATTTTTATACCATTCAGACACCGGCAGGTAATTATTTTTATCTCATCGTAGACGGAGATCGGGACAGCGACAACGTATACATGACGTCCCTGATCACGGAGCAGGAACTGCTTTCCATGATAGAACAGCAGTCAGATGACGGGACAGCTACGGGAAGCGGTTCTTCTTCCATTCTTCCCAGTGAGAGAGATGTCTTTGGAGATGGAAGCACAGGTTCTTCTGAGGATGGGGAGAGCACGGAAGATGCATCCGCTTCTGATGAGGTGGATTCCGTAGAAAAGGCAAAGGAATCATCTTCCAAACAGAACACGATGTATCTGATCATCTTTTTGATAACCGTGATATGCGTAGCCGCATTTTTCATTTACAAAGCCATCAAAGAAAAGAACGGTGATTATGATGATGACTTTGAGGATGATGAGGAATACGAAGAAGAGGAAGATGAGGACGAGGACGGCGAAGGACGAAGTGTAGAAAAAGATGAGGACGAAGACGGAGAAGAGGCCGATGTTAAAAAAAATGAGTATCGTCCCCGTAATGCTTACCGGAATGCCGAGAGAGAAAAGGAGGTAGGGGAAGATCCCATAGACCGATTTCAAAGACAGGAGCGAAGAGCGGGCGTAAGACATACCACGACACCTACCATAGCGGCAAGGATCCAGGAGCATCAACAGTTACATAAGCTGCAGAGTGTATCACAGGAGCTGCAACAGTCCGTGGATTCATCACAGGATGAGACACCTGACCTGGCACCATCCCGGGAGTCGATGCAGGCCCAGCAGCAGGAGGCAGCAGTTCCCTCAAAGGAGCAGCTGCAGGAGCCAAAGGAACAGCAGGAACAGGAAGAAGCTTTTGACGAAGGATTTACACCGGATGCGAGCGAGGATCCTACAGCGGAGACAGAAGGATTCATGCCACCCGACGAGGAGGGATCCGATATGTCAGAAGAATTCGGAGAAATATCCGGCGATCCGGATGAGGACGGACCGGAAGAAACAGCAGAAACCAGTGCAGAAAAAGAAAAAGGAGAGGAAGCACACATGGAATATACGCAGAATGCAGAACAGCAGGCACAGTCCCAGGCACCGGTACAGGATCAGACACCCGGCCAGGCACAGCCCCAGAATCCGGCACAGAACGTGACACCTGATCAGACACGATCACAGGAGCCGGTGCAGGCCCAGCAGCAGGAGGCAGCAGCTCCGATAGAGAAGCAGCTGCAGGAGCCAAAGGAACAGCAGGAACAGGAAGAAGCTTTTGACGAAGGATTTACACCTGACAACGATGATGATAATGATACAGAAATAAAAGGCTTTGATCCGGAAGAGAGCCAGAGCGAAGTGCAGACTTACGAAGATGAGATCCTGCCGGGCGCGCAAGAAAACAGCGAGGATGATTACGAGGAAGAGGATCCGGTAGATATTATCATGCAGAAGATCGAATCCTTGAAAAACTGTGCAGAGAAATATAGAGAAATCTCCGGTCAGATTGTTGAATATCAAAAGAAGTTAGAAGAACTGAGCAAGCAGCAGTCAGAGATGTATGTCTATATCAAGAACTTTGGCGCACTGGCTGAAAAGCTGTAAGCAGCCTGATATACAAGATCCGGCTGCTTAAAAGGCAGATCTGTCAAAAGTCAAAAAGATAAAATTAAAATTGTCATTTGCAACACAGATAACAAAAATAAGAGCAAGAATAAAAAGGAGTAAAACAAAATGGAATTTTTCTCACAGGGCGTATCCGTAATGAAGATGGTCATCGCAGCGATCGGCGCAGTGAACTGCGTCATGGGCCTGATCAACTACATGGAAGGTTATTCCAACGACAATCCCGGCGCTAAGAGTCAGGGACAAAAGCAGTTTGTGGCAGGCGCAGGTATCATCGTAGTAGCACTTACCCTTGTCCCGCTTCTGGCCAACCAGCTTTCCGTCTAACTTAAGTTTCCGCAAAAGATAACTTAAAGAGGCGTCACTTGTGGACATCATGTCCACAAGTGGCCATCCTTTACAAAATCGGGAGGCTTTATGGGAATACAGGAAGAGATGATCGCCGATACGGAGAGCAAAAACCGCAAGGTGATGGAACTTGGCAAAAAATATGGGGAAAAACTTGGAAAATACGTCATCACATTGATCAAGACCAAAAAGCGAGGTACAGGTGAAAAAGGATTGACAGCAGAAGAACAGGACGCAAACGGATTGATCTCCATGCAAAAGCTGCAAGGATATAACGGCGAAAATGATGTGACGATCATGGATCCGGTCACACGGGAAGTATATGATTTCTTTCGAAGTGAACTGCGAAATCAGAAAATAGTTATCCAGCATTCCATTGAAGTCATGAAGGATAAAGAAACCGGAGAGCAAGTGGTAGCGATCGCTTATAAGAAAAAAGACAGGGACATTATGAGCAACTTTCTAAACAGAGCAATGCAAAACTACGCCGGTTCTAAGGATTCTATTTCAAAAACGATTGAAAAAAAACAGAAAGAAATAGAAAAAAATAAAGGTAAGCAGAAGGAAAAGAAAAGATCACATGCGGAGCACGGTGGCAGATAACCGGGAGGATGCCGGGTGAGTAAGGTAAAAAATGTTAAAGAAAAGCTGTCAGGCAAAGCAAAGTCAAAACTTAAACAGATAGATCTGATGGCGCTCATTATCCTGAACAGCCCTTATGTGGTCGCGTTCTATTTAGGCGACAAGATTTCCTGGCTGTACAGACAGACTTCTCCATCCATGGAGTCTCCCAGACGGATGCTGGCGACTTTTATGTATATGTCGAGAGCATTTATGAATCCGTTACCGTCGCTTCATAAAATCGATCTTTTGGTTGGCCTTATTTTGGCCGCTCTTTTCAGAATCTACATCGCCATTAAATTCAAGAACAAGAAAAAATACCGTGACGGCTATGAGTACGGCTCCGCCAGATGGGGCACGAAAGAAGAGATCGGTCATCTGATGTCGGAAGATGAGTATGACAACATCATCCTCACCCAGACAGAAGGGATCATGATGAACGGCAAGCCTACCAGCCCGGAGTATGCCAGGAACAAGAATATCGAAGTAGTGGGCGGAAGCGGCAGTGGTAAGACACGATTTTTTATCAAACCAAACATCATGCAGATGCACTGTTCCTACGTAGTCACGGATCCGAAAGGAACCGTCCTTGTAGAGTGCGGAAAGATGTTGGAAAAGGGATCGCCTAAGAGAGCAGTCAGAAAAGACAAGAACGGAAAGCCCATGAAGGATGCCAACGGCTTGCCGGTTTATAAGAAGGATAAGCACGGCAAACCGGTTTATGTGCATGACAAAAATGGAAAAACCGTATACGAGCCTTATACCATCAAGGTTCTAAATACCATCAATTTCGATAAATCCAACCACTATAATCCTTTTAGGTATCTTAAGTCTGAGGAGGATATACAGTCCCTTGTCACCACGCTGATCAACAATACCAAGGGAGCGGGCGAGAAGGAAGACTTCTGGATCAAGGCCGAAAAACTTCTGTATATGGCTTATATTGGCTATATCTTTTATGAGGCTGAGGAAAGGGAAAAGAATTTCCATACACTTTTACGGATGCTGCAAGCATCGGAAGTAAGAGAGGACGACGACAACTTTAAAAATGCCGTCGATCGTATGTTTGATGATCTGCGTGAGAAAAATCCGGATCACTTTGCCGTCAGACAGTATGATAATTACAAGCTGGCTGCCGGCAAGACCGCAAAGTCCATCCTTATTTCCTGCGCGGCCAGATTAGCGCCTTTTAATATCCAGCGGCTTCTTGATCTGACAGAGTACGACGAGATGGAGCTTGATACCATCGGAGACAGAAAGACAGCATTGTTCGTTATCATTTCCGATACGGATCCTACTTTTAACTTTCTGGTATCCATCATGTATAGTCAGCTTTTCAATCTGCTTTGTAAGAAAGCGGATGATGAGTACGGCGGCAGCCTTCCGGTCCATGTGCAGTGCCTTTTGGATGAGTTTGCCAACATCGGACAGATCCCTAACTTCGAGCGTCTGATCGCCACCATCCGATCCAGAAATATTTCGGCAGCCATCGTTTTGCAGGCTGAATCACAGCTGAAAGCCATTTACAGAGAAAGCGCCGATACCATTATCGGCAACTGTGATTCCATGCTGTTCCTTGGCGGCAAGGAAGGATTGACGCTGCGCAATATCAACGAGATCTTAGGTAAGGAAACCATTGATACCAAGACTACCTCAGATTCCCGGGGCCAGAGCAGAACGGCAGGAACCAACTTCCAGCGCACCGGCAGAGATCTGATGACCAGGGATGAGCTTGCCACCATGAACCGGACGGAATGTATTTTGCAGATTGCGGGGCTAAGACCTTATAAGTCTAAGAAATATGATATTACAAAGCACAAAAGGTATCACAGACTTATGGATTATGACAAAAAGAACAGTTTTGACATCAAGGCTTATATGAACAAAGATAAATTGCTGTCACCGTCGGAACTTATAAAGGAGGGGAACGTAGAGATCGCAGAAATGCTTTATGTCGAAAGAAAAGATGCAAAGAATGAATCAGAAAAAGAGTAACGAAAATCCTGGAAAGAAATCAGGAGATCCGAAAAAGAGTAACAAAGATCCGGAGAAGAATCCAAAAGATCAGGAAAAGAAATGCCAATACCGGGAGAAGGCACAGCAAAAGCTGCAGAAGAGCAAGCAAGCGAAAAAGTATGAAAAAAAGAGAAAAATGAAGCTTGTTGCAGATATTTTTGATATAATCATTATCACACTGGCTTTTTCTTTCTCTGTGCTTTTGTTACTCCCCGGACTTTTTAATACGGAACCCAAAATAGTCTTATCCGGTTCTATGTCCCCGACCTACGATGCAGGTGCAGTGGTATTTGTAAACAAGAATCTGACAAGCCCGGAAGTAGGCGACATCATTGCCTACTCCACCGGAGAAGCCACCATCACTCATCGAGTCATCGGGACAGACAGCACGGGAGCCTATATCACAAAGGGAGATGCCAATGATACCGAAGATCTATCACCGGTATCGCCGGAGCAGGTAGTTGGAACCGTTACGTTCTGGATCCCCTATCTGGGATATGGCATTTCTTTTGTCAGGAGTAAGAAGGGGATCATTATCATCGCCACCATTGTGGCGGCCTATTTTATCTTCACTATGTTAATAAGGGAGATAGAGAAATAATACTTTGGTATAGATTCAGGTATGAGAATGACGCCTTATATCCCCATAGCTAAAGCTAGGTGCTTTACGGCGTCATTTGGTAACATAGACAATAGCGACGTGGATCGCAGCCGCGCCGCCAATAAAAAATTGTAGCAAATCGTAGGGTCAAAATTCGGTAAAACTCTCATATCTGAATTTATATATATACTTTACCTTGTGGCTGGCACAAAAGTGTCAGCCATTTCTTATGGAAAAAGCAGCCCATGGCTGTTTTTTTAGTTGCAAGCTTCTTGAACACACACACATGTAACATTAACAAAGCAATACCCATGGATGACAAAAAAGCCATTCATGGGTATCGCAATGGAGGATCCGCCTGGGCGAAATTCTCCGCACATGCCGCAGCTGCGGCATAGAAAGGAAAAGTATGAAAAAACGTAACATCAAAATCGCAGCATTAACCTTAAGTCTGGTGGCAGCCATCGGCGCAGGCTCTGCCCTGGCTTACCTATCCGATACGGATTCAAAGATCAATACCTTTACAGTGGGCCAGGTCAAGGTAACGCAGGAAGAGCCTAACTTCCCTGAGACACCACCTACCAACGTAGTGCCGGGTCAGGAGATCAACAAGGACCCGCAGGTAACGAACAACGGCAAGAACACCTGTTTTGTCTTTGAGAAGTTCACTATTCCTTATCAGGACTGGAAGGTAGCTTCCGCAGATGGTCAGATCGCTGATTCCGCACTGGTTCCCATGTTCTATACCATCAAGGCAGACGGCACAGACGGCATTAACGATGGATGGACATTGGTAAAAGAGAAGGTAGAGTCTGACGGCAGCCATACTTACGTATACGGCTACGGCACAGCAGACAAGATGACAGAACTGGCAGTGGGCAAGACCACCACGCCCTTGTTCAACAAGGTAAGATTACAGAACATCGCCGTAACCGATGGCTCTACCAATCCCAGAACTTATGAGATCCCGGTTGAGACTTATGCTATTCAGTCTACATGGTTAGAAGTAGAGAACGGCCAGGCAAAGACTTCTCCTGCTGATGTATGGAAGATCGTATCTAATCAGCACATTGATACCTTAAAGAACTATCAGTAACTTTTTTAAGGCAAACAGGCGACAGAAAAGCACGGGACGGCTTTCGGATAGGATACCCGGAAGCTGTCCTGTCTTTCTTCCACCTGTAAAGGAGAGAGTCATGAAAAGAAAAAAGAAGCACTTTTTACGGCGTTCTGCCCTGATCGCGCTCCTCTTATCCTGTGCCTTATCCGGCGGCACTGCTTTGGCTGCTACAGTATCCGTGACATCGAATGTCGTCACCAATAACATGCAGATTGGCACGGTAAACATCGCACTGACAGAGTATCAAAAGAATGCAGACGGAAAAGAAAGTACCTATGTAGATAATAAGAGCGTAGTACCGGGCGAACAGATTTCCAAGATTCCAAGGATAAAAAATAACGGTATTCCCTGCTATATCAGAGTAAAGGTTACTTATACGGCCCAGAACAATGACAAGGTGGCTATGACCGACAGTAACCTGATGGGCCTTAACAGCAACTTTGTAAAAGTGGGAGAGTATTTCTATTACAAGAATATTTTAGAGCACGGATCCAGCGTGGATCTGTTTACCGGCGTGACCATCCCCAAGGATGCGAAAGCCAACGGAACCTTCAAGGTAGGGATCACGGCAGAAGCGATCCAGGCCAGAAATATTTCACCTGATTACAGCATCCAGAATCCCTGGGGCAATGTAACGGTGGAGGATGCCAAAGACATTGATGAGAACACGTACAAAACTTTAAAGGCAGCCAAGAGCAATGTAAGTCTTTCTGTTACCATGACAGACGATTCAAGGCAGCTGGTGGCTATGCCGGAGGATTTCTTTGAGCAGTTCGGATATTTAGTACCCGGCGATACCTTAGAGAGAACGGTGGACCTTAACAATAACTATACCTGGGATTCCATCGACCTGTATTTCCAGTCCAAGGTAGTGGAGAAGGACAACGACCTTCTTAATAAAGTAAAGCTTCTGATCACCCTTACGCAGGACGGCAATACTTCCAAAGTCTACGATGGCAGCCTGAATGCAGACTTTAAGCAAAAGCTGGCCACCATCAAGGGAAAAGCGAGTGCCAAGCTGACCTTTAAGATCACCGTGCCGGCAGAGCTTGGTAATGCCTATGCTATGACCAAGGGAAAGGTACAGTGGATATTCAGCTGTGATTATAAGGATAAACCTACTTCCGGCCAGGAATCTTCCGATAACAGCAGCGGCGGCGTGAGCACCGCAGCTAATACCGGTACACCGGCCACAACACCGGCAGCAACACCTACGGTAACACCGGCAGTTTCCAAGATCATCGCCGGCGCTAAAACCTGGGACAGCACACAGAACATTATTGTTTACTATCTGATTTTTGCAGCCAGTGCAGCGGGCGCGGTCTATCTGATCAGGAAGGAAAGAAAGGAAGTAAGGAATACGGAAAATCGGCATGAGAAGAACAGAGAATAAAGCCGGGAAGATGATCAGAACATCCTTTCTTTATGGATGCTTCTTCCTTCTATTCTTCTGCGGCTACTTTATCTACCAGACCTGGCAGGCTTCCCATAAGATCGAAGAAGAGTACGAACAGATGCAGCAGGAAGCAACGGAAGAAAACACGCAGGAAGAAGAACCGGAAGAGACAGAAGAGCAGATGGAACTTCCCATCACGGTAGACTTTGCACCGCTGCTTAAAGAGAACAGTGACTTAGTTGCCTGGATCTACTTTAAGAACGGAGAGATCGATCATCCTGTGGTGCAGACTTCCGATAACAGTACCTATCTGAA
>CAVBJS010000052.1:0-18328 GCA_963596015.1 Bacteroidaceae bacterium
TCCCCGCATCAGGCGGGGATGCGAGTTCGGGCCGCGCCATCCGCAGGCGAGAGGCGGATCAAAAGCAAAACGGCGCAAAGTGCATGGTGCGAGACATCTGCCGCGCTCCGGTGCATGACCGGGCAACACTAAACCTGGCTGGCATCTCCACAGTAACTTTGCAATAATGCGAAAGTGTTGTATTATAAGAAAGTTCACAGAAACCTATAAGACAGGTCAAGCTGTAAAGCTGTGCAGAAAACCGGCGCAGTACCATCTGCCTGAGAAAAGAGGATACCATGCTGGATTGTCATCAATTTGATAAGATGATTCCGGATTTTCTGGAGGATCGGCTGGATAATCAAAAACTGGATGAATTTCTGACCCACATGGATCATTGCGCCGAGTGCAAGGAAGAATTAAGTATCCAATTCCTGGTCAGCGCAGGTATGCCCAAGTTAGAGACCGGCGAGACCTTTCACCTGCAAAAGGAACTGACAGCAGCCATATCCCAGGCCAGGACCAGACTGCACCGGAGAGTTATGCTGGAGTTTTATGCCTATGGTCTGGAGATCTTAAGCCTTGCAGCGGCTGCCGGCGTGGTGGTATTTGCTGCTTTGAATTTCTAACCGTCACAGCTGATTGCTTCTATAGGAAACAAACAGCTGCGATTGCCGGATCACCGGCGAGGATCTGAGATCTTCGTCGCCTTTTGGCAGCTAAGCTGTGCAGAAACGAGGTTTGATTTGGAAAAACTTTTATTGATCGATGGCCATTCCATTCTCCACAGAGCCTTTTACGGCATGCCGGATCTGACCAATGCATCCGGTGTCCACACGGGAGCGGTCTATGGCTTTTTAAATATTTTATTTAAGCTTCTGGAGGAAGAGAAGCCGGATTATCTGACAGTGGCTTTTGATGTGCATGCCCCTACTTTTCGCCATGAGATCTATGAGGCCTATAAGGGAACCAGAAAGCCTATGCCTCCGGAACTGCGGGAGCAGGTGCCTCTTCTGAAAAAGGTACTGGAGGCCATGGACATTGCCTGCTGCGAACAGGCAGGTTTAGAGGCGGACGATATTTTGGGAACCCTGGCTAAGAAATCGGAAAAAGAGGGCAGAAAGGTCACCCTGGTTTCCGGAGACAGGGATCTTTTGCAGATCGCCACAGACAATATCCTGATCCGGATTCCCAAGACCATAAAGGGCCAGACCACCATCGAGGATTATTATGCAGAGGATGTGGAAAAGGTCTGCGGCGTCACGCCGAAGCAGTTCATTGACGTGAAGGCACTGATGGGAGATACATCGGATAATGTGCCCGGGGTGCCCAAGGTAGGAGTGAAGACGGCCACAGAGCTTATACAGACCTATGGCTCCGTAGATGGTGTCTACGCCCATCTTAACGATATTTCCCGCAAGAGTTTAAGGGAAAACCTGCAGGGAAATGAAGACAGTGCCAGACTGAGCCTGACCCTGGTAACCATCAAAACCGATGCGCCGGTGGAGCTGGCTAAGGATAAGGCGGCGGTGACCAATTTCTATACCCCGGCGGCCTTTTCACTGTTCCGGGAGTTGGGTTTTCGGAAGTTCCTGGATCGCTTTGAGCAGGACGCCATGGTAGAAGACAAAGAGGAAAAAGAAGCAGGGCTGTCTGTCACTGTTATAGAAGATTTGTCTGCGGTGGAGACCTGTTTTTCTCAAATCCTTCAAAGAGTGCAAACGGGGCAGAGGCAGGAAGCAGACCTGGCATTGTATATTTTGCCGGGTCAGGAGAAGAAGGACATTTTGGGCCTTGCCATTGCCCAGGGAGAGCAATGTTATTATTTCCATCCGGAGGGCTTTCTTACTACAGGCTATTTTTCCGGCAGATTAGGAGAACTCAGAAAAGCGATCCGGGAAAGACAGTCCGCTGCGGAAGACGATGCCCCTTCCCTGATCTGCTTTGACGTGAAAAATCAGTATCCTTTTCTGGATGTGGAAGATAAAGAGCTGACAGACGGCATCCATATGGAAGGTATACAGGATGTTTTGCTGGGAGCCTATCTGGTCAACCCGTTAAAGAGTGATTACAGTCCGGAGGATATTGCGGCCGAGTATCTGCACAAGGCTGTGCCGGGGTGGAAAGAGCTTTTTGAGAAAATGACCCCGGAGCAGGCCACGGAGACCAGAGCACCGGAAGTACAGGCTTACATTTGCCGGAATGCGGAAATCCTGTTAAAAGCGGCGACGCCGATTTTCAGGGAAGTACAGCGTCTGGGCATGTGGGCATTATATGAGCGGATCGAGTTGCCTCTGACCTATGTGCTCTATGATATGGAAAGACTGGGCATCCGCACGGAAGCCAAGGCATTGGCGGATTATAGCAAGGAATTGGGGGAGAAGATCCTTAAGCTGGAGGATAAGATCCATCAGGAGACAGGCAATCCCATCTTTAATATCGCATCTCCCAAACAGTTGGGGGAGGTGCTCTTTGAGCAGATGATGCTGCCGGGCGGAAAGAAGACCAAAACGGGGTATTCCACCTCGGCAGACGTTCTGGAAAAGCTGGCGCCGGACTATCCGGTGGTGGCGGATGTGTTAGAATACAGAGCACTTAGCAAGCTTAAGTCCACCTATGCGGACGGACTTTACGATTTCATCAAAGAGGACGGCAGGATCCATTCCACCTTCCATCAGACCATCACGGCCACCGGGCGTCTGAGCAGTGCAGACCCTAATCTGCAGAATATTCCTATGCGGACGGAAAACGGCAGGCTGATCAGAAAAGCTTTTCTTCCCAAGGAGGGATGGCTGTTTGCGGATGCGGATTATTCTCAGATAGAATTGCGGATCCTGGCCCATATGTCCGGAGATGAGGAGCTCATCGAGGCATACAGGCAGAATCAGGATATTCACAGGATCACTGCCTCCAAGGTTTTCCATACGCCCTTTGAAGAAGTGACGCCCCTGCAGCGCCGGAACGCCAAGGCGGTGAACTTCGGCATTGTCTATGGGATCAGTTCCTTTGGCTTAAGTCAGGATCTGAGCATTTCCAGAGCAGAGGCCAAGGAATATATAGATGCTTACTTTAAGACCTATCCGGGGGTAAAGAAATTCCTGGATGATCTGGTAGAGGAGGCCAAGGAAAAGGGCTGTGTGACTACGCTGTTCGGCAGAAGAAGACCGGTGCCGGAGCTTAAGTCCAGCAATTTCATGCAGCGCTCCTTTGGTGAGAGAATCGCTATGAATTCGCCCATTCAGGGAACGGCGGCGGATATCATAAAGATCGCCATGATCAAGGTCTTTGAAACCCTGCACCGCCGGGGGATGAAGTCCCGGATGATCCTGCAGATCCACGACGAGCTGCTGATCGAGACAGAGCCGTCGGAAAAGGAAAAAGTAGAAAAACTCCTCCATGACTGCATGAAGGAGGCAGCTGATCTGCGGGTGGCGCTGGAGACAGAGGTGCATACAGGCAGCAGTTGGTATGAGGCAAAATAAGCTGCGGCATAGTCGAGGAAAGTCAACATAGATCACCGGATGGTGATCTATGTTGACGGGATGATGCAGCAAGCTGCACATCCTTTGAGCACATCGGAGAATTCGCCTTCGCGAAATTCTCCTCGTGGTGCCGCAGACAAGCTGCGGCATAGTCGAGGAAAGTCAACATGAAAGTAATCGGTATTACCGGCGGCGTGGGCTGCGGAAAATCCAGTTTATTGGATCATCTGCAGACCCACTATGCCTGCAGGATCATTAAATCGGATGAGGCGGCCCATGCCGTGGAGGCGCCGGGGGGTGCCTGCCATGAAGAAATGGCCGGACTGCTGGCAAGCTATGATCCGGATAAAAAATGGCAAAGAGAAGACGGCAGCTTTGACAGGAAAGAAGTGGCTGCACTGCTCTTTAAACATCCGGATCTGCTGCAAGGGGTCAATGATCTGGTGCATCCTGCCGTAAAAAACTATATACTGGAAGAAGTGGCTAAAGAGCGGGAAAAAGGCATGTTGGATTTCTTCTTTATAGAAGCAGCCATGCTGATCGAAAACGGTTTTTTACAGTTTGTGGATGAAATGTGGTATATTTATTGCCAGAAAGAAATTCGGATCCAAAGATTGGCCCAAAACCGCGGATATTCCAGAGAAAAGGCGGAGAGCATCATGGCTGCCCAGTTGCCGGAGGAGGAATTCAGACAGCACTGTCAGGTAGTCATCGATAACAGCGGCGATGTTCAGTCTGCATTCTTGCAGGCGGACAGGGAACTTTTGCGGATCAAAGAGAGCGGAGGAATGACGAAATGAGACTGGCCAGTATTGCCAGCGGCAGCAGCGGAAACTGTATCTATGCAGGCTCTGAGAACACCCATCTGCTGCTGGATGTAGGCATTACACGAAAGAGGACCGCAGAAGGGTTAAAGCAGCTGGGACTTTCCTTAGACGATATTGACGGCATCTTTATCACCCATGAGCATTCCGATCATATCCAGGGACTGGCGGTGATCGCCAAGCAGACGAATATGCCGATCTATGCTACCAAAGGTACCATTCAGGCAATTCAAAATATGCCCCAGTACCAACATATCGATCCGGCGCGCTTCCTGCCGGTAAAGGCAGATGAAAAGATCACAGTGGGAGACTTGACCGTCGACCCCATGACCATTTCCCACGATGCGGCGGACCCGGTAGGCTACCGGGTACTGCAGGGCAAAAAGAAAGCCTGCGTCTGCACGGATCTGGGATGTTATTCGGAATATACGGTGGAGTGCCTGCAGGATGCGGATGTCCTTTTGCTGGAGGCAAATCACGATGTGAATATGCTGCAGGTGGGACGATATCCCTACTACTTAAAGCAGCGCATTCTCGGGAAAAAAGGACATCTTTCCAATGTTACCTCCGGACAGCTTTTAGGAAGAGTACTCAATGATCATATGAAGGGTATCCTCTTAGGACATTTAAGCGCCGAGAACAATCTGCCGGAGCTGGCCTTTGAGACAGTGCGGGTAGAGCTGATGATGAATGAGCAGGATTACAGAACAGAGGATCTGCCCATTATGGTGGCAAGGCGGAAAGAACTGACGCCGGCCGTGGATTTTTAGCGCAGCAGGGGATCCGCCCGGGCGAGATTCTCTTTAAATAACCGCAGACATACTGCAGAAAGAAAGGAAAACAA
Source organism: Bacteroidaceae bacterium (assembly GCA_963596015.1). Lineage (GTDB taxonomy): Bacteria > Bacillota > Clostridia > Lachnospirales > Lachnospiraceae > CAG-791. The sequence goes on from CAVBJS010000052.1 coordinate 5,130, forward strand.
ATGGAAAAGGCAATTATTACAGTAGTAGGCAAAGACACCGTGGGCATTATTGCTTCCGTATGCACCTATCTGGCAGAAAATAAGATCAACATCCTGGACATTTCCCAGACCATCGTGCAGGGATATTTTAATATGATGATGATCGTGGATGTGTCTGCACTTGATAAGCCCTTCGGTGATATGGCCAAAGAGTTAGAGCAGGTAGGCGAGGAAAAAGCAGGCGTACAGATCAAGTGTCAGAGAGAAGATATTTTTGACAAGATGCATCGGATATAAGAATTTGAGGGGAAAAAAAAATGATAAATTTCGGTGAGGTCAAAGAGACCAATGCCATGATCGAGAAGGAGAATCTTGACGTTCGCACCATTACCATGGGCATCAGTCTGTTAGACTGCGCAGATCCGGACCTTGAGGCATTAAAGAAAAAGATCCATGATAAGATTTACAACAGTGCCAAGGATCTGGTAAAGGTGGGAGAGGATATCTCCAGAGAATACGGTATTCCTATTGTCAATAAGCGTATTTCCATCACCCCGATCTCTCTGGTGGCCGGCGGTGCCTGCCACAGCACGAAGGATTACGTGGAGGTGGCAAAGACCCTGGATCAGACAGCCAAAGAGGTAGGCATCAATTTCTTAGGCGGCTATTCTGCTCTGGTAAGTAAGGGCATGACACCGGCAGAGGAGCTGTTTATCCGCTCCATCCCGGATGCACTGGCCCAGACAGATCTGGTATGCGCCTCTGTCAATGTAGGATCCACCAAGACAGGCCTTAATATGGACGCTGTTCGTCTGATGGGCAGCATCATTCACGAGACCGCGGAAAAGACAAAGGAGAGAGATTCCTTTGGCTGCGCCAAGCTGGTGGTATTTTGCAATGCACCGGATGATAATCCTTTCATGGCCGGCGCTTTCCACGGCGTCACCGAAGCGGATAAGATCATCAATGTAGGTGTCAGCGGCCCCGGCGTTGTAAAGAATGCCCTGGAGAGTATTCACGGCGAGTCCTTTGAGGTACTGTGCGAGACCGTTAAGAAGACGGCGTTTAAGGTAACCCGTGTGGGACAGTTGGTGGCCAAGGAAGCCTCCAGACGTCTGGGCGTACCCTTTGGTATCATCGATCTGTCTTTAGCGCCTACCCCGGCTATCGGCGACAGCGTAGCGGATATCCTGTGTGAGATGGGACTGGAATATGCAGGTGCTCCCGGCACCACCGCTGCACTGGCACTGTTAAACGACCAGGTAAAGAAGGGCGGCGTCATGGCTTCTTCCTATGTAGGCGGTCTCAGCGGTGCTTTTATTCCGGTCAGCGAAGACCAGGGCATGATCAATGCCGTGGCAGCCAACGCCCTTACCTTAGAGAAGTTGGAAGCTATGACTTGCGTTTGTTCCGTTGGTCTTGACATGATCGCCGTTCCCGGCAAGACAAAGGATACCACTCTGGCGGGTATCATTGCGGATGAGATGGCCATCGGTATGATCAACCAGAAGACCACCGCGGTACGTTTGATCCCGGTGATCGGCAAGGATGTGGGAGAACAGGCAGAGTTTGGCGGACTGTTGGGATATGCGCCTATCATGCCGGTAAACGGTTTCTCCTGCGATGAATTCGTAAACCGCAAGGGAAGGATCCCGGCACCGATCCATAGCTTTAAGAATTAAATAAATACAAAGGGAAAAAGCAACAGGTCCCTTTGAAATAGCGGGAAGCATTAAGATAGCAGGAACAATTAAGCTAACAGGAACCAAAGGGAAAAATTTCGGTATCTGTACCTATAAAACAGAACATGAATCTGTAAACACAAAACGAAAGTAAAAGATCTGTCACTGTTAACAGCTTTATATTAAGGAGAAAGGATGCAGCCAACATGAAGCATGAAAAGAATTATGACGTCACAGCATTAGGTGAGCTCTTGATCGATTTCACGGAAAACGGAAAAAGCGGTCAGGGAAATCCTCTTTTCGAGGCAAACCCGGGAGGCGCTCCCTGTAATGTGCTTGCCATGCTGACAAAGCTGGGCCATAAGACAGCTTTCGTGGGAAAAGTAGGTGAGGACATGTTCGGCCGCATGCTGAAGGAGAGAGCCGAGGGCGTGGGTATCGATATGTCCGCATTGGAGATGGACAAGAATATCCATACCACCCTGGCTTTTGTACAGACCTTTGCGGATGGAGACAGAGATTTTTCCTTTTACAGAAAACCCGGTGCAGATATCATGCTCAACAGAGATGAGGTCAATGTACATAAAGAGATCATCGCCGGGGCTAAGATCTTCCATTTCGGAACCCTGTCCATGACGGATGAGATCGTAGAGCAGGCTACCAAGGAAGCACTGACCATCGCTAAGGAAAATGATGCCCTGATTTCCTTCGATCCCAATTACCGGGCTCCTCTGTGGGACTCCGAGGAAGCGGCCAAGCAGAAGATCGCTTTTGGTATGCAGAACTGTGATATCATGAAGATCTCAGACAATGAGATCGAACTGATGACAGATATGAAGGACTTAGACGCCGGCGCCAGATTCTTGCAGGAGCGTTTCGAGATCCCGTTGGTTTTCGCTACCTTAGGAAAGGAAGGCAGCCGGGCTTATTACAAAGGAGATTGCGTAGAAGTGGCAGGCTTCCCCAATCCCAATACCATAGAGACCACAGGGGCCGGTGATACCTTCTGCGCCTGCGCGCTTCACTATGTGCTGAAATATGGCATTAAGAATTTAGATCGCAGCGCCCTGCGGGAGCTGTTGACCTTTGCTAATGCGGCAGCCAGCCTGATCACCACCCGTAAGGGTGCCCTGTGCGTTATGCCTCAGGAGCAGGAAGTATTAGATTTCATCAAGGAAAGCAACAGAACTTTATAATTGACAGACATCCACAGTTACAGAATCAGAGAAATGTTTACTGGTTGCGACGCAGCAGTCGGCGCCTTACGCGCCGGCTGAAGAAAGATAGAAAAAAGATTTTGTCCTCAATAATCTTTACGTGGTCGGCGCCTTACGCGCCGGCTGCGGAAAGATAGGATGCAGGCGCAGGCAGTAACGGAAATGTACTTGTGAGCGGGAGAGTATATGGCAGAGATCAATGAAATTCATGAAGCAGTTCTCAAAGAGGTGCCGCAGCCTCAGCTGAGCAGAACTTTTGCTGCAGCAGACAAATCCACCAAGGAAAGGGAGAAGCTAGACAGCGCACTCCCTTCTGTGACCGGCCGCACAGGCATAGGTTTTGACGATGGCAGAATAGAGACCATCGCCGAATATGTCAGCCCTGAGGAACTTTATAAGGATCTGATCGACAGAGTGCGCCGTTACCATCCTTCCGATGACATTTCTCTGATCGAAAAAGCATTCAAGGTAGCCGATAAGGCCCATACCGGTCAGGTACGCAAATCCGGAGAGCCCTATATCATCCATCCCCTGTACGTAGCCATCATTCTGGCGGACCTGGAAATGGATAAGGAGACCATCGCTGCCGGTCTTCTCCACGATGTGGTAGAGGATACCATCCTGACCAAGGAGGAGATCGAGGCAGAGTTCGGCGCTGACGTGGCGCTGTTGGTAGACGGGGTGACAAAGCTGCAAAAGCTGAAGCTTTCCGGAAATTATAAAGAAAAAACCCCGGAGCAGCTGGAGATGCAGGCAGAGAACCTGCGTAAGATGTTCCTGGCCATGGCCAAGGATATCCGGGTCATTCTGATCAAGCTTGCGGACCGGCTTCATAACATGCGCACCTTAAAGCACATGCCGCCGGAGAAGCAAAAGCGCATCGCCCAGGAGACACTGGATATCTATTCGCCCATTGCGCAGCGCCTGGGTATCAGTAAGATCAAGGTAGAGTTAGATGACCTTTCCCTTAAGTATCTAAAGCCCGAGGTCTACTACGATCTGGTAGAAAAAGTGGCAGAGCGGAAGGTGGAGCGGGAAAAATATGTGCAGGATATCGCCCAGGAGGTGCGGGACCATATTGCGGCCGCAGGCATCGAGGGCAAGGTAGACGGCCGAGTAAAGCACTTTTTCAGTATCTATAAAAAGATGGTCAACCAGCAAAAGACCATCGATCAGATCTATGATCTGTTTGCCGTGCGTATCATTGTAGATACGGTAAAGGACTGTTATGCGGCACTGGGTGTGATCCATGAGATGTATAAGCCCATTCCCGGCCGGTTCAAGGACTACATCGCCATGCCCAAGCCCAATATGTACCAGTCCCTGCATACCACGTTGATCGGCTCCACGGGACAGCCCTTTGAGATCCAGATCCGTACCTACGAGATGCACAAGGCAGCGGAATACGGTATCGCTGCCCACTGGAAATACAAGGAAGCCTCCGACGGCAAAAAGGTAGAGACCCAGGAGGAGGAAAAACTGGTCTGGCTGCGGCAGATCCTGGAATGGCAGCAGGATATGTCGGACAACAAGGAGTTCATGAACCTTCTAAAGAGTGACCTGGACCTTTTCTCCGACAATGTCTATTGCTTTACCCCTACCGGTGAGGTAAAGAACCTGCCGGCAGGATCCACTCCCATTGACTTTGCCTATGCCATTCATACGGCGGTGGGCAATAAGATGATCGGCGCCAGAGTCAACGGCAAGCTGGTCAATATTGATTATGAGATCAAAAACGGCGACCGCATCGAGGTGCTGACCTCTCAGAATTCCAGAGGCCCCAGCCGGGATTGGTTAAACGTAGTCAAGAGCGCTTCTACCAAAAACAAGATCAACCAGTGGTTTAAGAACGAATTAAAAGAAGAGAATATTGTCCGGGGTAAGGAGCTTTTTTCCAATTACTGTAAGGCCAAGGGCATTGTCCAGTCCGATCTGATGAAGCCGGAGTATGTGGACGCGGTGCTGCGTAAGTATGGCTTCAGAGACTGGGATGCGGTAATGGCTGCCATCGGTCACGGGGGTCTTAAGGAAGGCCAGATCGTCAATAAGATGCAGGAGCTCTATACCCAGGACCACAGCCAGAATCTGACAGACGAGGAAGTACTGGCCCAGGTAGAGGAAAATGCAAGACATGCCAAGTCCCACGGCAAGAATGCCATTGTGGTGAAAGGCATCCATGACGTGGCAGTCCGTTTTTCCAGATGCTGTAATCCGGTGCCAGGGGATGAGATTGTGGGCTTTGTCACCAGAGGCAGAGGTGTCACCATTCACCGGACGGACTGCGTGAACATCATCCATATGCCGGAGGTAGACCGGGTGCGTCTTATCGACGCAGACTGGGAGGACGGTGCCCAGACTACCAGCGAGGATTCTGCTTTTGAGGCAGAGATCCGCATCTATGCCAACGATCGCAGCGGACTTCTTAATGATGTTTCCAGAGCCTTTACAGAAAAGAATGTAAATATCATGGGCATCAATACCAGAACCAGCAAGCAGGGACTGGCGACTATGAATGTAGTCTTCCAGATCAACGGCAAGGAACAGTTAAACCAGATGATCGAGAGACTGCGGTCGATTCCCAGCGTCATAGATATAGAGAGAACCACAGGCTGATCGGACTGATATTGCGTGGGGGCAGACTTCAAAGGCCACAGTGGTTACGAATTTCAGAAAAGGGATACGGAGTATACATGAGTAAGATAAAAGTAGGATATTATACCATCGGCATGGTGCAGACTAATTTTTATTTTCTGCACGAGGAAGGAAGTACGGAGGCCATTGTCTTTGATCCGGCTGACCATGGGGACCAGCTTTACCAGGCAGTGACGGCAGAGGGACTGACCATCAAGTCTATTTTCCTGACCCATGCTCACTTTGATCATATCTGGGGGGCAGAGGAACTGCGCAGCCTGGCCAAGGCACCGATCTATGCCAATGAGGCGGAAAAGCCTCTGTGTGAGAGTGCAGATACCAATTGCTCCAGAGACTGCGGCAGACCCTGCACTGTGACGCCGGACCGCTATCTTAAGGACGGGGAGAGTGTAACGGTAGCAGGTATGACGGTCCGCATGCTCTCCACCCCCGGACATACGGTGGGAAGCTGCTGCTATTACATCGAAGGAGACAATGCCGGGGTAAAGCAGCATATTCTGATGAGCGGCGATACCCTTTTTGAGGAATCCGTGGGAAGAACGGATCTGCCTACCGGATCCACCGGAGAACTGGTCCGTTCCGTGAGAGAAAAGCTTTTTGTCCTGCCGGAGGATACGGCGGTTTATCCGGGACACGGAGATATGACCACCATCGGACATGAGAAGCAGTTTAATTCTTTTGTATAAGACACAGTACACAGAACATCCGTCGCCGCCGTCAGGCAGGGACATAACAGTGATGATCGGATCATCATTATAAACACAAGGAAACACAGAGCATGATACTGGCGATCGAAAATATTGAATTATATAATTACGAGATCCACTCCCTGATCAAGGCTTTTTATCCGGGAGAGGATGTGAAGGTACTGACAGAGGGCTCGGCTTCCATGGAAGACTTCCTGATGAAATGGAAGAGACAGCAGGAGAAAAAGGAAGAGAATGCCGACACCCTGACCGCGCAGTTTCATGTGGAGTTTCAGCCGACGCAGATCCAGTTTTCTGTGGGGGATAAGACCTGGACTTCCGGTGATGTGGCCAGATCCCACGTTGCCAAAGGCGAGGAGATAGACTATACCCGGAAAAGCAAGGCATGCAAGGATGATCTAAAGCACCTTCTCTATGATGGCTTAATGGAATTTACCGGTCAGAGCCTCCCCTGGGGAGAACTGATCGGTATACGGCCCACCAAGATCGCCATGACGAAGCTTTTAGAGGGAGACAGCCTGCAGGAGGCTGCTCTTTTTATGGAACGGGAGTATTTAGTCAGCAAGGAAAAGGCGGATCTGGCGGCGCAGATAGCGGATACCGAGAGAAAGATCCTGCGGGATATCCACTACGAAAACGGATACAGTCTTTATATCGGTATTCCCTTTTGTCCCACCACTTGCCTGTATTGTTCTTTTCCTTCCTTTAATATCGCTCTGTGGAAGGACCGCATAGAGGACTATCTGCAGGCTCTGAAAAAAGAAATAGAAGAGACTGCCCGGATGATGCAGGGCAGGATCCTGGATACCATTTATATCGGCGGCGGCACCCCTACATCTCTGGAGGCAGAGCAGCTGGATTGGCTTTGCACTGTCATAGAAGAGAATTTTGATATGAGCACAGTACAGGAATTCACGGTAGAAGCCGGCAGACCGGACAGCATTACGCCGGACAAACTAAAGGCACTTCGCCGACATCTTGTCACCCGGATCAGTATCAATCCCCAGACCATGAAGGAAGAGACCCTTAGGATCATCGGCCGGCGTCACAGTGTGCAGCAGGTCATCGATACCTTCCATGCAGCCAGAGACTGCGGCTTTGACAACATCAACATGGATCTGATCTTAGGCCTGCCCGGTGAAAATGCGCAGGATGTGAGAGCTACCACGGAGGCGGTAAAGGCACTGGCACCGGACTCTCTGACAGTCCACTCCCTGGCCATCAAGCGGGCTTCCAGACTTCGCCGGATCATCGATGAGAAGGGGTATCCGGTACTGGAAAATACAGATGAGACTATGGAGATCGCCAGCCGGGCAGCCACAGAGCTGGGCATGGAGGCCTACTACCTCTATAGACAGAAGAACATGTCCGGAAACTTTGAAAATGTGGGTTATGCCAAGCCCGGCAAAGCCGGCATTTACAATATCCTGATCATGGAAGAAAAGCAGACCATCATGGCTCTGGGCGCCGGCAGCATTACCAAGAGAGTCTTCCCGGAGGGAAGGATCGAGCGGTGCGACAATGCCAAGGATGTGGCGACGTACATTGCGGGCATCGAGGAGATGATGGACCGGAAACGGCGGTTATTTGAGAAAGAGTAGCCATGGCACCGAGCAACAGATCCCGGAAGTCCAGCGTTTTATAAAGCGGCAGATCAGTAAATGATTTGCTGCTTTTTCTTCTGTTAGGGCGGTCCATTGTGGGCTGTCTTTTGTCATGCGTGTCAACAACCAATTCCATGTACTGTATGGTATCGATACTGGTGTACGAGCAGACCATTACGGCGCCGGCACCGGCAGTATTAAATTCTGAATATTTTTTCGTATTTTCGCGGGGCACTTGCCAACAAAGAAAAAGTGGAGTATAGTTCAATCGTTTTAAACTTTTTGGTTAAGATGCATAAAAAAGGTTATATGATTACAGCATTGCTGTACATCCGCCGGACAAACGGCGGGTTCAGATAAGGATTCAGAGTCCTTTTGGTTTTTCGATTTATGAGAATATATAGGAAGCGAAAAGCCAGGAAGTGTATAAAAGTACAAAATAAAAAAGTAATAAACAGGAGTTATTCCATGGCAAAGTATCTGGTTATTGTAGAGTCACCTGCCAAGGTGAAGACGATCAAGAAATTTCTGGGCTCCCAGTATGAAGTGGCAGCCAGCAACGGACATGTACGGGACCTTCCCAAGAGTCAGATGGGCATCGATGTAGAGAATGATTACGAGCCTAAGTACATCACGATCCGGGGCAAGGGAGAATTACTGGCAGGACTTCGCAAGCTGGTAAAAAAAGCTGATAAGATCTATCTGGCAACGGACCCTGACCGCGAAGGAGAGGCTATTTCCTGGCATCTGATCACCGCTTTGAAGTTAAAGGAGCTGGATAAAAAGGTATACCGGATCACCTTCAATGAGATCACCAAGAAGGCTGTTTCCGAGTCCTTGAAAAATGCCAGAGAGATCGACATGAACCTGGTCAATGCCCAGGAGGCGAGACGCTGCCTTGACCGTATCGTGGGATATAAGATCTCTCCTTTGCTGTGGGCAAAAGTAAAAAGAGGCTTATCCGCCGGCAGAGTGCAGTCGGTGGCCCTGCGCATGATCGGTGACCGGGAGGATGAGATCAATTCCTTTATCCCTAAGGAATACTGGACATTAGATGCCAAGTTCAAGGTACAGGGAGAGAAAAAGCCCCTGACAGCCCATTACTACGGCACAGCAGAAAACGGACGCAAGAAGACGGAGCTGGAAAACGAAGAGCAGACCAAAGCCGTGCAGGATTCTCTGCAGGGAGCTGCCTTTGCGGTAACGGAAGTGAAAAAAGGAGAGCGGACGAAAAAGGCACCCCTTCCTTTCACCACCTCCACCTTGCAGCAGGAAGCCAGCAAGACCCTGAACTTTTCCACCCAGAAGACCATGCGCATCGCCCAGCAACTGTATGAAGGCGTGGATATAAAGGGAAGCGGCACAGTGGGTATCATCACCTACCTTCGTACCGACAGTACCCGTATCTCCGATGAGGCGCTGGCAAGCTCCGCCGACTATATCAAAGAAAATTATGGTGAGGAATATCTCTCCCAGACAGAGACCGCCAAGAAAGCAGGCGCTAAGATCCAGGATGCCCACGAAGCCATCCGTCCCACGGACATCACCAGAACGCCGGCATCTGTGAAGGAGTCCCTTTCCAGAGATCAGTTCCGTCTGTATCAGCTGATCTGGAAGCGGTTTGTGGCCTGCCGTATGAGCCCGGCTCGCTACGAGACCACACAGGTGCGCATTACAGGCACCCCCGGCAATGTGAAATATCCGGCACAGATCTTTACGGTATCTGCATCCCGTATCGCCTTTGACGGTTACTTAAGTGTTTATTCCCAGGAAGAAGACGAGGAGAAGTCTGATGTACTCAGCAACGGGCTGGATGAATCCTCCGTGCTTACCCTGCAGGAGTTTGAGCCTAAGCAGCACTTTACCCAGCCGGTACCCCATTACACAGAGGCATCTTTAGTCAGAGCTCTGGAAGAACAGGGCATCGGCCGTCCCAGTACCTATGCGCCTACCATCACTACCATTTTGGCCCGCCGCTATGTAGTAAAGGAAGAGAAGAACCTTTATATGACAGAGCTGGGAGAAGTGGTGAATAAGATGATGAAGGAGGCCTTCCCCTCCATCGTGGATCCCAGTTTTACCGCTAACCTGGAAGTGCTGCTGGACGGCGTGGCAGAGGGAAAGGTGCGCTGGAAGACCATCATCGAGAACTTCTATCCCGATCTGGATGAGGCAGTGAAAAAGGCAGAGAAAGAACTGGCAGAGGTAAAGATCGCCGACGAGGAGACCGAGGAGATCTGCGAGAACTGTGGACGCCATATGGTGATCAAATACGGCCCCCACGGTCGTTTCCTGGCATGCCCGGGCTTCCCGGACTGCCGCAATACCAGACCTTACTTTGAAAAGATCGGCGTAGCCTGCCCGAAGTGCGGCAAGGACATCGTTCTTAAAAAGACCAAGAAGGGCCGGAAGTACTACGGCTGTATGGGCAACCCTGAGTGTGATTTCATGGTCTGGCAAAAACCCAGCAGCATCAAGTGCCCCCGCTGCGGCGGCCTCATGCTGGAAAAAGGCAATAAGCTGGTATGCGCCGATGAGGAATGCGGCTATATAGAAGATAAGCCGGCTAAGGAAGAGTAGAATATAGGACTGCTCTGTTGCCCTGTGCATGGTAGTTGATCCTCTGTTATAGTTTTGGGGGGCTTTAGATCGATAGCGGAATGCAAAACGTAATGCACCGGGGCACGGCAGAATGGCTCGCATCCTTTGCACTGCGCGCCAGTTTTGCTTGATCTGCATCGAAGCCGCAGGATGGTATCGGGCACGCTTTCAGAGCGGGCCCGATAGGCCCGAGGTGTCTGAGCATCCCCGCATCAGGCGGGGATGCGAGTTCGGGCCGCGCCATCCGCAGGCAAGAGGCAAACCATAGCAAAACGGTGCAAAGTGCACAGATGCGAGACATCTGCCGCACTCCGGTGCATGGCCGGGTAACATTGAGTTATGACAGCAACACTAATATTGTGCCAATCGTCATTAAAATCAGACAATTCTATTGAAACAACAGTTTTGTTATGGTACGATTATTTTTGTAAGGTATAGACAGAAAACACATTCCGCCCAGGGAATACCGGGCAGGAACAGAGGGGACGACGGGAGGCACCATATCGTGGCAATGAACAATGTGAAGCTTCTGGATAAGACCAGAAAGATCGGAAAACTTCTTCATAATAATAATACCGGCAAGGTTGTATTTAATGATATCTGCCGCATCATGTGCGATATTCTCAATTCCAATATCCTTGTGATCTCCCGAAAGGGCAAGGTACTTGGCTACGGTGAGGTGGATGCGGTCAAGTCTCTGACAGAGATGATCGTGGATAAGGTAGGCACTTTCATTGACCCTGCTTTAAATGAGCGTTTTCTGGGTGTCCTTTCTACGAAGGAGAATGTAAACTTAGACACGCTGGGATTTGAACAGGATGTAGAGGATGACTATAATGCCATCATCGCGCCTATTGAGATCGCCGGTGAGAGACTGGGCACCGTCTTTATCTACAAACAGAAAGAGCAGTATGATATCGACGATATCATTCTCTGTGAGTACGGCACTACCGTGGTAAGCCTGGAGATGCTCCGGGCCGTAACGGAAGAGAATGCGGAGGAGAACCGTAAGATTTCCGTGGTGAAATCCGCCATCAGCACGCTCAGCTATACAGAGATGGAAGCGATCATCCATATCTTCGAAGAGTTAAATGGCACGGAAGGCATTCTGGTAGCCAGCAAGATCGCGGACAAAGAGGGTATCACCCGCTCTGTGATCGTCAATGCTCTGCGTAAGTTTGAGTCGGCCGGCGTTATCGAATCCCGTTCCTCCGGCATGAAGGGCACCTACATCAAGGTATTAAATGATGCGGTCTACGGTGAGATCGATCAGATGAAGAAACAGCTGCACGGCGAGTAATGACAGTGCAGGTTGAAAATAAGAATGCTGCCTGCAGCATTCTTATTTCGTTGATCGGAGAATTTTCCTTTGCTGAATTCTCCTCACGCGGCCGCAGGCAGACTGCGGCAGAAAAGGACAAAGATGGCAAAAATAATCGGTACACCACTTCCTAACATACCCTGGCAGGAGCGGACGGCAGCAGCTGATCCCTCTATGCAGATCGCCGATACACCGGTATGGCGTTATACGGAAAATCCCATTATCGGCAGAAACGGCAACAAGGTCAGCAACAGCGTCTTTAACAGCGCCGTTGTTCCTTATAAGGACGGCTTTGCCGGTGTTTTCCGCTGTGATTCCAGATCCATCAGCATGAATATCTATCCCGGTTTTTCCAAGGATGGCATTCACTGGCAGATCGATGACGAACCGGTACATATGATGGATGCAGAGCCGGAGGTGCTGCGGGAAGAATATCGATATGATCCCCGTGTCTGCTACATGGACGGCCGCTACTATGTAAGCTGGTGCAACGGTTATCACGGTCCCACCATCGGCCTTGCCTGGACAGAGGACTTCAAGGATTTCCATCAGCTGGAAAATGCCTTTCTGCCTTATAACCGAAACGGCGTCCTGTTCCCCAGAAAGATCCAGGGCAGATACATGATGATGAGCAGACCCAGCGATACAGGCCATACACCTTTTGGCGATATCTATGTAAGCCAGAGTGAAGATCTGGTTTACTGGGGACGCCATCGCTATATGATGGGCGCTTTAGACGGCAATGAGAGCGCATGGCAGGCCTTGAAGATCGGTCCCGGTCCTATTCCTATCGAGACCGATGAAGGATGGCTTCTGATCTACCACGGCGTGCTTCGCACCTGTAACGGCTATGTTTACCGTATGGGCGCTGCGATCCTGGATCTGGAAGAGCCCTGGAAGGTATTACATCGCTCCGGCCAGTACATTCTGGCACCCCAGGAGATCTATGAGTGCGTAGGCGATGTGCCCAATGTCACCTTCCCCTGCGCAGCGCTGACAGACAGCGCTACCGGCCGGATCGCCATCTACTACGGCTGTGCGGATACGGTTACCGGCCTTGCCTTTACTACCGTGGATGCGCTGGTGGATTATATCAAAGCACATGATCTGATCAAATAAAGTGAAGGTTCGATACACATCTCGATTTCCCGCAGGGAAATCGAGATGTTATTGTTCCTCCTCAGCTAAGCGGCGGGAATCTGAGCTATAACGATTTTGCTCAGTTTATGGGGCAGATCGATAGCGGAATGCAAAACGTAATGCGCCGGAGCGCGGCAGAATGGCTCGCAACCTTTGCGCTGCGCGCCAGTTTTGCATGATCTGCATCGAAGCCGCAGGATGGCATCGGGCACGCTTTCAGAGCGGGCCCGATAGGACCGAAATGTTTGAGCATCCCCGCATCAGGCGGGGATGCGAGTTCGGGCCGTGCCATCCGC
>CAVBJS010000053.1:0-17987 GCA_963596015.1 Bacteroidaceae bacterium
GGCAGACGAGAATCTGAAATTCTCGTCGCCTCTTCGCAGCATAGCTGCTCAGAAATGAGGATAAATGAAAAAACTGCAATTACCCCGGGTGACGCTGGCAGCGGCGGCTTCTACCCATGTGGCGGAGACGGTGAAGGCACTGCGTTACAGCATGAGGGGAATAACCTACGGGCAGGTGCTGCTGCTGACCCATGAGGAGCCGGACTATCTGCCGGAGGGGATCACATTTGTCAGGATTCCCCGTATCGACTCTATCGATGCCTATAATCAGTTTATGCTCTTTAAGCTCTGTGAGTATGTGCAGACCGATTTTGTGATGGTGGTGCAATGGGATGGCTTTGTGGTCAATCCGGCCACCTGGCAGGATGCCTTTTTGCAATATGATTATATTGGTGCTCCCTGGCCGGAGAGTATTGCCCCCCGGGATGAGGCCGGGAGACTTTGCCGGGTAGGAAACGGCGGCGCTTCTCTTCGCAGTCGCCGACTGCTGGCCCTGCCGACCCAGGAGCATTTGGTATGCGGACCGGGTGAAAATGAGGACATTTTCCTTTGTGCTCAGCACAGACAGTTTCTGGAGCAGAAGGGACTGCGGATCGCGCCGGTGGAAGTGGCCTGCCATTTTGCCCACGAGCGCAGAGTACCTGAAAATGAAGGGATAACCCCCTTTGCGTTCCATCAATGGGAGGGGCACAATGCCCAGTATCCCAAGTTTCACAAAGGATGGGGCACGAGACGCAGACAGGCAGTGATCGCCCTGCTGATCCGACTGCATTGCTATGACAGCCTGCGCAGCATACTGAAAGGATGATCGTATAGGAGAATCTGCTTTTGCACAATTCTCCTCAAGGTGCCGCAATGCATTGCGGCATATTAAATTGCAGCATACAGAGGTGACCATGCAAACAATTAAGAAACTCAGCTATATTTTATCCGGAAAACAGAAATGGGAACTGGTGGGCATGACGATACTGATCGTCATAGGCGCCGCACTGGAGCTTTTGGGTGTATCGGCCATCCTGCCGGTGATCACCGCCATCATGCAGCCCGGATCCCTGTCCCAGCAGAAGTACTATTCCTTTATCTACAGGACCTTACATCTGCAGTCCAATCTGCAGCTTTCCCTGGTGCTGATCGGCATGATGATCCTGGTTTACATCATTAAGAATGCTTATCTGATCTTTATGTACAACAGGCAGTATCGTTTCGTATATAAAAATCTGCACATTCTGTCTGACCAGATGATGAACTGCTACCTGCATCAGCCTTATCTGTTTCATGTTTCCAAAAACAGCGCGGAGCTGCTGCGGAATATCAATGTGGATGCAGGCAATTTTTACGGGGTCATACAGGGCTGCATACAGTTGTGCACCGAGGGCATGGTCTGCGCTACCCTTTTCATTTACCTGCTGATCCAGGACAGATCCATTACCCTGGCCATTCTGGTATTGATGGCGCTGATGCTGGTGCTCTTTGCCAAGGTCTATAAAAAGATCCTCTCCAGACTGGGAGAGAAGAGCCGTTATTATTACATGGAAGTCAACAAATGGGTGCAGCAGGGGCTGGGCGGCATCAAGGAGATCAAGGTTCTTAACGAGGAGGACTTCTTCTATCACCAGTTTGATAAGGCCTATGAAGGACATGCTGACACAGAGTGTAATTATCACAGCTTAGTGGCGATCCCGAAGCCCTTGCTGGAGACCGTATGCATTGCCGGCCTTTTGGGAACCATCGGCATCAAGGTAATGATGGGGGCAGATCTGGACTATTTCCTGCCGGTCATGTCCGTTTTTGCGGTAGCTGCTTTCCGTATGCTGCCTTCCTTTAACCGCATTACCGAGTATCTGAGCAATATCATGTACCAGAAGGCTTCCGTAGATGCTGTTTACCGGGATCTAAAGGAGATCGAGCGCCTGAATAAGATTCGGGAGGACAGGACAGAGGACGGAGAGATCGTTCTGACGGATGCCATTCACGTACAGGACATTTCCTTCTCCTACCCGAATAATGAGAAAAAGGTGCTGGATCACCTTACCCTGGATATTCCGAAGAACAGCTCTGTTGCCTTCATCGGTCAATCCGGTGCCGGCAAGACTACGCTGGCGGATGTGATCCTGGGGATCCTGGAACCCTCCCAGGGCGAGATCATGGTAGGCGGGAAGAATATCTTCCAGAACCTGGATGCCTGGCATCACAAGATCGGCTATATTCCCCAGAGCATTTATCTGTTGGATGATACCATCCGTCGCAATATTGCCTTTGGTATCGAGGAAGAGCAGATCGACGAAAAGCGGATGCAATATGCCCTGGAGCGGGCACAGCTGCGGGATCTTATCGATGGGCTGAAGGACGGTCTGGATACGGAGATCGGCGAAGGCGGCGTGCGTCTCTCCGGCGGCCAGCGCCAGAGAATCGGTATAGCCAGAGCCCTCTATAATGAGCCGGAGATCCTGATCCTGGACGAGGCTACTTCTGCACTGGACAATGAGACAGAGGCAGCGGTCATGGAAGCCATCGAGCGCCTTCACGGCGAAATGACATTACTGATCATCGCCCATCGCCTGTCCACGATACAGAACTGCGATTATGTCTATGAGATCAAAGACGGCAAGGCCATCCTGGATGAGACCAAGGGGCAGGGGAAAAAGGAGTATGCAGCCTATGAGGAGGACGGGAAAAAGGACAAGGCAACGGAAAAATAGAGCACTGCTCCATATCGGTTTTCTGTTATTGCTGTTGGCGGTCATGGCGGTGCTGCTTTGTGCATTCTGGCAGCTGCGGCTGAAGGACCATACCTACCGGGAAGAGTTCCGTGTGCAGGAGGGAGAACTTTTTACACCGCCTTTTTCTGTCATCTATGGGGTTGGATTGTCGGATGACAGGGGAAAAAAGATCGAGAATATAGAAGATTACCGGAATATGGATACGGTCACCTTCTCTATTCTCAATGAAGACGACGTGACGATCTATAGCAGGACGGCGGAGCAGGTGCCCATGGATCAGGCGGGGACAGTGCTCATAAAGGAGCTGCTTCCTAAGGATTACAGGCTGCAGGCGGATCATAAGTACAGCATCCGGATAGAAGATACGTCGGGGGAGCGCACCGACATGACCGTTTTTCTGTACGGTGAGGAAAAGAGTCCCCTGCCCTTCTACAGGGGAGTCTGTGCCGTCATTTTGCTGATCACGCTGCTGGGAGGGATCTTTTATCTGCATAGTGACAGGATCCCTTTGCGTATCAGTGCTCCCTGCATGTTCCTGGCACTTGGACTTTTATGGGAGATCGCCCTGGCACCGTTAAATGCGCCGGATGAGATGGTTCACTTTGCCAAGGCCTATCAGCTTTCCAGCCATTGGCTGGGAGAGCAGGAGCTGGATGAAGAAGGGTATCCTGTGGTAGAGGGAACAGGGCTGCAAAAGCTGGAGTTTAATGGAAATTTCCAGTATATGATGCATTTCTGGGAAGATACCCAGGGGAACGAACAGGGAAGTTACTACAGCTATTCCGAGCCTCCCTATCTACAATCCAATATCCCTTACTATCTGCCGGCGGCGGCCATCACCATCTGCCGTTTGCTGGGGGCATCCTACCAATGGGTCGTTATAAGCGGCAGAGTGGTAAACCTGCTGTTGTATACTTTGGTACTGGGGCTGGCCCTTCGGCTGGCGCCGGGGATCCATGAGCGGCTCTTTGCTTCCATCTGCTTTTTGCCGGGCATTGGCGCGGTGGCCTGCTCCTATTCCTATGATATCTGGACCAATGCCTTTGTTTTTCTCTTTATGGCGGTATGCCTCCATTGCCGGGATACTAAAAGAAAGCTGCGGTGGAGAGATGGGGTGGCATTGGTGGTCTTTGCCGCGCTGATGACACCGGTAAAGATCATCTACATCCTGATGATCCCGGTTATCTATCTGATCCCCAAGGATCGATTTAAAAAGCGCTGGCACAGGCCGCTGCTGCTGTTCTTTGCTTTTCTGGCGGCAGGGGCATTGCTGATCGGGATACAATGGCGAGCATTGTCCGTTTATCTCCTTCCCCAGAATACTGCGGAGTACGTTTCCGCCGCCGCTGTGATGACAGAACAGGAAAATAAAGCGGACGGAGAAGAGAAAATACTCTCTATGCAGGCAATAGGCCAGGTAGCCGGACAGGCGGATGATACGCTGGCGGAAATGGGACTGACGGATGAGCCGGAAAGCGCTCTGACAGAAGAGGATACGGCAGCATCGGAAGACATAGAGTATGGGGCAGAGGAAGGGTCATTTACGATAGAGCAGACCGATACAGATAATTCTCAGACGCCCTCCAGGTTTACGGTGGGATGGATCCTGCAGCATCCTGTGAAGACCATCTATATTCTGGCAGGCGATCTTTTTGAGGAAGCGGATTACCTGACAAAGCAATGCCTGATGGGAAACGGCATGCCGCTGCATGCATCCTCTGACCTTCTTTTCTTCGCAGAGCTGACGGTATTTCTGCTGCTGATGACCCAGGGACTGCCCGGCGAGTACGTGACAAAGCGGGAGCGGTTTGCAGGGATCATGATGTTGGCTGTGGGTGTATTGACGGTGCAGCTTACCTTTCTGATCACCACCACTGCTTTTCGGGCAGAGGGTGTCAGCCCTATCCGGGGCATTCAGGGCAGATATTTTATTCCCTATCTGCTGTTTTTGCCCTTTGTCCTGCAGAACCGCCGCTTTGTTCTGGCGGACAAAACACAGCAACGGCTTTTCTGGATAATGCCATTTTTAAATATCTGTACGGTGCTCAGTACCATCGCCTATGTGGCAAAATTCTGACGATGATGCCGTTTCTCTATACGCTGACGGTGATGCCGCATCAGGGTATAGAGGAGCGTCGCACAGATGCTGACCAAAGGGTAGGGAGATACCTATGAAAAAACGGAAAACGAAAGCAATAGTGGGGGGCCTTATCTTTGCAGCAGTTGCTGTGTTGGTGCTTTTTCTGTGGTGGATCAGCAGGATGGCAGAATATCCGGCCTATGAGGAGATCTACCTGCCGGTTGATGTAAACGAGTTTACAGCGACCGGAAACCGGATCAGTGCCATCGGCGTTCGATGCGAGGATACGGAATCCAGAGAATTTCTTTTCAAAAATCAAGTGGCGTTGACGGTAGGAATGTACGATGCAGAGGGGAAGGCCGTCTGGGAAGAGGAATTAGGAGGCAACTATCTGCAGACAGACAGTTTTACCCTGTACGATGAGGAGTATTCCGCAATGCTGCCGGTGGAGGTGAATCCGGGAGAAGAATATTCCATCTATATCGGTGTGCAGGAAAACTCCCAACGGGCCATTCACTTAAAACGCCTCTCTATAATGATTTATACGGAAAAGAAGAGTCTGTTTCCGATCTATCTGGCCGCCTGCCTCTTAGGAGGTGCCGGCGCGGCACTGGTGATCGGTGCAGTTTATGCCGGCAAAGGAAAAAGGGCATGTTTTTCCCTGCTGGCAGGCTTGGTATTACTGTCCATGCTGTACGCAGCAGTGATCCCCACCAGGACCATGGACGAGGATGGAAAAGGCTTTGCCCAGACCTATCATCTCTCCAACTGTCTGCTGGGAAAAGGAGAGGCAGACACAGCAGGAACGGTGCAGATAGAGGAGGACGGCCTCAGATTCTTAGAACCTACGGAAACGGGACAGGCCCTGTATCGCTTCTGGCTGCAGAAGGACTACGGAGATGAAAAGTACGATGCTGCCCAGGAGGAGGCAAAGTCGGTGCTGCAAAGAGAAGAGATCGGCACAGCGGGGCTTCTCTATATAGTACCGGCCCTTGGAGTGAGCGCAGGCCGTTTGGCAGGCCTTTCCTGGCAGGGCATCTATATGCTGGGCAGAGCCTTTGATCTGCTGGCGGCATTGCTGGTATGGGGAATCTTCCTCCACGCGGCCGGAGGCCGCGTGGAGGCGGCAGCGGCCATCATGGGGCTGCCCATTATCACAGTGGGCATGACTTCCTACAGTACCCTGGCACTTTATCTGGAGCTGGCGGTTCTTGTGGCGGCAGTGGTGACTAAGATAGTCCGTGTAGAGAGACTGCAATGGCTGGGAAGAAAAGTACTTTATCCGCTGCTGGTGGCGGTTTCTGTCGGTCTGATAGCTTTTGGTGTTTTGTATGAGAAGGCAGATCTGCTCTTCGGGCAGTGGATAGGAACGGTTTACTACGGAGAAAATGCATGGGTACAGCGAGGGCTTACCTACAGTATTCTGGCGCTTTTTGCCGCAGTAGTATTGTGCCGGGCAGGCAAGTGGAAGCTTTCCGTGAAAAAACTGGTCAGCTGTCAGAGTATCGTGCTGGTCTTGGTGGCCATTGATATTTTCTGTAATGTGGTGCGAATAGAGTAAATAGATCTGCTTGGCATCTGCAAAAAGACAAGTTGAATTGGCTTACTGCAGCAAGAAAGGTAAATATGACAGAAAGACAGACGTTGGAAAAATCTGAGGGAACCGGATATACATCGGCAGATAAAAAGAAATTTGATAAGCCTGTGCTTTTTCTTATTTTTTCCTTTCATGTAGGGGGCATAGAGCGGCAGCAGGTAGAGATGGCCAACGGCATGGCGCAGAGAGGCATGCAGGTTCATCTGTGCATCATCAACCATTCCTATGAGGAAGCGCTGCTGCAGACACTGGATCCCCTGGTACACTTGCTTCTTCTTGAGAGAGGTTTGAATGGCAAGGGGCGGTTTGCCGCCATGAAGGAGCTGGCCGCCTATGTAAAGAAGCATGATATCGCATTGATCCACGCCCAGGAGCCCACCGGCGTGGTCTTCGCGGCCATGGCCAAGCTGTATCGGCCGGGGCTTCACATTGCCGAGACCATCCACGATATAGGAGAGGCGGAAGAATATGCAGGCTGGCAGCTAAAGGCGGCAGACCTGCTCTGCGACCGCTACGTGGCGATCTCCGAATCCGTAAAGAAGGAAATCCTGGGGCGGGGCATCGCGAAAGAGAGAATCGCTTTGATCCATAATGCGGTCAATACGGAGAAATTTGTAAGACGCGGGCAAAGGAAGAGAAGCGCCGGTCAGGAAGAGGTGTGCAATATCGTGCAGGTGGCAAGACTTTTTCCCGCCAAAAAGGGACAGGATCTGCTATTGGAAGCCGCCGCGGTGCTGCGGGAAAAGTATCCGGCGCTGCGCTGGCATATCTATCTGGCGGGAGACGTATACCGGGGACAGGAAGAAGCCTGTCAGGGGCTGCATGCCTTTGTAGAGAACCACGACCTTTCCTCTCTGGTGACTTTTTGCGGCAATGTAGAGGATGTGCCGGCATTGCTGCAGGATATGGATCTGTTTGTGCTGCCTTCCCGGTATGAGGGATTCGGTATCGCCATCATTGAGGCCATGGCCATGGGGATCCCCTGCGTGGCGAGTCGGCTGGATGGCCCCCGGGAGATCCTGGAAGGGCACCCGCAGCTGGGCAGGCTTTTCACTCCGGGAGACAGTGTTGACCTGGCTGGTCAGATTGCCTATGCCATGGAGCATCTCCGGGAATTTCCGGCGGATGTGTTGGCGGCCTATGCCAGAGAAACATACGGCCTGGACCGGTTTCTGGATAAACATATGGAGATGTATGAGAGTATGATCAAAAACCACTGATGCAGGAAAGTGGGCAGAATTTTACTATATAGACGCAGACGCCGGCCGGGCGAACAGGCAGTGGAGGATGTATGTCTAAGTGATATTGCAAAAACCTATCGCTTAGACGGACATCATTTCGTAACCTGTTTCGCCCGGCCGGCGTCTGCATGCATATGATATTTATCGGAAAGAAATCTGCAGGGTATACCGGTCATCCACGGCCTTTATTACCGGTTCATAGACTTCCTTTACCATTTTCAGGGCATTGTCATCAGCCAGCTGGCCGTTTTCAGCGGTATTAAAGGCCGTCTCCAATCGGGAGCGGATCTGCTTTTCGATATCATTGAGTTCCCGGACGGTCATCTTAATGGCACCTCTGTTTAACAGACTCTCCTTGGTCTCGCCGATGGTCATCCGGTTCGGATCGACATCGACGTCTTCTAAGTAGGCGTGGTCGATCAGGATGGTAATGGTCTCGGCGTGGTCATCGGTGATGATATCCTGTGTGCTTATGGTGGACAGATCTACCACAAAATAGCCTTTGCCGGTATAGGTGATGGTCTGGTTTTTTTTCAGGATATCCAGATCCAGTGCCTCGATAAGGTTATTTTCCAGACTGGCAGAAACAGTGGCCTCCTGGGTGCTGACGATAAGTTTTCTGGTCTCATTCTGCTTGGCCAGGATCACGTCCGAAAAGGAAACAGTCACGTGGCTGTCTGTGAGATGAATGGTATTCGGATCGATCTGGGTAAGGCCATCGTCGTAGGACGAGGCATTTTCGCTTTTCTGAACGCCATGGACAAAGAAAAAGACAGCAGCGACCAGCAGCAGTGCATTGATCAGGAGAAGAAGGATCGGATAGTGAGAAAAGCTTTTTTTCATAATTACCTTTCCTGCCGCAGCTTGTCTGCGGCACCGTGAGGAGAATCTCGCTCGGGCGAATTCTCCGATTTGATCAAATGTCATACAGCTTGCTGCATGACATTTTTAACAGAGATGGTCATCGGCGAGCTCTGTTGAGCTGCTTCTTTGTGACGCGATCTGTTAATGCCGGCTTCTTTCTATCAGCTCCCGCAGCTCTTCCGGCAGCTTCATCTCCTGGGGCGGTGCGAAGAGATTCTTCATGACCCAGAGCAGGAAGAGAAAGGTGAGCACCGGAATGACGCAGGTGGTGATCAGCAGGATGGCGATGCTGTTCATGAACTTTTGCAAGGCAGTCTTGCAATAGTCAGCCAGATCCTTGACCCCGTCTATTACGGAAGAGACAGCACCGGTGATCCGCTCTAAGATGGTGGCGTCGTCATCACCGGCCGTTACATTGTCGGTAATGGAAGCGGTGGCACTTCCGGTTTCTTCCACTGTCTGTTGTACATATTCCTGATACTGGGCGCCTACCGTATTGGCCAGATGCGTGCCGCAGGGCACGGTGAGCACCATGGCCACGCAAAGGATCAGAAGTTTTTTGGCAAAGCCTTGCAGAGCGGCAGAATAGGAAGAAAATCGCTTAAGATGAGGAAAACGGTGGGTAACCCCGGATCCCTTGCACAGCAGCAAAAGGCCGGAGACCATCCAAAGGATACAGGCGGCGGGGAGGATCCACCGAAAGACCAGATCGATGCCGGAAGTGACCAGCAGTTTTTCCAGAAAGATAGCCACCAGGATCAGTACGAAATATTTATCCAGTTCAGTCAATGCATCCGCCAGAGAGCTGCCGATATCGTCCGGCAGGAAGGTGATAGCCACAGAAAGTCCCAGGGCTGCCGCCGTAAAATCCGTAACCGTCTGTTTACTCTCATCGAGGCTGGTCACCGAGGAAGAGATAAAGGGAATCGTAGGCACGGCTTTTCCCAACAGGGAGATGGATAAAAGCAGGATGAGAAAAGGCAGGACAAAATGCTGCAGTGTGAATCGCATAGCAGAAGAATGGATGGCTTTCATGGCAATCTCCGTTCTGCAGGCACCGGGGGATCACAGCTGTTTGCGGTGCCTGCAGTCCAGACAGCTGTGGGAAAAGATAACGAAAACAGCAGATCCTCGTTTAAGTTCGGGCGGATCTTCCTAACCACCCCTTTTCGAACGATCCATTTTCTAAGGAATCGTGCTTAAAAATCATTGGTAGCCAGAATGGTGGGATCCGGTGCACAGGTGATCTTATCCGGATGTTCATTCAGGTAGGCACCCCAGAACCCAAAGGAGCTTTCCGTAAAGATATTGTGGTGGCAGGCGGCCATCAGCTGCATATCCCGGAAGCTGTCTGTCCCTTTGTTCCAGTCCACAAAGCGTACCTTGTCTTTCTTAAAATCAAGGCCGAAGACCGAGGCATTTTCCTGACACCAGCCCACACTCTTTTCATCCGTGAAGAAGTAGAACACCGGATCGGCGGAATGCTCCCGGATATAGCGGACAGCCCGGCGAAAATAGCCGTAGCGATAGCAATAGCCGTTGACAAAGAGCATATCGCTGCGTCTGGCGTGGATGGCTACCGCATTGCAGCTGCGGATCTGCTCCAGAGCGCGGCTGTTTTTTTCATCGGTGATCTCCGGAAAACGAAAGGCTTCCCGGATCTGTCCGTCAATGCGTTCTATGCCAAAGCCCTTCCGGCAGAAAGCCAGAGAGTGTCCGATCAGCACATCCTCCGGATAGGCCTGAAAGGGATCGATCTTGGCATTTTCCTTTGCCACCAGCTGATCGGTCAGAGCGTGGCGCAGGGTGCGCTTTAAGTGATAGCCCGGCATGGTCCGAAAGAACGCGGTCAGAGCACGCCGGGGGGCGGAACCGTCGGAATTAACGCCGATCTTATCGGTGGCATCCTGGGAGGCAAAGTAGTCCCGGATGGGATAGCCGATGGAGGCAAGGCCCTGGCAGGTAGGGGTGGCATAGTCCCAGCCCCGCTCCCAGAAGCGGCTTTCCTCTATATGGTTGATCACTTTCTGATAATCGGAAGGTGACAGAAGGTCCCGAAAGCAGGGAATATGAATGCCGAAGATCTTTTCTAACTCGTAGCCGTTCCATTTAGAGAACATGCCGGGGCGGTCGTCGGGCAGATCATAGAGAAAGTCCTCCAGATAGAGATCCCCCTGGGGATTTCCCTGTCTGATGGCCAGATATTCTGCAAAGTCCAGCATTTGATTGCCAAGTCCCGAGTCGGTGTGAATAAGACGCATGATGGTTTTGTTCCTTTATTTCAGTTTGTATGTGGTTGTATGTGGTTAGTAGGTCTGTTGATATCTATGTCTATAGCTATCTATGTCTGTTGCTATCTATGTCTGTTGCTATCTATGTCTATTGATATCTGTGTCAGTTGCTATCTTTGTCTGTTGATATGCTTGTCTGTAACCTCTTCACTTCATAAGACAACGTTCACTGTATATCAAAAAGGCAGAGACGTGTGCCGGACAGTAGTTGAACGATGCAAGACATCAGATTTCGGGACGCTGTCCGGTAGATTTTCTGCGAAGTATAAAGAGACTGCCGATCCCGGCAACGGCCATACCGCTCCACAGGCCGCAGCTGACGCCGCTGCGGATATATTCCAGTTCTGCGGTATGGCCGGTATACAGAGCCAGCGGTTCATCTGCTTCCTGAGAAGACAGGAGCCTTGCATGTTCCTCTTCTCTGAGATCCTGCAGTTCCTGCTGGGTGTAAAGGCGTGGCTCTGTCTCAAAGCCATCCGGACAGTAGCCGGGAGCGATGAGGACAGCCCGGGGCATGGGGGACAGGCAAAGATAGCATACAGCGCCGAGAATGGCCGCCAGGCAGGAAACGGCAGGTAACATGCGGGCAAAGGAAGCTGGCACGGCAGTTGCGGTACGGGATGTTTTCTTTTCCTCCGTTGCGTGTAAGCAGGCAGGAAGAAAAACGGTCAGCTTTTTATCCGCAGCGTCCGTTAACCGACAGAATATCGTGCGTTCCTGCCAGAAAGCGGGCATCCGCCGGGACCATTTTTCCATGCAATGATAAAACCAGAAGCCCAGGAAGACCATGGTAATGTTTTTAAAAGAGGTATTAAACAAAAAGGGTTCCGTGACACCGGCCAGGGCAAAGCTCAGCAGGATGGAAAGCTCCCTGTATCTGCCCCTGCGCAGCGTATGGACGATCAGAGACTGGTAACCGATGCACAAAAGCAGGAAAAAGACGACGCCCAAATGTACAAAGAGATAAGTGTAAGAGCAGTCGATGGAGCGATTGGCATCCGGTGTAGTCAGCAGTCGATGGCCCAACAGGCAGACCGGCTCCGTGGTAAGGAAATAGTTGGATAAGACAAAACGATGATGCACCAGCTTGTCGGCCAGTTCATACAGACGTCCCTTTAAAAGGACGGGACCGGCCACGGAAAAGAGCACGCAAAAGGGAAACAGCACCAGAGCAAGGAAATGGACGATGCGGTCCGCTGCTTTGGCAGCAACACCGGCCTGCTGTTTCTCCTCCTGCGTAGGGCGGGAGAGAAAAAACAGGTTGCATGCCAGATAAAAGGTGCATACCAGAAAGCCGGTATAACTCAGGGAGTAAAGCAGTACATAGAGATTTCCCAGCATGAAAAGTCCACAGGCAGCCCAGCGCTGACGCCTAGTGCGAAGGGGCAGGAGATAGAGCCAGAAGGCAGTGAGCAGCAGCCAGGTAATGTGAAGCACATTGGGATGGGTATACCCAAAGGCCCAGCGCACCACAAATCCAAGGGAGCCCTTGTCATGCACATACCAATGATCCTCCAGAAGACCGGTCTGGGTCAGTGCCATCATGGCAAAGAAGCAAACCGTCAGAAGCCCGGCACCGACCCGGAAAATGCGCTTTGGGGAGACATCCTTGCAACCCAGTGCCATAGCGGTGCAAAACACAATGCCTCGCTCGCCGGTCCTTAGATAAACTATGGCAGTCAATGCCAGGAGCAGAAAGACAGCCAACAGCTCCAGCCGGTCGTAGCGGGTAAATACCATTTTAAGAAGAAAGAAAAACATGCCGCCGGCCAGCAGCAGATCATAGACAAGGGCGCCTTCGGAGAGTCCCAGACCCTTGCCGGTGAGCATCATTGCGAAAAAAAGCAGATAGCAAAGCTCCGAAAAGGTGATCTTGGAAGGATCACCGGGGCTTTGGCAGTCCGGGCATTTCCGGTCTGATGGCTTTTTTGGCGTATTGCCTTGCACCGACGCAGCGTGGGAAAAAGCAGGTGCGGGGGAAGCAGTATTTTTTTCTGTATGTGATAAGAGAGACATAATCGGTAATTCTCCTGTAAGGGTAAGGGATCGTCTGTATCAGAAATAACCTTCTGTGGTAGCCGCCTGTTACAATTCAGACGACGTACGAGTGGCAGGCCCCGCCGTATGGCTGGCGTCTGAACGGTAACAGACGGCTGGGGTGTCTTAAATCAGTCACAAATAGTTTTGCCACATTCAGCAATGCGTGTTATCCTGTTCATAGTAACATTAAAAGAAGTATGGGTCAAAAAGGAACAGTACATTATGGATGAAATGCAGGATACAGAAAAGAATACGAAAGCAGACGAAAACATCGTAGCGGCAGAGGAGACGCAGACCGTTTCCGGTGCCTGCGATGCAGCGGCAAAAGAGGAGGGCGTTATCCTCTTAAGACCGGGTACCATGGTCTTCCGGGGAATAGCAGGCGCCTATCTGCTTTACCTTGCCTATAATCTGCTGAAGGGATTTGGGACGGCCGGTTCCGGAGAGAAATGGATGATCGTCATCGCAGCAGTGATCTTTCTGGCGGTGGCACTGTGGCTTTTGATCACCACAGGCAAAAAGCTGCTGTACGGTGAGTACAAGGGCGGTGCCAAGGATCCCGATGCAGGGAAATAATAAGACGGTTCGTTCAGCCGCCAGCCATGGGACAGGGTCCCGGATACACTCCGCCAGCCATGGGGCAGGGACCCGGATAAACTCCGCCATCCTGCCGCCCGGCAGGCGTCTGAAGGGCAACGCATAAAGAAGTAAGTATGTAAGAAAATTTTTCAAGGAGATAAAACGACATCATGAGCAATGCAAAAATTATTTTAACAGGAGACCGTCCTACAGGGCGCCTTCATATCGGTCACTATGTAGGCTCTCTGCGCCGCCGTGTGGAGTTGCAGAATTCCGGGGAGTTTGACGAGATCTATATTATGATCGCAGACGCTCAGGCGCTGACAGACAATGCGGAGAATCCGGAAAAGGTCAGGGAAAATGTGATCGAGGTGGCACTGGATTATCTGGCGGTGGGACTGGATCCTGCCAAGTCCACACTGTTCATTCAGTCCCAGATCCCCCAGCTGTGTGAGCTTACCTTCTATTATATGGATCTGGTGACGGTGGCCAGACTGCAGCGCAATCCTACCGTTAAGAATGAGATCATCCAGCGTAATTTTGAGGCCAGCATTCCGGTGGGATTTTTCACTTATCCTATCAGCCAGGCAGCGGATATCACCGCCTTTAAGGCAACCACGGTTCCCGTAGGAGAGGACCAGGAGCCGATGATCGAGCAGGCCAGAGAGATCGTCCGTAAATTTAATTCTGTTTATGGAGAGGCCCTGGTAGAGCCCCAGATCCTGCTGCCGGAAAATGAAGCCTGCCTGCGCCTGCCCGGCACAGACGGCCATGCCAAGATGAGCAAGTCTCTGGGCAATTGCATTTACCTGGCAGATGAACCGGATGTGATCAAAAAGAAGATCATGAGCATGTATACCGATCCGGACCATATCCGCGTAGAGGATCCGGGTAAGATCGAAGGCAATACCGTATTTACCTATCTGGATGCTTTCTGCAATGACGATCATTTTGCCCATTATCTGCCTGATTATGCTAATCTGGATGAGCTGAAGGCCCATTATCAGAGAGGCGGTCTCGGAGACGTTAAGGTAAAGAAATTCCTTAACAACGTGATGCAGGAGACCTTAGAGCCTATTCGCCTGCGCCGTCAGGAGTATCAGAAGAATATCGGCTACGTCTATGAAGTGCTGAAAAAGGGCAGTGAAGTGGCAGAGGCAAAGGCTGCCCAGACCCTTGCGGAGGTCAAGGCCGCTATGCGCATCAATTATTTTGACGACCAGGAGCTGATCGATTCTCAGATCAAGAAGTACAGTGAGCAGTAGAGTGGTGAAGCGGTAAAGCATCTATGCAAGCAGTAGAGCGGTGAAGCAGTAAAGCATCTATGCAAGAAGTAGAGCGGTGAAGCAGTAGAGCATCTATGCAAGAAGTAGAGCGGTGAAGCAGTAGAGCATTTATGCAAGCGGTAGAATGGGAAGATGTTCATACAAACAAAAAGATGCAACATTTTGCCATATAATGTAACAAGCGTCCATTTCTATTTTGGCGTGAATATAGTATATTAGCGCTGCAGGGATGCAGAAGGATCGCTTGTATGGCCAACTATAAGCCATATATGCACCGATTATTTTTACACACAATATCGTAAACGATTACAAGGAGGGATTCATGATGACGTATGAAGAGGCTTGTGCCAAACTGGAAAAGTACGGACAGCAGCATGTTATGAAGTATTATGATACACTGACCCAGGAAGAAAAGGATGCGCTGTTGGCACAGATCGACAGTACCGATTTTTCCATGCTGCATTTCGCCACTGACAGGGAAGAGCTTCCTGCAAGAGGCAAGATCGAGCCCCTGGGAGCCATGGAACTTTCTGAAATAGAGGAGCACAAGGCAGAGTTTAAGGAGATCGGCCTGCAGGCTGTCCGGGATGGCAAGGTAGGCGCCGTGCTTTTAGCCGGCGGCATGGGCACACGCCTTGGCAGTTCCGATCCTAAGTGCATGTACGACATCGGCCTTACCAAGCATGTCTATATCATGCAGCGTCAGATCGAAAATCTGATGGAAGTGGTCAAAGAAGCGGGACGCACCGTACCGCTGTTCATCATGACCAGTGAGAAAAATAATGATGCCACCATCCGCTTTATGAAAGAGCAGAATAACTTCGGCTATGATCCGGATCTGATCTTCTACTTTATCCAGGATATGGCACCGGCCACAGACTACGAGGGCAAGGTTTATATGGAAGCAAAGAACCGTATCGCCACTTCTCCTAACGGCAACGGCGGCTGGTTTGTGTCCATGGCTAAGTGTGGTCTGCTAGATAAGGTGCATGAGCTGGGACTGGAGTGGCTCAATGCTTATGCGGTGGACAATGTACTGCAGCGCATCGCAGATCCCGTCTTTGTAGGTGCCACCATCGCCCGCAACTGTGCTTGCGGCGCCAAGGTAGTGCGCAAGGTGGCCAAGGATGAGAAGGTAGGCGCTATGTGCTTAGAGGACGGCCGTCCTTCTATCGTAGAGTACTATGACATGACACCGGAGCTGATGGATGCCAAGAATGAAAAGGGCGATCCGGCTTATAATTTCGGTGTGATCATGAACTATCTGTTCCGTGAAAAGGATCTGGAACGGATCATGAATGACAATCTGCCGCTGCATATCGTAGAGAAGAAGATCCCTTATATCGATGCAGAGGGCAATCTGGTAAAGCCGGAGTCTCCCAATGGCTATAAGTTTGAGCAGCTGGTACTGGATATGATCCACGAGCTGGACAGCTGCTTGCCGGTAGAAGTAGACAGAGAAAAGGAATTTGCACCCATCAAGAATAAGACCGGCGTGGATTCCGTAGAGTCTGCACAGGCCCTGTGTCAGAAGAACGGCATCGAGCTGTAGGTTTAGGTTATGCCGCAGACAGCTGCGGCATAGGGAGGATAAGTCTGAAAGAAATGCCTGATAGCATTTCTTTCAGACGGCATTGATGTGGCAAACGACATCAATGCCGAGCGCATCGGAGAATTCGCCTTCGCGAAATTCTCCTCACGGTGCCGCAGACCAGCTGCGGCATAGGGAGGAAATTATGAAAATATTAGTGACCGGCGGTGCCGGATTTATCGGAAGTCATACCGTGGTAGAATTACAGAATGCCGGCTATGATGTGGTAGTAGTGGACAATCTGGTCAATGCCAGTGCCAAGGTGATCGGCCGTGTGGAGGCTATTACCGGCAAGAAGGTTCCTTTTTATGAGACGGATATCCGTGACCGAGAGGGCCTTGAAAAGGTCTTTGCAGAGGAAAAGCCGGATGCGGTGATCCATTTTGCAGGTCTTAAGGCAGTGGGCGAATCCGTGAGACTCCCCTGGGAGTACTATGAGAATAACATTGCCGGCACATTGACGCTGGTGGATGTGATGCGGAAAAATAATTGTAAGAATATTATCTTTTCTTCCTCTGCCACAGTCTATGGTGATCCTGCCTTCGTTCCCATTACCGAGGAGTGCCCTAAGGGCACCTGCACCAACCCCTATGGTTGGACTAAATCTATGCTGGAGCAGATCCTGACGGATATCCAGTTCGCGGACAAAGAATGGAATGTGGTGCTGCTTCGTTACTTTAATCCCATCGGTGCCCATGAGAGCGGCACCATCGGCGAGAACCCCAACGGCATTCCCAACAATCTGATGCCTTACATCACCCAGGTGGCAGTAGGTAAGTTAGAGAAGCTTCATGTCTATGGCAATGACTATGATACACCGGACGGTACCGGCGTACGTGATTATATTCACGTAGTGGATCTGGCAGTGGGTCATGTGAAGGCTCTTAAGAAGCTGGAGCCGGGCAGCGGTCTGAGCATTTATAATCTGGGCACCGGTGTGGGCTACAGCGTGTTGGATATCGTAAAGAACTTTGAAAAAGCCACCGGCAAAGAGATCCCCTATGTCATCGATCCCAGACGTCCCGGTGATATTGCTACCTGCTATTCCTCTGCAGAGAAGGCAAAGAAGGAACTTGGCTGGACGGCGGAGCGTGGCATTCTGGAGATGTGCCGGGATTCCTGGCATTGGCAGAGCACCAATCCTAACGGATACGAGGGATAAAAGCTGCGGCGTATATCAAATATAGGTGAATCATGTTTAGACTTTGGGCAAAAGAATGGAAGAAAGGCTGTATGATCCGGGATGTCGTGATCGAACGGCCGGAAGAGGATACCCGCACCCACAAGGTATTTCATGCCCTGGAGGCAGCCTGTATGGAACTGGATCTGGCCCAGCCGATTTGGCTTAAATCCTCGATCAGGGAATTTCAGAGCCGCTCCAAATGCCGATTCACCCAGGATGCATTTGTGGAGGCCATCGACTTTGATTATCTGGAGATACAGATCATAGAAGAAGACTGATGCTGGGGGATAAGCAGAATCCCGAAGGGGCGAGGCGATACTTATCAGAAATTCCATTTCACGATCTTACGGCAGGAATTACTTTTCAGTAACCTGTTAAAAAAAGAAGAAGGCGTTCGGAGGATACTCCGGATGCCTTCTTTTTTACACAGTAGTGCCTGTTATTATATTTTTATTAAGATTTTCTAACATCACTGGCATTGCTCCGATAAAGTGCTATAGTGATGCCATGAGAGT
>CAVBJS010000054.1:0-17911 GCA_963596015.1 Bacteroidaceae bacterium
AGAAACGCTTCGAAGATACATAGAAAATCAAGGATAGATAATGATACAAAAACGAGCTTATAAATTTAGGATATATCCTAACGCAGAACAAAGAGAATATTTTGCAAAAACTTTCGGTTGTGTCAGATTCATATACAATCGTATGCTTGCAGATAAAATCGAATATTACAAAAATACTAAAGAGATGCTTCATAATACGCCTGCACCATACAAGAAAGAATTTCCATTTTTGAAGGAAGTTGATAGCTTGGCTCTAGCAAATGCACAACTCAATCTGCAACAGGCATACAAAAATTTCTTTAGGGATATAAAAGTGGGTTTCCCAAAATTCAAAAGCAAGCATGACAATACACAGTCATATACAACCAATAATCAAAAGGGAACGGTTGCAATAGTAGGAAAATATATCAAACTTCCCAAGATAGGATATGTCCGTCTGAAACAGCATAGAGAAATAAATGGAACAATAAAAAATGTTACAGTTTCCAAAACATCAAGCGCCAAATATTACGTTTCTATTCTTGTAGAAACTTATATAGATATATTACCTGAATCAGACAGTAATATTGGCATTGACCTGGGGATTAAAGATTTAGTTATTACATCAGACGGTGATAAATACGAAAATATTAAAAATCTTGCAAAACATGAGAAAAAGTTGCAAAAAGCACAACGTAGATTATCACGCAAGGCAGGTTCTAAAAAAGGACAATTAAAATCTAATAATTATCTAAAGCAGAAAAAACAGGTTGCCTTATGCCATGAAAAGATTACCAACATCAGAAGAGATTATCTGCATAAACTCTCACATAAACTTATCAACGAAAACCAAGTGATAGTAAGTGAAAATTTGCAGGTGAAAAATATGATGAAAAATCATAAGTTGGCAAAATCTATAGCAGATGTATCATGGTATGAACTTACTAGACAATTGGAATATAAAGCCGCTTGGTATGGAAGATGCTATATAAAAATCGACACTTTCTATGCAAGTAGCCAGACCTGTAGTTTCTGTGGTTATCAAAATAAAGAAACTAAGGATTTGTCAATCAGAACATGGGAATGTCCAAACTGTCACGTAATACATGACAGGGATATCAATGCAGCAAAAAATATCCTGCATGAAGGACTAAAACAATTGGCTTAGAAAAATACATACAGTAGGGCAGGGACTGCCCGAACTTATACGCTTGTGGACACTGTGTAAGTCAAGCCGACAATGTAAATTGTTAGGAATGCAGTAGTGGTAGAAGCAAGAAGCAAGCTTCAGCTTGGTTGTAGTTCACTAACAGATAACATAAACTTTGGGGGATGTCATGAAAGAAAGAGAAACGTTGGGAAGCAGGATCGGCTTCATCCTGCTGAGTGCAGGATGCGCCATTGGCATAGGAAATGTGTGGAGATTTCCTTATGTGGTAGGCAGCTATGGCGGAGGGTTCTTCGTCCTGTTCTATCTGTTGTTCCTTTGCCTGGTAGGACTGCCGGTGCTGACTATGGAATTTGCCATTGGCCGGGCCAGCAGACAGAGCGTGGTCAATGCCTATAACGTATTGGAGAAGCCGGGACAGAAATGGCATTTTCACGGCTATGCGGCAATGCTGGGCAATTATATGCTGATGTTTTATTACACCAGTGTATCCGGCTGGATGCTGTGCTATTTCTTTAAGTATCTGACCGGTTCTATCGATGCCGGCAGTGAGGCCGCAGCTGACTATGGGACGGTATTCAGTGATCTGCTGGCCAATCCTGTGGAGTGTACCTTGTTGGTACTGGTGATCGTAGCTCTTGGCTTTTTTATCTGCAGCCTTGGTCTGCAAAAGGGTGTGGAGAACATCACCAAGAAGATGATGGTAGCACTGCTGCTGCTGATCGTAGTGCTGGCTGTTCACAGTCTTACCCTTTCCAATGCCTCCGAGGGCCTTGCTTTTTATCTGCTGCCCAATGCAGATAAGGTGAAGGAACAGGGTATTTTGCAGGTGATGGTGCAGGCGCTGAACCAGAGCTTCTTTACACTGAGCCTTGGCATCGGCGCTATGCTGATCTTCGGCAGTTACCTGGATAAGAAGCATACACTGCTGGGGCAGAGCGTACAGATCGTGGCGTTAGATACCTTCGTAGCTATCATGGCGGGACTGATCATTTTTCCGGCCTGCAGCACTTATAACGTGGATGTAAACGCAGGCCCCAGCCTTATCTTCATCACCCTGCCCAATGTATTCGGCAATATGCCCGGCGGCAGGATATGGGGCGCGCTTTTCTTCCTGTTCATGACCTTTGCAGCATTGAGCACGGTCATTGCCGTTTTTGAAAATATCATGGCATGCACCATGGACCGGTTTCATTTTTCCAGAAAGAAAGCCAGTATCGTAAACTTCCTGATCGTCTTTGTGGGAAGTCTGCCCTGTGTACTGGGTTATAATCTTTTAAGCGGTTGGCAGCCTATGGGCGCAGGTACGGCGGTGTTGGATCTGGAGGATTTTATTGTCAGCAATATCCTTTTGCCCTTCGGCAGTCTGATCATCCTGCTGTTTTGTATTACGAAGCGGTATGGATGGGGCTTTAGCAAATATCTGGAAGAGGCGAATACGGGAGAGGGCCTGAAGGTTCCGGCATGGATCCGTCCTTATTGCAGCTATGTATTGCCGGTTATCCTGCTGGCTATCCTTCTTATCGGACTTTTCGCGTAAACTTGATAGTGAGCATGTATGTCGGGCGCGGCTTTTAAATAAGGCCGCGCTCATTTATAATATGTTAAACTTAAAATATGCTAAACTCGAAAAATGTTAAACTCAAAATATGCTAAACTCGAAATATGCTTAATTCAAAATATACTAAACCTTGAATAGTGCGAAAAACCTACCGGGGTTAAGCTTTTTTTAGTCGATTTTAGATCTGTTTTGCAATTTAAGCTGAGTAATACGTCTGCGGAATGGAATACAAAGGATTAATGGAAAATACTACGAAAGAAAATAATACAAAAGAAAATACTACGAAAGAAAATAATACAAAAGAAAATATTACAAAAGAAAACAGAAAAGCCATAATGAAAAAGGAAAGAACGGCTGCCAAAGAGGCGCGCAAAGAACAGAAAAGACAGGAAAAAATGGAGTTTCGCACGGCTATGATGCTGGAACGTCGCCAGCACAGAAAGAGTTTTATCGTTTTTTCTATTCTTCGTGTTCTGGTAATCTTCTGCATGGTGCGTCAGTTCATGGTGGCCAATTACGAAGGCTTTGCCCTGTGTATCCTGACCCTTCTTCTCTTTGGCCTGCCCAGCTATATCCAGACCAAGCTGCGGGTAGAACTTCCCCAGACGTTGGAGATCATCATCATGATGTTTATCTTCGCGGCGGAAATCCTGGGAGAGGTCAACAATTTTTATACCATCATACCACTATGGGATACGCTGCTGCATACCTTAAACGGTTTTCTGGCGGCAGGTATCGGATTCTCCCTGGTGCTGATCCTTAACAGAAATGAGAAGATCATGTTTTCTCTGTCTCCGCTGTATCTGGCTATTGTGGCGTTTTGCTTTTCCATGACCATCGGTGTGCTGTGGGAATTCTTTGAATTCACTATGGACATGCTCTTTGGATTGGATATGCAGAAGGATACGGTGGTGCACAGTATTTCCAGTATTCTCCTGAATACCACCGGCGCCCAGCGGCCTGTGGCCATCCGGCATATCACGGATACGGTGGTAAACGGGGAAAGCCTTGGGATCGGCGGCTATCTGGATATCGGCTTGATCGATACCATGGAAGATCTGTTCGTGAATTTCATCGGGGCCCTGGTATTCTCCTTTCTTGGCTATTTTGCGCTCAGAGGAGACCGCAAACACCGGGATTTTACCAATCGTTTCATGGTGCGGCCCAAGACGCCACAGGAAGACTATCTGCACCGCTTGCAGAAAAAGGACCCGACCCTTTTAAAGGAGATGGAAGGAAGCGGCACAGAAGCGGAAATGCAAGTGCTGGAAGCGGTCAGGAAAAATCAGTTGCAATTCACAGAGGACAAAAATATAATGAAGTAGGTTTACACTGCGAGGCAGTGCGTGCCGTTACGTATGCACGGGAAGATACCGTTATGGATGAAAGGTGGTTTTGATATGTCGTCCATTCTAAGGGAAGACCAGTATTTTGATAACGAAGCGGATTTTTGCAAGGTGGAGTCCGAGAATGTCAGAAGTGAGCTGGAGAAGATTTTTTTAAAAAACCGCATCTCTTATTTTATTAAAGCGCAGGAACAGAGCTTTTTGGAGCGACTCTTCGGGGATAAGGGAAAACGGCCCTATATTGTACGCATCAACAATCGGGATATTGCCAAGGCTATCCGGCTCACACAGGATTTAGAGGGCATCGAGATCATCGG
The DNA here is from genome assembly GCA_963596015.1 of Bacteroidaceae bacterium. GTDB lineage: Bacteria > Bacillota > Clostridia > Lachnospirales > Lachnospiraceae > CAG-791. The sequence goes on from CAVBJS010000054.1 coordinate 4,372, forward strand.
CCGGGAGCCGGAACCGGACTGGTCCCCCAATGCCAAGCTGCAAAGGATGCGGGAAGAAGAAATGCAATACGAAGACAAAATGCAGTATGAAGATAAAATGCAGTACGAAGAGCTGGATTTAGATGATGAGATCGAGTAGGGTAATTCCTACTCGATTTGCAGTTAATATCATGACATCTGCCGGCCGGATAACCATGGAGTGTTTTACATGGGCTGTATAGGTTCGGCTGCTGCAGGATGGATTGAAGTACAGAGAAGGGTGTAGTCCGTAAGGGCTGCACCATTTTCATAAGGGTATATGCACAGATGGATACAAGTAAAAAGACGAAAAAAGCAAGCACAGCGAAAGAAAGCAGCGCAAAAGGAAGCGGCGTAAAAGGAAGAAGCGTAAATGTAAGCGCAGCGAAAGAGAATAGAGGAAAAGTAACCACAGCGAAAGAGAATAGAGGAAAAGTAACCACAGCGAAAGAGAATAAAGGAAAAGTAATCACAGCGAAAGAGAATAAAAGAAAAGCAGCTACAGCAAAAGAAACAAAAATAAAAGACAACAGCCGCGAATTCTCCGGAACAGGCCAGAAAAAGGAGAAACTGGCAGATGGTAAAAACCAGATAGCTAAGAAAAAGAAATCCCGCTGTCCGGTCTTTGGCCAGTGCGGGGGCTGCCGGATGATCAATGTGCCCTATCCGGAGCAGGTGGCCAGAAAGCAGGCTGTGGTGGAAGAGATGGTAGGAGAATTCGGACCGGTGGAGCCATTGATCCGCATGAAGAATCCGGATCACTACCGCAATAAGGTGACCAGCGTCTTTTCCTATGACAGACGCCGCAGACCGGTTTGCGGTGTATATCGGGAGAATTCCCACGAAGTCATTCCGGTAAAGGAATGTCTGCTGGAGACAAGACAGGCAGATGCCATCGTGCAGACGATCTTTTCTCTTTTGCCATCCTTCCGCATTCCTGTTTACAATGAAGATAACGGAGCGGGGCTGCTGCGCTATGTGCAGGTGCGCACCGCTCATGCCACCCGGGAAGTTATGGTGACCATCGTGACAGCCAACCCTATTTTCCCTTCCAAGAATAACTTTGTGAAGGCGTTGAGAAAAGAGCATCCGGAGATCACCACCATTCTGCTGAATGTAAATAACAGAAGGGACAGTATGATCCTGGGAGAGCGGGAGATCGTGCTGTACGGCCGGGGCTATATAGAGGATGTGCTCTGCGGCAAGCGGTTTCGGATCTCCTCCCGTTCCTTTTACCAGGTCAATTCCATTCAGACGGAAAAGCTTTATAATATAGCTATTGACGGAGCAAGGCTTTCCGGAAAAGAGCGGATCATGGATGCTTATTGCGGCATCGGCACTATCGGCATCATTGCGGCGGATAGGTGCAAAGAGGTGCTGGCAGTAGAGGTTAATCCCCAGGCTGTAAAGGATGCGGTAAAGAATGCCGCCGCCAACGGCCTTTCCAATGTAAGGGCAGTGGCGGAGGATGCAGGCGTTTATATGACACAGTTGGCCCAGGAAGGGGAAAGCGTGGATGTGCTCTTTTTGGATCCTCCGAGAGCGGGCGCTTCGGAAGAATTTCTCCAGGCGGCCTGTCAGATGGCGCCACCCCGGATCGTCTATATCTCCTGTAATCCGGAGACTTTGGGCCGGGATCTGCAATACCTGACTGCCAGAGGATACCGGATGGAAAAGGCGACGCCGGTAGATATGTTCCCACACGCAGGGGCCTTGCATGTGGAGACAGTAGCTGTTTTAGTCAAAAAGTGAAATGACTCACCTTTCTTGCTGCTTTTTTTAAATAAAGATCAGTCCGAAAGAAATGCCTGATAATTAAAGAAGACGTTGATAATGGAGATTTCTTCAAGGTGTGATCACACCGGAAAATTGATCATGCATGATTTCCTTCAGGCTATACAGCAGAGATAGGTAAACTTAAGAAAAGGAGTATGGATCCATGGAAGATAAAAGAGAAATCCCTGCAATAGAAGGCGGAACCCCTGTCAGAGAAAGCAAGATTTTCTACGGAAGACAGTGGGTAAACGAGGAAGACGTACAGGCGGTCAGTCAGGTACTCTTATCGGATTATCTGACCTGCGGACCCAAGATCACAGAACTGGAGAAGAAGGTCAGTGACATCACCGGAGCGAAGCATGTGGTGGCTTGCACCAATGGCACCAGCGCTCTTCATCTAGCGGTGGCAGCAGCGGGCATCGGCGCTTATTGCGGCGGAAGCAGTACCGACGAGATCATCGTCACCCCTCTTACCTTTATGGCATCCGCCAACTGTGCCCTGTATTGCGGCGCTGTGCCGGTATTTGCGGATATCGACGAAAAGACCTATGAGATCGATCCGGCAGACGTGGAGCGAAAGATCACACCCAATACCAAAGCGATCGTGGCGGTGGACTTTACGGGTGCCCCCTGTAACTGGGAGGCTCTTCGCCGCATTGCCGATCAGCATCACCTTGTTTTGATCGAGGATGCAGCCCACAGCATCGGTACCAGATATAAGGGGGTGCCGGTGGGCTCTATCGCTGATCTGACCTGCTTTAGTTTCCATCCTGTTAAGACCGTGACCGGCGGTGAGGGCGGCGCGGTAGCCACCAATGATGAAAAATGGGCCAAGAGACTGGAACTTCTTCGTTCCCATGCCATGGAGCATGATCACAGTCTCTTTGTACGATCTGACGAGATTCCCCAGGGAGATGACGGCCCCTGGTATTATGAGCAGCAGGCCTTGGGCTACAATTATCGCATGACGGACATGCAGGCGGCACTGCTGTGCTCTCAGCTTGGCAGGATCGATGAATTTATTGCCAGAAGAAAAGCCATCTGCCAAAAGTATAATGAGGCTTTTAAGAATCTGGATGCTGTCATTTTGCAGCAAGAGTATGAGGGGGCGGATACCAGCCGCCACCTGTATATCCTGCGCCTTGACCTTTCCAAGCTCACCTGCAGCAGAAGAGAGTTCTTTGATGCTATGAGTGCAGAAAATGTGCAATGCCAGGTGCATTATATTCCGGTATATTGGATGCCCGTCTATCGGGAAAAGGGGTATGAACACGGTCTTTGCCCCAAGGCAGAGGCTGTCTATGGCTCCATTATGTCTATTCCCCTTTATCCTAAGATGACGGATGCGGATGCGGACAGTGTTATTGCGGCGGTGAAGAAACTGGTGGGATACTACCATAAGTAGAAGGGGATTATGATAATTTAGTTTCGCCCGGCCATGCACCGGAGCGCGGCAGATGTCTCGCACCATGCACTTTGCGCCGTTTTGCTTATGATCTGCCTCGTCTGTACTGTAATCTGTAACCAGCCATGCGGCGGGTGTGGAAACCCGCAATTGACAAGGTATCAGTGCAGTGATAGTATGAATTTAGTGTTTTATAAAAAGATAAGAGATAGAGGTTGCGTTTTTTATCAGTAGGTTTTCCGATGCGGCGGACGCAGAAGAAGAAAGCAGAAAGGAAAAGACGCCGAAAGGTCTGTTGCCGCGGGCAGATTCTTGGGCATTCAGTTAAGAGCTGTATGACTGTCATCTGTACAGATGGGGCGCTATCCATGAGCATCGATGAAAGAGCATCGAATATGGAGCTGGCCTTTTCTGTGGTCAGCTTCATTTGTTGTGTTAAAAAAGAGGAGGTACGTTATGTCAGTATTTAAGGGAGCAGCAGTAGCAATCGTGACACCGTTTACAGAAGACGGCAGTGCTATCAATTATGAGGCATTTGCCCAGATCGTAGACGAGCAGATTGCCGGCGGCACAGATGCCATCGTGGTATGCGGATCCACCGGTGAGGCAGCTACCATGACGGAAGAAGAGCACCTGGAGGCTGTTAAGTTCGTCATCGATCATACCAATCACAGAGTACCGGTCATTGCAGGCACCGGTTCCAATTGCACCAGCACTGCTGTTCACCTTTCTGAGGAGGCAGCTGCTTACGGCGCAGATGCACTGTTAGTGGTTACTCCCTACTACAATAAGGCTACCCAGGCCGGCCTGTATCAGCACTATAAGACAGTGGCAGACGCTGTAAAGACTCCCGTCATCCTCTATAATGTACCCAGCCGCACCGGCTGCAACATTCTGCCCGAGACCGTGGCACGTCTGGTAAAGGATGTGGACAATATCGTAGGTATCAAGGAAGCCAGCGGCAATATCAGCCAGATCGTTAAGCTGATGACAGTAACCGACGGCAATGTAGAGCTTTATTCCGGCAACGATGACCAGACAGTGCCGATCCTTTCCATGGGCGGCCTGGGCGTTATCTCCGTGGTCTCCAACATCGCGCCTGCAGCAGTGCACGAGATGTGTGCAAAGTTCTTTGCCGGAGATGTGGCCGGTGCTGCTAAGATGCAGTGCGACATGCTGGATCTGTGCGATAACCTCTTCAGCGAGGTAAATCCCATTCCGGTAAAGAAGGCTATGAACCTGCTTGGAAAGAACGTGGGACCTCTTCGTATGCCTCTGACAGAGATGGAACCGGCTCATGCCAAGGTTTTAGAGGATGCAATGCGGGCATACGGTCTGCTGTAATAATGGTCTGCCGCAGACAAGCTGCGGCATAGAAAGGCGAATTTGAAAGAAATGCCTGAGGGCATTTCTTTCAAATGGCACTATAACGTAAACGCTATAGTGCAGATCACATCGGAGAATTCGCCTGCGCGAAATTCTCCTCGTGTTGCTGCAGTAAACTGCGGCATAGAGAGGTAAATATGATTAGAATTATTATGCATGGCTGCTGCGGCAGAATGGGCCAGATGATCACTGACATTGTATCCAGGGATGAGCGCTGCCAGATCGTGGCTGGCATTGACGCCAGAGGGGGCGAATGCCCGGAATATCCCATTTACCAGACTCTGGAAGCGTGTGACCGGGAAGCGGATGTAGTGATCGATTTTTCCACCGCTGCTGCTGTAGACGGTCTGCTTGCCTGGTGTGAGGATAAGAAGATTCCCTGCGTGGTCTGCACCACAGGCCTTTCCCAGGAGCAGCTGGATAAGCTGAAAGCAACCTCTGAGAAGGTGGCGCTGCTTAAGTCTGCCAATATGTCGGTGGGTATCAATCTGCTCTTTAAGGTGTTGAAGGAAGCTTCCCAGAAGCTTTCCGCAGCAGGCTTTGATATGGAGATCGTGGAAAAGCATCATAATCAGAAACTGGATGCTCCCAGCGGAACAGCACTTGCTCTGGCAGATGTGATCAACGAGGCAGCCGGCGGCGATTACGAATATGTCTATGACCGGAGCGAACGCCGGGAGAAGAGGCCGGAGAAGGAGATCGGCATCAGCGCCGTTCGGGGCGGCACCATTGTGGGCGATCACGATGTGATCTTTGCAGGAGAGGATGAGGTCATCACCTTCTCCCACAGAGCTTACAGCCGCGCTGTATTCGGAAAGGGCGCTGTGGAAGCTGCCATTTATCTGGCAGGAAAGGGCCCCGGATTATACAGCATGAGCGATGTGATCGGCTAAGCGGAAGCGCTTTTTGAGAAAAGCCTGCCGTTACTGTTAGGCCGGCCACAGTACAAAAACGGAAGAATTATATAAAAATACCAGGATCCCTGTCACAGGGCACTTGTCCCGGATGCAGCATAAGGAAAAAAGCTGGCTGCAATCTGTAGAGACAATTGTTTTATGTGGCAGGGATTTTTCTGTCTTTTGAGACAAGTCTGTGATAGAATGGAGACAGGCATTTCTATATTGATAACTGTATATAAACAGTCGGGATCATATGGGAGGATTTTCGTTTAGGAAATTCTCCTCATGCTGCTTCATCAGAAGGGCATAGAAAGGTGAAAATGGAAAATCTTGAACTGGAATTGATGAAAAGTCTGGCCAGAAGCTATCCTACGATCGCAGCGGCCTCCACAGAAGTGATCAACCTGCAGGCGATCTTAAGTCTTCCCAAGGGGACAGAGCATTTCCTGACAGATATACACGGGGAGGATGAGCAGTTTCTCCATGTGCTGAAAAACGGATCCGGCACCATCCGCACCAAGATCGATGAGGAATTCGGCCATACCCTGAGCGATAAGGACAAAAAGAGTCTGGCCACCCTGATCTATTATCCCAGGGAGAAGATGGAGCTGATCCTGAAGCAGGAGGAGGACTGGAACGACTGGTACAAGATCACCCTCCATCGTCTGGTAGCCATCACCAGACGCGTGGCCAGCAAATATACCAGATCCAAGGTGCGCAAATCCCTGCCGGAGGACTTCGCCTATGTGATCGAAGAGCTGATCACGGAAAAAGAAGAAGTATCTGACAAGGAAGCTTATTACAACGAGATCATCCATACCATTATCCGTCTGGACAGAGCCCAGCAGTTTATCATCGCCCTCAGCGAACTGATCCAGAGACTGGTGATCGATCATCTGCATATCATCGGCGATATTTATGACAGAGGGCCCGGTCCCCACGTGATCATGGATGCGGTGGCCAAGTATCATGCCGTAGATATCCAGTGGGGCAACCACGACATTTCCTGGATGGGAGCAGCGGCAGGCTCCGGCGCCTGCATTTGCAATGTCATTCGGATCTCCGCCAGATACGGACACCTGGATACCCTGGAGGAGGGATATGGCATAAACCTGCTTCCCTTCGCCAATTTTGCCATGGAAACCTATAAGGATGTGAACAACAGCACCTTCAGCATCCTTTATGATGAAAATTATGACACCAAAGATCTGTCTTTGGATATGAGGATGCACAAGGCAGCTACCATCCTGCAGCTAAAGCTGGAGGGACAGATCATCAAGGCACATCCGGAATTCCATATGGAGGACCGGTTGCTGTTAGAGCAGATCGATTTTGCAAAGAAGAGAGTAAAGCTGGGAAATAAGTACTATCCCCTGCGGGATTGCGATTTCCCCACGGTAAATCCGGATGATCCCTATGCGCTCTCTGAGGAAGAGGAGCAGGTGATGGAGCGGCTGCAGCAGGCTTTCCAGAAGAGCGATAAGCTGCAGCGGCATGTGCGCTTTTTATTTACCAACGGCAGCCTTTATAAGAGATATAATTCCAACCTTCTCTATCATGGCTGCGTGCCTATGGACGAGGAAGGCAACTTTACCGCGTTGGAGGTAGACGGGGTGCCTTACAGCGGCAGGGCCCTTTATGATGTGCTGGAGTACTATGCCCGTCGGGGTTATTTTGCACCCTGGGACAGCGCGGTGCGCAAAAAGGGACAGGATCTTTTGTGGTATATCTGGGGCGGCCCTAACTCACCGGTATTCGGCAAGAGCCGCATGACCACCTTTGAGCGGTACTTCATTGAGGACAGCAAGACTCATACGGAGACCAAGAATGCCTACTATAGGCTTCTCAATGACGAGAAGATCGTAGATAAGATCCTGGCAGAGTTCGGCTTGGCCGGAAAGCCTCATGCCCATATTGTCAACGGACATGTGCCGGTAGAGCAGAAGAAGGGAGAATCCCCCATCAAGTGCGGCGGCAAGCTGCTGATCATCGACGGCGGTTTTTCCAAGGCCTATCACGAAAAGACCGGTATAGCCGGCTATACGCTGGTGGCTAATTCTCACGGCATGCGTCTGGTGGCTCATGAACTCTTTGAGTCCACAGAATCCGCTATCCGCAGAGAAACGGATATTCTCTCCGATTCCCGCTTTATTGAGACCTACGATCACAGACGGCTGGTGGCCGATACGGATGACGGTAACGAAATGAAGGTGCGGATCCGGCAGCTGGAAGGGTTACTGCGGGCTTACCGGGACGGCGTGCTGATCGAGAGAATGTAACGGCATAGGAAGACAATTGTAATCATGAAAATAAGGCCTTGTATTGATATTCACGACGGAAAAGTAAAACAGATAGTAGGAGGATCTCTCCATGATCGGCAGGAGAAAAAAGAAGATGGCAGCGCCGCTTCGGCTATTGAAAAAGAAGCTGAAAAAGAAGCGGACAGCATACAGAAGAAAGAAACATCTGCAGGCGATCCAAAAGAGGATGACAGCCTTTGGAAGAGCAAAGCAGCACAAGAAGAGCAGAACAGGAAACAAAGCCAAAACGAAGACAGCCTTCAGGAAAACTTTGTCTCTCAAAAAGCTGCTTCCTATTATGCTTCTCTTTATAATCAAAGGAATCTTCCCGGCGGCCATATCATTCTTCTTAACTCTTCGTCTCTGGAACCGGAAGCATACCAAAAAGACAAAGAGCAGGCGCTGGCAGCATTAAGGGCTTATGCCGGCGGCATGCAGATCGGGGGCGGCATTACGCCCCGGAATGCGGCAGAATTCCTGGAGGCCGGTGCTTCCCATGTCATCGTCACTTCCTATGTATTTCGGGATGGAAAACTGGACTGGGAGAGACTAAAGGAGCTGGAGGCGGCGGTAGGTAAAGAACACCTGGTGCTGGATCTAAGCTGTCACCGAAGGGAAGACGGAAGCTATGGGGTGGTGACAGACCGCTGGCAGAAATTTACAGAACTTTTGCTGTGCGGAGAGACACTGGATGCGCTTTCCGACCACTGCGATGAATTCCTGATCCATGCAGCAGATGCAGAGGGAAAGAAAAAGGGCATTCAGGAGGACGTAGCCAGGATCCTGGGAGCATGGCAGAAAACCAGCGGCGGGATCGTTACCTATGCGGGAGGCGTGCACAGTTTAGAGGATCTGACGCTGCTTGGGCAGCTGTCGGATGGCCGGCTGGATGTGACTGTGGGAAGTGCGCTGGACCTTTTTGGCGGAGATCTGTCTTTGGAGGAACTGCAGAAGGCCTGCGGCCGGGTGCAGGCTTGATCGGATGGATAATGAATAACGCAAAGTGGTAGAGGGGCGCAGTGCCTGCATTGAGGTTTTCCTGCGGAAAACCTCGATGTAGGCGGCCAGAGGTGCTTCGCACCTTGGCCACGAGACATAAAAAGACTTGAACTTGACTGCGAGCAGTCAGTTCAAGGCTTTTTATGTCTCGTGCTGAGCCGATATACAAAACAAGAGCATCTGCTTTTGCAGATGCTCTTGCTCACTAATTAGCTCATTCCATATGGCACTATTCATAGATACGAGCGCCGATGTAACGGATCTGTCTGCCATGGGGCAGAAAATAGTTACAGCTTATATTTTAGAAAAGGCACATTGTCTTGATCCATTAGTACGCTGTAAATTAAAGCTTTGTTACGTTTACAGCCTGAGGTCCTTTTTCACCCTGGATTACGTCGTACTCAACAGAAGCGCCCTCGTCAAGAGACTTGAAGCCTTCCATGTTCAGTCCGGAGTAGTGTACGAATACATCATGTCCTTCGTCATCGGAGATGAAGCCGTAACCCTTCTGGTTGTTGAACCACTTAACAGTACCTTTGTTCATTTGAACTACCTCCAAAATAAAATAAAAAAATAAATGGTCTGTTGCTATCAGCAACAAGTTTAAAATAGCATATCAGCCAAGAAAAGTAAAGAAATACAAGGAAAATACATCAAAATTTACGTCTTACGTGTTACAGTTCAGACCCCGGCCAGGCGGCGTCTGAATTGTGATCGACAGGTTGTTATGATAATTTATTGTCGCCCGGCCATGCACCGGAGCGCAGCAGATGTCTCGCACCATGCACTTTGCGCCGTTTTGCTTATGATCCGCCTCTCGCCTGCGGATGGCCCGGCCCGCTCTGAAAGCGTGCCCGATACCATCCTGTGGCTTCGATGCAGATCATGCAAAACTGGCGCGCAGCGCAAAGGATGCGAGCCATTCTGCCGCGCTCCGGTGCATTACGTTTTGCATTCTGCTATCGATCCGGATTCCCACAAATTGTAACGTAACGATAGCCAGGTTACTATGACGATTATGTGTCGCCCGGCCATGCAGTACATTTTATACAACATCCTTTACTTTAATACACTAAAATGTTAAAATATACAAGCCTGTTGCAAAAGGCACCGCTGCCGTATGCAGAAGGCAAGGGAGGCATAATAAACGGATGAACAAAAAAATAAAAACAGAGGCAGTAGATCAGCTCTTTGGTGCGATCTTAAAGCTGCAGAATAAAGAAGAGTGCTACCAGTTCTTTGAAGATTTGTGCACAGTAAATGAACTATTATCGTTGTCTCAGAGACTGGAAGTAGCGGCTATGTTAAAGGCCGGCAGGACTTATCTGGAGATCGCGTATAAGACCGGGGCATCCACAGCCACCATCAGCCGCGTGAACCGTTGTCTTAACTACGGCAATGACGGCTATGTCATGGCGTTTGACAGGATGCTGCAGGCCGGAGAGAAGGTTCTGGGCATGAGCGATGAGGAAGATACGGAAGAAGAGAAGCCTGCACAGAGTGAGAAGACCGAATAAAAGAACAGGAAGCGGGCAGGCGTAATGCAGATGTAAGATCATAAAGATACAGATGTAAGATCATAAAGAAATGTTCGCAGAAAATGATAATGATAGGGCACAGTTACTGATTACCGGTCTGTCAGGTCTTTCAGGTGGTAACTTTGCAGGCGGTCTGTCAGGCCTTTCAGGTGGTAACTTTGCAGGCGGTCTGTCAGGCCTTTTAGGTGGTAACTTTGCAGGCAGTCTGTCAGGTCTTTCAGGTGGTAACTTTGCAGGCTGTTGTATGTTATACAGTCGCTAAAATACATGGAATGCATCCGCACAGATGCCATTTAACAGAAAATACATAATTATTGGGGTATAGTATTCTGCTGGGAATATTGTACCCTTTTCCTTTGCAAACAATGCAAAAGCTGCTCAGAAACGGAGAATAAGATGGAACAGCAAATGATGGAAAATCAAATGAGAAAACATCAAATGAGAGAACAACAAATGAGAGAACATCAAATGACAGAACATCAAATGATAGAACAGTCTGGAAAATACAGATCAGATAATACGGAAGCGACGAATGATCGCGGATCGGATATTCCGGAATACAGGTTGACGGATGAAGGAGAAAAAGAGACAGCAGAGCCCATCATCAGCCAAAGCAAAAAGAGGAAAAAGAAGTCCGGAAATACCTACGTCAGAATGTTCCTGGCGGGAACGGTAATGTATTTGCTGGCGGTGCTGCCTTTTATCATCTATCACGGTGGCATTTTCTTTTACTACGGTGATTACAATGTGCAGCAGGTGCCGTTTTATATTCTGGCTCACCGGGCGGTGCGGCAGGGAAATCTTTTCTGGAATGCAGGAGTGGATCTGGGTAGCAATATGGGTGGCGCCTTTGCCTTTTATCTGTGGGGCAGTCCCTTTTTCTGGCTGACCATTCCTTTTCCGGAAGGCTGGCTTCCCTATATGATGCCGGTTTTGATGGCTCTTAAGTTCGGCACAGCCATGACTACCTCCTATGCCTGGATCCGCACCCAGACAAAGACGAAAAATGCCGCCGTGCTGGGAGCAGTGCTCTACAGCTTTTCCGGTTTCCAGATGTGCAATATCGTTTTCCAGCACTTCCATGAGGTAACAGCCTTTTTCCCCTTGTATCTGCTGGTATTTGACAGATTTGTGCAGGCAATGCAGCGGGCAGAAAAGGTAAGTGGGATGGCAAAGTCCGCAAAAGCCGCCGCCGTGCGTGCAGGGGTTCTTTTTGCATGCATGACCGCTTTCATGTCCATATTGAATTACTATTTCTTTGTGGGAGAAGTCATCTTTCTGGTCCTTTACTTTATCCTGCGCTTTGCCGCGCAGCAGCCGGTAAAGCAGACTTTCAGACAGATCCTTCGTCTGCTGTTTTACGGCGCCCTGGGACTTTGCCTGGCCGCCTTCTTTCTGGTGCAGTCTTTGACGGGAGTATTTGGCAACAGTCGTTTGGGAGAGCTGACCAGCGGCTATGATCTGGTCTGCTATCCGGACTCCAAAACCTATTTCGCTATCCTGAAGGCACTGTTCATGACCCCGGATCTGATCGCCAGGGGGACTCTTTTTACCAATGACAATATCAGGGTTTCCTCTTTGGCGGCTTACATGCCCTGCCTGGCACTGACAGGAGTGATCGCCTATTTTGGCACCCACAAAAAGGACTGGAAGAAACGACTTTTGATCGTGCTGGCGGTAATGGCATTTGTGCCCGGCTTAAATGCCATCTTTTCTGCCATGAACGCCTCTTACTATGCCAGATGGTATTATCTGCCCATCCTGTTGATGGCAGCCGTTTCCGCCCAGGCTATGGAAGAGAATGAAAATAAGGGGCGGAATCTGAAACAGGGCAGCCTGGTGACTATCATCGCCCTGGGGATCCTGATCCTTTGCGCCTGTCTGCCGGTGCAGCAGGATGACGGCACTATGGAGTGGTTTACCATTTCCGATCACCCCAAAGTGCTGTTCGTACAGTTCCTCTCTACGGCCATCACGGTTCCGGTGCTTCTTTATCTGATCTTTATTCAAAAGCCGGATAAAAAACGGGGCAGAGCCACCGGCAGGAGTATTTTCCTGGTGGGGATCTGTGCGGTGCTTTGTACCGTGGCAGTGCTTTTTAACGGCAATAGCATCATCGTCCGGACCGGCGGAGTGAAGTGGCAAAAGCAGATGCTGCAGGATAAACCGGCACTGACGGATACCGAGACCTTTTCCCGGGTGGAAACCGACAGCACCTCCACAAATTACGAAATGGTCTGGGGATATCCCACTATCCACTGCTTTGAAAGTACGGTGAATCCTTCCATCATCAGCTTTTACAATGGCATCGGCATACGAAGGAGCGTAGAGTCCAATCTGCCTTTTTCCCGGATTGGAGCCAGAGCGCTGCTTTCCGTTCGGTATTATATAGAGAATACTTTGGTGACACCGGATACATCTTATTCCGATGAAGGGGGAATGCCCGGCTACGGACTGGCGGTGGAAGATACCGGCGGCTATGATGTCTACGAAAACTATCACTTTATCTCTATGGGCTTTACCTTTGATCATTATATGACCGAGGAAAATTATGACGAGATGGAAAAGACAGATGCTGCCGACAGACTGCTGGTGAAGGATCTGATCCTGTCCGAAGAGGATGCACAAAAATATGGGTATCTCATGACAGAGGATACGGATAACCAACAGGAAGCGATGGATCTGGATACCTTTTACAGTTACTGCAATGAAAGGGCAGCCTCGGCCTGCAGCATCTTTGCCTTTGACAAGGATGGATTTTCGGCTGCTACTGCATTGGACAAAGAAAATCTGGTATTTTTCTCGGTTCCTTATGACAAGGGATGGACAGCGTTGGTAGATGGACAGGAGGCAGAGGTCGTCCGGGCGGATTACGGCTTGATGGCTGTCTATGTGCCGGCAGGCGAGCATGAGATCCGATTTACTTACAGACCCTACGGCTTCGAGGGTGCCTGCGTACTTTCCGGCGCAGCATTGTTGGTGATGGAGCTTCTTTTGATGGGAAGCCGGCGAAAAAGGCGCGTGGCTGAACAGTAGGGCGTCTGAGCAGTACCTGCGAATGGTTACTATGATTATTTAGTGTCACTCGGCCATGCACCGGAGCGCGACAGATGTCTCGCACCATGCACTTTGCGCCGTTTTGCTTTTGATCTGCCTCTCGCCTGCGGATGGCGCGGCCCGAACTCGCATCCCCGCCTGATGCGGGGATGCTCAGACACC